>NZ_DAMCPG010000052.1:0-29589 GCF_032106685.1 Massilia sp.
CGGCGCTCAGCGCGGCGCCGGCCAGCACGGCGCCGGCGACCAGCGGCCAGCGCGCCGGCTTGATCGCGGCTTCGCCGGCGAACATCTCGGCGGCGGCCGTGCGGACGATCTTGCGCGTCACCTCGCGGCTGTTCTCGACGTAGGCGCCGAGCAGGGCGCGGTCGCACAGCAGGTTGATGCGGCGCGGCACGCCATGGGTGATGCGGTGGATGAGCGGCACGCTGGACGCCGGAAACACCGGCGCGCCCTGGGCGCCGGCGACCGCCATCCGGTGCGCGATGTAGGCGCCGGTCTCAAGCTCCGACAGCGGCCCCAGGTGGTAGCGCGCGATCACGCGCTGGGCCAGTTGTTCCAGCTCGGGACGCGCGAGGATGCTGCGCAGTTCCGGCTGGCCGATCAGGATGATCTGCAGCAGCTTGCGCTCGCTGGTTTCCAGGTTGGTCAGCAGGCGCAACTGCTCCAGCACCTCCGCCGACAGGTTCTGCGCCTCGTCGATGACGAGCACGTTGTTGCGCCCCTGGGCATGCGAGGCCAGCAGGTAGTCGTTGATGGCGTCGACATAGGCTTTCACCCCGCCCTGCCCGGCCTGGACGGCGATGCCGAACTCCTCGCACACCGATTGCAGCAGCTCGCCCACGCTCAGCTTCGGATTGAAGATATAGGCCAGGCGGCAGTTTTCCGGCACCTGCTCGATGAAGCAGCGGCAGACCGTGGTCTTGCCGGCGCCGATCTCCCCGGTGAGCAGCACGAAACCGCCGCCGCTGCCGATTCCGTAAAGCAAATGGGCCAGCGCCTCGCGGTGGCGCTCGCTCATGAACAGGTAGCGCGGGTCGGGCGCGATCGAGAACGGCGCGCTCTTCAGGCTGAAGTAATGGGTGTACATGAGAAAGACTTAAGGCCCTGGCGGCAGAGGTTTATACCTTGCGCAGTATATTTTGGATTTGTTGTTCTGATAAGCGATGACGCTGCCGGGATTTGATACCCGTAAGGGAAAGGCCGAGGCGTCGACCGCGCGGTGGCGGATGCCGGCGCTGGCGCGGATCGCCTCTTCGAGCTCTTCCGGCTTGCTGTCGGCGACGGCGGCGACGAATACCAGCGGGCTGGTGTCGTCGCTGACCATGACTTCCTTCACCGCCTTGCCCCACAGGGTGGCGTCGAGCCTGAACCAGTACGCCCCGCCCTCGTGCTTGTAGGCCGGGCCGAAGGAGGTGGTGAGGTAGGAATGGAAATAGGCGTTGTCGAGCGCGCTGCGGCACAGCAGCGCGCTGCCGATCGTCGGCGCGAAGGTCGACGGCAAGGTCTGCGCTTGTGCCTGTCCCGGGGCGCCGGCCAGCGCCCAGGCGCACACTGCTACCTTCACCGCGGCCGCGGCGACGCCGAAGAGCCGCCTCACGCCTTCGACAGCCAGTCGCGGTTGGCGGCGATCTTCGCCTTGGCCGATGCCGGCAAGGCTTCGTAGCAGCCCGGATGCTGCTTGAGTGCGTGCTCCCGGACCTCTTTTTCGAGGCCGTTCACGATGAACACGTAGACAGTCGCGCCTGCGTCGTTCTTGCGCGTGCCCATGTAACGAATCACTGCTTTCTCCTTGCTCGCTCCGTCCTGCAACCCACAGGAATCCACATTATGACAGCTTGCCGCCCGGGCCGGCAGGACGTCGCACACTCAGTTGTTCGCGGCCCGCACAGGGCGCCAGGCGCCGCTGTTGTGCTCGAGCCACGTTTCGATCAGCTTGCGGTTATCGTGCCGCCACGGATGGAAACGCGGCGACAGGTAGCCCAGCACCGGCCCGGCCAGGTGCCAGGCCAGCCCGCTGCGCCCGAACCAGGTCCTCAGCGCGCTGCCCCAGGTGCGCAAGCGAAACAGCTGGCCGTCGTTGCGCAGGTTGTGCACGGTCTGCAGGAAGCTGTCATAGGCAAACACCATGCTCGCGTGCAGGTACCAGGCCACCCGGCGCCGGTAGCCGCCGCCGGCCGCCACGTAGGCATCGAAGGCCACGCCCTTGTGCTCGGTTTCCTCGACCGCATGCCAGGACCACAGCCTGCGCATCTGCGGCTCGGCGCCTTCGAGCCAGTCGGGATGGCGCAGCACGCCGTCGGCCAGCAACGCCGTGTAGTGCTCCAGCGCGCAGGTGATCGCCAGCCGGTCCAGCACACCCAGTTTATCGACACGGGCCAGGCGTTTCTTGAGCTTTTCCTCGCGCGTGTAGGGCAAGCCCTGGCGTTCGAGCTGCCGGTTGTACTGCGCGTGGAGGTGGCGGTGGGTGGCTTCCTGGCCGATGAAATCCTTGACCTCGGCGCGCAGGCGCGGATCGGTCAGGCATGCCTGGGGCACGTCGCGCAGCGCGTCGATGAACAATTGCTCGCCGCGGGGGAAACTCATCGACAGCGCATTGAACAGCTGGGTGCGGTAGGCGTCGTCGCCGTTCCAGTGGCGGCCGAAGCCCTGCGACAGGTCGACATCGATCTTGCGGATAGTCAGCGTGGACATGCGAGCTCCTCGGCAGGCGCGCAATCCGATCGTCGAAAACCAGGAAACCGGCGCGCCGTTCAGCTCCCCTATTCGACAGTTGACACCCAGAATCCATTGCTCCATCGTCTGGACGGCGTAGTGTCGATGATTTTCCTCTAACTTGGAGTCTCTTCATCACAAAAACAACAAGGATGCCATGCAAACCCGGATCAAGCACACCGCCCTCGCCGCCGTCGCGTTCTGCGCCGGCGCCTTCCTGCTGCAACCCGTGACCGCCCAGGACCAGCGCCCGGCGCCGACGCTCGAGAAGCGCGCGGTCGCGCCCTTCCATGCGCTCGAGCTGTCGGGCCCCTTCCGCGTGGTCGTCAGCCCCGGCGCGCCGTCCCTGGAACTGTCGGGCGCACCGAGCGCGCTGGCGGGGATCGAATCCGAGGTGCGCGGCGGCACCTTGTACGTGCGCCAGAAGGCGCGCTGGGGCATCCACCTCGGCCCGGACAAAAGACGTGGAAAAACCGGCGACCAGGTCGTGGTGCGCATCGGCGCAGCCAACCTGCGCAGCCTGAGCACCGGCGGCAGCGGCGACGTCGAACTCGAACGGGTCGGCGGCGAACGCTTCAGCCTGGCATCAAACGGACCGGGCGACGTGCGGGCGCGCGGCGCGGTGCGCGAGTTGCTGGTGACCAGCAGCGGCAGCGGCGACCTCGACCTGCGCCAACTGAAGGCGGACAAGCTCGACCTGACGATGTCCGGCCCGGGCGACGTCAAGGCGGCCGGCATCGGCAAGGAACTGTCGGCGCGGGTCAGCGGTTCGGGCGACCTCGAGGCCGACGCGCTGGACCTGGCGCGCGCCGTGGCCCGCATTACCGGTCCGGGCAACGCCCGGCTGCGCGGCAGCGCGCGCGACCTGCGCGCCGAGGTGAGCGGCTCGGGCGACTTCGACGGCTGCGACCTGCAGGCCGAGAAAGTCGCGACCGTCCAGCGCGGACCGGGCAATGCCTGCGTCGCCGGCGCCATCCGCCAGCTCGAGGCGGAAGTGCACGGCTCGGGCGACCTCGAAGCGCGCGGCCTGCAGGCCGGACGCGCGGTGCTGCGCCTGAGCGGCCCGGGCAACGCCAGGCTGAGCGGCAGCGCCGACGAGCTGCGCGCCGTGGTCGGCGGCTCGGGCGCGCTGGAAGGCGAAGGCCTGGCGGTGCGCAACGCCACCATCGACAGCGGCGGGCCGGGCAACGTCGCCCTGGCCAGGGTCTCGGACACGCTCGACGCCGCCCTGCACGGCTCGGGCGACCTCGCCGCCAAGGTCGAGGGGAAGCGCGTGCAGCTGCAGATGCGCGGCCCGGGCAACGTGCGCCTGGAAGGCCACGCCGACCGCATCCGCGCCGAGCTGAGCGGCTCCGGCACCCTGCAGGCGCGCCGCCTGAGCGTGCGCCAGTCCGACATCGACGTGCGCGGCCCGGGCAACGCGGCGGTGAACCAGGCGCGCGACGGCGAGCAGGACAACGTGATGCTGGTCGGACGCGGCCGGCGCCAGGTGGAGTGATTGCCGGACGGCGGCGTGGCTATTCGTAGGGTGGGCGCCCCGTGCCCACGCGTTACGTGCGTATCCCTTTCCGTTGGCCGCCCCGCGGTTTCGTAGGGTGGGCTCTCGAGCCCACGCTGTATGGTACGCATCCTCACCACGAGCGGCATCGATAGATCGCTCCGCTATTCAAACGGTAAGACCGCGTGGGCTCGAGAGCCCACCCTACAACTGCGTTACCACGCGTTCATCCAGGCACGGGACCATACCAATTCCCATACCAGCATAAGCGCTTCCATATCAATCACTTAGATTGATAACCTGGATTTATGTGGGTATACCGCGCCCCGATTATCCAATACCAGTTAAATACCTGTTGACAAGCCGGGACCGCCTCCCTATAGTGCCCTGACCTCCCCGGCATCCTCATTTTCCACATGATCGAATACCTCATCGGCGTCGACGGCGGCGGCACCGGCACCCGTGTGCGCATAGCAAGCCCCGACGGCGTCGAGCTGGCCCAGGCCAGCGCCGGCCCGTCGGCCCTGTCGCAAGGCGTGGCCAAGGCCTGGACCACCATCCTGTCCGCCATCGGCGAAGCCTGCGCCGCGGCCGACGTCGGCAGCCCGTCCCTGTCCTGCATGGCCATCGGCCTCGGTCTCGCGGGCGTCCACAACAAGGAATGGGCGGCCCAGTTCGTCGCCGCCGATCCGGGCTTTGCCGCCCTCGCGCTCGACACCGACGGCTTCACCACCCTGATGGGCGCGCACGACGGCCGTCCCGGCGCCATCGTCGCGATCGGCACCGGCAGCGTCGGCGAAGCGATGCGGGAAGACGGCGCCAAGGTCGAAGTCGGCGGCTGGGGCTTCCCCGCCGGCGACGAAGCCAGCGGCGCCTGGATGGGCCTGCGCGCCCTGAACCACATCGAGCAGGTGCTCGACGGCCGCGTCGAGGGCGGCGCCTTTGCGCGCGACGTCATCGCAGCCTGCGGCGGCAACCGCGACGCGGTGCAGATCTGGCTCGGCCGCGCCAACCAGACCGCCTACGCCAGCCTGGCGCGCTTCGTGGTCGCCCATGGCGCGTCGGACCCGGTGGCGCGCGCCATCCTCGAACACGCCGGACGCGAAGTGGCCGGCATCGCCCGCGCGCTCGACCCGGCCGGGCGCCTGCCGCTGGCGCTGTGCGGCGGCCTGGGCGAAGTCCTGCTGGCCTGGCTGCCGGAGGAAACCCGCGCGCGCTGCACCCCGCCCCGCGGCGACTCGGCGCGCGGCGCACTGCGCATGATCGAACAGCACCTGAAGGAAAAGGCGCAATGAAAGGCAACATCCTCACCCCTGACGGCTGGATCCACGGCGAACTGCGCTTCGGCGCCGCCGTCGAGGCCATCGCCGGCGCCCCGGCCGATCCGGAAGCGAACGGCGACGACTACATCCTGCCTGGCTTCATCGACGTGCACGTGCACGGCGGCGCCGGACGAGACATGATGGAAGGCGGCGACGCCCCGCACGTGATCGCCGCCCTGCACGCGAAGCACGGCACCACCAGCATCCTGGCCACCACCATGACCGCCCCGCCCGCGGACATCGAGCGGGCGCTCACCGCCATCGGCGCCGCCTGCAAGGCGCGCGGCCCGGGCGAAGCGCGCATCCTCGGCGTGCACCTGGAAGGCCCCTACATCAATTCCGCCAAGCTCGGCGCCCAGCCGCCCTTCGCCAAGGAAGCCACGCTGGCCGAGGTCGAAGCCTACGAGCGCCTGGCGCCGATGCGCGTGATCACGGTGGCGCCCGAGATCCACGGCCACCTGGAACTGGTGCGCGCGCTGGCGGACGCCGGCATCCGGGTCCAGGTCGGCCACACCAGCGGCTCCTACGAGGACGGCCTGGCGGCCCTCGAACATGGCGCGGCCGGCTTCACCCACCTGTTCAACGCGATGCCCGGCCTGCACCACCGCGAGCCCGGCATGGTCGGCGCGGCGCTGGCGCATGCGCAGTACGCCGAGATCATCCCCGACCTGCTGCACGTGCACCCGGGCGCGATCAAGGTTGCCCTGCGCTCGATCCCGCACCTGTTCTGCGTGACCGATTCGACCGCCGCCGCCGGCATGCCGGACGGCGAATACATGCTGGGACGCCAGGTCGTCCACAAATGCATGGGCGGCGTGCGCCTGGCCGACGGCACGCTCGCCGGCTCGACGCTGACCATGGACCAGGCGCTGCGCAACCTGGTCAAGATCGGGCTGCCGCTGGCCGACGCCGCGCGCCGCGTCTCGACGAATGCCGCCGACTACCTCGGCGAAAGCCTGCGCGGGCGCCTGGCCCCGGGCTGCCATGCCGACTTCGTGGTCCTCGACCGCGAACTGAATATCAAAGCCGTCTATATCGAAGGAGATAAGTTGTGACCTCGCAGGTAACTTCCCTCATGCTGCAAGAAGCCATGTCCGCCGGCGATTGCGTCGCCCAGCAATTGACCCAGGACGTGGAGCGCTACGCCGAACTCGGGCGCACGCTGAGGTCGACCAGCTTCCACAGCGCCGTCACCGTGGCGCGCGGCAGCTCGGACCACGCGTCCGGTTACGTCGCCTACCTGATCATGTCGCGCCTGGGCCGCCTGGTGACCTCGCTGCCGATGTCGCTCGTCACCCTGTACAAGTCGCCGCTGGTCACCCGCGACACCCTCGCCATCTCGATCTCGCAGTCGGGCCAGAGCCCGGACGTGGTCGAGCCGATCAAGTACTTCCGCGACGGCGGCGCCACCACGGTGGCGCTGGTGAACGATGCCGAATCGCCGCTGGCGCAGAGCGCCGCCTGGACCATGCCGCTGCACGCAGGTAAAGAGCAGAGCGTGGCCGCCACCAAGAGCTTCATCGCCAGCCTGGTCGCCGGCGCGCGCCTGGTGGCCGAGTGGCAGGACGACGCCGAGCTGAAGGCCGGCATCGCCGCCCTGCCGGACGCGCTGCGCGCGGCCAGCCAGGTGGATTGGTCGGCCGCGATCGACGTCCTGGCGCCGGCGCGCAACATCATGGTCGTCGGCCGCGGCATCAGCTTCCCGATCGCCCTCGAAGCGGCGCTGAAATTCAAGGAAACCTCGGCCCTGCAGGCCGAAGCCTTCTCCGGCGCCGAGATCAAGCACGGCCCGATGGCGCTGATCGAGGAAGGCTATCCGCTGCTGATCTTCGCCACCCGCGGCCCGGCCCAGGCCGGCCTCTTGGCGCTGGCCGCCGAGATGCGCGGGCGCGGCGCGCGCGTGCTGCTGGCCGCGCCCGAGGACGTGGCTGAGCGCGACCTGACCCTGCCGGTGGCGGCCACGCCGGACCTCGACCCGATCGTCGCGATCCAGGCCTTCTACGTGATGGCGGCCCAGCTGTCGAAGGCGCGCGGCCTCGATCCGGACCGCCCGCGCCACCTGAGCAAAGTCACGAAGACCAACTAAGCCAACCAAGCGACGACCATGGAAGAACTGAGCGAATTTCGCCGCATTGCCGGCCGGCTGATCATGGTGCGCCTGTTCGGCACCGAACTGGACCCGGACACGGCCGCCTTCCTGCGCGAAAACGCGGTGCGCGGCGCCTGCCTGTTCCGCCAGAACATGACGGATGCGCCGCAGTTGACGCGCTTCACCGGCGACCTGCGCGCCGTGATGGGCGAAGAGGCCCTGATCGCGCTCGACCAGGAAGGCGGCGCCGTGGTGCGCTCGACCTGGGTGCCGGCGCCGCCCTCGGCCATGGCCCTGGGCGCGGCCAACGATCCGGAACTGGCGCGCGAGGTCGGCGCGGCGGTCGCGCGCGCGGTGCGCTCGCTCGGCTTCAACTGGAACTTCGCGCCGGTGCTGGACCTGAACAACAATCCGCACAACCCGGTGATCGCCGAGCGCTCCTTCGGCGCCGATCCGGAAACCGCGACCCGCATCGCCCTGGCCTGGATGGAAGGCAGCGAATCCGAGGGCGTGGCCTGCTGCGTCAAGCATTTCCCGGGGCACGGCGACACCCACGTCGACTCGCACCGCGCGCTGCCGACCGTCGACAAGCCGCTGGCCGAACTGGAGCGCTTCGAGTTTGCGCCCTTCCGCATGGCTGCCCCCACGGCGCCGGCCATGATGACCGCCCACATCGTCTATCCGGCGCTCGATCCCGACTACCCGGCGACCATGTCCCGGCCGATCCTGACCGGCATCCTGCGCGAGCAGTGGCACTACCAGGGCGTGGTGATCACCGACGGCATGGACATGCACGCGATCGCGCACCGCTACGGCGCCGGCCAGGCCGCCGTGCGCGCGCTGGTCGCCGGCGCCGACATGGTGATGGCGATCGGCTCGCGCGAAACGCAGGAGGAAACCGTGGCCGCGATCGCCGCCGCGATCGCCTCGGGCGAACTGCCGATGGCGCAGGTGGAGGCAAAACTGGCGCGCCTGGCGGCGCTGGCGGAGGCCCATCCTGCAGGCGCCGGCCAGGGTGCGCCGGCCGCGGTGGCGGCGGGCGTGGCCGCCCAGGTCGACGGCGCACCCGGCGCCGACGAAGCCCCGGTCTACAGCACCGATGCCGCCGACCGCGCGCTGATGGCGCGTGCCTGGCGGCGCGGCCTGAGCGCGCGCGGCGCGGTGCGCCGTCCGGCCCCGGGCGGCAAGATCCGCCTGGTGGCGCGCCAGGACGTGGTCAGCGACGGCGTCTCGGAAGCCGGCGTGCCGGCCGCCGGCATCGCCGCCTCGCTCGGCCGCCTGTTCGAGGTCGACCTGGTCACCTTCGCCGACGCGGAGAGCTTCGACTGGAACACCCTGCCCCAGGACGGCCGCTTCACGATCCTGGCCTCGACCTCGCGCCGCCGCTACGGCGACAACGCGCGCAAGAACTGGCGCCCGGACCTGCACCTGGCGCTGTGGAACCCCTACCAGGCGCTCGACTTCGACGCCCCGGCCCTGATGACCTATGGCTTCGCGGCGCCCGCGCTCGACGCGGTCAACGCCTGGCTGGCAGGGGAGATCGAGGCCGAGGGCCGCTGCCCGGTGCCGGGCTTCTGATCAGGACGGAAAGCCTTGCGTTACCCTGATTCAATCTCGCGAATTTCTCGGTAACGCAATGTAACCGCGCCACCGCAAGCGCGCCCCCTGCGGCACAATTGCGCCGCAGGGTCCCGGTCGTTTTATGGGACAATGCGCGTTTTGTTCAAGGTTGGCAGAATCGCCATCTTGCCGCGGATTTCCTACCGCTCAACTTTTAGAAGGATCATTCATGTCCCAATTCCGCCTCGCTCGCCTTTGCCTGCTGCTGGCTGCCGTCGGCCTGAACACTGCGCCTGCCCTGATGACGAGCGCCCACGCCCAACGTACCGAGAACGCCGCAGCCGCCCCGGCCAACACCGTGCGTCCGGAACTGTACAAGCTGATCGATTCGAACCAGGTCCAGCAACTGGTCGCCGCCAAGAACACCGCCGAACTGCAGAACCGCGTCAACCAGGCGGAAGCGATCGCGAACAAGACCCCTTACGAAACCTACGCGGTGAACCGCGTGAAGATGGTGCTGGCCTCGATCAGCGGCAACGACGCGGGCGTCGCCAGCGCCGCCGAGGAAGTCATCAAGTCCGGCTTCGAGCCGAAGGAATCGCAGGCCAAGCTGGTGCTGGCGATCGCCGACATCCAGTACAAGGCGAAGAACTACGGCGCCACCATCGAACAGCTCAAGCGCTACCAGGAACTGGGCGGCGACATGACCACCGCGCGCCCGCTGCTGGTGCGCGCGATGTACCTGAACAAGGACTATGCCGGCGCCAAGACCGAACTGCAGCAAGTCGTTGCCGAGGCCGAAAAGGCCGGCAAGGCCCCGAGCCAGGAAGACATGAAGCTCCTGCTCAGCTCGACCCATGAATCGAAGGACAGCGCCGGCTACGCCAGCGCCGTCGAGAAAATGGTCACCTATTACCCGAGCGACGAGTACTGGAACGAGCTGATCCGCGTTGGCGTCATCAAGAAGCCGGGCTTCAGCCAGGACAACTACATGACCGTGCTGCGCCTGCTGTTCGCCGCCACCAAGACCATGCGCGAGGAAGACTACGTCGACCTGGCCGAAACCGCCCTGCGCGACGGCTTCCCGACCGAAGCGAAGAACGTGATGGACGCCGGCTACGCCGCGGGCGTGCTGGGCAAGGGCGCGAACGCCAAGGCCCACGGCCAGCTGCGCGACCGCGCCAACAAGGGGGCCGCCGACGACGCCAAGAACATCGCCAGCGGCGAAGCCTCGGCCGCCAAGTCGAAGAACGGCGCGGGCCTGGTCAACCTGGGCTGGGCCTACTCCACCATGGGCCAGCACGACAAGGGCATCGGCTTCATCCAGCAGGGTATCGCCAAGGGCGGCCTGAAGCAGCCTGACGAAGCCAAGCTGCGCCTGGGTATCGCCCAGTCCAAGGCCGGCCGCAAGGACGAAGCCATCAAGACCTTCGAGAGCGTGAAGGCGAGCGGCGGCTACGCCGACGCGGCGCGCCTGTGGGTCATGCTGCTGAACCAGCCGGCCGGCGCCCAGGCGACCGCGGCCGCGGCGCCAGCCGGCCAGTAAGGCGTAACGCCTTTCGGACCGCGAAAGGCGGGCGAGCGCTGCGAGCGCCGCCCGCTTTTTTTATTGCCTCGACCGTGCGCCAACGTACATCCGCCCAGCCCGGCCGCGCCGATAATCGCTTCATGAAAAAGGAGGCGGCATGACAACGGTGCGCAAGGGCCAGGCACCCGCAAGGCTGGAGCGGGAAGAATTCCATCGCAAGTTCATCGACCAGTTCTTCGACCCGGCTTTCGCGGCGGTGGCGGACGAACTGGCGGCGGTCGAGGAAGTGGCCTGGCAGGCCTACCACGACAAGCGCAAGGCGCCGCGCACCGTGAAGGCCGGCCCCGGCTTCGCCGATCCCGACTACGACCTGTCGATCGAGTGGAAGGAAGCGCACGAGCGCCTGCTGGCCGCCGAGGCGCGCCAGAAGGACCCCGCCACGCCGAGCCGCATCCTCCTGGTCAACGGCGCCGCGCGCAACGACGGCAGCTGCCCCGGCGAGATCTCGAAGACCTGGCGCCTGACCCAGCTCGCGCGCGACGTCCTGGCCAGCCAGGGCGTCGAGACCGACGTGCTCGACCTGAGCCGCATCATTTCCGACTACGACCGCCACATCCACCCCTGCAAGGCCTGCGTCTCGACCGCCATGCCGCTGTGCCACTGGCCATGCAGCTGCTATCCGAACCACGCCGAGCGCCAGACCGGCGACTGGATGAACGAGATCTACGAGCAATGGGTGGCCGCGCACGGCGTCATCATCCTGACGCCGGTCTACTGGTACCAGGCGCCCTCCACGCTCAAGCTGATGATCGACCGCCTGGTCTGCGCCGACGGCGGCAATCCCGACCCCAGCGCGACCGGGGGCAAGGACGCCGACAAGGCCAAGCGCATCGAGCTGGACGGCTGGGACTATCCGAAACACCTGGCCGGGCGCGCCTTCGGCCTGGTGGTGCACGGCGACGTCGCCGGCATCGAGGGCACGCGCCGTTCATTGTCTGACTGGCTCAACTGGATGGGACTGGTCGACTCGGGCAGCTTCGGCCAGCTCGACCGTTTCGTCGGCTACTACGAATCCTACGCCGAGAGCCACGAGGCGCTCGACCGCGACGCCGCCTTCCAGGAAGAAGTGCGCAACGTGGCGCGCGCGGTGGCCCTGACAGTGGGCGACCTGCGCGCCGGACGCGTCGCGCCGCCCGCCGCCCGCCTGCGCGCTCCTCGCCCGAAATGAGCTGCGGCGGCGGCCGGGATATTGAACACGAAGTGCGGTGACATGCTAGTATTATTGCAATATAAAAATAGTATTTGCCTGTCATGAATGCACCACGCACCGCTCCCCTGATCCGTCCGCTCTACCCGGACGAATGGGCCGCCTACCGCGACCTGCGCCTGCGCTCGCTGGCCGAGTCTCCCGACGCCTTCTACAGCACGCTGGACGCGGAAAGCGTGCGCTCGCCCGAGGAGTGGGCGGCGCGCCTGGCGGCGGCAGCGGTGTCGGGAAGGGATTGTCCGCTGGTGGCCGAGCTCGACGGCAAGCCCGCCGGCCTGGTCTGGGCAAAGATGGATGGAGTCAACCCGGCGCTCGTGCACCTGTACCAGATGTGGGTGGCGCCGGAATGCCGCGGACGCGGCGTGGCCCAGGGTTTGCTGGACGCGGCGCTGGGCTGGGCGCGCGAGCGCAACGCGCGTTTCGTCGAGCTCGAGGTCACGCGCGGCAATTCGGCCGCGACCCGCCTGTACGAGCGCGCCGGTTTCAGGGCGGTGAACGCCCCGGTGCCGATGCGGCCCGCATCAGGCCTGATGCTGCAGCCGATGCGGCTGGTGCTGGAGGATGTTCCGGTGCCGCCGCAGGCCTGAGCCGGCGTTTCGGCGTGCTGCCGTTCGATACCGCGTGGACTCGGGAGTCCACCCTACCTGAAGAGCGTCGAGCGCTTCAAATTGCGGTGAAGCCGCCGTCCGCGGCCAGCTCGTGGCCGGTGACGAAGGAGGACTGGTCGGAACACAGCCACAGGGCGGCGTTCGCGATCTCGCCCGGTTCGGCGAAACGGTTCATCGGGTGGGCGGCGCGCAGCTTCTTTTCCGCCGCCGCTTCGCCGCCGAGGGTGCGCGCCAGCATCGGGGTGCGCACCGCGCCCGGAGAGACGGCATTGACGCGGATGCCGTCCTTGGCGTACTCGGCCGCCGCGCTCTTGGTCAGGCCGGCCAGGGCGTGCTTGCTCGCCGCGTAGGCTCCCTGCAAGGGCGCGCCGACCAGGCCGTAGCTGGACGACAGGTTGACGATCGTGCCTCCGCCCTGCCTGACCATCTGGCGCAGCTGGTACTTCATCGACAACCAGACGCCCTTCACGTTGACGGCCATCAGGCGGTCGAACTCCTCCTCGTCGAGCTCGTCCAGGCGCGCAGGCGTAGCCTGCAGCGCCGCGCAATTGACCGCGCAGTCGAGGCGGCCATAGTGATAGACGGTCTTGTCGAGCAGGTTCTCGACCTCGGCCGCGCGGGTCACGTTGGCCTGCACGAACAAGGCCTTGCCGCCGTTCTCGACGATCATCGCCGCGGTCGCGTGGCCGCCGTCGACCGAGACGTCGGCGATCACCACCGAGGCGCCGGCGCGTCCGAATGCCAGCGCCGTCGCGCGTCCGATGCCGCTGGCGCCGCCGGTGACCAGCGCCACCTTGCCCGCGAACGAGATTGCGCCTGGCGCCGCTTTGCTATTGCCCTTCATGTACTACGACTCCTGGACACTTGAAAGAATACTTAAGTGATGCTTAAAGGCAACATCATAGCCGCACGGCTCGTATTCATCAATATACCGTCCCCAGGATGCAACGTTTGACCGAGGCGGTTCAGGGCGCCTTGGCCGCCGCTGCCTTCGCCTTGTCCAGGTCGCCGGCCAGCACCACCGACAACCTGGCCGGGTCGATCGCCTTGCGGAAGGCCGCGTTCAGCTGCGCCGGGGTCACCGCCATCAGCTTCGCCTCGAATTCGCGCGACCACGCGTAGGTGCGGCCGCGGTACAGGTAGGAGGTCCAGCCGGTCGCCAGGGCGCCGTCGTTGGCGCGGGTCTGCACGCGCTGCTGCATCAGGCCCGACTTGGCGCCGGCCAGTTCGGTGGCGCTGAAGCCCTCCTTCACCGCGCGCGCCAGTTCCTCGCGCACCGCGGCGTCGAGCTTTTGCAGGTTCTGCGGCGCGGCGATGGCGCTGATCATGAAACTTCCTGCACGGTCGAGGTCGCCAGCATCGAGCTGCGAGCCGCCGCCATACGACAGGCCGTCCTTCTGGCGGATGCGGTCCATCAGGCGCGAGCGCAGGCCGCCCTCGCCGAACATGTAGTTGGCCAGCATCAGCGCGGGATAGTCGGGGTCGTCGATGTTCAAATCCAGGTTCAGGCGCGCCAGGTAGACGCCGTTTTCCTTGTCCGGGGTGTCGATGGTCTTCGCCAGCGGCGCGACCTCGGCATGGCGGCGCAGCACCGGGGCCACGTTCTCCTGGGCTTTCCAGGCGCCGAACAGCTCCTCGACCAGCGGCGCGACGGCCGCCGCGTCGAAGTCGCCGACGATCGCCATCTCGGCCGGCACGCTGCCGTAGTAGCGGCGGTGGAAGTCCACCAAGTCCGCCAGCTTCGCCGCCTTCAGCTCGGCCATGTCTTCCTCGAAGGTGTTCGCGTGGCGCACGTCGCCCTTCGGGTAGAGGTCGAAGTGCTGGGACAGCGCGCGGCTGGCCAGGGCCGAGGGCTCGTTGCGGCTCGCCTCCAGGCCGACGATGGCCTGGCGCTGCAGCTGCTCGAACTCGGCCTGGGGGAAGCTCGCCTCCTTCAGCACGTGCGCCACCAGGCGCAGGGCGTCGGGCAGGTGCTCGCGCGTGGTCTGGAAGTGGGACAGGCCGCCGGCGATCTTCAGGCGGTCGAATTCGTCGGACAGCTGCTCGCGCGTGTAGCGGCTGGTGCCGCGCATCAGCATGGCGGCGGTCAGCTCGGGAATGGCGCCGGTGCCGAACAGGTTCTTTTCGTCGCCGATGTGCTGGCGCAGGTCGACCGTGACGGCTTCGCCGCGGTTCTTCTTCGGCAGAAGCGCCAGCTTCACGCCGCCGGCCGTCGCCAGGTGCGTGCGCTGCATGATGTTGGCCTGGCTGGGGTCGAAGTCCTCGGACACGAAGGTCGAGGCGCTCGGCTTGAATTTCTCCAGGATGCTCTCGATGCTGGGCGCCGCCGGAATCGCCACGCGCTGCGGGTCGTCCTCGGGGATGAAGGTGCCGGTGACGCGGTTGTCGCGCCGGAAGTAGCGTTTCGCCACCGCCGCCACTTCCTCGGCCGTGATGGTCTTGATCCGTTCGCGCCCGGTGAAGAACAGCCGCCAGTCGCCCAGCGCGATGGTCTCCGACAGCGCCACGCCGACCCGCTGCGGATCGTTCAGGCTGCGCTCCATCTCGTTCTCGTAGAGGCGGCGCACGCGCTCCATCTCGGCCGGCGTCGGCGGCGCGTCGGCGAAGCTTTCCACGGCCTGGGTCAAGGCGTCGCGCAGCGGCTCGAGCGGCTCGCCCTTCTTGAGCACCGCGCCGACGTACTGCAGGCCGGGCGCATAGCCGGTCAGGCCGAAGCTGAACACCTGGCTGGCCTTGCCGGTCTCGACCAGGCTCTTGTGCAGGCGGCCGGTCGGCACGTCGCCCAGGATGGTCGAGGCGAAGGCCATGACGTCGCTGTCGTCGTGGATCGCGGACGGCACCTTGTAGCCCAGCATGACGATCTGGACGTCGCCCTGGCGCCGCACCGCGAAGCTGCGTTCGCCGTCCTGGGGCGGCTCGACCGTCCAGAACGCCGGCAGCGCGCGCTTCGGTTTCGGGATCGCGCCGAACAGGCGGCTGATTTTCAGCAAGGTGGCGTCGGGATCGAATTTACCCGCCACCAGCAGCACGGCGTTGTCGGGCTGGTAGTAGGTGCGGTAGAAGGCCTGCAGGTTGGCGATGCGCACGTTCTCGATGTCGCTGCGGTTGCCGATGGTCGAGCGGCCATAGCTGTGCCAGTCGTAGGCCACGCTCTGCATGCGCTTCATGAGCACGCCCGACGGCGAGTTCTCGCCGCTCTCGTATTCGTTGCGCACGACCGTCATTTCCGAGTCCAGGTCCTTCTGCGCGATGAAGGAACCCGTCATGCGGTCCGCCTCCATTTGCAGGGCCCAGTCCAGGTTGTCCTTCGAGGCCTGGAACACTTCGTAGTAATTGGTGCGGTCGAGCGAGGTGGTGCCGTTGAAATCCATGCCGCGGTCGGCGAACTGGCGCGTGATGTCGCGGTTCTTGCGCGCACCCTTGAACATCAGGTGCTCGAGCAGGTGGGCCATGCCGGTTTCGCCGTAGTTCTCGTGGCGCGAACCGACCAGGTAGGTCACGTTCACGGTGACGGTAGGGCGCGACGCGTCGGGGAACAGCAGGACCTTCAGGCCGTTGGCGAGCCGGTACTCGGTGATGCCCTCGACCGAGGGGCCGAGCGTGACGCCCTTGGGCAGCGGCGCCGACCAGGCTGTCCCGAGGGCGAGAAAGGCGAAGGCGCCGGCGATCAGGTGCGCAGGCAGGCCGCGCTGGTAAGGCATCAGGTTCATGTGGTCCCGTCAGGTGGGTGCGCCCGCGAGGACGCGCAAGCGCCGCCGCCCGGCGACGCGCCAGGGCCGATGGTAACAGATGGTCGATCGAGGTGATGCTACCGCGCACTATTGCAGCGCGCAAAGATTGCGCTGGCGCAGAATGATTGCTTGCGGGCCTTTCTTCTCGCGCCGGGATGGTGACGGCTTCGCTATCGCGCCGGATGATCTTGCGCGTAGCGATCACCGCGTGGGCGGGGAACCCGCCCACCCTACCTCAATGCCGGGCGCGTTTTTCCTGCGCCTGCTGGTTGGCGCTGATGCGCGACAGGTCGCCCATTTCCTCGGCCAGGAATTCGAGCAAATCGTCGGCGCTGACGATGCCGGTCAGCCCGCCCGCCCGGTTTACCACCGGCACGCGCCGGATGCCGCGCAGGCGCATGTGCTCGATGGTGGCGTAGACGTCGTCGTCCTCGCCGCAGGTCAGCAGGTCGTCGCTCATGATGTCGCCGACCTGCAGGCTATCGGGATCGAGCCCGAGCGCGACGACCGAGACCACGATGTCGCGGTCGGTGACGATGCCGACCGGCACCGGTTGGCCGTCGAGCTGGTCGACCACGATCAGGTCGCCGACATGGTGCTTGCGCATCAGGAGCGCCGCGCCCTGCACGGTCTCGTCGCGCGCGCAGGTGATGGTCTGGACAGTACAGATTTCGCCGATGTTCATGGTGCCCTCCCCTTGTTGGCGGATGCGGACCGGCCTTGCGCTGTTGTACGGTGGGCACTTGTGCCCACCCTACGAAGGCGACCGTGCCCACACCCTATGGCTTCACGCTAATGCGGAGAGTGGCAGACGGCTTGATCTAGCTCAAACCGTGCTTCGAACTGCCTACGGTTTCGGATCGCCCGGCAGTTCGACGAAGCAGGCGTCGACCACTTGCAGGTCGTTATCCTTGGCGAAGTTGACGACGAAGTGGTAGGCCAGCGGTTCGGCTTTCTGGAGCGCATTATCGACGACGACGGCCTTGACGCCGTTCACCACGGTCGGGTGCACGTAAGGGGAAAACTGGAGGTGGGCATGGCGGCCGCCACTACCCTCGGGGCGAAAGCAGGACATGACCCCGCACAGGCGCTCCGCCCAATCGCTCGGGCGGAACTGCTTGCCTTTATTCGTGATTCCCAGGATGAAGAATTCGCCATTGGCGCCTTCGTTCCCGGTATGCGGTAACTCGGCCATAGTGCTGCTTGCTGATACAAGAATACTGCGTGGATGAGAACAACGGCAGTATTATATCTTATAGAAGACCTGGGGACGAGTCTTGACTCGACAACTTTAGGCCGCGGGACCGCGGTCCCGGTCAAGCCCCCATCGGCAAGGCGCATTGTCGGCGACAAATACGCTGGTACGGCGGGACGCGGCCACGCCGTGATGAAGCGTTTTCCGGCGCCGAGGTCTCGCTCGACGCCGCCATGGCAGCGCTTACGGCGCCTAGCCGAGCCAGACCACGCTCGAGAGCAGCAGCAACAGGATCATCCATAATATCAGGGCGCGCCAGACAAGTCCCACCGTGCTTTGCAGTGCGCGCAGGCTCGGCTCCTCGCCGGGCAGCACGTCGGCCTCGACGTCGGACAAGTCCACCGTCGCCGCGTCCGCCGGCAGCAATTGCGGGGCGTTTTCCTGCGGCGTGCCCAGGCGCACGCCCATCGCGCCGCCGCCCGCCGCCAGGATGATCCCGCGCGATTCGTCGGCCCAGCGGTTGGCGAAGTTGCGCCAGGCATAGATGGCGTCCTCGAAATTGCCGACCACGGCAAAGGCGACCGCGGTCAGGCGCACCGGGATCCAGTCGATCCAGTAGAAGGCCCTGGCGGCGAACTGGCCGAAGGCCTCGTTGCGCATGTGCTCGGGCTCGTTCCAGGCGCGCGCCAGGTATTCGGACACGCGGTAGAGCACGGCGCAGGCCGGGCCGCCCGGCATCAGGAACCAGAAGAACACGCCGAACACGCTGCGATGAGTGGTGATCAAGGACTTTTCGACGGCGATGCGCGCGATTTCCTGGGCATCCATGCCGACCGTGTCGAGCCGCGTCCATTCCGCCAGCAGCGCGCGCGCGGTGGCTTCGTCGCCCTGGTTCAGGGCCAGCTGGATCGAGGTGAAGTAATGGCTGTAGTGGCGGAACCCCAGCGTCAGGTAGACGACCAGCACGTTCCAGGCGAAGGCAAGAAAGACCAGGCCGTAGTATTGCAGCACCCAGTAAACGATGGCGACGGGCAGCACCAGTGCCAGCATCATCAGGATCCATCCCATGCGGCCGTTCTTCGGCTCGCCGGCGTTGAACCAGCCTTCGATGCGCATCGCGAGCGTCTTGATGCCGCCGTAGACCTGGTTATCCGCGCGCAGGGGCTTCAACTGCTCGATCAGCAGGGCGCACAGAATGGAAAAAAATGTCATGCAAATCCTTCTTTTGTTATGGCAACACTACGCTGCCCGCTACGATAGCGCAGACGCGGGCCATAATCAAATAGGGACTGGTAACTAAAGTAAAGCAAAAGGATCAAGCGCGCAGGAAATGGAACAGGTTGCGCAGCATGCCGGCAGTCGCGCCCCAGATGAAGAAGCGCTCGTAGGTCATGGCATAGAAGCTGCGCCGCCCCGCCCCTTCCGGCAGCTCGAAGGACATGCGCTGGTGGTTGGCCCCGTTCATCAGGAAGGCCAGCGGCACTTCGAAGATCTCGGCCACTTCGTTCGGGTCGGCGCGCAATTCGAACGGCGGCGTCACCAGGCCGACCACCGGACGCACCCGGTAGGCGCTGGCCGTCACGTACTCCGGCAGCACGCCGACGATTTCGACGTGGCGGCGGTGCAGGCCGATCTCCTCTTCCGATTCGCGCAGCGCGGTCTCGATCGGCGAGGAATCGATCTCCTCGGCACGCCCACCGGGGAAGCTGATCTGGCCGGCGTGGCTGGTCAAATGCGCGGTGCGCTGGGTCAGCAGCACGGTCAAGCCTTCGGGGCGGTCGACCAGGGGCACCAGGACGGCGGCGCGGCGCAGCGCCAGGCCAGGCTGGAAAGGCGTTTCCTCCGCGGTTTCCGGATCCCAGGCGCGGCGCGCTTGGGCAAAACGCGTGCGCAGGCGCGCCGTGGTCAGGAGCGCCGGGTCGACCGGTGGTTCGCCGGCGATGGCATCGACCGGCAGGCGGGTTGGATCGAGATGAAGCTTGGCCAAAAACGTTTCCTTTAAACAAAAAGGAAGAATCAAAAAGAAAAAGGCATCCCGAGGGATGCCTTTTTCATTCCACAGACGCTATTACTCAGCGGCAGCGGTGGTAGCGACGCGGCGCTGCGGCAGTTTCTCTTTGATACGTGCCGATTTGCCCGAACGCTCACGCAGGTAGTACAGCTTCGCACGACGAACGTCGCCGCGGCGCTTGACTTCGATCGAAGCGATCAGCGGGGAGTACAGCTGGAACGTACGTTCCACGCCTTCGCCCGACGAGATCTTGCGAACGATGAAGTTCGAGTTCAGGCCACGGTTGCGACGCGAGATGACGACGCCTTCGTATGCCTGGGCGCGCTTGCGGTTGCCTTCGACGACGTTGACGTTGACGATCACGGTGTCGCCAGGTGCGAAATCAGGAATGTTGCGGCCGAGGCGCGCGATTTCTTCCTGCTCGAGTTGCTGAATCAGATTCATTTCTTATGACTCCAAAAACCATCTTGCTGGCGCTGTACTGTTTGCCCAGTAGAGGATGGGGTTGAACGCACGGGCAACATGCCCGCAGGTCTTGCACCGGGATCGGTGCCTTTTTCCGGCCTGCCCTCAGGAGAGCGTGGCCAAAAACTTTTCGTCGGCTGCGCTCAGGCGGCCCGCCTTGCGCGCCGCATCCAGCAGTTCCGGACGCTTCTTCGCGGTCGCCTCCAGCATGCGCTGGCGGCGCCACTTGGTAATCTCTGCGTGGTTGCCACCCATCAGAACCGGGGGCACCGGCACGCCTTCGTACACTTCGGGACGCGTGTAATGCGGCGAATCGAGCAGGCCGTTGACGAAACTGTCTTCGACCGCCGAGGCATCGTCGCCCAGTACTCCGGGCAACTGTCGCACCACCGCATCCATCAAGGCCATCGCCGGCAATTCGCCGCCGGAAAGCACGAAGTCGCCGAGGGAAATCTCCTCGTCGACGACACGGTCCAGCAAGCGCTGGTCGACCGCCTCGTAACGGCCACAAAGGATCACGAGACCGGGCTCGTCCTTCAGCGCCATCACGCGTTCGTGCGTCAGCGGTTTGCCTTGCGGCGACATGAACACCACGCGCGGCGCGGGCAAGCCGAGTGCGGCCTGGCGCGCCTTGGCCGCATTGATCGTCGCCTCGAGCGGTTTCGCCAGCATTACCATCCCGGGGCCGCCGCCATACGGGCGGTCATCCACGGTGCGGTGGCGGTCCTGGGTGAAATCGCGCGGATTCCACAGCGTCAGGCCCCAGCGTTCCTGCTCGAAAGCGCGCCGGGTCACGCCCGACTGCGTCAATGCGGCAAACATCTCGGGAAACAAGCTCACGACGTCGAACTGCATCGGGACCTCGCTTCGGGTAGGAGGGATCAAAAGTCGAGACCCCAATCCAGGGTAATCTTCTTTCCCTTGAGATCGACGGTTTTCACGAACTGGTCCACGAACGGCACCAGGCGCTCTTCGAGACGCTCAGGCGCCTTGTCGCTGGCGGCCGGATGGGGGACGGGCGCGATGCGCAGGATCGATTGCGCGCCGTTGCTCATCATGTCGATCACCTTGCCCAGGGCTTCGCCCTGCAGGTTGACCACGTCCATGCCGATCAGGTCGGACCAGTAATACTCGTCTTCCTCAAGCTCGGGAAACTGACTGCGCGATACATGGACGGCTGCGCCTTTCAGCGCCTCCGCCAGGTTGCGGTCACTCATCCCGACCAGGGTGGCGACCACGTCGCCGCCATGCATCTTCGCGGTCCGCACGGTGACGGACCGCAGGCTCGGCTTGTCGAGCCACCAGGTTTTCACGTTCAGCAAGGCGTCCGCATCCACCGAGAACGGGGTAACGCGGATGGCGCCGGCAATGCCGTAGGCGCCTGAGACATACCCGACCTGGGTCAGGTCGTCGGGGGCGTGCACCCCGCTTGCAGCCGAATCGCTCAAACCAGGAACAGCTTTACTTAGGCAGCCGGCTTCTGCTGGGCAACCAAGCGAGCAACGGTCGGCGACAGTTGTGCGCCAACGCCTTGCCAGTAGGCCAGACGGTCCGCGGTGATCTTCAGGCCGACTTCGGCGCCCGAAGCCATCGGGTTGTAGAAGCCGATGCGCTCGATGAAACGGCCATCGCGACGGTTACGCGAATCGGTTGCAACGATGTTGAAGAACGGGCGCTTTTTTGCGCCGCCACGAGCCAAACGGATAACGACCATAATAATTCCAAAAAGTTGTACTGGACGGAGAAAGCCGACGATTATAGCGCGCAATGCCGCAGATCAGCAAGTGAAATGGTAAAAGGCGGACAACAGGGCGCGCGGTCCCGGCCGAATGGGGCATTATCCCTGATTTTTTGCGCTACCGCTACCTCCCTCCTGGCGCCCGATCACGCGTGCGTACAAGTTGATACATAGCATTTACATAAAAAATGATGCTTTTGGCACATTTTTGAACCATACTTGCGTCTTCGTGTAACAAATTCCTTTTGGCATGTCACACAAGAACAAGACTTTGGCGACCGCATTGGCGCTGACCTTCGGCGGGCTGGGCGCGCACCGCTTTTATTTGCACGGCAACGTCGACCGGATCGGCTTGCTGCACGCCTGCAGCCTGCCGGTCGCCGGCCTGGTCTATAGCCAGACGGAAGGGAGCATGGATGTCTTCTTTGCCCTGCTGCCCCTCTTGCTCTCCTATATCGTCGCCTTCATCGCGGCGCTGGTGATTGGCCTGACGCCGGACGAGCAGTGGGACGCGCGCTTCAATCCGGGCTCGGGCACGCGCTCGCGCTCGACCTGGTTGCTGGCGGTGCTGCTGATCGCCGCCTTGATGATCGGCGCCACCGTGCTGATCGCGACCATCGCCCGCGCGTTCGACCTGATGTATACGGGCGGGGCCTACGGCTGAGCCGTGCCCGGCCGACGCTGTCGTGTCCGACCGCGCCGGCAGATGATCGGCGCCGCCGGCAGCGATGCCCCTCCCCAGCCTCCAGGCTCGTCGACGCGCCTGGCCTCTCCCTTCAAATCCCCTCCGGCCAGCGGTACCTCGGCAGCGTCGCCGGCGGCGTGCCGCTGACGATGACGATCTCGCGGTGGGCCGTCAGCGCGATCTCGGCAGGGTCGCCCGTGTACGGCGCCAGCGTTTCCCTGTCGATGATGTAGAAGCGGACCGGTCCCGCCAGCCCGGCCGTGCCGTTCGTCGACAAGGGCTGGCGCCACAGGGCGAAGAACTGGCCCAGCGTGAACTTTCTGGGCGCGTTCGCCTCGATATGCACCACGCCCGTTACATCGTGCGTATGCAGTTCGTAGGTGCAGCCGCTGCGGCCGACGTTGTCGGGCAGCCCCTGGCGCACGCCATCCTTGTAGATCGATACCAGCGCATGGATGTGGTAGTTGATATTGGACAGGCAGACGATATCGCCGACCGGCTGGCCGGTGCCGCTCCAGGTCGGCCAGCCCTGCGGACTGTTGATGGTGGCGGGGACCAGGTCGGTGTGGCTGTCGGCCAGCGCGACCGGCGGCGGCTGGGGCGAGGACGGGGGCGGAGGCGGCGGATCGACCTGCCTCGGCGGCGGATCGCTGGCGGCCGGGGATGAACTGTCGCCGCCGCAGGCGGCCAGCAACAGCGAACAGAAGCTCATGGCGAGATAAAGACTGGAACGGGCAATCGTCAGTGGCATAGCGGCTCCCGGGTTGGCCCTGCTCGCGAGAGCGGGCGGGTTCAGTGGATGTGCCGATGTTACGAACGCGGCCGTAACGCTTCGTTTAAGCCAGATCAAGCTCAGCGGATGCCGACCGGCGAATGCCGTGGGAACCGATCCGGCCGAAGCGCAGCACGCAAGCGCAAAGGCAAGCGGCGAAGCGAACGGATTGCGTACCGCTTGCGGCGGCAGGCTTGCCGCGACGACGCTGGTGCGCCGCGCATCCCTGCGGTGCGCGGCGCATTAGCCTTCAGTGACGCTCCTTCTTTACCTTGCGCGCAGCCTCGACGAGGTCGGCCTGCAGGCGCTCGATGGTGCGCACTTCGACGCCGAGGTGGTCGAGGATGGCATTCACGAATGCCAGCTCGGCCGGCGACGTCCAACCCGGATGGTGGATGATGCGCTGCAGCTCCAGCAGGTGCGCCCCGCGGCCGAGCGTGGCGAGCGCGTCGGCCAGGGTCTTGATCGACTTTTCGAGTTCGTGGATGTGGTGCGACGGGACATCGCGCTCTTTCCTGTCGTCGCGATCATGCTTGTCGTGATGCTCGTACTTATCGTCCTTGTCGTACTTGTGGAGATCGTGCCTGTCGTCGTCGCAGTCGCGCACCTTCCAGTATTCGCGGTACTTGTAGTGCTCGCGGTACTCGCCCTTGTCGCAGTGCTTGTCGTGGTCATGCCGGTGGCGGCACACCTTGTCGCGGTCATGATCGTGGTCGTGATCGTGATCGTGGTCGTTGTCGTGCTTGTCGTCGTAGTGGTTCTCGGTACCCATGGCGCATCTCCTCGTCGAGCCGGTGAGATCGGGGGCCGCGCGGCTCATGCGCGGCCTGGGTACAAGTTAGTTCACTCAAGATGAGCTCGCCTTGAGCCAAACTAAATTCGCAGATAGTGGTTTTTATGCAAATTTTCTTTGCAATAAATCATTCTAAAAAGGATTATATTTATACGGCAAAAGTTGGCAACCGGGCGCGCAAGCCAAGCGCGCGTCCCGCCGGGCCGACACCGCCGTAAAAAAAGCGGCCCGCGGGCCGCTTCGAACGATCGCCGGGCGGAGCGTCGGGCGCCCCACCCTTCTGCACGATCAGAACTGCTCGACGTCCAGCGCCAGCACGCCGGCGCTGCCTTCCACGATCGCGCTGCGCATGCCGTCGGCCTGCGACAGGATGTGGTCGGCGAAGAAGCGCGCGGTGGCGATCTTCGCGCGCAGGAAGGCGGCATCGCCTTCGCCGGCGTCGAGCTTGCGCTGGGCGACCAGGGCCGCGCGCGCCATCTGCCAGCCGCCCAGCACGATGCCGGCCAGCTTCAGGTAGAGCACGGAACCGGCGAACACGCCCTTGATGTCCGATTTCACGTTGGCGACCACGAAGTCGACCACCGCCTCGAGCGCGGCGGAGCCGGCCGCGAGCTGCTTGCGAATCGCAGCAAAATCGGCGCCCTGCGCATCGCCCAGCGCCGCTTCGGTCTCGCGCACCTGGGCGATGATGGACTTGGCCACCGCGCCGCCGTCGCGCACGGTCTTGCGGCCGACCAGGTCGTTGGCCTGGATCGCGGTCGTGCCTTCGTAGATGGTCAGGATCTTGGCGTCGCGGTAGTGCTGGGCCGCGCCGGTCTCCTCGATGAAGCCCATGCCGCCGTGGACCTGCACGCCGTCGCGCGCCACGTTCTCGCTCATCTCGGTCGACCAGCCCTTGATGACCGGGACCAGGTATTCGTAGACGGCGAGATTGGCTTTACGGGTGGCTTCGTCGGCGTGGTAATGGGCCACGTCCGAGATGCCGGCGCCGACGTAGGCCAGCGCACGCGCGGCTTCCGTTTGGGCGCGCATCGACATCAGCATGCGGCGCACGTCCGGATGGTGGATGATGGCGACCGGGCCGCTCGAGCCGGCCAGGTCGCGCGACTGCACGCGGTCCCTGGCGAAGGCCACGGCCTGCTGGTAGGCACGCTCGGCCAGGCCGATGCCCTGCATGCCGACGCCGAAGCGGGCCGCGTTCATCATGATGAACATGTATTCCAGGCCGCGGTTCTCTTCGCCCACCAGGGTGCCGATGGCGCCGCCGTTGTCGCCGAATTGCAGCACGGCGGTCGGGCTGGCCTTGATGCCCAGCTTGTGTTCGATCGAGACGCAGTGGGCGTCGTTGCGCTCGCCCAGCGAACCGTCCTCGTTGATCATGAACTTCGGCACGATGAACAGCGAGATCCCCTTCACGCCCGGCGGCGCGTCCGGCGTGCGCGCCAGCACCAGGTGGATGATGTTCTCGGCCATGTCGTGCTCGCCGTAGGTGATGAAGATCTTGGTGCCGAAGATTTTATAGGTGCCGTCGCCCTGGGGCACGGCGCGGGTGCGCACGGCGGCGAGATCCGAACCGGCCTGCGGCTCGGTCAGGTTCATGGTGCCGGTCCACTTGCCCGAGATCAGGGGCTCGAGGAAGCGCGCCTTCTGCTCGTCGGAGCCAGCGGTCAGCAGCGCCTCGATGGCGCCGTCGGTCAGCAGGGCCACCAGCGCGAACGAGATCGAGGCGGCGTTGAGCATCTCGGTGCATGGCGTGGCGACGATCTTCGGCAGGCCCTGGCCGCCGAATTCGCTCGGGTGCTGCACGCCCTGCCAGCCGGACTCGGCGAAGGCCTGGAAGGCGACCTTGAAGCCGGCGGACGTCGTGACCTGGCCATCGTGCCAGAAGCTCGGCTCCTTGTCGCTCGGGTGGTTCAGCGGGGCGACGACCTCGCCGCAGAATTTCGCGTTCTCTTCCAGCACCGCTTCGACGGTGTCGACGGTGGCGTCTTCGCAGCCCGGCAGCTTGCTCACTTGGTCCAGGCCGGCCAGTTCGTTCAGGACGAACAGCATGTCTTTGATCGGGGCTTGGTAGCTCACCTTGATCTCCTCAGATTTGGATGTGATTCAGGCCACGGCAGCCTGGCGAATGCCGGACCAGCGTGGCCTGCGATTTTGTAGGGTGGGCTCTTGAGCCCACGCGGTGATCGCTATCGGCTCCGATCTCGTGTTCGAGGATCTCGCCGTCGTGTATCACCGCGTGGGCACGGGTGCCCACCCTACGATTAACCCAGTTCCTGCACCAGCTGCGGGATCACTTCGAACAGGTCGCCCACCAGGCCGTAGTCGGCCACCGAGAAGATCGGCGCTTCCGGGTCCTTGTTGATGGCGACGATGGTCTTCGAGTCCTTCATGCCGGCCAGGTGCTGGATCGCGCCCGAGATGCCGACGGCGATGTACAGCGACGGCGCGACGATCTTGCCGGTCTGGCCGACCTGCCAGTCGTTCGGCACGTAGCCGGCGTCGACCGCGGCGCGCGAGGCGCCCATGGCGGCGCCCAGCTTGTCGGCCAGCGGTTCCAGGATCTTGAAGTTGTCGCCCGAGCCCATGCCGCGGCCGCCCGAAACGACGATCTTGGCGGCGGTCAGCTCCGGACGGTCCGACTTGGCCAGCTCGCGGCCAACGAAGGCCGACTTGCCGACGTCGGCGACGGCGCCGATCTGCTCCACGGCAGCCGAGCCGCCGCTGGCGGCGGCGGCGTCGAAGCCGGTGCCGCGCACGGTGATGACTTTCACCTTGTCGCTCGACTGCACGGTCGCGATCGCGTTACCGGCGTAGATCGGGCGCTCGAAGGTGTCCGGCGCATCGACCTTGGTGATTTCCGAGATCTGGGCCACGTCCAGCTTGGCGGCGACGCGCGGCAGGATGTTCTTGCCGTAGGCGGTGGCCGGAGCCAGGATGTGCGAATAGTTGCCGGCGACAGCCAGGATCTGCTCGGCGACGTTCTCGGCCAGGCCGTCGGCGAAGTGCGGCGCGTCGGCGACCAGCACTTTCGACACGCCGGCGATCTGCGCGGCGGCTTCGGCGGCGGCGCCGCAGTTCGAGCCGGCGACCAGCACGTGCACTTCGCCGCCGCACTGGGCGGCCGCGGTCACGGTGTTGTGGGTTGCGCCCTTCAGGGAGCCATTGTCGTGTTCAGCAATAACTAATGCGACCATGATGTTTCCTATGTTTGATAGTGACGGCGAGGCCGCTTAGATGACTTTGGCTTCGGTGCGCAGCTTCTGGACCAGCGTGGCGACGTCCGGCACCTTCACGCCGGCCGAACGCTTGGCCGGCTCGGCGACCTTCAGGGTCTTCAGGCGCGGGGTCACGTCGACGCCCAGGTCTTCCGGCTTGACGGTTTCCAGCGGCTTCTTCTTGGCCTTCATGATGTTCGGCAGCGTCACGTAGCGCGGCTCGTTCAGGCGCAGGTCGGTGGTGACGATGGCAGGCAGGGTCAGGGCCACGGTTTCCAGGCCGCCGTCGACTTCGCGGGTCACGGTCACCTTGCCGTCTTCCAGCACCACTTTCGACGCGAAGGTCGCCTGCGGCCAGCCCAGGAGGGCCGCCAGCATCTGGCCGGTCTGGTTCGAGTCGTCGTCGATCGCCTGCTTGCCCAGGATGATCAGCTGCGGCTGCTCTTTCTCGGCCAGCGCCTTCATGATCTTGGCAACGGCCAGCGGCTCGGTCTCGACGGCGGTTTCCACCAGGATGCCGCGGTCGGCGCCGATCGCCATGCCGGTGCGCAGGGTTTCCTGGCACTGCGGCACACCGACGGAGACAGCCACCACCTCGGTGACCTTGCCGGCTTCCTTCAGGCGGGTCGCTTCCTCGAGTGCGATCTCGTCGAACGGGTTCATCGACATTTTGACGTTGGCGATATCGACGCCACTGCCGTCGGACTTGACGCGGACCTTGACGTTGTAGTCGACCACGCGTTTGACGGGTACCAGGACTTTCATAGGTGTGCCTTTGAAAAATTGAAGAGGTAGACTTGGCTAAAGTGGCCTAGATTATAAGAGATAATCTGCTGCTAGACCGAATTAAAGCACGATCGTGCGATTTTTGGCTAGAGTGAATCTTCCAAATCGCGGTGTTCAGGAACATCAAAGGGAACAGACGGGGCAATGACCCTGCCCCGCCGGGTGGCGCCGCGGGCCGCAGCCCATTTATTTGCGGCGCATCAGGAAGGTGAATTCGCCGTTCTCGGCAGTATGGGCCAGCAAGGCGTTGCCGGTCTGCTTGGCGAACGCCTGGAAGTCGCGCACCGAACCGGTGTCGGTGGCCACGATGCGCAGCACCTGCCCGCTCTCCATCTCCGCGAGGGCCTTCTTGGCTTTCAGGATAGGCAGAGGACAATTCAGCCCGCGCGCATCCAGGTCTTTCTGGAATTCCATGGTGTCAATGTCGATAGTCATGTCGCTCATCGCTTGCCTGCTCGGTGGGTGATGCTAAAAAGGTGGGCCGGAAACCGCATACTACTCCAATTCACGCAGTATGACGCAGCGCACCAAAATAGTCACACATTGTTGCACGTCCACAACCAAATGTAAAACTTGCCACATTCAGCGCACCAAACCATGACACCTGGGTAAGGAAAGGCACCGTCGCGGTGCGGCGCGCCTACTGCTCGACGAGCTCGACGCGGCGGTTTTTACTGCGCCCATCCTCGGCGCGGTTCGATGCCAGCGGCGCATAGGCGGCCACGCCCTTGGCCGACAGGCGCTTCGGATCGACCTTGTGGCCCTCGGCCAGGGCCTTGACCACGGCATCGGCGCGCTGCTGCGACAGTGCCAGGTTCTGGGCGAGCACGCCCTGGTTGTCGGTATGGCCGACCACGAAGACCTTCAGTTTCCGATCCTGCTGCAGCATCTTGGCCATCTCGGCCAGCGCCGGCTTCGAATCCGGCTTGATTTCGGCCTTGCCGGTGTCGAAGTAGACGCCGTAGACGGCCACCTTGCCTTCGTTGGCGATGCTCTTGGCCATCTCGGCCGCGTTGAGGCTGGCGGCGACCTTGCCGCTTTCCATCGCTTTTCCTTCGACGATCTCGAGATAGACGCCGCCTTCGTCATCCTTGTACGGAGGCAGCGCCAGCACGGCGACATGGACCGGCGCGCCATTCGGACGCTTGCCTTCCGCCACCATGTAGCGACCCTCGCGGGGTCCTGCGATAAAAATGGTCGACGAGACGTCGCCCTTGATGAAATTATTGCTCAGGCGCTTATCCCACCAGTAGTCGCCGATATCGTCGCCGCAGGTTTCCTTGACGCAGGAGAACGCGGTCTTCATGCCGGCCTTGGCCAGGGCGGCCTCGTAGTTGCGCATCACTTCCAGCGTCGAGCGCTCGCGCGGCACCACGTAGGCGATGCGGGTGACCTTTCCTTCGAGCTGGAACGATTTTTCGAAGCTGGCGCGCCGCTCCTTGCTGTCATAGATGCGCTTGCCGGCCGGGAGCATCGCTTCGTCGAATTCCTTGACGTCGTAGCCCACGAGCTTCGCCCCCTCGAAGCGCGACAGCAATGGGTGGTCCTTCGCCCCCTTCACCGTATCCGCCGCCGGCATCTTGCCGTAGGCAAGCGATGCCGATCCCAAGCACAACACCAGTCCAGCCAGTCGAAGCCCGCGCATAACCCCCTCCTGCAATAGTAAATAAACAAGGGATTCTATGGACGAGCTGTCGCCTCGGCAACACCTAGTTACTGTGCATAAATCAATCGTGCGCACCCTGCGGAAAGCAAAAAAAGGCGCTGTCACCGTTTCCTGTTGGGTTAACTGAACTGTCGAGCCGCGGCGTGGTC
>NZ_DAMCPG010000053.1:0-29186 GCF_032106685.1 Massilia sp.
ACAGCAGTGCCGGCCGATCGTGCCTGGCCCAGGCGAGAAAGCGGTGGCGCCAGCGAAAACTGGTGTTACGGTGTACGCCAAACGTCGCGGCGGAGGCACGCACCGATTGTGCCTCGAGCATGCGCTCGAGGTAATCGAGCCAGAGTCCCCGGTGGCGCAGGCGTGCCAGCGGCGTGCCGGTCAGGGCGCTGAAGGTCTTGCCGCAATTGCAGCAGCGGTAACGTTGCAGGCCGCGGTCGCGTCCGTGCTTGTGATGCCGGGGTCCACTGCAACCGGGGCACACAAGGCGGGATGGTGCCGCCATCTCGATGGCGGCGCGCAGCCGGTCGAGGCCGAGCGAGGGACGCAGACGCTCCAGCAACTGCCGCCGCTGGCCCTCGCTTAGCAGGGCAAGCCCGTCGATCCACCGTTTGAACTTTACCGCCTGCATCGTCGCCCTCGCTGCCAGTCCAGATACAAGCTCAGACCACGCCGCGACGCAACAGTTCAGTTAACCCAACAGGTAACGGTGACAGCGCCTTTTCTACCCTGCCTCCGCCTCGTAGGCGGATTTCGCGGCCAGGAAGCGGCGCAGCGCCGTCTCCGGATCGAGGCCGGCCATCACCAGGTTGACGACTTCCTTCTTGTCGTTTGACGTCACCGCCTTGCAGGCCTCGCGGTGGGCGCTGAAGTAGGCATACCAGGACACCTCGGCCGGCCGCTCGCGGCGCGGTTTCAGGCGCGGCGGCACCGCCGCGCGCGCCGTGTTCGCGTAGCCGGGCAAGGCCGCGAGGGCCGGCGCCCAGTCGAAGGCGGCCGCGCCCCGCCGCTCGGCCTCGGCGTCCGCCTCGCAGGCGAAGGCCGGGCGCAGGCTGGCCGGGTGCACCGCCAGGCAGGCCAGGTTCGGCGCCGCCTGGGCCGCGCAAAACGCCGCGACGAAGCGCAGCTTCATCGCGATGCCGAGCGGCTCGGCGCGGTCCATCGCCGCATCCTTGGGGTCGAGGAAGCGCCCGAGTTCGAGCAGCGCGGGGTAGGCAATGGGCGCCGCGCCGTTCTTCCGCACGTGGTACACCAGGGCCTCGACCAGGCGCGCCCCCACCGCGATGTCGTCGAGCGTGGCCTGGCTCGTCAAGTCGAAACTATCCGTCATCGACATCCTCAGAACCAGGCGTCCTGCATGTCGAGCGTCGTGGTATCGATGCTCGCCAGCAGGTCGAGCTGGGCGTCGACCCGGCTCAGCTCCCAATTGAAGAAATAGCGGCAGGCCTGCAGCTTGCCGCAGTAGAAATCGTCCGGGCCGTCTTCCAGGCGCTGTGCCGCCACCAGCGCCTGCTCCAGCCAGATCCAGGCGACCACCACGTGGCCGACCGCCTCCAGGTAGAGGCTGGCGTTGGCCAGGGTCTTGTTCATGTCGCCGGCGCCGTACAGGCGGGCAGTCACGTCGCCGATGCGGGCCCACAGCGCGTCCAGGCGTCCGGCCCAGGCGGCGAAGCCGGCGTCGTCGCGCGCACGGGCGGTGGCGATGGTGGCCGCCACCTCCCCGCCCACGGCCTTGAACAGCGCGCCGTCCTGGATCGACACCTTCCGCCCCAGCAGGTCGAGGCCATGGATGCCGTGCGTGCCCTCGTGGATGGGGTTCAGGCGGTTATCGCGGTAGAACTGTTCGACGTTGTATTCGCGCGTGTAGCCGTAGCCGCCGTGGACCTGGATCGCCAGGCTGTTCGCCTCGACGCACCATTGCGAGGGCCAGGACTTGGCGATCGGCGTCAGGAATTCGAGCAGCATGCCTGCCTTCAGGCGCGCATCGGCCGTCTCCCCGGTGCGCTGCTCGTCGACCAGGCGCGCGCAGTACAGGATCAGCCCCAGCGCGCCTGCCGCATAGGCCTTCTGCGCCAGCAGCATGCGGCGCACGTCGGTGTGCTCGATGATCGGCACCTGGGGTTTCGCCGGGTCCTTCTCGGCAGGATGGCGCCCCTGCGGGCGGTTGCGCGCATAGTCCAGCGCGTGCAGGTAGCCGGTCACGCCGAGCACGGTCGCGCCCAGGCCGACGCCGATGCGCGCCTCGTTCATCATGTGGAACATGTTGGCCAGGCCCCGGTGCGGCTCGCCGACCAGGTAGCCGACCGCGCCGGCGCGTCCGCCCGGCTGGTGCTTGCCTTCGCCGAAATTCAGCAGGCAGTTGGTGGTGCCGCGGTTGCCCATCTTGTGATTCAGGCCGGCCAGCGCGATGTCGTTGCGCTCGCCGCGGCCGCCGTCCTCGTTCACCAGGTACTTCGGCACGATGAACAGCGAAATGCCCTTTACGCCCGGGATCAGCTTGCCGTCGGGCCCGGGGATCTTGGCCAGCACCAGGTGCACGATGTTCTCCGCCAGTTCGTGTTCGCCGGCCGAGATCCACATCTTGTTGCCGCGCAGGCGGTACTGGCGCTCGCCCTCCGGCCCGTCGACCGGGTCCGGCTCGGCGCGGGTCGTGATGTCGGACAGGCTGGAGCCGGCCTGGGGCTCGGACAGGCACATGGTGCCGAAGTAGCGGCCCGCTAGCTGCGGCCGCACGAACCGCTCGACCTGGCGCGGCGTGGCCGTCTTCAACAGGGTATTCGCATTGCCCATGGTGAGGAAGGTATAGGCCGAGGTGGCCACGTTGGCCGCCGTGAACCAGGCGGCGATCGCGCGGTCGACGACGTAGGGCAGCTGCATGCCTTCGTACTCGTAGTCCTGGGCCGCCGCCATGAAGCCGGCGGCGCAGAAGGCGTCTAGCGCGGTCTTCACCTCGGGGATGATGGTGACGCGTTCGCCGTCGAAGTGCGGCTCCTGGCTGTCGCTCTTCTTGTTATGCGTGGCGAACAGCTCGGTCGCGATGCGGGCCGCGGTGTCGAGCGCCGCGTCGAAGGTCTCGCGGCTGTGGTCCGCGTGGCGTTCGCGCGCGGTCAAGGTTTCGACGGCGAGCCACTCGTAGAGCAGGAAATCGATGTCGCGGCGGTTCAGGATGGTCGACTGCATGGTGTCCCCTTGTGGTTTCTTGTCTTGGCTTTGCCACAAGGATAACTCAACCCTGCCCTTCAGGCGAAGAGGTCCGCGATCGCTTGCCGCAGCCAGCGGTTCGAGGCGTCGGCGTGGTAGCGCTCGTGCCAGTGCTGCTTGACCTGGAAGCTGGGCAGCTCGACCGGCACCGGCAGCATGCGGATGTCTTCGCTGCCGGCCATGGACGCGCCGTAGCGGTAAGGGACGATGGCCAGCAGCTCGGTCTGGGCGACGATGCGCGCCACGCCGAGAAAGCTGGGCAACTGCAGCACCACGCGCCGCTCGATGCCTTCGCGCGCCAGGGTCTTGTCGACGATGGCGTGGCCGGTGCCCGAGGAGCGCACCTGCACGTGGTCCTCGCGCCGCAGCGCCTCCAGGCTCAGCTTGTCCTGGATGCGCGGATGGCGGTTCGAGACCAGGCAGACGAAGTGCTGGTCGAACAGTACCTGCTGGTAGAAGCCCGCTTCCAGGTGCGGCATGAAGCCGACCGCCAGGTCGACCCGGCCGTCGGCCAGTTCAAGCGGGCTGTCGGGCGAGATCTTCGAGATGTCGACCCGGATGCCCGGCCCGTGCTCGCGCAGGTAGTTCAACAGGCGCGGCACCAGCACGATCTCGCTGATGTCGGTCATGCAGATGCGGAACTCGCGCGTGCTGCCGGCCGGGTCGAACACCGGCTGGTCGGCCAGCGCATGCTGCACGGCCTGGATCGCGCAGCGCACGTCCTCGATGGCGTTCTCGGCGCGCGGGGTCGGCTCCATGCCCTTCGCGGTGCGGCTGAACAGGCGGTCGTCGAAATGCTCGCGCAGCCTGGCCAGGCCGAGGCTGACGGTGGACTGCGGCAAGCCGAGGTTGTCGGCGGCGCGCGTCACGTTCTTGGTCTTGTAGATCTCGTCGAATACGAGGAGCAGTTCGAGATCGAAGCGCTTCATGGCCGCCACCACTATTTAAAAACCTGATTATAACAATCGGCGACGATCAGTTTCCTGCATACGCGGATTTCGGCAGACTGCCCTCATTCACAAGGCGCATGGAGACCATCATGAATTCAACTAACTGCGCGACGAACGCCGCCGGGAAGCCTTCTGTGATCGTCGCCGGCGCCGGCATCGGCGGCATCGCCACCGCGCTCGCGCTTTCGCGCCTGGGCCTGTCGGTGACGGTGCTGGAGCAGTCCGCCACCCTGGGCGAGATCGGCGCCGGCCTGCAGCTCGCGCCGAACGCCTTCGCCGCGCTCGACGCGCTGGGCGTGGGCGAGGCGGTGCGGGCGCGCGCGGTGTTCACCGAGCGCCTGGTGATGATGGACGCGGTCGATTGCAGCGAGGTCGGCGCCTTCGAAGTGGGCGAACCCTTCCGCCAGCGCTTCGGCAACCCCTACGCGGTGATCCACCGCGCCGACATCCACACCGCCATCCTCGAACACGTGCGCGGCAACCCGGCGATCGAGCTGGTCACCTCCTGCCACGTCGACGCCATCGAGCAGGACGCGCGTGGCGTCACCGTGCTGGCGCGCGACGGCCGCCGCTTCCAGGCGGACTACCTGATCGGCTGCGACGGCATCAAGTCGGTGGCGCGCGACGTCGTGGTCGGCGACCCGGTGCGCGTCTCGGGCCACGTGGTCTACCGCGCCGTGGTGCCGACCGCCGAGATGCCGGAAGAACTGCGCTGGAACGCGCCGGTCGTCTGGGCCGGTCCCAACTGCCACCTGGTGCATTACCCGCTCAGGAGCGGCGACCAGTACAACCTGGTCGTCACCTTCCACAGCCGCGAGCAGGAAGTCTGGGACGTGCGCGACGGCAGCAAGGAAGAAGTGCTGTCCTACTTCGGCGGCATCGATCCGCTGCCGAGGAAGCTCCTGCACTGCCCCTCGAGCTGGCGCCGCTGGAGCACGGCCGACCGCAATCCGGTCGACAACTGGACGCAAGGCCGCATCACCCTGCTGGGCGACGCCGCCCACCCGACCCTGCAATACCTGGCGCAGGGCGCCTGCATGGCGCTGGAGGACGCGGTGACCCTCGGCGCCGCGATCCGCCACTGCGGCCACGACATGGAAGCGGCGTTTGCCCTGTACCAGAAGTCGCGCATCGCCCGCACCGCGCGCGTGGTGCTGTCGGCGCGCGAGATGGGCCGCCTCTACCACGCCCACGGCGTCGAGCGCCTGGTGCGCAACGACCTGTGGAAGGGCCGCGGCCAGGACGGCTTCTACGACGCCCTGCAATGGCTGTACGGCTGGAGCGCCGACAGCTGCCTGGCAACCGACTAGACAAGGAGAACACGATGCACAACGACCTGCAAGGCGCGCGGCGCGCCCTCTACCAGGACATGCGGGGCCTGCACCTGACCCCGCTGTGGGAGTCGCTGCACGCCCTGGTGCCGAAGCAGCCCACGCCCGGCTACGACGCCGCCCTCTGGCGCTACCAGGACATCGCGCCGCACCTGCGGCGCGCGGGCGAGCTGATCTCGGCCGAGGAAGCCGTGCGCCGCGTGCTGATCCTGGAAAACCCGGCGCTGCCGGGCAGCTCCTCGATCACCCACTCGCTGTACGCCGGCCTGCAGCTGATCCTGCCGGGCGAAGTCGCGCCGGCGCACCGCCACACCCAGTCGGCGCTGCGCTTCATCGTCGACGGCAAGGGCGCCTACACGGCGGTGGACGGCGAGCGCACCACCATGCACCCGGGCGACTTCATCCTGACCCCGTCCTGGGCCTGGCACGACCACGGCAATCCCGGCATCGACGGCCTGGCCGAACCGGTGGTCTGGCTCGACGGCCTGGACATCCCGACCACGCGCTTCTTCAGCGGCGGCTTCGCCGAGAACGGCGAAGAATCCAGCCAGCAGGTGGCGCGTCCGGAAGGCCGCAGCCTGGCCGCCTACGGCTACAACATGGCGCCGGTGCGCCAGCTGCACACCCGCGCCAGCTCGCCGATCTTCAACTACCCCTACGCCCGCTCGCGCGAAGCGCTCGACACCCTGCGCCGCCAGCAGGAGATCGATCCCTGGACCGGCGTCAAGCTACGCTACATCAACCCGCTGACGGGGGGCGCCCCGATGCCGACCATCGGCGCCTGCATGCAGCTGCTCCCAGGCGGCTTCACCGGCAAGCGCCACCGCAGCACCGACGGCACCGTCTACAGCGTGGTCGAAGGCAGCGGCGCCGCCGTCATCGACGGCAAGCGCTTCGCGTTCGCCCCGCGCGACACCTTCGTGGTGCCGTCCTGGGCCGCGCTGTCCTTCGAGGCGCCGCAGGACGTGGTGCTGTTCAGCTTTTCCGACCGTCCGGTGCTGGAGGCCCTGGGCCTGCTGCGCGAAGAATTCCTGCCCGAATAAACATCATCGAAAGAGAGCATCATGAGCGACCAATACCTGTTCCCGCCCCCGGCCGTCGTCGGCCTGCCCGTCAACGGCAGCGAGGCTGCCTTCCCGGTGCGCCGCGTCTACTGCGTCGGCCGCAACTACGCCGCCCACGCGCGCGAGATGGGTTTCGACCCGGACCGCGAACCGCCCTTCTTCTTCTGCAAGCCGAACGACGCCCAGTCGATCGTACCGGTGCCCGCCGGCGCCACGGTCGAGATCCCCTACCCGCCGCGCACCGGGAACTACCATTACGAGATCGAACTGGTGGTCGCCATCGGCAAGGCCGGCCGCGACATCGCCCCCGAGGGCGCGCAAGAGCACATCTTCGGCTACGCCGTCGGCCTCGACATGACCCGGCGCGATCTGCAGATGCGCATGCGCGAACAGGGCCGCCCCTGGGAGATCGGCAAGGCCTTCGACTATTCGGCCCCGATCGGCCCGGTCACGCCGCTGCGCGACTGCGGCGCGCTGGACGCCGGCGTCATCGAGCTGACGGTCGACGGCAAGACCGTGCAGAAGAGCGACATCACCCACCTGATCTGGAACGTGAACGAAACCATCGCCCAGCTCTCGACCCTGTTCGAGCTGCAGCCGGGCGACCTGATCATGACCGGCACGCCGGAAGGCGTGGGGGCCGTCGTGCGCGGCCAGACCATGATTGGTTCGGTTGCGGGCCTCGCGCCGATCAGCGTCAAGGTGGCGTAAAGCCACCCATCGGCCGCCAAAGGGACACTGAAGCCCGGCGGCCGCAACATACTGGAGGAGTATCATCATGCAGGCCAAGAACGCCCTGAGCGTCCAGCAGTTCATCGACCAACGACCCTTTTCGGCGCTCCAGAAGCGCCTGCTCGCGCTGTGCTTCCTGGTGGTGGCGATCGACGGTTTCGACACCGCCTCGATCGGCTTCATCGCGCCCGCGCTGCGCGGCGAGTGGCACTTGAGCGCCGCCGCCCTGGCGCCCTTGTTCGGCGCCGGCCTGTTCGGCCTGATGGCCGGCGCCCTGCTGCTCGGCCCCCTGGCCGACCGCTACGGCCGCAAACCGATCCTGATCCTGTCGGTCGCCTTTTTCGGCCTGACCTCGCTGCTGTCCTCGTTCGCGACCGACATGACGACCCTGCTGGTGCTGCGCTTCCTCACTGGCCTGGGCCTGGGCGGGGCGATGCCGACCACGATCACGCTCACGAGCGAATACTGCCCGCAGGCGCGCCGCGCCAGCCTGGTGACCCTGATGTTCTGCGGCTTCACCATCGGTTCGGCGCTGGGCGGGCTGGTGGCGGCGCAGCTGCTGGCGACGGTAGGGTGGCGCGGCATCCTGATGATCGGCGGCGTGCTGCCGCTGCTGCTGGCGCCGATGCTGGTGTTCCTGCTGCCGGAGTCGCTGCGCTGGCTGGTGCTGCGCGGGCGCGACGGGGGCGCCATCGCGGCAAGAATAGCAGGCGGCGCACGGTCCGTGCCGCCGCTGACCGTCAGCGACGCCAGGCTGCCGGGCTCGCCGGTGAGCCAGCTGTTCCGCCCCGGCCTGTTCAAGGGCACCCTGCTGCTGTGGACCACCTTCTTCATGAGCCTGTTGATCATCTACCTGCTCTCGAGCTGGCTGCCCACCATCCTGAACGGCGCCGGCCACAGCCTGTCGCAGGCCTCCTTCATCAGCTCGGCCTTCCAGATCGGCGGCACCGCCGGCGCGATCCTGCTCGGACGCTGGATGGACCGCTTCCGCCCGCACCGCGTGCTGGCCCTGGCCTACGGTTGCGCGGCGCTGTGCATCGCGGTGGTCGGCGTCGCCACCGACAACGTGCCGCTGCTGGTGCTGGCCGTGTTCGGCGTCGGCTTCGGCGTCAGCGGCTCGCAGGTCGGCGCGAATGCCCTGGCCGCCGCCTTCTACCCGACCACCAGCCGCGCCACGGGCGTCAGCTGGGCCTCGGCGATCGGCCGCAGCGGCTCGGTGCTCGGCTCGATGGTCGGCGGCGCCCTGCTGGCGGCCGAACTGTCGAACCAGACCATCTTCCTGCTGCTCGCCGTGCCGGCCCTGCTGGCCGCGGCCGCCCTGCTGGCCATGGGCCGGCTGCAAGGCCGCGCCGAGCCGGAGGCCGCCGCAGCCGCAGCGGCGCCCGCACCGGACAGCGCGGCCTTGACGCCGCTGCCAGCCACCACCAACCGTTGAGAACCATGAAACTACATACTTATTACCGCAGCTCGGCCTCGTACCGGGTCCGCATCGCCCTGAACCTGAAGGGCCTGGCGGCCGAGCCATCCTACGTCCACCTGTCGAAGAACGGCGGCGAGCAGTTCGGCGCCGCCTTCGACAGCCTCAATCCCCAGCACCTGCTGCCGGTGCTCGAGGACAACGGCCTGGTGCTGCCGCAGTCGCTGGCGATCATCGAGTACCTGGACGAGACCCGCCCCGGTCTGCCGCTGCTGCCGGCGGACCCAAAGGGCCGCGCCCGCGTGCGCGCCCTGAGCCAGGCGATCGCGGCCGACATCCACCCGATCAACAACCTGCGCGTGCTGAAGTACCTGAGCGAGGAGCTGGCGGTGAGTGACGACCGGAAGAACGCCTGGTACCGCCACTGGGTGGCGCTCGGCCTGGAAGCGCTCGAGCGCCAGCTGGCCGGCCATCCGGCCACCGGCCGCTTCGGCCATGGCGACACGCCGACCATGTTCGAATGCTGCCTGGTGCCCCAGCTCTACAATGCGCGCCGCTTCGAGTGCGACCTGTCGGCCTATCCGACGCTGCTGGCGATCGAGGAACGCTGCGCGGCCTTGCCGGCGTTCGCGGATGCGCGCCCGGAAGCGCAGCCGGACGCGCAGTAGGGGATCGATGCGGGGCGCCCGATAGCGGCCAGGGCGGACGCCGACCAGGCGCCGCCGGTTCAGGCATCGATATGGCAGGCGTGCGTGGTCTCGTGCTCGGTGCGGCCCTCGACGCTTCTCACCCGGCCGGCGCCATCGTAGAACACGTACATCAACGGCCCGCCGGGCAGGCTGAAGGAATACGCTAGCTGGTTTTCCTCGGCGGTGAACATCAGCGTCTCCCTGTCGGCGCGGCGCAGGTCGAAGGTCTCGGCGCCCAGGGTCAGGATGCCGTCGGCGACCTTGAACTCGGTGTCGGTCCACGCCATCCTGGTCTTCATGCTGCCGCACTTGAGCGTGCGCGCCGTGCCCTCGATCACCGGGGCCGCGGCCTTGTACAAGGGCTGGCCGCGCAGCTTCTCCAGCGGGCTGCCCCTGGCGCAGCTGATCTGGCTGGCGTTGCGCATGAGCGTCGCCGCGGCGCCGTCCGGCGTGCCTTCGTCGACCAGGCTCAGGACCGGGCCGTCGGCGGCGTCGATCGAGAGCATGGCGCTGACCTGGACCGCGCCGTCGCGCACTTCGCGCCCGAGCTGGATCATCTGGGCGCGGCGCATGTCCACGTCGATGCCGGGCGCGGTCAGCCTGCCGTCCTGGCCCAGGGTGATGGCCGCGCCGCGCAGCGGTTCGGACGCGGGCAGGCGCGTGCAGTGGCCGCCGTGGCTGCCGGCGACCAGCGGCGCCAGCATGGACCAGTAGTCGAGCTGTCCCTTCGACGCCGATGCGCCGCCGGCGGCGGTCCGGTCCGCCTGCGATTCCGACCTGCCGCAGGCGGCAAGGGCCATGACCGCAAAGGCAGCGGGTATCAAACAAGAGCGGCGCACCGTTATCTCCATGACAATAATGCTGCCACATTAGCATATATGTATCGGCATTTCACATTTCTCGGGCATTCCATGCCAAGCGCATAAGACCGCGCCGGCACCCGCTCTTCGGCAGCGCGGCCCCATGCTATACTGGCCTCGTCCCGTCATTCGATACCGTATGAGACGAGTTTTCGTCATCTTCCTGATCCTGCTGTTCCCCCTGAACGTATTGGCCCTGTCGCATTCCATGGCGACGGCCGGATCCGGCGCCGCGCCCCTGCTGGCCGCGCCGGAAGGACAGACCCATCCGGCTGCCACCGCCGCCATGGCCGACATCGGCATCGACACCGCTTCCGAACTCGATCCCGACGAGCCGCCGCCCGGCATGGACCTGCACGACATCGTCGACCTCGACCCCGGCCTGCGCCTGGCCGCCCTGCGCGCGGCCGGCGCCGCGCCGCACGCGGCGCGCCGGCCCTGCCACGCGCTCTCCCCGCCCCTGCGCCCGCCCCGCGCGGCCTGAAGCCGCACGCGCGGCATCCGTCTCTCTCCCTGCCACCCGCGCGGGGACCGCGAGCGTCGTCCTGTCCGGGCTCGTCCCGAAGCAGTTCCGCCAGCGTGGCGCCACGCCGCGCCCTGGCTGGCCCTGGGCAAGGGCGACGCCCAAATCTGAAACCAAACAAAGGTGTTTTACATGGAATGGCTATTCGACCCCACCATCTGGGTGGGACTGTTCACGCTGGTGCTGCTGGAGATCGTCCTCGGCATCGACAACCTGATTTTCATCGCGATCCTGGCCGACAAGCTGCCGCCGCACCAGCGCGACAAGGCGCGCCTGCTGGGCCTGTCGCTGGCAATGGCGATGCGCCTGGGCCTGCTGACGATCGTGTCCTGGCTGGTCACGCTGACCACGCCGCTGTTCTCGCTGGGCGCGTTCAGCTTCTCGGGGCGCGACCTGATCCTGCTGCTGGGCGGCCTGTTCCTGCTGTTCAAGGCCACGGTCGAACTGCACGAACGCCTCGAGGGCGTGACCCATACCCAGGACGGCTCGAAGGCCTATGCCGGCTTCGCCGCGGTGGTGGCCCAGATCGTAGTGCTGGACGCCGTGTTCTCGCTCGACGCCGTGATCACCGCCGTCGGCATGGTCGACGAGCTGGGCGTGATGATGGCGGCCGTGGTGATCTCGATCGGCGTGATGATCCTCGCCTCGAAACCCCTGACGCGCTTCGTCAACGCCCACCCGACCGTGGTCGTGCTGTGCCTGAGCTTCCTCCTGATGATCGGCCTGGCGCTGGTCGCGGAAGGCCTGGGCTTCCATATCCCGAAGGGCTACCTGTACGCGGCGATCGGCTTCTCGATCCTGATCGAGACCCTGAACCAGTTCGCGCGCCGCAACCTGCTCAGGAACGAGGCGCGCATTCCCCTGCGCGAGCGCACCGCGCAGCGCGTCCTGCGCCTGCTGGGCAACCGCAAGCGCAGCGAGCCGGCGCCCGACACGATCGATGCGCCGGGCGGCGAGGAAGCCTTCGCGGTGGAGGAGCGCAACATGGTCAGCGGCGTGCTGACCCTGGCCGACCGTTCGATCCGCTCGGTGATGACGCCGCGTTCGGAGATGTCGTGGGTAAACCTCGAGCACGAGAACGAGGACATCCTGCGCCAGCTGCACGCCACCCCGCACGGCCTGCTGCCGGTCTGCCGCGGCGAACTCGACAACGTCGTCGGCATCGCCCGCACCAAGGACCTGCTGTCGGCGCTGCTGCAGCGCCAACCGGTCGACGAGACGGCCGGCGGCCTGCTGCGCGCGCCCATCGTGCTGCCCGAGACGGCCGGCGTGCTGACCGCGATGGAGACCCTGAAGCGCGCCCGCGGCCAGCTGGTGCTGGTGGCCGACGAGTACGGCACCGTCCAGGGCCTGCTCAGCCCGGTCGACATCCTGGAGGCGATCGCCGGCGAATTCCCCGACGAGGACGAGCAGCCGGCCGTGCGCGCCCAGGGCCCGGGCCAGTGGGAAGCCGACGGCATGGCCGACCTGCACCTGCTGCAGCAGGTGCTGGAGACCGATGCGCTGGTCGACGAGGCCGACGACTACACCTCGCTGGCCGGCTTCCTGCTGGCGCGCTTCGAGACCCTGCCGCAGCCGGGGCAGGCCGTGGAGCTCGACGGCCTGCGCTTCGAGGTGCTGGCGGTCGAGGACAGGCGCATCGTGCGGGTGGCGATCCGGCGCGGCCAGCCGGACGCGCCGGCCCAGGCCCAGGCGCAGACCCAGGCCCAGGCGCTGGCGGACAACCGCTGACGCCGGCGCGGCCCATGGCGGCTGAACCGGCCGCCGTTCATCGGCCCGCGATGCTGCCTTCCACCAGCGCCCCGCCCGCCTGGGCGCCGCGCAGGCTGTCGTAGACCACGGTGTCGGCCCTGGTCCCGGGATCGGTGCGCCAGACCGTCAGGCCGAAGCGGTCCTGCCGGGCGCCCGGCGCGCCGGCCGTCGCCGCCAGCCGCACGCGGTAGCCGCCCGCCCCGCCGTTGGTGGCGCTGCCTTCGAACAGGTGCCGGCCACCCTCGCGCCCGACGAGGCGCAGGTCGTCGCTGCGCAAATTCAGGCCCGGCAGGTCGAACCACAGCCGCCCCTGGCCGCGCGCCGTGCTCGCGCCGGCCACAGCGGCGGCGGCCGGCACGACCAGGCTGAAGCGCGCCTTGCCGACATGGCGCGGCGCGCGCAGGTCGGCCCCCAGCGGCGACAGCATCGCGCCCTGGCCGGCGATGTCCCCGGGCGCGGTGACCACCACGTTCTGGCTGACCGCCGTGCTGCGCCCACTGCCGTCGACGATGGTCGCCGTCACCGGATAAATCCCCGGGGCCGCGTAGCTGTGGCTGGCCCTGGCGCTGCCGGCGCCGTTCGCCAACCGCATCTTGCCGGTGCCGCCGCTGCCGTCGCCCCAGGACCAGGCGATGCTGCGCGTGCCCGTGCCGTCCGGGTCGACCCAGGCCACCGAAGCCTGGACCGGCGCCCCGACCCTGGCCAGCTCGGGCGCCTCGATGGGACCGACGGCGTGTCCGTCGCGGTTGCCGCGCCCGGGCTTGAGCAGCACCAGGCCGGCGTTGGAACTGGCCACGATGGCGCCGCTGTCGTTGATCGCCAGGGCGGCGTCCAGCACCAGGCCCGGGGGCGCATGGCGCAGGCGCCGGTTCAGGTCGAGCATGCCGGTCCGGGCCGACCACAGGAAGGCAAGCGACGCCTGCGTCGCGTCGTCGGCCAGGCCGACCAGCTGGCCCTTGTCGTTGATCGAGAGCACGCGCGAGGATAGTCCGCCCAGCGTGCCGATCTGGCGCAAGCCGCCCGCGCGCGTCCAGTAGGCGGCGCGCTGGGCGCCGTCGGCGCGGTTGACGAGGGCCGCGACCTGGGCGTTCGGGCTCATCGCCATGACGAAGGATTCGGTGCCGCCCGCCGCGCCCAGGTCGCGCATGCCGCCGGCGCGGGTCCAGAAGAAAGCACGGTAGAGCCCGCTGGCGGCGTCGAGGCGGTTGCCCGCCACCTCGCCCCTGGCGCCGACGGCGACGCCCTCGGAATACGCGCTGCCCAGCGTGTCGATATCGAGCAGGCCGCCGCCGCGGGTCCAGGCGAAGGCATGGCGCCGGTTGTCGGGCGTGTCCGCGTTGCCCGTGATGAGGCCGGCATCGTTGAGCGCCGTACCGAAACTCGGCAGCCAGGAAGCGAACGCCCCCAGGTTCTCGATGCCGTCCACCCTGCTCCAGCGGAAGGCATGCGGAAAGAACACGGGCACGCCTTCGGAGGTGCCGGTGACCACCCCCGGCTCGTTGATCGCCATGCCCCGCGCATTGGCGGCCCCCGGCAGGACGCCGAGGTCGAGCATGCCGGCGCCCGCGCTCCAGACGAAGGCGTGCTCGCTGCCGTCGGCCAGGTACGAGCCCCCGGTGACCTGCCCCGCATTGTTCAGGTCGAGCGCCACCGTCTCGGCGCCGCCCAGCGTGCCGATGTCGCGCACCACGGCGCCGTCGTAGAAGTAGCCGCGCGACACCGGGCCGGGAAAGGTCGAGAAGACCACCTGTCCCTTGGCGTTGATCTTCGGCAGCGCGCTGAGCTGGCCGGCGCCCAGGTTGATCACACGATAGGTGGCGACGCTCGCGTGCGCGGGCCAGCGGGCATCGTCCACGGCGGGCGCGGCCTGCTGCGCCGCTGCCGCGCCGGCGGCGGCAAGCGCGAACAACAGCGGCGGCAGGCGCGACGCCGCCGTGCCGGATCGGGTGCTTCCTTGAACACGACGCATTATTTCCCTCCACGATAGACGATCGATAGACGCTGCCGCAGCCGGCGGGGCCTGGCGGCGAAGTCGCCGATCATGCACCGGCCGCAGCCGGCGCGCTTGCGCAAAGCCCGGTGTCGCGCCTTCGTTTGTGCAGAATCAATCCACCGATTGCGTTGGCGCATGGGAGGTGCTTGACTTTACGTGTAGCAATTTCGTTCCGGCACGGTTAGCCGGACCAGGACCCGGTTTCGACGGCCTGGGCCGGAAAATCGGCAGCCTGTCCCGCCGCGGTTGTCCGGTCGGCACGTTTTTTCTACATTCTCCGACGACTCGACCACACGGAGGAAGGAATGATGAACTGGCAGCAATGGACCTGCATCCTCGCCGCGGCGCTGCCGCTGGCGGCGCAGGCGCAGCTCGACCTGACGACGCTCGACCGCGGCATGACGGGACCGCGCGCCCAGGTGCTGGTGCTCGGCACCATACACCTGAACACCCTGCCGGCCAGCTTCGACCCGGCGGCGCTGGACGGCGTGCTGGACCGGCTGGCGGCCTTCAGGCCCCAGATCATCACCATCGAGGACGAGCCGGGCGACGAGTGCGACCTGGCCGCGCGCCAGCCGGCGAAATACGGTCCCGACTATTGCCCGTCGACCGCGCAAGCGCAGGCCGCGACCGGCCTGGACCTGCCTGGCGCCCTGCACCAGGTCGGCACCACCCTGAAGGCCTGGCCGGCCCAGCCGGCGCCGGCCCAGCGGCGCCGCCTCGCCGCGCTGTTCCTGGCCGCAGGCGACCCGGCATCCGCCTATGTGCAGTGGCTGCAGCTGCCGCTTGCGGAGCGCCGCGCGGGCGACAGCCTCGACGCCGCGTTGGTGCGTCAACTGACCCGGATCGGCGCCCGCAACGACGAGAGCTACCAGATCGCGGCCCGGCTGGCGGCGCGCCTGGGCCTGCAGCGCGTGCACCCGGTCGACAACCACACGGGCGACCTGATCGACGTGCCCGACATCAAGGCCTTCGCCCGCGAGATCGAGGCGGCCTGGGCCCAGGCCGACGAGGCGTTCGAGAAGCGCAAGCAACACGAGCAAGTGCTGGCCAAGGCCTCCGACCTGTTGCCGCTGTACCGCAGCGTGAACGACCCGGAAGGCCTGCGCCTGCTGGCCGAGGCGAATGTGGTGCCGGCGCTGCGCGCGAAATCGGCGCAGGGCTACCCGCAGATCTGGGTCGGCGGCTGGGAGACCCGCAACTTGCGCATGGTCGCCAACATCCGCGAGACCTTCCGCGAGCGTCCCGGCGCGCGCGTGCTCACCATCGTCGGCGCCTCGCACAAGCCCTGGTTCGATGCCTGGCTCGGCCAGTTGCAGGGGGTCGACATCGTGGATGCGGCGGCGCTGCTGAAGTAGAATGCGCCCATGAGCTATGACCTGATGGTATTTGCGCCCGAAGCGGCGCCGAAAAAGCGCCCCGCTTTCCTCGACTGGTACGACGAACAGACCGAGTGGGCGGACGAGCACGGCTACGACGACCCGGCGATCGCCACGCCCGCGCTGCGGGCGTTCTGCGCCGAGCTGGCGGCCGTCTTTCCGCCGCTGGCGGCGGACGCTCCGGACGAGGCGGCGGGCACCGACTACACGATCGGCCGCACGCTGGTCTACCTGTCGTTCTCCGACTGGGACCGGATCGACCAGGCCCACGAGACCGTGTTCGCGCTCGCGGCGAAACATGGGCTGGGTTTTTTCGACGTGAGTTCCGACCTGGCCGAGGTGTGGCTGCCCGATAACAAGGGCGGCCTGCGCGTCGCCCACTCGGATTGACACACGTGCGCCACAGACAGCCGGGAAAATGCATGGCATGATGCTGGGTTTTTCCCACCAGCAATTCGCATGCTTGCCCCGGTCCGTCTTCTTGTCTTCCTGATCATTTCCCTGTGCGCCGTCCTGGCCCAGGGCGCGCCCGCCCAGCCCGCACCGGCCGCCACCGCGCCGACCGCCCAGCTGAACGTCGGCGCCCGCACCGTCTTCGTGTTCCGCGCCGCCCTGGCCGGCTTCCCGCCCCAGGACCGGGCCGAAGGCGCGCGCAAGCGCCTGGACAAGGCGCTTGCGCTGGGCGGCCCGCAGCGCACCGGCACCCGCGCGATCGAACAGGGCACCCAGGTCCTGCTCGACGGCCGGCTGCTGTTCCTGGTGACGCCGGACGACGTCAACGCGCTGGCCGGCGACAGCACCGAGGAAGCCGCGCACGAGGCCGCGGCGCTGCTCGACAAGGCCTTGCAGGAACGGCGCGAACAGGCCACGCCACGCTACTTCCTGGTCGCCGGCGCCTGGTGCCTGGCGGCCACGCTCGCCTACTGGCTGGTGCTGCGCGCCCTCGGCCTGCTGCACCGCCGGGTACGCGCCTACAGCAAGCGCGCGGTCGGCCGCCGCCTCGAGCAGGTGCGCTTCCGTAACGTCCCCCTGTTCGATGCCGAGCACGTGGTGCGCTTCATCCGCCAGGCCGCCAGCGCGCTGCTGTGGTCGGCGCGGCTGTTCGCGACCTTCCTCTGGGTCACCTTCGTGCTCGGGCACATCCCCTATTTCCACGACTGGGGCGAACAGCTGCGCGCCTACCTGGCGGCGACCGCCTTCGACGTCGCCGGCGGCATCGGCCGCGCGCTGCCGGGCCTGGTCGTGGTGGTGGTCATCGCGGCGCTGGCGCGCCTGGCGATCCGCACCGCCGGCTCGGTGCTCAAGCGCGTCGAGAGCGGCGAACTCGAGATGGGCTGGCTCGACCGCGATACCGCGCCGCCGACCCGGCGCCTGGTCAACGTCGCCATCGTCCTGTTCGCGCTGGCGATGGCTTACCCCTACCTGCCCGGCTCGCACACGGCGGCCTTCCAGGGCGTGACCGTGCTGGCCGGCCTGATGGTCTCGATCGGCGGATCGAGCCTGGTGGCGCAAGGCGCCTCTGGCCTGATCCTGATGTACACCCGCACCCTGCGCAAGGGCGAATACGTGCGCATCGGCGAGGCCGAGGGCACGGTGGTGGAACTGGGGATGTTCGAGACGCGCCTGCGCACCGGGCTGGGCGCCGAGATCGCGCTGCCGAACGCGCTGGTGCTGTCGAATACGACGAAGAACTATTCGCGCGCCGGCGGCGGCGCCGACTTCACGCTGGAGGCGGCGGTGGCGATCGGCTACGACACGCCGTGGCGCCAGGTGCACGCGATGCTGCTGCAGGCGGCGCGCGAGACCGAAGGCGTGCTGGCGGAGCCGGCGCCCTTCGTCGCCCAGACCGCGCTGTCGGACTTCTACATCGAATACCGGCTGGTGGCCCAGGCCCGCGCCGCGTCGCCGCGCGAGCACGTCGCCGTGCGCAGCCACCTGCACGGGCGCATCGTCGACGTCTTCAACCTGAACGGCGTGCAGCTGACTTCGCCGCACTTCGTGCAGGAGCCGGTGAAGTCGCACGTGCTGGCGCCGGAGCGCTGGGAACCGGCGCCGGCGCAGGCGCGTGCGCCGGCGCCTGCTCGCGCAACCTAGCCAGCTCCGTTTTCAATTGCACCATGCTCGGTGTAACGACAGCAAGAAAAGCCGCTTCGCGCCGGCGGCGCATGCATGCCTGGCCGGTCGAGCGCGAATAGGCCCGGCTGCCGAGCGCCTGCAGTTCCAGGTCGCTGGCGCTGGCCGCCAGGTCGACCATCTCGCGGCGCGCCGCGAACAGGTCGGCGGCGCGCCCGCTGAAGGCGTCGCCATCGATGCGCTCCGCCAGCGCGGACCAGTAAATTTCGAGCGCCCGTTCCAGCTGTTCGATCTCGGGCAGCAGGATCGAGGGCGACGCGCCGATCGCGCCGCGCGCCGAGCGCAGGCAAGCGCGCGCCAGGCCGAGCCCCCATCCGCACTGCAAGGCGATGAAGACGGGGCGCAGCCTGGGGAGGAAGCTTGTCGCATCCCGGGCGAGCAGCCAATCGTCGGTAACGGGCACCCGGTCGAGCCGAACGGAACCGGTCCGGGTTCCGCGCAGGCCGGCCAGGTCGGCATGCGGATGCATCCCGACGCCTTGCGCGGCGCCCGGAATCGCATACACGGCCGGATGGCCACCGGCAGCGTCGGCCGCGACCAAGACGATGACGCCTTCCGGGTGCAGGTTGGTGGCCCAGGCTACCGTGCCGGCAAGTCCGTCCGGGGTGTGGTGGATCTGCAGGCGATCGAAGCCGGTCAGCGCCCGCATGGCATTGGACAAGCCGGGGGCGCCGGCCAGCGTACCGTCCAGCAGGCGCGGCAGGAGAGCGCGTGCCGGATGACGCTCGGGGCTCTTCAGCAGGCATTCGATCACGGCGCGTTGGGCCCAGTAGACGAAAGCGGCGCTGAGCGAATGCCCGGCCAGTTCCGCCACGACCGCGATCGCGGCGCTGGGCGTTGCGCCGGTGCCGCCGCACTCGGTGGGCACGCCGGTGCGCAGCAGGCCTGCTCGCGCCAGCACCTGCAGCAGGTCTTCGCCGCCGCGTGTTTCGGCATCGAGCGCCTCGGCATGCGCATCGAGCCAGGCGGCCAGGGTGTCGTTCAATTGGAATCCCATGGGGCGATCGAGCCGTCCGGGTCAGGAGAGCGCGAGGTGCACGGCCAGGCGGAGCAAGCCGATGAAGACGGCCACGCCGAGCAGCGCCGCGACAATCACGTACACCGGATTGAACGCGCCGTCGGCATCGACGTCGAAATCCTTCTTGCGGCGCAGGCCGACGAAGGACCAGGCAATCGCAACCAGCGTACCGATGAATGAGCGTTTGTTTGGCATGGCAAGCTCCTGTATCAAAAACGCGCGACCGGCGGCGCCGTCAAGGTTCGCCGCGCCGGCGAGGCAAGGCGCAATCGCGCCCGTCTACCCTCGCCTGCTCGATACTACGACAAAGCAATATCCATACATCGTGGCTTCCTGGTTGGCGCGCTAGCCCATGGCGTCGACGATGCCTACCGGGCCTGACCACGCGCTGTTCGCGCCGCCAGCGCCGCGAACAGCGCGCCAGCCGCCAGGATCGCCGCGCTCAGGCTGAAGCTGGCCACGTAGCCGCGGCTGTCGAACAGCAGGCCGCCCAGGGTGGCGCCGGACGCGATCGCCAGCTGGACCACGGCCACCATCAGGCCGCCGCCGGCTTCGGCTTCCCGCGGCAGGCTGTGCGCGAGCCAGGTCCACCAGCCCACCGGCGCGGCGGTGGCGACCAGCCCCCACAGGCAAAGCACGACGGCGGTCATGCCGACAGAATCCCCGACCAGCATCAGGGCCACGGCCAGCGCCGCCATCGCCAGCGGCATGACGACCAGGGTGCGGTACAGCTGCGTTTTCAGGAACAGGCCGATCAGCGAGGTGCCGACGAAGCCGGCGACGCCGACCAGGAGCAGCAGCAGCGACAGGGTCGTGACGCCGGCATGGGTCACGGTTTCCAGGAAGGGGCGCAGGTAGGTGAACAGCGCGAACTGGCCCATGAACAGCAGGCTGACGCCCGCCATGCCGAGCGCGATCGCCGGCCGCCCGAGCAGCCTGAACACGGCGCCCACGCCCTGCCCGCCCTCCGGGCGCATGGCGGGCAAGGCCAGCCACTTCCAGCCGAAGGCCAGCGCCGCCACCGGCACCAGGCAGAAGAAGGCCCCGCGCCAGCCGATCACGCCACCCAGGTAACTGCCCAGCGGCGCCGCCACCACGGTGGCCAATGCATTGCCGCCGTTCAGGATGGCCAGCGCGCGCGGCACCTTCTCGGCCGGCACCAGGCGCATCGCCGTGGCCGCCGACATCGACCAGAAGCCGCCGATGGCCACGCCGATGAAGGCGCGGCCGACCATGAACAGCGTGTAGTTCGGCGCGAAGGCCGCGATGGTGCTCGAGACGATCATCATCAGGGTCAGGCCCAGCAGCAGGACCTTGCGGTCGAGCCGTCCGGCCAGCGGCGCGATGAACAGGCTGGTGAAGAGGGCAAAGGCGCCCGAGACCGAGATCGCCAGGCCGGCCTGCCCTTCGCTGATGCCGAGTTCCCCGGCCACCGGCGTGAGCAGGCTGACCGGCATGAACTCGGACGCGACCAGGGCGAAAGCACCGAGCGAGAGCGCGAAGACGGCGCCCCAGGCCGCCGGCTTGGCTTCAAACGGGGCGACAGTATCGTCGTTGGAAAGACGCAGTTCCATGAAACGGTACGGCCTTTCCCGATCAGCCGGCCAGGGTCGCGCTGTCGATCACGAAGCGGTACTTGACGTCGCCCTTGAGCATGCGCTCGTAGGCCGCGTTGATCTCGTCGGCCCGGATCATCTCGATGTCGGCGACGATGCCGTGCTGGGCGCAGAAGTCGAGCATTTCCTGGGTTTCCGGAATCCCGCCGATCATCGAGCCGGCCAGCGCGCGGCGCTTCATGATCAGGTTGAACACCTGGGGCGACGGGTGCGGTGTGGACGGCGCGCCGACCAGCACCATGATGCCGTCGCGCTTGAGCAGGTGCAGGAAGGCGTCGAGGTCGTGCGGCGCGGCCACCGTGTTGACGATCAGGTCGAGCGATTTCGCCTGCTCGGCCATGGCGCCCGGGTCGCGCGAGACCACGACTTCGTGGGCGCCGAGCGTCAGCGCATCCTGGCGCTTCGATTCCGAGGTGGTGAAGGCGACCACGTGGGCGCCCAGCGCACGGGCCAGCTTGATGCCCATGTGGCCCAGGCCGCCGATGCCGACGACGCCGACGCGCTTGCCGGGACCGGCGTTCCAGTGGCGCAGCGGCGACCAGGTGGTGATGCCGGCGCACAGCAGCGGCGCGACGGCGGCCAGGTGGTCCTCGGCGTGGCTCACGCGCAGCACGAAGCGCTCGTGCACCACGATCTGCTGCGAGTAGCCGCCCAGGGTGTGTCCGGGAGCGTCGGCGGTGGGGCCGTTGTAGGTGCCGACCATGGCGTCGCAATACTGTTCCAGGCCCTCCTCGCAGTCGGCGCAACCCTGGCAGCTGTCGACCATGCAGCCGACGCCGACCAGGTCGCCGACCTTGTGGCGGCTGACGTGGGCGCCGACGGCGGCGACGCGGCCGACGATCTCGTGGCCCGGCACGCACGGGTACAGGGTGCCGGCCCATTCGCCGCGCACCTGGTGCAGGTCGGAGTGGCAGACGCCGCAATAGGCAATGTCGATCCGGACGTCGTGGGCGCCGACGTCGCGGCGGGTGATGTCGAGGGAAACGAGGGGCTGGTCGCCGGCATGGGCGCCGTAGGCTTTGATGGTCATTGGATTCCTTTGGATGGTTGCTGGTGCTGACCTGGCGCGGGCTTGGCGTCAGCAAGCGCGAGGTCGGGACAGGGAAGATGGTACTGGCAAAAAGGCATGCGGAACGAGGGTGAAATTGCATGCCCTTATGAGCTGGCATCATGAATCGACGCGCCGATTCGGTACGCTGCGTCATAAACTGTATGATAAACGCTCCCGCCGAACCGCGTCGGCCGCTTCCCATTCTCGAGACCCATCTCCATGGCCCGTGACAACATCAACGACATCCTGGTCTTCCTTGCCGTCGCGCGCGAGCGCAGCTTCACGCGCGCCGCCGGCAAGCTCGGCATGACGCAATCGGCGCTGAGCCACATCATCCGCGGCCTCGAGGAACGCCTGGGCGTGCGCCTCCTGACCCGCACCACGCGCAGCGTCTCGCCGACCGAGGCCGGCGAGCGCCTGCTGCAGAACGTCGGGCCGCGCCTGGACGAGATCGACGCCGAAATCGCGGCGGTGAGCGACCTCGGCGCCAAGCCGGCAGGCACCATCCGCATCACCGCCATCGACCACGTGATCGACACCCTGCTGTGGCCGCGCCTGGCGCCCCTGCTGCCGCTCTACCCCGACCTGCACGTCGAGCTCAGTTCCGACTACCGCCTGGTCGACATCGCCGCCGAGCGCTTCGACATCGGCGTGCGCTACGGCGACCAGGTCGAAAAGGACATGATCGCGGTGCGCCTGACGCGCGACATGCCGATGTCGATCGTCGCCGCGCCCGGCTACTTCGCCGGGCGGCCGGCCCCCGCCACGCCGCAAGACCTCATGAAGCACAACTGCATCGCGCTGCGCCTGGCCAGCAGCGGCGGCCTGTATGCCTGGGAGCTCGAGCACGAGGGGCGCCCGCTGGAGCTGCGCGTGCGCGGCCAGGTGGTCTGCAATACCGCGCCCCACATCCTGCGGGTGGCGTTGAGCGGCTGCGGCATCGGCTTCCTGCCCGAGGAGATGACCGCGCCCCACGTCGCGCAGGGCCGCCTGGTGAGCGTGATGCGCGACTGGTGCCCGCGCTTTCCCGGCCTGTTCGCCTACTACCCGAGCCGCAGGCAGTCGTCGCGGGCGCTGGGGCTGGTGATCGAGGCGATACGGTACAAGGGCGAAGGTACAGGCGCCGGCAGCGCCGCCGGCGGCACCGTTCCGATGGCGCCCCCGATCAAGTGATATGCTAAGCGAATTGCCAAACAGGCCGGACCTGCCCGACAGCCCGGCCCTTCACACCGACGAAAGCACATGACGCCTACTCCAGCTCCCGACACCGAACTTCCTCTCGACATGGTCATCTTTGGCGGCATGGGCGACCTTGCGATGCGCAAGCTGCTGCCCGCGCTGTACATGGCCTACCTGCACGGCAACCTGCCGGGCGCGACGCGCATCCTCTCGACCGGCCGCCAGGAGCTCGAGCGCGCGGCCTACCTGGCCCACGTCAGCGCGCATTCGCGTCCCTTCATCACCGGCGAGAACTTCAACGAGAACACCTGGAACGGCTTCCTGAACCTGCTCGAGTACGTGCGCCTGGACGTCCAGGCCGCGCCCAGCTTCGACGCCCTGGCCGATGCCTCGCGCGCCGGCGCCCAGCGCGTGTTCTACCTCGCCACCGCGCCCTCGCTGTTCACCACCATCTGCGACAAGCTGTCCGCCGCCGGCCTGGTCGACAAGCACGCGCGCGTGGTGCTGGAAAAGCCGCTGGGCCGCGACCTGGCGTCGGCGGTGGAGATCAACGAGGCGGTCGGCCGGCATTTCGCCGAGTCGCAGATCTACCGCATCGACCACTACCTGGGCAAGGAGACGGTGCAGAACCTGATCGTGCTGCGCTTCGGGAACTCGATCCTGGAACCGATCTGGCGCGCGCCGAACATCTCGAGCGTGCAGATCACGGTGGCCGAGGAAGTGGGCGTCGGCAGCCGCGCCGGCTTCTACGACGGCACCGGCGCGATGCGCGACATGGTCCAGAACCACCTGCTGCAACTGCTGTGCATTGTGGCGATGGAGCCGCCGACCTCGCTCTCGCCGGACGCGGTGCGCGACGAGAAGCTGAAGGTGCTGCGCTCGCTGCGCCGCTTCAGCCTGGCCGACATCGCGCGCGACACCGTGCGCGGCCAGTACAGCCACGGCGTCTCGGGCGGCGAAGAGGTGCAGGGCTACCTGGAAGAGGCCAACGTGCCGCCGGATTCGCGCACCGAGACCTTCGTTGCCCTGCGCGCCCACATCGACACCTGGCGCTGGTCGAAGGTGCCGTTCTACCTGCGCACCGGCAAGCGCATGGCGCGCCGCTCCTCGCGCATCGTGATCGAATTCGCCAATCCCCCCTTCCCGCTGTTCCCGGAAAACCCGGTCGGCGTCACCAACCGCCTGGTGATCGAGCTGCAGCCGGAAGAAGCGATCAAGCTGCAGATCATGGCCAAGCAGCCCGGCAGCGGCGTGCAGATGCAGCAGGTGGCGCTCAACCTCGACCTGCAGTCGGCCTTCCAGCAGCGCCGCGCCGAAGCCTACGAGCGCCTCCTGATCGACGTGGTGCGCGGCCGCCTGACCCACTTCATGCGCCGCGACGAACTGGAAGCGGCCTGGGAATGGGCCGACCCGATCATCGAGGGCTGGAAGACGCTGGGCGAGAAGCCGCAGCAGTACGCGGCCGGCTCCTGGGGCCCGGCGGCCTCGTTCGCGCTGCTGGCGCGCGACGGCTTTTCCTGGTTTGAATGAGCAACGGCCGGTACGGTTTGCCCGTACCGGCCGTCTCTCGCGCAAACCGGCGGCTTGCCCGCCCGGATGGACTGGCGTGCTTCTTACTGCGGGTTCGGCTGCATGAACTGCGCGTAGTTCTCGATGAAATTGTCGATGTTCGCGACCATCATCTCGCGGAACTGGCCCGTGAAATACTCGAGTGCGCGCTCTTTTTCGAGCGCCATGTTCTCTGCGCTGCCGGTGCTTTGCGCCAGCAGGAAGGCGTTGAAGCGGGCCGAGGCGAACAGGGCGGAGGCGCCGGCTTCGCTCGGCGAGGTCGCCTCGGACTGGTCGTTGACCAGGTTAATGACGGCGTCGACGCGCTGCCAGAATTCGGGGCTGGCGGTGTTGTTACTCATGATTTCTCTGACGGTGAAGTTGAGCGTGAAGGTGGGCGCCCTTGCGGGCAGCGCCACCTTGGCGCGGGAATGGGTTACGCGTGATGCAACCCGGCAAGCTGCTTACTCTAGCACAGTCGCCGCGGGCGGAGCTGCCGCAGGGGCTGCGACCGGAAGATGCTTGCCGAGGAAGTCGAGCATGGCCTCGAAGTACGCGACCTGGCTGCGCTGGTAATGCAGGCCATGTCCTTCTTCGTTGAAGACCACCCAGCTTACCGTTTTGCCGTTGGCCTCGAGGGCGTTGCGCATCCGGCGGCCGTGGGCAATCGGCACCCGCTCGTCTTCCCTGCCGTGCATCAGCAGCACCGGCGCCTTGATCCTGGCGGCATGCTTGAGCGGCGACACCGGATCGAAGAGCGTCGCGCTCATGCTGCTGTCGCCGATGTGGCGCTTCATCCGCTGGCGGCTGGCCTTGTTGAATCGAATATCGTTCCAGTTGGAGAAGAAGTCGCCGATGTCGGTGACGCCCGCGAAGCTGATCCCGCAGCGGTACAGCTCCGGCGTCTTCACCAGCCCCCACAAGGCGGCGTAGCCGCCGTAGCTGCCGCCGACGATGCAGATGCGTTGCGGATCGGCGATCCCCTGGGCGACCAGGTGGCGCACGCCGTCCGTGATGTCGTCCTGCATGGCCTTGCCCCATTCGCCGTAACCCGCTTCCTCGAACCGGCGCCCGAAGCCGCTCGATCCCCTGAACTGGGGCTGGAAGACAAGATAGCCGCGGTTGGCCAGCAACTGCACCTCGGCGTCCCAGCCCCAGTGGTCGCGCGCGATGGGGCCGCCGTGGATCAGCACGATCATGGGCGCGGGCGACGCCGAGGCCGCCGCCGCGGCGGGACGGGTCAGGTAAGCCGGAATCGTCAGGCCATCGGCCGCCTTGTACGACATCACCTCCATCGGGCGCATCTTCGCCGGATCGACCGAGGACCGGGTCTTGCCGACCATGACCAGCGACTTCTTCGCGATATCGAAGTAATACCAGGTGCCCGGGTCCACGTCCCCGTAGGAGAGCACCAGGACGCCGCGGCGCGGATCGCCCGACATCACGTTCACCCGGCCCGGCAGCAGCACGTCGACCTGCTCCTGCATCGCGGCCCAGGCGGGATCGAACCAGACCTGCTCGCGCCGCATGCCGGCGGTGGCGACGTAGTCGAACGCGGGCTGCTCGATGCCGTCGTAGGACAGGATGTCCTGGGTCGGATGACCGGCCAGCAGCTCGGTCTGGCGGCGTTCGACGGTGTCGTAACCGAAGAGCGCGCGGGTGTCGCGTCCCTGGCGCGAAGAGATCACCAGCGTGTCCGGCTCGTCCGGCGCGTAGGCGGGCACCCAGTAGTCTTCATCGACCCCGAATTCCGCGAGCTTGGTCCAGGTGGGCTTGTCCGCCGGCCGGTACCAGTTCGAGACCGTCGAGGCGTCCTTGAACAAGCCGGAGTTCAACAGCGTGACCGCGCGCAGGTTGCCTTGCTTGTCGAAGGCGTAGCGCAGCGGTTCGCCGGGCGGATGCCAGAGCGGCGTGCACTCGGCCGTGCGGGCCTTGCACCGGGCGATCTTGTTGTTCCTCGCGTCTTTCACGACGATGACCTCGCCGCTTGCGGCGCCGAAGCCGACGCGCCGGACGACCTTTTCTCCCAGCGTGCGCAGCTTCTTGCCGTCGAGGTCCATCGACTCCGCGTCGTAGCCGAGATTCACCGCGAGCACGTCGTTGTCGGCCCAGATCACGCCGCGCGGCGCTTTCAGGTAGCTCCAGTGGCCTTTCGAGAACCGGGCGCCCTCCGCAGCTTCTTGACCGCCAGGGTGTCGGTATCGACCAGGATCAGGCCGTGGTTGATGCCGTCGAAGAGAATCGCGGCGATGTGGCGCCCGTCCGGCGACAAGGTCGCCACCGTCATGCCGGAGGCATCGATCAATTCCTCGAGGCTGAGGGGCTGCGCGGAGGCGGCCGGCGCGAGCAGCGCGGCGCAGAAAAGGAAAACAGCTGTCAGTCGGTTCATGTTTTCGTCCAGAAAGTTACTGAACTATAACAATATTGATCTGCAAATAACATCCCTATGGGGCGAGCAGGCGCGACTTGTTGCAGCCGGGGCGCAGCAGCCGGCTCAGTATCCGAACAGCTTCAATAGCGTGTCGGTAATGCCTTCCAGGCCGCGGCCGACGCGTCCCGCCTTGCGCCCGGCCCGCGGGGTCTCGTCGTACAGGTAGATGCCGTCGCTGCCCTCGAACCGGTCGTTCAGCAGCGCGTTCTGGCCGCGCAGGTAGGGAAGAAACGGCGCGCTGCGCACGGTCGAGTAGGCGACGTCGGTCGAAAAGCCCAGGGTCGCGGCCTGGCGGCTGGCGTGCACGCCGCGCGCCGGCTGGACCCGGACGCCGCGCGTGCCTTGCACCGCGAGCGTCAGCGGACCACGCAGCACGAAAAAGCGCAGCTGCAGCGTCAGCCAGGCGTGCAGGCTGTCCAGCCGCCAGTGCCAGCGGATGTCGGGCGGCGTCCCGGCGTCGGCCACCAGCCCGACCAGGGCGCGCGGATGCAGCGCCAGCGCCCGCCCCGCCGGGATGCGGACGATGGCGATCTCGCTCAAGCCGTCGTCGCTGCTGGACAGCACCACCGGGTCGTCCACGCTGCGGGTGCGCACGCAGGTGAGCAAGGCCATGCCCGAGACCAGGCTGGCCCACCAGCGGCCCCGGATCAGCCAGCGCGTGGACTTGCCGGCCGCGACCGGGACGCTTTGCAGGTAGTGCGGCAGCACCAGGAGTTCCTCGTGCGGCGCCAGCGCGATCGCCTGCGAGACGGCCGAGGGCGACAGCAGTTCCAGCACCGCGCCGCCCTGCCCTGCCTGCCCCGCCTGCCTCGCCTGGTCGAGCCGCACCGGGGCCGCGCGGGTGGCCAGCGGGGCGAGCACAAAATAGAAGAAGGCGCGGATGCCGGCGCGGCCGGCCAGGCACAGGACGAGAATGGCGCAGGCCAGCGGCAGCGCCCGCAGCAGGGGCGCGGCCAGGCGCGCGAGCGGATCGCGCGCTACCGCAAGCCGGGCCTCGGCGAGCTGCTCCTCGAGCGGCAGCAGCACCCGCTCCAGCCCCTGCCAGTCGAGCGCAAAGTCGCGCAGCCCTTGCGCGGCGGGCAGGCGCCGCAGGGCCGCGTCCTGGGCACGGTAGGCGGCGGCCGCGCGGGCGTTCTCGGCCGTCAGCGCGGCGATGTCGCGCGCCAGGCGGTCGAGTGCCGGGCCGCGCGCCCAGGGGTATTGCATGCGCAAGGCATCGATCGGGCCGAGCCGGGATTGCTCCGCGCGCTTTGCCATCAGCCGCGCATGCACGGCGCGGTGCCGCTCGAGCAGCCGCTGCCGTTCGCGGATGGCCAGCGCCTGCTTGTCGAGGGCGACGAGGTGGGCGCGCAGTTGCTGGAGGTAGGCGAGCTCCTGGGCCAGCAATTCCCTGTCCAGGCGCTGCTTGTAGCGCCCTGCCAGCTGCTGCGCGTATTCCCCGGGACCGCCTTTGAACAGCCCGGTGAGCGCGTCCTCGTCCTCCGGTACGGCCGAGCGCAATGCGTCGCCCACGGTGCGGATGCGCGCGTCGACGGCGGCCAACGGCAGCTTGCGTGCTGCGGCCAGTCGGTCCACGACGGCGCTCGCGCGCGCGTCGCGGTAACGCAGCAGCTCGTCGTGCACGGAGGCGACCGCCTGGAGCTTGTCGCGCGCGGACAGCGCGCCGCGGATGCCCTCGACGAGGTAGTTGCCGGTCACAAGCACGACCGCGATCGCCAGCACCGAAAGCAGGTAGAACACCGCTGCGCGCAGCAAGGGCTTGAAGGCAGACTGCAAGGGGACTCCGTGGACGCGACCGTTACCTCCGCATTTTACCGGACGCTTCCGCTTGCCCTATGCGCCCGCCGCCGTTCACGACGCCGCCGCGCCCGCCGTTCCTTCATTCTCTTCGTCGTCCACCGGCGGCGCGATGATGTCGGCCACCGGTGCGTCCGGGGCCACGCCCAGGATGCGCAAGATTCAGCATGAACGATCGCCCTCAGACGTCGCAAGCACTGGCGCGGTTCGAGAGCGCAAAGATGGTAGCGAGGGCGGGCAGCGAAGACAGCGAAGGCGGCGCGAGCAGCGAAGGCAGCGAGGGCAGCGTAAGCGCGCATGCTGCTGGACGGCAGGCTGGCCGCCCTCATCCTGGAGGCTGCCCAGCGTGTCCGGGTGTGTTCGTAGTCGGTGTCCTCGAATATGTCCCAGTGGTCGGCGATCCATCTGTTGGTTAGTTACGTTTAACAGCAGGCCGCCTGACGTCGTTGGCGTGGCGCGCCTTCGTCTTGGCGACAGCCGGATCTGGACGGCGACGCTGGGGTAACTTTAAGCCGCAAGCTCGGCGTGGTGATCCCGCCCTGGCTTGCCGTCAAGTCGCGATGGCCGACTGGTTCAGCTACCTCCCCTGCCGGGCGCTAGGCCTTCGAGCAGAAGAGAAAACCGCACCCCCAAAGCAAAAAACCCCGGCGAGTATCAACTCGACGGGGTTTTTGCTTACTACTAATTAACTAGCCTGACGATAACCTACTTTCACACTGGTTG
>NZ_DAMCPG010000054.1:0-362 GCF_032106685.1 Massilia sp.
GGTATATAAAGCAACGATTATATCAGTCACTGGTGACTTATTAACGCGCGGTGCGCACGTCCGTTAGCGGGTTTTGTCACCGTCAGTCGATAGCATGTCCCGTAGGGTGGGCTCGTCATTGATGCCACTGGCATCAATGACCCCACGCGGATTCGGGATACCGATAACGGCACAGGCAACAGCCCCATGTGCGTAAGCACGCACTTTTCTCGAAGACGCCGATTGATCGCAGCGTAAGACCGCGTGGGCTCAAGAGCCCACCCTACAAAACCCGCTGCTGTTTCTCTCCGACAGTCCGCTGCCTTTCCCGTAGGGTGGGCACTCGTGCCCACGCGGATTCAAATTACCGATAACGGCACAGG
>NZ_DAMCPG010000054.1:462-28383 GCF_032106685.1 Massilia sp.
AACAGCCCCACGCGCGCATGAACGGGTTTTCTTCAAAGGCGCCGCTGATCACCCGGTGAGACCGCGTGGGCACAGGTGCCCACCCTACGAAAACCAGCGGGTTTTGTCTCCGCCAGTCCAAGGCGTGTTCCGTAGGGTGGGCACTCGTGCCCACGCGGATTCAAATTACCGATAACGGCACAGGCAACAGCCCCACGCGCGCATGAACGGGTTTTCTTCAAAGGCGCCGCTGATCACCCGATGAGACCGCGTGGGCACAGGTGCCCACCCTACGAAAAATCTGGAGAAATCAGGTCGATCCGGTCGGTACAGAACGCCTCCACGCCCCACCCCAGCAGCTCGCGCGCCCGCGCCGGCTCGTCGACCGTATAGCAGAACAGCCCGAACCCGGCCGCCCTTACCGCCTGCGCCAGCGCCGGCGTCAGGTGCCGATGATTGACATGGATCGCCACCGCCTCCACCGCGTGGGCGCGGCGCTCCCAGTCGGGTGGCAGTTCGCTCATCAGGAGCGCGCGCGGCACCAGCGGGGCCACCTCGCGCGCCGATGCCAGCGCCAGCTCGCTGAACGAGGACAGCAGCGGCACCGCTTCCCACCGCCCGGCCGCGATCTCATCGGCAAACATGCTTGCCGCGATGCGCGCCACCGTGCCGCCGGTCTCGATCTCGTAGCCGGGCGCGGGCTTGATCTCCATGTTCTGCCAGACGCCGTGGGCCTTGCAGAACTGGGCGAACTCGACGAACAGCGGCACCGGCTCGCCGTCGTAGCGGCGCGCGAACCAGCTGCCGGCGTCCATCGCCGCCAACTCGAGGGCATCGTAGTCGAAGACGTTGCCCGAACCGGCCACGGTGCGCCCGAGGAAGGGGTCGTGCATCACCACCGGCACGCCGTCGCGCGCCAGCATGACGTCGTATTCGATGGCGCGAAAGCCGCGCCGCATGCCTTCAACCAGCCCGGCCATGGTGTTCTCCGGCGCCAGCGTGCCGCCGCCACGATGGGCCAGCACACGGGGATAGCGCCAGGTCCCGGACGGATTCATGCAGGGGCCGCCAGACGCGCGGAGACGTAGACGAAGCCGCCCACGTTGGCCGCCACGGTCGTCCAGAACATCCGGCGAAACGCACGCTTGGACGACTTGTGGCGCAGCCATTGCTGGGCCAGCAAGGCGCCCGGCCAGCCGCCGACCAGGCCCAGCACCAGCAAGGTGCGTTCGGGCGTGCGCCAGCCGCCGTGCCGCGCGGCCGACTTGTCGAGGGCATAGGCGACGAAGCAGGTCAGGCTGGTGACGACGTAGGCCACCCCGACCAGGGGCGGCAGGTCCCAGGCAAGGGTCGCCCCGACGTAGACGCAGGCAAAGGCAAGGATGGGCAAATACGGCATCGCACCAGCTTAGCGCGGCAAGCCAGACATTACCAGCAGGCAGCGTCTTAAACATTTTATATGTCGTGCGTTCGCCACCGTACCGAAACCCGGCCGTGGACGTCCTACCCTCCCCTTTCAACGTCATTCAAGCAGGAGGTCACATGGGTTTTGATTTAGGGAATTTGCTTGGCCAATATCTGGGCGGTGGCGCCGCCAACCCGGCGCAGGCGTCCGATGACTTCGACCGCGCCGCCCAGGCCGCGCCGCGCGAAACGCTCGCGCAGGGCGTGATCCAGGCCCTGCGTTCCGACCAGACGCCGCCCTTCCCGCAGATGCTGGCCCAGATGTTCGGCAACAGCAACCCGGACCAGCGCGCCGGCATGCTCAACCAGCTGATCGCCGGCGCCGGTCCCGGCCTGATGGGCAAGCTGGGCGGTTTGTTTGGCGGGAATGCGGGCGGCCGCGTGACGCCGGAACAGGCCTCGCAAGTGTCGCCTGAGCAGGTAAAGGAAATCGCCGAGAAGGCGCAGCAGGAAAACCCGGGCATCCTCGACCGCATGGGCGAGTTCTATGCCGAGCATCCGACCGCCGTCAAGGCAATCGGCGCCACCGCGCTCGCCGTCGCGCTCGGCGCCATGGCGCAGGGCATCCAGCGCCGCAATCCAACCCCAGAAAAGGAGAAAGACATGGGCATGCTAAGCAACATCTTCCACAAGATCTTCCCGCAGAAATCCGCACCGGCGCCGGCCGGGCAGGCAGCGCCGCAAGCGACCGCGCCGACCGCCGCGCCGGCCCAACCGGCTGGCCAGGCCGCCCCGAATCCGGCGCCGTCGGCGCCGGCCGCCGCCGCCCCGGCCACCACCCTGAACCAGCAGGTGGACGTCGAGGAAATCCTGACCAACAAGCAGAAGGCCTCGGGACAACAGCTGAACTGGCGCACCTCGATCGTCGACCTGCTCAAGCTGCTCGACCTCGACTCCAGCCTGCAGGCGCGCAAGGAGCTGGCCGCCGAACTGCATTACACCGGCGACACCAGCGACTCGGCCGCGATGAACATCTGGCTGCACAAGCAGGTCATGAAGAAGCTGGCCGAGAACGGCGGCAAGGTGCCGGCCGACCTGCAGGATTGAGCTAGTCTGCCAACGTGGTGTTCGCGGCGGTTCCGCAACTAAAGCAGAACCGCGCGAACGCGTTCTTGCGCGTGGCGCAGCCGCCGCAGCGGTCGAACAGGCCGATGCCGCAATGCGGGCAGTAGTCGATCGCCGTGTCCTTGAGGTCGACCGCCCGCTCGCAGCCCGGGCAGACGCTCTTCCCCAGCCGCGCCAGGGCCAGGTCGTAGCGCATGGTCTGGCGCCGCTCGGCGTCGGGCAACGCCTCGCTCTGCTTTTGCCGCGCCAGGTAGCGCTGCAACGACAGGATCGCATGACGGCCGACCACGACCGTGACGACGATGCCGACCACGTAGCGCACGTAGCCGCCGTAGCTGGGCAGGTAAGGCACCAGCTCGAAGAAGAAGGCGAACAGCGCGAAGAAGATGAACCCCCAGGCGAAGGGCCACCAGCTGCTCTTGCGCTTGTGGGCGAACAGCCAGCCGGCGACAACCAGCAGCGGCAGGGTCAGCGCCAGCCGGTAGAGAAATACCCGTAATTCCTTGGCGCGCAGCGCTTGCGCGTGCGCCTGCACGGCCGGCCGCTCCAGCGCTTCCCAGCGCGAGCGCGCTTGCTGCGCCTGCTGGCTGGCGTCGAGCATGGCCTGCTCCTGGGTCTCGACCGCGGACAGGGCCTTGCGCTCTTCGGATTCGAGCGCGTCGAGCGCCTCGGTGCGGGCGACCAGCTCGCGGTCCTGGTCGGGCCGGGCCGTGACGCGGCGCGTGGCCAGCCAGTTGTCGAAGCTGGCCCGCGCCGAGCGGGTGTTCGAACGCGCCACCGCGTGCTTCTGCTCGGCCTGCTCGAGTGCGGTGCGTGCCGCGTCGAGTTTTTCCTGCGCCGCGTCGCGCTGGGCCTTGACCTCGGCTGCCCGCCCCTGGTCCATGAACTGCTCGACGGTGAGCGGCGCCTCGACATCCCACAGGTTCTCGACGATCTTCCCGCCCAGCCCGATCAGGAAGCCGGCGAAGATGAAGGCGACCAGCCACAGCGCGCGCGTCAGCCAGCGCTCGGTCAAGCGCAAACCTTTACTCATGTGATTCTCCCCTGAGGCATCGATGCGCGCAGCTTGTCACATGACAATGCCTGCAGCCAGCGTGGGCGACAAGGAAGCGTTTGACGATACCGGAGGTATCGGGATACGGCGTAGGGTGGGCGGCTCACCCCGGGTGGGCGCTCCGCCGTGGCGTGGCCGCCGCCCACGCGGTGATCGTCGGCGGCAAGATCATCCGGCACGTCATCGGAATCGATAACAATCGACGCGTGGGCGGCGCACAAGGCGGAGGTACGCCATGTGTGCGGTGTAGCCGCCCACCCTACGTCTTTGCGTTCATCCGCAACACGAATCGGAGAACGTTGAACGCGCCGGGTCAGCGGCAGCGTACCGAACGAATCAAAAGCAGGTCAGAAGTACGACAAGCCCAGCGCGCGGCGCACTTCGTCCATGGTCTGCGCGGCCACTTCGCGCGCCTTCATCGTGCCTTCCTTCAGCATGGCCAGCACTTGCCCCTTGTCCTGGGCGTACTCTTCGCGGCGCGCGCGGATCGGGGCCAGCATGTCCTGCAGCACGGTGTCGAGGCGCTTCTTGACGACGCTGTCGCCCAGGCCGCCGCGCACGTAGTGGGCCTTCATCTCGGCCAGGGCTTCCTTGTCCGGGTCGAAGGCGTCGAGGTAGATGAAGGCGACGTTGCCTTCCAGGTGGCCCGGGTCGGACACCTTCAAATGCAGCGGGTCGGTGTAGACCTGCTTGACGGCCGCGCGGATCTGGTCGGCGCTGTCGCCCAGGTTGATCGTGTTGCCGAGCGACTTGCTCATCTTGGCGCGGCCGTCGATGCCCGGCAGGCGGCCGATTTCCGGCACCAGGGCCTTGCACTCGACCAGGATGTCGCGCTTGGCGATGCGGTTCATGCGGCGCACGATCTCGTTGCACTGCTCGATCATCGGGATCTGGTCCTCGCCCACCGGCACCAGGGTCGCCTTGAAGGCGCTGATGTCGGAAGCCTGGCTGGCCGGGTAAGTCAGGAAGCCGGCCGGGATGTCGCGCTCGAAACCGCGCAGCTGGATCTCCGTCTTGACAGTCGGGTTGCGCTCCAAGCGTGCGACGGTCACGAGGTTCAAATAATAAAATGTCAACTCGGCCAGTTCCGGAACCTGGGACTGGATGAAGATCGTGGAGCGCGACGGATCGATGCCGACCGCCAGGTAATCGAGCGCCACTTCGACAACATTCCGATGTACCTTGCCGGTGTCGTCCATGTTGTCGGTGAGCGCCTGGGCGTCGGCGAGCATGACGAACTGGCGGTACTGGTCCTGGTAGGCCACGCGGTTGCGCAGGCTGCCCACGTAGTGGCCGAGGTGCAGGGGACCGGTCGGACGGTCGCCGGTGAGGATCACGTGTGCCGGAGCCGGGGTGCCTGGCGCGTTTGCTGGGGTGTCTTGCAAGCTCATCGAGTTTCCTTGGGTTGAGCCTCGATCCTGCCGCGCAAACGAAAACGCCACCTGAATCGAGGCGGCGTTCATTGAGTCACATCTTCTCTACTGGGCCGCGCGCTGTCAGCGGCGCCACCAGGTGCAAAACGAGAAGTGTGGGTTCAGAAAATTCATGGATGGCATGTTTGCAGGTTGGCGGCCCGCTGTCAACCGTCTTCAGGGCAAGCGTCTCGCTCACCGGGCACGGGGGACCGGTCGAACCTGTCCGAACCTTTTGGTTTCGGCGGCCATCTAAAAAGTTTTTGTTGTCAAAATTTTAAAGAGTGGTGAATGATGAATACTAATACGAGCCCGAACAGCCAACCCCGCCCCCTGGAACTCTGGGGCGGCCTCGAGTGCACCGTCAACCGCGTCCGCGACGACTACTTCAGCCAGCTCGACCGCAACGGTCATGCCGAACGCGCCTGCGACGTCCAGCGTTTTGCCTCGCTCGGCATTCGTGCCATTCGCTACCCCGTCCTCTGGGAACGCACGGCGCCCGACGGCGTCGACAAGGCCGACTGGAGCTGGCCGGACGAGCGCCTGCCGGCCCTGCGTGAAGCCGGCGTGACGCCGATCGCCGGCCTGGTCCACCACGGCAGCGGCCCGCGCGACACCAGCCTGCTCGACCCGGCCTTCCCCGAGCGCCTGGCCGAGTACGCCGCCGCGGTCGCCGCACGCTACCCCTGGCTCGAGTACTACACCCCGGTCAACGAACCCTGCACCACCGCCCGCTTCGCCGGCCTGTACGGCGTCTGGTACCCGCACGCGCGCGACGACCGCAGCTTCATCCAGGCCCTGCTGGTGCAATGCCGCGCCGTGGTGCTGTGCATGCGCGCAATCCGCAAGGTCAACCCGAACGCCAAGCTGGTGCAGACCGACGACCTCGGCAAGACCTACAGCACGCCGGAACTGGCGCACGTGGCCGACTTCTACAACGAGCGCCGCTGGCTGGCCTGGGACCTGCTGTGCGGCATGATTGGCCCCGAACACAAGCTCTGGAACTACCTGACCGGCACCGGCATCGACGAAGCCGACATCCTCTGGTTCCGCGACAACCCCTGCCCGCCGGACGTCATCGGCGTCAATTACTACGTCACCAGCGAGCGCTGGCTCGACCACCGTCCCGAGCGCTACCCGCAGCACCACCGCGGCGTGGCCGACGGCATCCCCTGCGCCGACATCGAAGCCTCGCGCGCGCTGGCCACGCCGACCGCCGGCATCGGCCCGTTGCTGTCCGAAGTCTGGGAGCGCTACCGCCTGCCCCTGAGCATCACCGAAGCCCACATCGACGCCAACCGCGAAGACCAGCTGCGCTGGCTGCTGGAGATCTGGCAGGCCGCGCACACCGCGCGCGACAACGGCGTCGACCTCCGCGCGGTCACGGTCTGGTCGCTGCTCGGCTCCTTCGACTGGAACAGCCTGGTCACCGAGAACCGCGGCTACTACGAACCCGGCCCGTTCGACGTGCGCTCGCCGCTGCCGCGCCCGACCGCGCTGGCGCGCATGATGCGCGAGCTGGCGAGCGGCCAGCCGCTGACCAACCCGGTGCTGCGCGGCCAGGGCTGGTGGCGCCGTCCCGGCCGTTTCCTGTGCCCGCCGGTCGCCACGCCGGCCGCCCTCGCCTCGATCGCGGCCCCCAGCCACCGCTTGAACGGCGCCAGCGCCGCGCCGATCCTGATCACCGGCGCGTCCGGCACCCTGGGCCGCGCTTTCGCCCGCGTCTGCCAGAAACGCAACCTGGCCTACAAGCTGCTCTCGCGCCACGACATGGACATCGCCGACCCGGCCTCGGTGGACCGGGCACTCAGCCACCACAAGCCCTGGGCCGTGATCAACACCTGCGGCTACGTGCGCGTGGACGACGCGGAACAGGAAGCCGAGCGCTGCTTCCGCGAGAACACGGTCGGCGCCGCGATCCTGGCCGAGGCCTGCGCCCGCCACGGCGTGCACCTGACCACCTTCTCGAGCGACCTGGTGTTCGACGGCCGCCACGACCGCCCCTACGTCGAGAGCGATCCGGTGTCGCCGCTGAACGTCTACGGACGCAGCAAGGCGCAGTCGGAAACCGCCGTGCTGGACAAGCACCCCGGCGCCCTGGTGGTGCGCACCAGCGCCTTCTTCGGCCCCTGGGACCGGCACAACTTCGTGACGCTGGCGCTGGGCGCGCTGGAACGCGGCGAACGCTTCGTGGCCGCCAACGACATGACGGTGTCGCCGACCTATGTGCCGGACCTGGTGCATACCTGCCTCGACCTGGCGGTCGACCGCGAAAGCGGCATCTGGCACCTGAACAACGTCGGCGCCGTGACCTGGTACGCGCTGGCGAAGATGGCGGCCGAAAAGGCCGGCATCGCCACCGACAGCCTGGAAGCGCGGCCGGGGACGGCGATGGAACTGGCGGCGGCGCGCCCCGCGTACAGCGTGCTGCACAGCGAACGCGCGATCCTGCTGCCGAAGCTGGAGAATGCGCTCGACCGCTACCTCGAACTGCGCGGCGTCGACGATCCGGAGTACGAGGAACTGGTCAAGACCGCCGAATCGCGCCAGCCGGTGGCCAGCGGCCATCGCCAGCAGGAGGAAACCCCGGCCGAGGCTTTCCACATGCAGAGTTCCTGAGAGGGCAATGACCGTAGGGTGGGCACCCTGTGCCCACGCGTGACGTGTGCGTCGTATCGGCGTCTACAAAACGTCGCGACTGCTCACCATAAGCGCTGCGTCTGCTCATCGTAGCGCTGCGTCTGTTCATCGTTTACGCGTGGGCACGGAGTGCCCACCCTACGTCCCTCCGGCACGATCCACCGGCGTGCCGAGCCGCCGTTATAAAATGCCAATGCAAGTCAACAACCGCAAAGGCATCCATCCGTGCAAGAGCAACACGCCTTCCCCTTCCTGCGCGAAATCCTGCTGTTCCTGATCCTCGCCGGCATCCTGATTCCGACGCTGCAACGCCTGCGCATCAACCAGGTGCTCGGCTTCCTCGCGGTCGGCACCCTGCTCGGCCCCTTCGGCGTGGCGCTGTCGGCCGGCGAGTTCCCCTGGCTGGGGTGGATCACCTTCCCCAGCGGCGAAGGGGTCTCGATGCTGGCCGAGATCGGCGTGCTGTTCCTGATGTTCATGATCGGCCTGGAGCTGTCGGCCGCGCGCCTGTGGGCGCTGCGGCGCTGGGTGTTCGGCGCGGGTTCGGCCCAGGTGCTGGCCAGCGCGCTCCTGCTCGGCGCCGCGATCCTGCTGCTGCTCGACGCACCGTTCGAGACCGCAGTCATCCTCGGCCTGGTGCTGTCGCTGTCTTCCACCGCCGTCGTCATGCAGCTGATGAGCGAGCAGCACAGCACCGGCACCCGGCTCGGCCAGGCCGTCTTCGCCGTGCTGATGCTGCAGGACCTGGCGGTGGTGCCGATCCTGATCCTGATCGGCGCGCTGGCCGGCGGCGACAGCGGCGGCGACGGCACGCTCATGCTGGCCGTGGTGACGGTGGCCAAGGCCGGCGGCGCCATCGCCCTGATCTACCTGGTCGGCGGGCGCGTCATCCACCCGCTGTTCAAGGCCTTCGCGCGCCACCGCCAGCCCGACGTCTTCATGGCCCTGATCCTGCTGAGCACCTTCGGCATCGCCGCGCTGTCGGCCGCCGCCGGGCTGTCGATGGCGCTCGGCGCCCTGATCGCCGGCCTGCTGCTGGCCGAGACCGAATTCAAGCACGAGGTCGAGCTGATGATCGAGCCCTTCAAGGGCCTGCTCATGGGCCTGTTCTTCATGACCGTCGGGATGCAGATGGACACGCGCCAGGTCGTCGAGGCGCCGCTGTGGCTGGCCGGCGCGGTGCTCGGCCTGGTACTGGTCAAGGCGCTGGTCATCGCGCTCATCTTCCGCACCGGCCGCCTGCCCTGGCCCAAGGCCATCGAGGGCGGCCTGCTGCTGGGCCAGGGCGGCGAGTTCGCCTTCATCGTCATCGGCTTCGCCGTCTCGGCCAAACTGCTCGAACCCGGCCTGGCCGCGCGCGCCATGCTGGCGGTCGGCCTGTCGATGTTCATCACGCCGCTGCTGGCGCGCCTGGGTCGCGCCATCGGCGAACGCGCGCAGCGCAGCGAACATGCGCAGGCGGCGAGCGCCGACGAAGAGACGCTGGCGTCGGCGCGCGGGCGCATCATCATCGCCGGCTTCGGGCGCGTGGGCCAGCAACTGGCCCGGCTGCTCGATGCCCAGCGCATCGCGTACATCGCCTTCGAGAACGACGCCAAGCTGGTCTCGAAGCTGCACGCGCAAGGCGTCCCGGTCTACTTCGGCAACGCCGCGCGCTGCGAGCTGCTGCGGCGCGTGCACGCCGAGGAAGCGCCGGCCATCGTGCTGACGATGGACCACCCGGCCTCCGCCCTGCAGGCGGTGCAGGGCATCCGGCGCGACTTCCCGCAGGTGCCGCTGTTCGTGCGCTCGCGCGACGAGAAGCACGCGCGCATCCTGAAGCAGGCCGGCGCCACCGTGGTCGTGCCCGAGACGCTCGAGGCCAGCCTGCAGCTGTCGGCCTTCGTGCTCGAAGCGATGGGACTGGACGAGCGCGTCGTCGACGACATCGTCGACCGCGAACGCGACGCGTTCGCGACCCAGCTGCTGGGCAAGGCGGACAGCTGAGCCGCCACACCCGGCTATAATCGGCGCTCTATGAACTTGGCAAATAAACACCATGACTGATTCCGGAACCTCGAAGGCACTCGGCCATATCCGCGTGCTCGACCTCTCGCGCGTGCTGGCCGGCCCCTGGTGCTCGCAGAACCTGGCCGACCTCGGCGCCGACGTGATCAAGATCGAGCGTCCCGGCAGCGGCGACGACACCCGCGCCTGGGGCCCGCCCTACGCGAAGGACGCCGCAGGGAACAACACCAGCGAGGCCGCCTACTACCTGTCGGCCAACCGCGGCAAGCGCTCGGTGACGGTCGATATCGCCAGCCCCGAGGGCCAGGCGCTGGTGCGCGAACTGGCGCGCCATTCGGACGTGGTGCTGGAAAACTTCAAGGTCGGGCACCTGAAGCGCTACGGCCTGGACTACGCATCGCTGAAGGCGGTCAAGCCCGACCTGGTCTACTGCTCGATCACCGGCTTCGGCCAGGACGGGCCGTACGCGCACCGCGCCGGCTACGACTTCCTGATCCAGGGCATGGGCGGGCTGATGTCGGTGACGGGCGAGCGCGACGAGCTGCCCGGCGGCGGCCCGCAAAAGGCCGGCGTGGCTCTGACCGACCTGATGACCGGCATGTACGCCACCATCGCCGTGCTGGCCGCACTGACCCACCGCGACCGCACCGGCGAAGGCCAGTACATCGACATGGCCCTGCTCGACACCCAGGTCGCGATGCTGGCCAACGTCGGCAGCAATTACCTCAACAGCGGCAAGCCGCCCAAGCGCTGGGGCAACGCCCACGCCAACATCGTGCCCTACCAGACCTTCGCCTGCCTGGATGGCCACATCATCGTCGCCTCGGGGAACGACGGCCAGTACCAGAAGTTCGTCGAGGCCGGCGGGCGTCCAGAACTGGCGCGCGACCCGCGCTTCACGACCAACCCGCTGCGCGTGCAGAACCGCGACGTGCTGGTGCCGCTGCTGGCCGAGATGGTGGCGACGCGCCGGCGCGACGAGTGGATCGCGATGCTGGAGGAAGTGGGCGTGCCCTGCGGACCGATCAACGACGTCGGCGAAGTCTTCGCCAACGAGCAGGTGCGCGCGAGGGAGATGGCGATCGAACTGCCGCATCCGAGCGCCGGCAAGGTGACGCTGGTACGCAGCCCGATGAAGATGTCGGCCACGCCGGCGACGAGCGCGAAAGCGCCGCCGCTGCTGGGCGAGCACACCGACGAGGTGCTGCGCGATGTGCTGGGCAAGAACGGCGACGAGATCGCGGCGCTGCGCGGCAAGGGCGTGGTGTAGGCGTCCTGCCCGGCCCTCTCCTGCCGCGCGGGCTTCACGATTGAAGACGCGCCTGACAAAACCCCGAAGGCAAGACGATGCAACAGTCCTCGGGGGAATCGTCAGGTGCCTTTAGTGCAGCTTGTGCTTGAAGTCGGACAGCTCGGCATGCACGCGGGTGACCATCGCCTCGAGATGCGCCGGCATCTGCGGCATCGAACGGCTCATGCGCTTGGCCTCGTCGCCCATGTCTTCCAGGCTGTCGACGCACTGGACGATCCGCGCCTCGTCGTTCGATTGCATCACATCGCGCGCCTGCTTCAGCTCGCGCGAAATACGCTGGATACAGTCGCGCATTTCCGGCGGCGTATCCTGTGACGCCATGCAGGCCTGCTCGGCTTCGCCGAGGGTCTGCTGCAGGTGGCTGTAGCGTTGCTGGATTTCGTTTGCTTGCAGCATGATGACCTCCTTTGGAAAGAGAGCGGTTGATTTTAGCGCTGACCGGAAATGCTTGCGCTTGTCGCACACCTTACCCCAGCGACAATAGTGGGACTCGACCGGGTTTGCCTATTCCGACAGGCCAGCCCTCAATAGGTCGTCTTGGAGATGCCGCTAGGCACGATGCATCCATGCCTTGATGACATCCCTGGCCCGGCTTACGGCGTCGCGGGCGTGGTGGGCTCGAGCGGCGCCAGGCCGCGCAGGCGCAGCGCGATCAGCATCGCCAGCACCAGGACCGCGCCCAGCAGTCCGACCACGCCAAGCCAGCCGAAATGTTCCCACATGTAGCCCGAAAACCAGCCGACCACGCTCGAGCCCAGGTAGTAGAAGAACAGGTACAGGGCGGACGCCAGCGCCTGCGGGGGACGGGCGCGCCGGCCGACCCAGCTGCTGGCGACCGAATGCGAGGCGAAGAAGCCGAAGGTGTACAGGCCGACGCCGGCGACGATGGCGGCCAGGTTGCCCGCCAGCGTGAGCAGCAGCCCCGCCAGCATCACCGACATCACCAGCCACAGGACATTGCGCCGCCCCAGCCGGTCGGCCAGGCGGCCTGCCCAGACCGAGCTGAAGATGCCGAGCAGGTAGAGCACCGAGAGCGCGCCGACGGCGCTCTGGCGCAGGTGGAATTCCGGCCCCAGCAGCCGGTAGCCGATGTAGTTGTACAGGCTGACGAAAGAGCCCATCAGCAGGAAGGCCAGCAGGAAGAGGAAAGGCAGGCCGGGGTCGCGCAGGTGGCGGCGGGCGCCGTCGATCAATCCCGCCAGGCCGCCCTGCCCCGGACGGAAACGGCGCGAGGCCGGCAGGCTGCGCCGGAATTCCCAGGCCGCGTACAGGCCGGCCGCGCCCATGATGCCGAGCGCGGCGCGCCAGGAATAAAAGTCGCTGATGACCGAGGCGAGCACGCGCCCGAACATGCCGCCGAAGGCGCTGCCGCTGATGTACATGCCCATCGCCAGGCCGAGCGAGCTGCCTTCGATTTCCTCGCTGAGGTAGGCCATCGCCACGGCCGGCATCCCGCCCAGCATGAAGCCCATCAGGCCGCGCAGCGCCAGCAGCTGGACGTAGTCATGGGTGAAGGCGGCCAGCAGGGTAAGCAGGCCGCCGCTGAACATCGAGGCGGCCATCAGGGGCTTGCGCCCGAAGCGGTCGGACAGGATGCTCGAAATGAGCAGCGCGAGGGCCAGCGGGCCGGTGGAGATCGACAGCGCCAGGCTGCTTTGGGCGGGCGTCAGGGCGAAGTCGCGCGCCAGCAGCGGCATCAGGGGCTGGACGCTATAGAGCAGTGCGAAGGTGGAAAATCCACCGAAGGCCATGGCGCGGTTGACGCGTTTGAAGTCAGTGCTGCCGGCGGCGATGGCGGGTGAAGACATGGGCGAATCCTGGTGCTGGATTGCTCATCATACGCAAGATCGGCGCGGGCTGCTGGCGGGAGAAGCGGAGTGGGAGGGTGTGTTTACGGGATTGGCGGCTGATCTTTCCATGCCTTCTTGGTGTGTTCGCATTGCCATCGGAACGTGCGCCGCAGGGCTGCGGGCGTTCGCGTGGGCACGGGGTGCCCACCATTCCCATGCCGGCGCAGAGTCGCGGCGATGCATGCGACCGTTGAACGCGTGGGCGGCGCATGCGTTCCTTAGGTGCCGGCACCAGGGTGGAGCCGTCCACCCTACGGGTATTCCGCGTCCAGCTCCGAACCGGCGTAGTTCTCCAGCTCGGCGATGAGTTGCTTCATCGGCGCTTTCGTGACCAGGCTCTTCAACACGGTGCAGCTCTCGCGGTAGGTGCCAATGCGCTCGGCGATGATCGCGCGGTGCGGCGCCGGGACCTTTTCCAGCAGCTGGGTCCAGCCGGCCTCGAAGTCGGGATTGTTCTTGCGTACCGATTTCACGAAACGCTCGAATTCCTTCTGGCCGGTGCGCGCGACGATGCGCCCGCCCCCTTCGACCGCGAAGATGATCGCCAGTGCGATCACGCCCTCGGCGTTCAGGTCGGGGTCGCCGACCGGGCCTTCGTAGTGGTTGCGGCGCAGCCACTGGGCGGCGTGGACGATGGCCTGCACCTGCTGGCGCTGGCGCAGCTGGCCGAGGTAGCGCTCGTAGCCGGACCAGCTTTCGCCAGGGTCGGCGGTGCACAGGTCGACGAACAGCTCCTTCAGGCGGCGCTGGGAATACACCGGGTCCAGGTCGTACTCGCCGACCAGGCTGTCCTCGGGCAGCGCGGCCAGTTCGCGGATCAGGCGGAAGCCCGACTGGAACACGTACTCGGCGCCGTCCTCGATCAGGATATCGAGCGCGACCTCGTCCTTTTCCTCGCCCTCTTCCTCCATGATGCCTTCCAGGCCCAGCGACACGCCGCCGACGGTCAGCAGCAGCGCGCGCCCGATGCCCTCGGCGGTGCGGTCGTTGGTGAACTTCCCGGCCACCATCGCGGTGATCCCCGAGAGCTCGTCGGCCAGGATCGCCGCTTCCTCGGGATCCTCGGCGGCGAGCAGCTTGATCGCGCGCACCAGCCGGGGCGGCTTTTCGATGACGATTGCAGGCAGCATTGCTTGGCGGTCTCCGCTCACGAGAAGATGTCCGTGCCCATGCTCTTGCGCGTGCTGCGACGCGGCATGGTACGGGTCGACGGCACCTGCTTGCGCAGGCGGTACAGCAGTTCGCGCGTGCCGCGCTGCTGGAACTCCGGGTCTTCGTCCGGATCGTCCGGGAACTCGGCGTCGGCCATCTCGGCGCTGTGGCGGAATTCCGGGAACAGTTCGATCAGCGAACGCTCCCAGCCGTCCTCGCTGGCCTTGGCCAGGTCGACCGCCAGCGGCACGATGTCGCTGTCGGACGAGGTCTGGCCGGTCACGTAGCGGCCCTTCAGGTTGATTTCGCCGGCCACTTCCATGATTTCCTTCGGCGCCAGCGACCACAGGATCGCGAACACGGTGGCGCCGTGGTCGGTGGCGGAGGCCTCAAGCAGCAGCTCGTGGCGGCGGTCCTCGTCGTCGCTGGCGTAGACGACGCCGTGCACATGGTTGAACAGGCCCTCGGCGATGCGCTCGGGGTCGTCCTCGATCATGTCGTCGGGCCAGGTGGCGGCCATGTAGGCCAGGCTCTCGGCCCAGGCCTTGGGCGGCACCAGCAGCGTCGCGACCGAGGTCTTGGCGCCGTCGAAGCCGGCCAGGTGCAGCGCGGTCACCTGCGGCGGCAGGGTCGACAGCACCTCGGCCACGGCGTAGTCGCCGTGTTCGTCGGCCGCCTGCGAGAACGCCTCTTCGGCGTGCTGCAGCGAGCCGGCCAGCACCAGTTCGCTGACCTGCTTGGTCAGCGCCGGCAGATTGGCTTTGTCGTTCATTCACGTTCTCCCTGGTCGAAGATCTGGGTGAAGTCGTCCGTCGCGGCGCTGTCGTCCATGCCGTCGTTGTCGTCGTCGTCGCCTTCGTCGCCCTCGGCCAGCTGGTCGAGCGACTGGTCGTCGTCGGCCCAGCGGCCCTGGTGCTTGTAGAGGAAGGCGGTGATGATCGCCTGGCGCGCCAGTTCCGGATGGTTTTCCGTCATGGCGGCGTACATGGCGGCGCCGTCCTCGCCGTCGCACTCGGCCATCGCGAACACGCGCGCCGGGTCGTCGCCCTCGTAGTCGGCCGCTTCGCGCAGCAGGCCTTTCGGGTCCTTGAAGCGAATCTTGTCAACGAGCGCGAAGGCCATCAGGTTGACGTCGTCGATGCCGGAACCGCCGGCGTATTCCGACACCAGCGCGCCGACCATCATGTCGTAGTTCTTGCGGTTGGGCGGGTCGCCCAGGGTGCCGTCGATCTGGCCTTCCAGTTCGCGCGACTGGTAGGCGAATTCGGGATGTACTCTTTTCATCTTGTTTGTCCTGTATGCGGGGGTTCGGAGCGTCCTGCTCCGGCGGCGATGCTTACGCCTGCAGCGTCACGCCGTTCAGCGCGAACAGCGAGCGCCACAGTTCGAAGGCCTCGGCCTCGGGGTCGAGCACGATGCGGTGGTTCACGCTCTGGTTGTATTCCTCGCGCTTGGCAGGGTCCGACAGGATCTCGTAAGCCTTGGTGACGGCCTTGAAGCGCGCCTCCGCGCCCGGCGCCTGGTTGCGGTCGGGGTGGTAGCGCATGGCCAGCGAGCGGTAGACCTTCTTGATCTCGTCGTCGCTGGCGTTCGGCGCGACGCCGAGGATCGCGTATAAATTTTCCAATTTGGAACTCTCCGGCTATAGCCGAAAAACGGCAAAACGAGATTATCCTATAGAAAACGCCAACTTGACAGCGTGGCCACGAGTCCGGAAAGCGGCGCGCGGACTTGGAAGCGGCAACATTGGCCTCAAGTATCTGCCTGGGCGCCGGCGCGAACCGTGCGCTCCACCACATAGGCGGACCGCGGCGCCCCTGTGTACGGTAAAATGACAGCAACTTTACCTATCCAGACACCTTCTTTCATGAGTATTGATAAGAACAACGCGGCGGCGGCGAACGCGCCTTCGTCGAACTTTGTGCGCGCCATTGTCGAGAACGACCTGGCGGCGGGCACCCACAAGCGCGACGGCATGCCGCAAGTCATCACGCGCTTCCCGCCGGAGCCGAACGGCTACCTGCACGTCGGCCACGCGAAATCGATCTGCCTGAACTTCGGCCTGGCGCGCGACTACAACGGCCGCTGCCACCTGCGCTTCGACGACACCAACCCGGAGAAGGAAGACCAGGAATACGTCGACACCATCATGGACAGCGTCAAGTGGCTGGGCTTCACCTGGGAGCAAGGCGGCGAGGAGTTCCTGCACTACGCCTCCGACTACTTCGACAAGCTCTACGAGATGGCCGAGTACCTGATCCAGAAAGGTTTCGCCTACGTCGACAGCCAGAGCGCCGAGGAAATGGCGAAGAACCGCGGCAACTTCGGTACGCCGGGCACCAACTCGCCCTACCGCAACCGCCCGGTCGAGGAATCGCTGCAACTGTTCCGCGACATGAAGGCCGGCAAGTACAAGGACGGCGAGCACATCCTGCGCGCGAAGATGAGCGAGGACGCGATGTCCTCGCCGATCATGACCAACCGCGACCCGGCCCTGTACCGGATCCGCCACGCGCACCACCACCGCACGGGCGACGACTGGTGCATCTACCCGATGTACGACTACACGCACCCGATTTCGGACGCGATCGAGAACATCACCCACTCGCTGTGCACCCTGGAGTTCCAGGACCACCGCCCGTTCTACGACTGGCTGGTCGAGACCCTGGCCGAGGGCGGTTTCTTCCAGCGCCCGGTGCCGCGCCAGTACGAATTCGCGCGCCTGAACCTGACCTACGTCGTCACCTCCAAGCGCAAGCTGCGTTCGCTGGTGGACGACGGCATCGTCACCGGTTGGGACGACCCGCGCATGCCGACCATCGTCGGCCTGCGCCGCCGCGGCTACACGCCGGAATCGATCCAGCTGTTCTGCGAGCGCATCGGCGTCTCGAAGGCCGACGGCTGGATCGACATGAGCACGCTGGAAGGCGCGCTGCGCGACGACCTCGACCCGAAGGCGCCGCGCGCGATCGCCGTGCTGCGTCCTTTGAAATTGATTGTCGAAAACTTCCCGGAAGGCGAATCGGTCGCCTGCACCTCGCCCGTCCACCCGCACCATCCGGAAATGGGCCAGCGCAGCTTCCCGTTCACGCGCGAGCTGTGGATCGAGCAGGAAGACTTCATGGAAACCCCGACCAAGGGCTACCACCGCTTCACCCCGCCAGTCGGCGACCAGCCGGGCGCGCGCGTGCGCCTGAAGTACGGCTTCGTGGTCGAGTGCACCGGCTACGACAAGGACGAGAACGGCAGCGTGACCGCCGTGCGCGTGAAATACTTCGAGGATTCGAAGTCGGGCACGCCGGGCGCGGACAACTACAAGGTCAAGGGCAACATCACCTGGGTCAGCGCCGCCGCCGCCCTGGAAGCGGAAGTGCGCCTCTACGACCGCCTCTTCCTCGACCCGCAACCGGATGCCGGCGGCAAGGACTTCAAGGCCGCGCTGAACCCGAACGCGCTGGAAACCGTCACCGCCTATCTCGAACCGGGCATGGCCGCGGCCGTGGCCGACCAGCGCTTCCAGTTCGAGCGCCACGGCTACTTCGTCGCCGACCGCGTCGATTCGCAACCGGGCAAGCCGGTCTTCAACCGCGTCACCACGCTGAAGGACAGCTGGGGCGGCAAGTAAGGCCGACTCCGCTCCGAAACAGGAACGACAGCACCATTCCGCCCCGGCCCTGCCGCGGCGGGATTTTTTTATGTTGCTGCCGCGACGCAAGCAAGCTGTCAGGACTGCTAGGTAACAGCGTTCGCCGTCTGCGCGATTCTGATCGAAATCAAAAATAAAGAATTGAATAACGATTGGGAGCAGAAACGATGGGAATCGTGGCCGAGTTTGCGCAGAGAATCGCATCGATCAGGCTCGGTTCCTGGCTGGGTGCGCTGCTATCGCTCGGCGTCGGGACCGGCTTGCACATCAGCACCAGCAATGCCATCGAGAACGACGCCCACGAACGCTTCCTGCACATGGCGCGCAGCGTCCAGTCGATCCTGGACAGCCGCATCAAGAGTTATGCGGACTTGCTGCGCGGGACTTCCAGCCTGTTTCTTGCCGGGGACGATGTCACCAGCGAGGAATTCCGCCGCTACGTGGCCGGCCTCGACCTGGAAAACCATTTCCCCGGTGTCGAGACGATCAATTTTGCGCGCACCTTCAGCGACGCCGAGCGTCCCGCCATCGAAGCACAACTGCGGCGCGAGCTCGGCGCGAAAGGGCTGGATTTTCGCATCCGGCCCACTGGCCACCGTCCCGAATACACGGTACTGACCTACATCGAACCCAGCTCGGCGCGCGCCGACCGCATCGGCATCGACCTGCAGGCGCGTCCCGCGGTCGCCCTGGCGCTGGCCCACTCGCGCGACACCGGCGACGCCTCGACCTCGGGCACGCGGGTGCCGATCAAGCCCCATACCAGCGGGCTCGGCATGCGCATGCCGGTCTACCGTCCGGCCATGCCGCTGAACGATGTCGCCCAGCGCCGCGCGGCCTACATCGGCTCGGTCGGTATCGGCTTCAGCGTCTCGCGCCTGGCGCAAGGCGTGCTGGACAACATGCCGAAGCATTCGACCCGGCTCGTGATTTCCGGCTTGAGCCCGGTCGAAGAACTCGGCGGGCCGCCGGGCGTCTACCAGCGCACCGTATTCTTCGACAACCAGCCCCAGGCGCGCGAATACGCGCCGGACATGTTCCGCGCCCTGCTGCCGGTGGGCGTGAGCGGGCGCGGCTGGGATATCGATTTCCGCATCGCCAAGCACAGCATGTATTCGGAAATCGACAGCTACCTGCCCTGGGTGGCGATGCTGGCGGGAACGACCAGTACCGCCCTGCTGTATGCGCTGTTCCAGACCCTGAGCTCCTCGCGCCGCCGCGCCATCTCGCTGGCCGAGGAAATGACGGAGGAGTTGCGCGCCAGCGAGACGAAGCTGCAGAAGACCAACGATAACCTGCGGCGCCTGGCGGCGCATGCCGAGACCATCAAGGAAAACGAGCGCAAGCGCATCGCGCGCGAGATCCACGACGACCTCGGCCAGAACCTGCTGGCGCTGCGCATCGAGGCCGACCTGCTGGCCTCGCGCACCAGCCGCCGCCACCCGCGCCTGCACGCGCGGGCGCGCTGGACGCTCGAGCAGATCGACGCCACCATCAAGAGCGTGCGCCAGATCATCAACGACTTGCGCCCGCACGTACTGGACCTGGGCTTGACCGCCGCGGTCGACTGGCAGATCGCCGAGTTCCAGCGCCGCACCGGGATCGCCTGCGAACTGGTGTCCGACGGCCGCGAATTGCACGTGAGCGACCGCTGCGCCACTACCCTGTTCCGCATCCTGCAGGAGTCGCTGACGAACGTCTCGCGCCACGCGCGCGCCACCGCCGTGCGAGTCGAGCTCGCGCTCGACGCGGAATCGATCTCGATGACGGTGAGCGACAACGGCATCGGGCTGGCCAAGAGCGGCAGCCAGAAGCCCGGCTCCTTCGGCCTGGTCGGCATCGAGGAGCGCGTGCGCATCCTCGGCGGCAGGTGCCTGATTACCAGCCGGCCGAACGCCGGCACGACAGTCCACGTGTCAATCCCGACTGCCGACAATCTGATCTCCGTATCCCAGGCCGCGCCAGCGCCGCCGAGCCCGATTCGCGTCTTCGAAAGCCTGTAGCCGAAAATGCGACACTCGTCTACTTGACATCACTCAACTTGCGATTAATCAACTATTTTCGCAAGCTTGGGGTAGAGAATGGTCATTAATGTGATGCGTCAAACCGGGCTTTTTTCACCCACGCTGCACTCGACCAGAAGGAGGGCCACATCATCAGTCAGCACGACTTCGTCATCCAACGGAACACCAAATCACAATAATGACGCAGTAGCCAAAACAAAGGATGAATCATGAACTCGAATAACGATTTCGAAGTGATCGCCGCCCTGGATTTGAACCCGATCAAAGTCAAGCTGATGCACAAGGAGTCCGGCGAAGGCTGGTCGCTCGAACGAGCGAACGCCACGGAAATCGAATACCGCCGCTTCCTGTACCTGATGAAAGCCTTCCCGAACGAAGAGACGGCGCCGCTGGTGGACGTCGACACCTTCTGGCACTACCACATCCTCGACACCATGAAGTACGCCAGCGACTGCGAGCAGGCCTTCGGTTACTTCCTGCACCACTATCCCTACATCGGCCTGCGCGGCCAGGACGACATCGCGGTCCAGGAACAGGCCGGCCAACGCATGCGCGAACTGTACGAGTCGACCTTCGGCGAGCCCTACGTGAAGCAGGCCGGCGCCGCCTGGTGCGGCCGCGCGCCCCAGGACGCGGCGAGCGCCGCTGAGGCCGCATGGTGCGGCCGCGCCCCGGCCGCGGCTGCCGAAGGCGCGGGCCACACCGCATGGTGCGGGCGTTCGCCCGTCACCGCCATCGCGGCGGCGGTCCGCACCGCATGGTGTGGACGCGCGCCGGAAGCGGCGCAGGAAACCGCATGGTGCGGGCGGGCGCCGGAAGCGGTCAGGCAAGCTGCATGGTGCGGCCGCGCTCCGGCCGATAGCGCTGCCAAGGTCCAGACCGCCTGGTGTGGACGGGCGCCGGTTGCGTCCGCCATCGAAGCCCAGACCGCATGGTGCGGCCGGGCGCCGGCGAATACCGCCGCCGAAGTCCAGACCGCCTGGTGCGGCAGGGCGCCCCTGGCCGCCTGAGCCGATGTGCAAGCCTTGCCGAGGCAGGGCGTTGCAAGGGCAGCACTGCCGCCGTCCGCGAGGACGGCGCACCAAGGACAAACATACGCGAGCATGGGCATGGCGCAACGCCCTGCCCTTCACCGAGCCGGCCTGAGGCCGGCTCATTTTTTCAGGCGGCCGACATCCCCGCGTCCGGCGAGACCATCAGCGCGCGCAGTTCGCGGATGCTCAAATCGCTGATCTCATGCATGCGCAACAGGATGGTGGCGCCGATCGGCAGGGTGTTATGGCGGATCTTGCTGATCACCGGCGGTGCGACTTCCAGCGCGCGCGACAGGGCGGCGTCGTTCTTCAGCTGCAGTTTGGCGATGATGGCGTCGAGTACGCGGTTGGGGTCGTAGGCTGCGCCTTCCGGCAGTCTTCTGATGGGCATTTCCAGATTCTTTCCAATTATCACACTCCGTGTGTAATTTCTTACATATACATTTTGAACGTAAGAAATTGCCTCTGCGGAGCAAAACAGCACCGTTTGTACGGTGATTTTTCAAGCTTGTAATGATAATGGGAAAGTTAGATTTTATTCAAGCAACTGTAGGATTTCCCCTACAAATCGAAGGGAAAATGTGGAAGTTTCCCGACAAATACGATGTGCGCAGGCCCAACCCGGCCCGCGTGCATGGGCACGGGGCACGGGCTGCAACACGCAACTGGTGGACAGGAAGACAGGCGCCACGGCGGCGCCGGCACGGCACGCGGCCGGGCGGAAAACGAGGGAGTGAAGGGAATGGGGCGGACGCCGGACGGCGCCCGCGCGGCAGGCTTACTTCTTGCTGCTGGTCTTGAACAGGGCGCGCGCGTCCTCGTGGGCGCGGTCGAGGGTGCGCATCGATTTGTGGTCGTCGTGGGCGATGAAATAGCCCCGCTCCTGGGCATCGACGACGATCTTGATCGCGGCCTCGTCGTCGAGATCGTATTTTTCGACGATCAGGGTCGTCACTTCATCCAGGAATTCTTCGTAGGTCATATTGGTTTCCTTCATACGGTTATTTTACCAGCCGCCATTGCGCCAGCGCAGCGGCGACGTCCGGGTAGCGCAGGCGCACGCCCAGTTCGCGCAGGCGCGCGTTGTCCAGGCGGCGCGACTCCGACATGAAGGACAGCAGCACCGGCGACACCTGTTCGCGCAGGGCCGCGCGCGCCAGGCGCGGCGGGCGCGGCAAGTCGAAGGCATCGGCCACCGCGTCGAAATAATCGCCCATCCGCATGCGCGTGTCGTCGACCGCGTGGTAGACCCGGTTCGGCAGGCCGCGAAACAGCGCCAGCGCGACGATCCGCGCCAGGTCGTCGGCCTGGATGTGGTTGGTGTAGACGTCGTCTTCACGCCGCAATGCCGGCGTGCCCTCGCGCAGGCGCCGCAGCGGCAGGCGGTCGAGCGCGTAGATGCCGGGCACGCGCAGGATGGACAGCTGCCCGCCGGTGCGGCGCGCCCAGGCGCGCAAGCTGCGTTCGGCGTCCACCCGGCGCCGGGCGCGGTCGTTCTTCGGCGCCACGCCGCGGGTTTCATGCACCAGCGCGCCGCCGCAGTCGCCGTACACGCCGGTCGTGCTGACGTAGGCCAGGCGCGCGCCCGCGGGCAGGACCGCAACCAGGTTGCGCGTGCGCCGGTCTTGACCGCCGCTGGGCTGGGGCGGCGCCAGGTGCACGACCTGGCGGGCCAGGCCGCGCAGGCGCGCCAGCGTCGCCGGCTGGTCGAGATCGGCAACGACCGGCACCGCGCCGAGCGCGCGCAGCGCCGCGCAGCGTTCGGGGTCGCGCGTCACGGCGAAGACGCGAAAGCGTCCGGCGAGGAGGGGCAGCAGGCGCATGCCGACGTCGCCGCAGCCGACCAGCAGCAGGCGTGGCCGTTTGAAGGATTTGGTATTCACGGCAGGTATTGTATGCGAGCCGCGCCGGACTGCCGGCATGCGCGGACCGGCCGCGGCCTCGGGCGCCTCTCCCGCACGCGCCGTGTAAAATAGCCCACTTCCATTGCAGCGGAATACACATTCCGCTGACAAGCAATCTTTCGAGTCACCTTATCTCCAAGAATCCACACATGACGTTCCAGATCACTGTCCAGCCCAGCGGCCACCAATTCGCGTGCGAGTCCGACGAAACCGTGCTCGCGGCCGCGATCCGCGCCGGCGTCGGCCTGCCCTATGGTTGCAAGAATGGTGCCTGCGGTTCGTGCAAGGGCAAGGTCGTCGACGGCCTCGTTTCCCACAAGCCGCACCAGCAGCGCGCCCTGAGCGAGCAGGAAAAGCTGCAGGGCTTCTCGCTGTTCTGCTGCGCGGTGCCGGAAGGCGACGTGGTGATCGAGGCGCGCGAGGTCGGCGGCAGCAGCGACTACCCGGTGCGCAAGATGCCGACCCGGGTCCAGAGCATCACCCGCGCCGCGCCGGACGTGGCGATCGTTACCCTGCAACTGCCGGCCAACGAGGCCCTCGCCTACCGCGCCGGCCAGTACATCGAGTTCCTGCTGAAGGACGGCAAGCGCCGTGCCTACAGCATCGCCAGCGCGCCCTCGCTCGAGCGCCCGCTCGAACTGCACATCCGCCACCTGCCGGGCGGCCTGTTCACCGACCACGTGTTCGGCGCCATGAAGGAACGCGATATCCTGCGCTTCGAAGGGCCGCTCGGCACCTTCTTCCTGCGCGAAGAGTCGGACAAGCCGATCGTGCTGCTGGCCTCGGGCACCGGTTTCGCGCCGGTCAAGGCCCTGGTCGAGCACCTGATGCACCTGAAGTCGACCCGTCCCGTGCGCCTGTACTGGGGCGGCCGCCGTCCGCAGGACCTGTACATGGACGAACTGTGCCAGGCCTGGACCGCCACCCTGCCCGACTTCCAGTACATCCCCGTCATCTCCGACGCGCTGCCGGAAGACAACTGGACCGGCCGCACCGGTTACGTCCACGCCGCCGTCATGCAGGACATCCCGGACCTGTCCGGCTACCAGGTGTATGCCTGCGGCGCGCCGGTGATGGTCGACGCCGCGCGCAGCGAATACGTGGCGCAATGCGGCCTGCCGGCGGACGAGTTCTTCGCGGATTCGTTCACGACCGAGGCCGACCTGGCGCAAGAGTAATCGATCAAACCCGTAGGGTGGGCGGCTGCACCTGGCGGCATGGGGAACACATGGCGCTTGCGCGGCCCACGCGTTCCATGCACGTGTGAGCCGCGCGGCAATGCGCAGGATGGTTGAACGCGTCGGCGGCGCAGCGACGCGGTCACCGGCCTCTGCGCCGTGCCGTTCCCGGTGTCGTCGACGATAAACGCCAGCCGGGCGCGCCAAAAATGGCAAAAAGCGTAAGATTGGCTCCAGAACAGATGAATACGGAGCCACTTATGCAAATCAACGTCAACACCGACCGCACCATCGAAAACCACCAGGGGCTGGACGAACACGTCGAGACCGTCCTGCGCGCCGCCATCGGCCGCTTCGAGGACTACCTGACCGGCGTCGAAGTCCACCTGACCAATGAAAACCGCGAAAAGCATGCCGACGGCGGCAACGGCTGCACGATGGAAGCGCGTGTGCGCGGCTACCAGCCGGTCGTCGTGCACGATCATGCCGACGACCTGCGCCAGTCGATCAAGAATGCCAGCGGCAAGCTGGCGCGCGCCCTCGACAGCACGATCGGCCGCCTGAACGACAAGGGCCGCCGCGAGGCCCCGCCGGTCGAGGCCGTGCCGGACGCCCTGGCCGACAAGAACCTGACCAGCGGCGCCTGATGCGCCACGAGCCTCTCCCGGTAGCCGGGAGAAGCGCATGACTCGGCGCCGGGCTGGTGTTCAGCCCGGCGTCGTTCCTTCCACCATCGCGCGCACCTCGCGCAGGTAGCGCAGCCCCGCCAGGGCCCGGCTGCCATACCAGGACATCATTTCCCCATCGACCAGGAACACCGGGATGCCGATTTGCTTCTCGAGCGCATCCGCGTGCGCCTGGGTGAAGCGGTAGGGCTCGGTCGACAACAGCACCGCGTCCAACCTCGATACGAGCGCGTCGGACCAGGAGAAACGCGGGTAGCGCGCCTCGCCCAGGTCCGGCACCTTCCACCCCAGCTCGCCGAGCATGCGCGCGATATAGGTGTCGCGCGACACGCTCATCCATGGGTCCTGCCAGATGCAGTACAACACCGTGCGCTCCGGCCCGCGCTGCTGCGCCTGCAGTGCGGCATGTTCCGCCTCGAAGGCCGCGCACCAGGCTTCGGCTTGCGCGGTCGCGCCGAAGATCCCGCCCATCAGCCGCGCCAGGGCCAGGTTGTCGCGCGGCGCCAGCGGATGGGTAACGACGACGTTCGGCACGAACCGGGCAAGTTCCTCGACGGTCGGCTTTTCGTTTTCGTCGATGTTCACCACCAGGTGGGTCGGCGCCAGCCTGCGGATCTTCTCGATGTTCACGTCCTTGGTGCCGCCCACCTTCGGGATCGCCTGCACGATCTCCGCCGGATTGATGCAGAAACCGGTGCGTCCGACGACTTGCCCGGCCAGGCCCAGGTCGCACAGCAGTTCGGTGATCGAGGGGACGAGCGAGACGATGCGCGCGCCGGGCGCGGGAAGGTGGCTGACGCCGAGCGCGTCGACGAGAGGGGTGTCGGATGGATGCATGGCCGCTATTGGAACACCGATGTTTCTGAAACACCAGTCAGACTCGCCACAATCATGGTTTATCATGCAATGTGTATGTCTTAGCCACCACGCGGAGGAGTTCGTCTTGGAACACATCGGTAACTTTGCAGAGTCGGGCTACCAGGTCGAGGACCTGCAGCTGTTTCGTGGCGCCGACGCGGCCGCCACGGCGAGCGCGCTCGCCGATTGCGAGGTGGTGCGGGTCGGCGCGGGCGAACTCATCGAGGACACGGTTCGTGCCCGCCTGTACATCGTGCTCTCGGGCATGCTGGAAGTCGAGACCGACGGCCATGCCGGCGCCTCCGACGGCAGCGTCAACCGCATCCTGGCCGGCGAAAGCGTGGGCGAGCAATCGGTGCTGGACGACGCCGTCAACCTCGATGCCGTGCGCGCGGTCGAGGACAGCGACTTGCTGGTGATCGAATCGGCCCTGGCCTGGGAGCTGATCGACCATTCCAACGCGGTGGCGCGCAACCTGCTGCGCCTGCTGTCCTTCCGCATCCGCGCCGCCAACGCCCTGCTGCGCCGGCGCCAGAAGCTCGGCGAGTTCTACCGCCAGCTGTCGCTGAACGACACCCTGACCGGCCTGTACAACCGCACCTGGCTGGCCGACATGCTGCCGAAGCTGGTGGCGCGGGCGCGCACCCAGGGCAGCCCGCTGGCCCTGCTCATGATCGACCTCGACAACTTCAAGAAGTTCAACGACACCCACGGCCACCTGGTCGGCGACGCCGCCCTGTGCGCGGCGGCGAACGTCATCCGCGACGGCCTGCGCCCGTCGGACTTTGCGGTGCGCTATGGCGGCGAGGAATTGATGGCGGTGCTGCCCGACACCAGCGGGGAGCTGGCGCGGATGGTCGCCGACCGCCTGTGCCAGCAGATGCGCGAAGTCGTGCTGTTCCCCGACATGCGCGTGCCGATGCCGCACCTGACGGCCTGCTTCGGCGTCGCCGTGCTCGATGCCAACGGCGACGAGACCGCCCTGATCGAAGCGGCCGACGCCGCCCTCTACCGCGCGAAGGAAGCCGGACGCAATTGCGTGAGCCTGTGAGCCGGGCGGTTGACGGATCGGTGCGGCGCCCCGACAATCCGTGCGGACCCTAAACACGGACTTCGATGAGCACCCACACCTTCCTCTGGCACGACTACGAAACCTTCGGCGCCCAGCCGCGCCGCGATCGTCCGGCGCAGTTCGCGGCGATCCGTACCGATGCCGAACTGAACGAGATCGGCGAACCGCTGATGCTCTACTGCCAGCCGGCGCACGATTACCTGCCCGACCCGCAGTCCTGCCTGATCACCGGCATTACGCCGCAGCAATGCCTGGAACGGGGCGTGCCCGAGCACGCATTCGCGCGCCAGGTCGAAGCCGCCTTCAGCGAGCCCGGCACGGTCGGCGTCGGCTACAACACGATCCGCTTCGACGACGAGGTGACGCGCTTCCTGTTCTGGCGCAACCTGATCGATCCGTATGCGCGCGAGTGGCAGAACAATTGTGGGCGCTGGGACCTGCTGGACGTGGTGCGCATGACCTATGCGCTGCGTCCCGACGGCATCGAGTGGCCGCGCCATCCGGACGGCCGGCCGAGCTTCCGCCTCGAAGACCTGACGGCAGCGAATGGCCTGGCGCACGAGTCGGCGCACGACGCGCTGTCGGACGTGCGCGCCACCATCGCCCTGGCGCGCCTGATCCGCAGCAAGCAGCCGAAACTCTTCGACTTCTGCTTGGAACTGCGGCGCAAGGACCGTGTCGCCGAAGAGATGGGCCTGCACCTCGACCCGTCGCTGCGCCAGCCCTTCCTGCATGTGTCGGGCATGTTCCCGGCCGAACAGGGCTGCCTGGCCCTGGTGTGGCCGCTGGCCCAGCATCCGACCAACAAGAACGAGATCCTGGTCTGGGATTGCCGCCACGATCCGTCCGAGCTGTTCGGGCTCGACGTCGAGACGATCCGCCTGCGCATGTTCACGCGCAGCAGCGAGCTGCCCGAAGGCGTCACCCGGCTGCCGATCAAGAGCGTGCACCTGAACAAGTCGCCTATGCTGGTCGGAAACCTGAAGACCCTCAGCGTGACGATGGCCGAGCGCTGGGGCATCGATCTCGCGCAGCAGCGCAGCCACGCCCAACTGGCCCAAAGCGGTCCGAGCATGGCGGCGACCTGGGCCCAGGTGTTCCAGAAGCCGGCGGCCAGCAACGATAGCGACGTCGACGAGGACCTGTACGGCGGCTTCGTCAGCAACGGCGACCGGCGCAAGCTGGAATCGCTGCGCGGCGAATCGCCCGAGCGCCTGGCCGGCATGCGCCCCTCGTTCGAGGACGAACGCCTGGCCGAGCTCCTGTTCCGCTACCGCGCGCGCAACTTCCCCCATACCCTGAGCGAGGCGGACATGCAGCGCTGGGAAGAACACCGCGCGGCGCGGCTCTACGATGGGGCCGGCAATGCGCGCACGGTCGACCAGCTGTTCGGCGAGATCGATGCGCTGTCGGAGACGGCGGACGAGCGGGCGCAGGAGATCCTGGGCGCGCTGTACGATTATGTGGAGATGATTGCGCCGGAGAGGTATTGAGCTGATCCGGGCGGTACGCGGGCGGTGTGGGGCTGTTGCCTGCCCTGTTAATGGTCCGCACGATCCGCGTGGGCTCGAGAGCCCACCCTAC
>NZ_DAMCPG010000055.1:0-27329 GCF_032106685.1 Massilia sp.
CGATGCAGGAGCAGGCCGGCAAGCTGGCCGAGGCGGTGAGCGTGTTCCGCATCGACGCGCACGCCGTGGCGCAGCCGGCCACCGCGCTCGTGCACGCCGCGCCGGCCCGTCCGGCACTGGCCACGCCCGCCGCCCGTCCCGCGCCGGCCCGCAAGCCAGTGTCGAAGCCGGCATCGAAGCCGGCCGCCAAGGCCAGCGCCGAGGCCGAGTGGGAAGAGTTCTGATCTCGCCTCGCTACTTGATCGAGTGAAGGGAAGGGCCTGCACCGCGCAGGCCCTTTTTTCATTGCCGGTCTTGAAAGAGGCGTAGGGTGGGTTCTCGAACCCACGCCGTACGCGCCAGCGCGCCCGCAGCCCGCTCCATTCCCACAGGCAAAGCTGCGCAAACCCCAGCCGTCTCCGTGCTAGCATCGGACCACCTTGACCAGGAGGACCGACACCCGTGCAAGCCCCCATCCAGCAAGCCCCCTTCGGCACACTTCCCAACGGCGAGCAGGTCACCGTCTTCACGCTCGCCAACGCCAGCGGCATGATCGTCAGGATCCTGGACTTCGGCGGCATCATCACCGAGATCCACGTTCCCGACCGCGCCGGCGCGCTGCAGGACGTGGCGCTCGGCTTCGACACGCTGGCTCCCTACCTTGGCGACAGCCCCTATTTCGGCGCCCTGATCGGCCGCTACGGCAACCGCATCGCGGGCGGGCGCTTCACGCTCGACGGCCAGGACTACCGGCTGCCGGTCAACAACGGCAAGAACCACCTGCATGGCGGCGCCCCGGGCTTCGACCGCGTGCCGTGGCGGGCGCGCATCGAGGGCGAGGAGCTGGTGCTGGCCTACCGCAGCGTCGACGGCGAGCAGGGCTATCCCGGCACGCTCGACGCCACGGTGCGCTACCGGCTGACCGACGACAACGAGATCGCCGTGCGCTTCCACGCCGTGACCGACCGCGCCACGCCGGTCAACCTGACCCAGCACAGCTACTTCAACCTGGCCGGCGGCGGTGCCATCCTCGATCACCAATTGACGATCGACGCCGACGCCTTCGTCGCGATCGACGCCGACCTGATCCCCTACGGACGGCTGGCGCCGGTGGCCGGCACGCCCTTCGATTTCCGCCGTCCGCGCGCGATCGGCGAGCGCATCGGGGACGACGACGAACAGCTGCGCCACGGCGGCGGCTATGATCACTGCTACGCCCTGAACAAGCCGGCCGCGAAGTTGCTCACGCGCGCCGCCCGCGTGGTCGAGCCGGTGTCGGGCCGCGTGCTGGAACTGTTCACCCAAGAGCCCGGCGTGCAGTTCTATAGCGGGAACTTCCTCGACGGCTCCCTCCACGGCAAGGGGCAGGTCTACGGCTACCGCGGCGGCTTCTGCCTGGAGCCCCAGCACTTCCCGGATTCGCCGAACCAGCCGGCCTTCCCGAACACCATCCTGCGCCCGGGCGAGGTCTACGAGACCGAGTCGCGCTTCCGGTTCTCGGTGGAGAGGTAACCGCCCATGGAGGCGGCGCCGCCCGCCGTGCGCGAGCAGGCCGGCTACGCCCTCTGGTGCGAGCGCACCCGGCGCCTGCTGTGGAGCGATGGCGCGGCGGCGCAGTTGCGGGCCTGGAGCCCGGCCACGGGGCAAACGCGGGCCTGGCGCCTGCCCGAACCCCTGGGCTGCTTCGCGCTTACGGCCAGCGTCGACCGGCTCCTGCTCGGCTTCGCCACGAGGCTGGCCGTCCTCGACCTGGCGAGCGGCGCGCTGGTGTATGTCGGCGAGGTCGACGCTGGTCAGCGGACACGCGTCGCCGACGGCCGCTGCGACCGCCAGGGCCGCTTCGTGTTCGGCACCGGCGCGGACGACGCGCCGGCGCCGCGCGGCGGCTTCCACCGCTTGAACCACGACCTGTCGATCGAGCGCCTGCCGCTGGGCGAGGCTGGGCTGGCCGCGGGCATCTGCTTCAGTCCCGACGGACGTACGATGTATTACGCCGATGCGCAGGCCGGGGCGATCCAACGCTGCGCCTACCACCCGTGCTCGGGCGAGATCGCGCAGCCGCGCCTGTTCGTGGACGCCGGCGCGGCGCCCGGCGCGCCGGGCGGGGCGGCGGTCGATGCCGGCGGCCATGTCTGGAGTGCCCGCCGCGGCGCCGCGCAACTGGTGCGCTTTGCGCCGGACGGCAGCATCGAGCGCGTGCTGGCGCTGGCGGCGCCGCAGCCGGCCTGGCCGGTGTTCGGCGGTCCGCGATGCGCAACGCTGTTCGTGACGGCGACCTTCGAGGGCCTGTCCGGAAGGCGCCTGGCCGCGGCGCGCGATGCGGGCGGCGTCCTGGCGCTGGCGCCCGCAATGTCCGGGCTGGCCGAGCAGCGCTTTCTCGGGCGCCTGCCGTCGCGCCTCTGAGCCTGCCGTTTCCTGTTCCTTCTACCCGCGCCGCATGCGGCCATCACGGCTGAGCGCCAAATGTTAAAAGTTCGCTGTGGCGGATATAATCATTTGACTAGAAGATAAGCCGCGCGCCGGCGCGCGGTGACGACAGGGACCTGAATGAATTCTGCGATCGATTCCGCATTTGCCGGTGCCGCCGGTGCCGAGCCAGGCGGCGTTCTTCCGCCTGCGCGCCCCGAGGCGCCCCTCGGCCCGCGCGAGACCTGGCCGGCGCCGCTGCGCGCGATCATGGACCTGATGCTGGGGTCGCGCTTCCCGATGTTCGTGGCCTGGGGGCCGGAGCTGCGCGTCGTGTACAACGACGCCTGCGCCGCGCTGCTCGGCGAGCGCCATCCGCAGGCCTATGGCCGGCCGCTGGCCGAGGTCTGCACCGACGACTGGGCCGCCGTCATGCCGGTGGTGGCCGGCGCGCTGGCCGGCAAGAGCTTCCTGCTCGAGAACGTGCAGTTCAGCGACGGGAGCAAACAAGGGAAGGGCGGGCGGCGCCTGTACGTGACGCTGTCGTTCTCGCCGGTGCACGACGGCGAGCGCAGCGCCGGCGTGTATTGCGTGCTGACCGATACCACCGCCAGCGTGCTGGCGGCGCAGCAGCACGGCTTCCAGCTCAAATTGAGCGCCGCACTGCGCGCGCTGACCGACCCGGTCGCGATCATGGAAGCCGCGAGCAGCCTGATGGGCAGGCACTTCGCGGTGGGCCGGGTCGGCTACGGCGAGATCGACGCCGCCGGCGAGGTCGTCAGCGTCGAGCGCGACTGGACCGACGGCAGCATCGCCAGCCTGGCCGGCGAGACGCGCCCGCTCGACAGCTTCGGCCCGGCGATCATCGAACAGCTGCGCGAGGGGAAGGTGCTGCGCCTAGACGACATCGCGGCCGACGCGCGCGCGGCGCCCTACGCCGCCGGCTATGCGAGCATCGGCGCGCGCGCGATGATCATCGTGCCGATCGTCGAGGGCGGCCGGCTGGCGGCGATCTTCTACCTGCACGAGCCGCAGCCGCGCGACTGGAGCGAGCGCGAAGTGATGCTGGCCGAGCACGTGGCGCGCCACACGCGCGAGGCGCTGCGCCGCGCGCGCGTGGAAGAGACGCTGCGCGACGAGACGCGCATCCTCGAGGTGCTGAACCGCACCGGCCAGGCGCTGGCCTCGACGCTCGACCTGAACACCCTGCTGCAGGCGATCACCGACGCCGGCACCCAGCTGAGCGGCGCGCGCTTCGGCGCCTTCTTCTACAACGGCGTCGGCGAGCACGGCGAGGTCATGCAGCTCTACACGCTCTCGGGCGCCGCGCGCGAGGACTTCGCGCAGCTGGGCGAGCCGCGTCCGACCGGGCTGTTCAATCCGACCTTCCACGGCCAGGCGGCGCTGCGCAGCGCCGACATCACCCGCGACCCGCGCTATGGCCAGGCCGGTCCGCACCACGGCATGCCGGCCGGGCACCTGGCGGTGCGCAGCTACCTGGCGGTGCCGGTGGTCTCGCGTTCCGGCTCGGTGCTCGGCGGCCTGATCTTCGGCCATCCGGAGCCGGACGTGTTCACCGAGCGCACCGAGCGCATCGTCGCCGGCGTCGCCGCCCAGGCCGCGGTGGCGATGGACAACGCGCGCCTGTACGAGGTGGCGCAGAAGTCGGCGCTCGAACGCGACGCCCTGCTGCAGAGCGAGCGCACGGCGCGCGTCGAGGCCGAGCGCATGAGCCGCATGAAGGACGAGTTCCTGGCCATGCTGGCGCACGAGCTGCGCAACCCGCTGGCGCCGATCAGCAGCTCGGCCAGCCTGCTGAACATCCAGTTCGCCGAAGAGCCGCGCATCCGCCAGACCAGCGCCATCATCTCGCGCCAGGTGCGCCACATGAGCCGCCTGATCGACGACCTGCTGGACGTATCGCGGGTGACGCGCGGGCTGGTCACGCTGCAGCTGGGCGAGGTCGACTTCCGCGACGTCGTGCGCAGCGCGCTCGACCAGACCCGGCCGCTGATCGAGGAAAAGCACCACCGCATCGAGGTCGCGCTGCCGCCTGTCCCGGTGCGCGTGCGCGGCGACCAGACGCGCCTGATCCAGTCGGTCGCCAACATCCTGAACAACGCGGCCAAGTACACGCCGCAAGGCGGGGCGATTGGCGCCGAGCTGGAATGCGACGGCCAGCGCCTGCGCCTGCGCGTGCGCGACAACGGTTCGGGCATGCCGCTGGAGCTGCTGCCGAGCGTGTTCGAACTGTTCACCCAGGGCGCGCGCACCCTGGCGCGCTCGCAGGGCGGCCTCGGGCTCGGCCTGGCGCTGGTGAAGAAGCTGATCGAGCTGCACGGCGGCAGCGTGGCCGCCCACAGCCCCGGCGTGGGCAAGGGCAGCGTGTTCACGATCGAGCTGCCCTGCCTGGCGGCGGGGGAGGCTTCGGCGCCGGCCGGGGTGGGCGCCGCCGGCGTGCATGCGCCGGGCGTGGAGGCGCCCGAGCGCAAGCGCCGGCTGCGCCTGATCGTGGTCGACGACAACGAGGACGCGGCCGACAGCCTGGCGACCCTGCTCAAGGCCCAGGGCCATGCCGTGATGGTGGAATACACCGCGATGGCGGCGCTGCGCCGCGCGACGAGCGAGCGGCCGGACGCAATGCTGGTCGATATCGGCCTGCCGGACATGGACGGCTACCAGCTCGCCGGCCTGCTGCGCGGGCAGCGCGAGACGCGCCACACGGTGCTGGTCGCCGCCACCGGCTATGGGCAGGCGCGCGACCGCGCACGGGCGCTCGAAGCCGGTTTCGCCCACCACCTGGTCAAGCCGATCGACATGGCGGCGCTGCTGAAGATCCTGCAGACGGTGGCGCCGGCGCCGGAACACTAGGTTCCCAGCACGCGTAAAGCGAGGCGCGCGGCGATGGTCCAGCACACGCCGAGGCCGGCCAGGTAGAGCAGGGCGCGCCAGGGCTGCAGGCCGGCGAGATACGCGCCGGTGTGCAGGTAGCGCAAGGCGACATATGCGCCGAACAGCAGCCAGGCCTCGACGGCCTGCGCGCCCGACAGCGTCCAGGCCAGGGCCAGCGCCAGGAACAGCGGCAGGTTCTCGACGTCGTTGCGCCAGACCGCGGCGCAACGCCGCACGATCGCCGCTTCCTCGGGAACGGGCCGCAGGCGCAGCATCGCGGCGTCTTCCGGCAGCACGAAGGCGCGCGTGCGCACCCGGGTGGCGACCTGCAGCAGGCTGGTGGCGGTGGTCTTGGCGAACAGGGCGATCAGGGCGCAGACGAAAGCCTGCCAGGCGGGATGGGTGGTCATCGGTTCTCCGTGGTGTGTTGTGGCGACCGGGACGATTATCGAAGGCGCCGGCCTGCCCGGCCATTGGCGGAAACGACAATGTTATGGTGTAATTCGCCAAATGAAGAACCCGCCCCGCACCATCCGCATCGGTGTGCTGGCCTTTCCCGGCTGCCTGCGCAGCAGCGCCGTGCTGCCGCTCGACGTGCTGCGCATCGCGAATACCCTGTCCGGTTATCGCCCGGCGGCCGAGCGCGTGCGCTTCGAGGGCCTGTGGCTGGGCGCGCGCGGCGAGCCATCGCTCGCGGTCGACGGCCTGTCGTTCGCGCTGGCGCCGCTCGACGGCGCGCGCATCGATGCGCTGGTCGTGCCCGGCATCGCGCACGAATCCTCCCACGACCTGGCGCGCACCCTCGACGCGCTGGCGCCGGAACAGGCGGCGCTGAAAGCATACGCGGCCGGCGGCGGCTTGCTGGTGTCGAGCTGTTCCAGCACCAGCCTGGTGGCGCGCACCGGCCTGCTCGACGGCCGCCGCGCGACCACGAGCTGGTGGCTGGCGGCCTGGTTCCGCCAGCAGTTCCCGCGCGTCGCGCTCGACGCCGAGGCGCTGGTGGTGGAGGACGGCGCCTGTGTCTCCTCGGGCGGCGTCGGCTCGACCCTGGACCTGGCCTTGTGGCTGGTCGGCCGCTTCGGCGGCGACGAGCTGCGCCAGCTGACCGCCAAGATCATGGTGATGGACGCCAATCGCGCCAGCCAGGCGCCTTACGTGGCCGACGCCATCGTGGCCCAGGCCGGCCACCCGACGATCGAACGCGCGCGCCGCTGGCTCAATGCCCGGCTCGACCGATCGTGGACGATGGCGGAGCTGGCCGAGCACTGCGCGACCAGCCAGCGCACGCTGCTGCGCCGCTTCCAGCAGGCGCTGGACGTCAGCCCGGTGCAATATGCGCAGCAGTTGCGCGTGGAGCGGGCCAAGGCGCTGCTCGAGACGACAAGCCTGCCGCTGGAGGAGATCACCGCCCGCTGCGGCTACGGGGACGCGGCGACCTTCAGCAAGGTGTTCAAGCGCTGGGCTGCGCTGACGCCGCGGGAGTATCGGCAGCGGTTTGCGTTGGTGCGGTAGGGCGTGGGCGGCGCGCGGGCCGCGCGTAGGCATGTCGTTGCGGTATAGAGACCCGTAGGGTGGGCGGCTACACTACGGTCACATGCGTCCTCGCACCGTCCACGCCGCCCACGCGTTCAAACCACGATCGACACCACGCGCCTCAGGTTTTCAGAAGCCCCGCCATTTGCCCCAGCAGCCTGTCGCGCGCCGCGTCGAGCTGCCCGGCATTGGTCTTGGCCGACAGCGTCTCGCGCGCCTTCCGCCCGAGGAAATAGGCCACCCGTTCGGCGTTGGCGCCGGACGGATGGGGCAGGCCGTGCAGGATGCGTTCGCGCCGGATGACGCCTTCATCGGCCAGCCAGTCCAGCCCCTCGGCCACGCTGGCGCCCATCGGAATGTAGAGCGCATCCGGCAACTGCGCCGCTTCCTGCGCAAAATAACGCAGCACCTGTTCGCGCAGGAAGGGCACCTTCGCCATGCCGGGCGAGCCGCTGTAGTTCCTGTCGTCGACGAAGACCGGATGGCGCAGGATGGCGCCGATGTGGACCAGGTCGGCATCCGGGCCGAACAGGCTGGCGCAGCTGGCGATGCCGAGCCAGCGCTGCATGCCGATTGCGTCCAGCAGGGCCACGAAGTTGGGCCGGATCGCGCCGCTGAAGGCGCCGGCCAGGCGCGCGGCGCGCAGCAGCGCCTCCGTCGACGCGCCGGCCGCCAGCTGGTGCTGGGCTTCCGCCATCGCGTTCTTCCACTGCGCGAAGCCGGGCGCGATGCCGACCACGACCAGCCGCGCGCGCGGATTCACGTGTTCGAAGGGGATGTAGTGCACGCTGTAGCGGCCTTCGCGCGCCAGCAGGAATTCGGCGGGAATCTGTGCGGGCGTGGCGATACGGGCGAGAGCGAGTGCGCGGATGGCGTCGGCGTGGCGCGGGAACAGTAGGTCGGTCATGGTGGTCCTGGACGGCAGGCGATGGTTGCCGATTGTACTGTCCGGCGTTCGCCTCGGTGCATCGCGTGCGTGCGGTCCCGTTGCCTTCCGTGGTGGTAAGCTGGCATCAGGAATTTACCTCAAAGGTGCGGGAAATTCCGACATCTCTCCCGGGGAGGCCGCCATGCCCACTGTTGCACTCGTCACCGTCCACGGAATGGGCGAAACGCCCCGCGACTACGCGGCGAGCGTGTTCGGGCAGATGCGCGCGCGGCTCGGGCCGGCATTGCGCGAGCGGCTGGCCTGCTATTCGGTCTACTACCAGGCCATCCTGCAGAAGAACGAGCAGACCATCTGGGGCCGCGTCGACCGCCAGAGCAAGGTCCATTACGACGACCTGCGCAAGTTCATGCTGTTCGGCTTCGCCGACGCCGCCGGGCTGGAAAACCGCAAGGAGATCCCGGGCTCGGTCTACGAGCTGGCCCAGGGCGAAATCGCGCGCAACCTGCTCGGCGCCTTTACCGCCAACCCGGCCATGCCGGTGGTCTTCCTGGCGCATTCGCTGGGCTGCCAGGTCTTGTCGAGCTACCTGTACGACGCCCAGAAGGCGCTGGCCGGCGGCCTGGTCCAGGCCGGCGTCTGGCGCGACATCGACGGCTGGGCGCGCGCGGCCGTCGGGCGCGTGCTGAGCGAGCGCGAAAAACACTACCTGGCCGGCGGCATCTGCACCGGCCTGCTCACCACCGGCTGCAACATCCCGATCTTCGTCGCCGCGCACAAGGAAATGCACATCAAGCCCATCGCACCGCCGACGCCGATGTTCCAGTGGCTGAACCTGTACGACCCGGATGACGTGCTCGGCTGGCCGCTGCAGCCGCTGTCCGAAGACTACCGCCTGCTGGTGCAGGACCGCGCGATCAATGCCGGCCAGGGTGCGGTGGCCTGGGTGCTGAAGAGCTGGAACCCGCTGTCGCACAGCGCCTACTGGCAGGACGAGGCGGTGCTGGCGCCGCTGGCGGGGATGATCAGAAGGATGATCGAGTGAACCGTAGCGTGTCCCGTAGGGCGGGCACTCCGTGCCCACGCGGAACGGTGCGTACCGATAGCCAGTTCCGTAGGGTGGGCACCCCGTGCCCACGCGAAAGCATGATTTGTGCTGACAATGTGCTGTGCCGCGCTGGATGAGGATTGGTAGCGCTACCGAATGATCATTGATAACGCTGACGATGACACGGCGGTTTCGTCCGTAACAAAGCCAACATTGCGGCGCGTGTCGCGTGGGCACGGCGTGCCCACCCTACGGCGCATTTGCGGAGCGCTCAGGCCCGCTGCAGCGTAAACAGCGGCCGCATGTCGCCCGCCGGCGTGCCGCGCGCGTTGCGGATTTCCGGCCGGCGGAAGCGCTCCAGCACGGTGCGCTTGGCGTCGTCGAGCAGGCCGAGCTGGTCGAGCACGTTGTAGGTGACGGTGTGCATGCCGCGGCTGTTGCCGTCGGCGATCTTGATGGCGATGCCGATCCCGGCCGAGCGGATGCCGAAGGCCTGCACCGCGTCGGCCCCCACCTTGGCCACCCAGTCGCCGCCGCCGGCGGTCATCCAGACCAGGTCGGTGCGCTCGGTGCCGGACACCATGTCGGGGCGGTGGGTCATGGCGTCGAACAGCGGGCCGAGGGCCTGGCCGAGGCGCGCGTCGCCCGGCCCCTGCGCCAGGCGGGCATACAGATGCGCCAGTTTCGCCAGCGGCAGCGCGTAGTTCGGCGCCGAGCAGCCGTCGATACCCATCGGCATGCTCGACTCCGGCAGGTCGACGGTGTCGGCCAGGGCGGCGCGGATCGCCCGCTGCAGCGGGTGGTCGGGGGCGACGTAGTTGGCGGTCGGGGCGCCGTGCAGGCGGCACCAGCCGAGAAAGCCGCTGTGCTTGCCCGAACAGTTGTGATGGGCGGCGGTCCACTGGCGGTCGATCGGCGCCGGCAGGTTCACGAAATCGTAGTACAGCGGCACGGCGCAGCCGCATTCGAGGTGTTCCACCTTCATGCCGATCTTGTCGAGGATGGCATGGACGCCGGCCAGGTGCTTTTCCTCGCCCGAGTGGCTGGCGCACAGCAGCGCCAGCTCTTCCTCGGCCAGGCCGAACTTCGCCGGACCATCGGAGAGCAGGAAGGGCAGGGCCTGGAAGGGCTTCAGGGCCGAGCGGGTGAAGGCCTGGTACTGCGGGTCGCCGGCCCAGGCCAGCAGGCGGCCGTCCTTGTCGACGACGGCGACCGAGCCGGCGTGCACGTTTTCGACCGTGTAGCCGGTGGAGGGATAGCCACGCGTGGTGGCGACGAGTGGTACGACGGAGGCAACAGCTTGCATGCTCGGGTCTCGCGGAAGTGGTTGACCCGTCTACTCTAATCCAGCCCGCGCCGACGCAGCGCCACGGCCGCGCCGGCGTTCCTTGCGCTTACATCGGTGCGCCGAAGCGGCCCGCCTGGTAGTCGCGGATCGCCTGTTCGATCTCGGCGCGCGTGTTCATCACGAAGGGGCCGTGCGACACCACCGGCGCGCCGATCGGCTCGGCATGGCCGAACAGCACGAAGGCGTCTTCCGGCGCGAACAATTCGACCTCGTCTCCTTCGTCGCTCAGCTCGACCAGGTGGCAGGCGCCGACGCGGTCCGCGGCGATGCCGACCTGCAGGGCGCCGCGCACGATGTAGAGGAAGACGTTGCGGTTCGCCAGGTTGCGCACCCGCAGGCGCCCGCCGGCCTGGAAGGCGATGGTGCTCATGAAGACGCCGGTCAGGGATTTCACCGGGCCGGCCTGGCCTTCCCATTCGCCCGCGACCAGGTGCATGCTCACCTTGCCGCCATCGAGCGCCAGGGCGGGAATGTCGTCCCTCTGCAGGCCGGTATAGGCCGGCTGGGTCATCTTCAGGTGCGGCGGCAGGTTGACCCACAACTGCAGGATTTCCAGCGGGCCGCCGTGTTCCAGGAATTCGCGCGGCGAGATTTCCGCGTGGACCAGGCCGCTGCCGGCCGTCATCCATTGCACGCCGCCGGCATGGATCACGCTCTTGTAGCCGGCGCTGTCCTTGTGCATCAGCATGCCCTCGAGGATGAAGGTGACGGTCTCGAAGCCGCGGTGCGGGTGCGGCCCGAAGGGCAGTCCGCGGTTGTGCGGCGGATAGGTCTGGGGGCCGTGGTGGTTCAGGAACAGGAAGGGATCGACCTGGTCGAGATGGGGGCTGGGTACCGGACGCTGGGTGACCAGGTCGCCGATATCGTCGCGCAGGGCCGGGTGGACCCGGCGTACGTTCTTGTCGCTCATGGCTGCTCTCGGGTTGTTCTTCGATGCCTGTCACGATACCGTATTGGCGGCCGGCCTGCCGCAAGGTGCTGTGCTAGACTCGTTGCGCCTTTGCAATGGAGACACGGCAGAATATGAAAAGAACCCTACTCGCCAGCCTGCTGCTGGCCTGCACGGCGCACGCCTTCGCCGACGCCCCGGACAATGTCCAAGCCGCCCATCCCGTCCCGGGCGAGGCCGCCGTCAAGGCCGCCAAGTACGCCGTCACGACCTACCGCACGGCGGTGGTCGACACCCTCGCCAAGCTGGTCAGCTACAACACGGTGGCCGACCCGAACCTTCCCTCGGACCGCGATCCCCAGCACATCGCCTTCAAGGGCGCCCTGAAGACCGAGGCGGAGCGTCTCGGTTTCGATGTCGCCGACCATGGCTGGGTGGTGGTGATCGGCATGGGTCAGGGAGAGGAGCGCGTCGGCATCGTGACCCATGGCGACGTGCAGCCGGTCGACCCGTCGAAATGGAAGAAGTCGCCCTTCGAGCTGGACCAGACCAGCGAGCCCGGTAAACTGCTGGCGCGCGGCGCCGAGGACGACAAGGGCCCGATCGCGACGGCGCTGTACGCGATGAAATCGCTGAAGGACCAGCAGCTGCCGCTGTCCAAGCGCATCGAGCTCTACGTGTACATGGGCGAGGAGTCGAACTGGGAGCCGCTGGTCGAGTTCCTGAAGACCCACGAGCCGCCGCAGATGAACATCACCCTCGACGCCGAGTATCCGGCGGTGGTGGCCGAGAAGGCTTCCGGCACGATCGCGGTGACCCTGCCGAAGGCCGGCGCGGCCGTGCCAGGCGCGGGCGAGCCGCACATTGCCGCCTTTGCCGGCGGCTTCTTCAACAGCCAGATTCCCGAGGACGCCAGCGCCGTCGTCGCCAACGCCACGCCCGCGCTCGAAGCCCAGGTCAAGGCGCGCGGCGCGAAGCAGGACGGGATGCGCTACGAATTCGAATGGAAGGGCAGCGACCTGCACGTGCGCGCGCATGGCCTGTCGGCGCACTCGTCGAAGCCGGAAGACGGCGTCAACGCGGTCGCGATGCTGGCCGACGCGCTGGCGGTGCGGCCCTGGCCGAACACGACGGCGGGCGCCGTGGTCAACTACCTGAACGAGTTGGTGGGGACCGGCCTGTACGGCGAGAAGTTCGGCGCGATCGCCTACCGCGACAGCTTCATGGGCCCGATGACGGTGGCCCCGACCGTGATCCGCCAGCGCGCGGACGGCATCGAGGTTTCGCTCAACCTGCGCCGCCCGCAGGGCAAGAGCATCGAGCAGCTGACCAACGAGGTGAACGCCGCGCTGGCCCAGTGGCAGGGCCGCAACCTGCCGTTGTCGAACATCGTCGTGCGCACCGGCGAGCCCTGGGTGCGCAAGGATGCGCCCCAGCTGCCGGTCCTGATGAACGTGTTTTCCTATTTCACCGGCATCAAGGACCCGAAGCCGATCGCCATCGGCGGCGGCACCAACTCGCGCCTGTTCCCGAACGCGGTCAGCTTCGGGCCGGCGATGCCGAGCAAGGTGCACACGGGCCATTCGGAGCATGAGTTCATCACGCTCAAGCAGCTGCATCTGAATTTGCAGATGTACACGGCAGTGCTGGCGGAGCTGGCGAAGTAGACGGGGGGCTTGTTGGGTGGACACCTGTGTCCACGCGGTATCACGATGTGAATTGACCCGGCATCGGCCGGAGGACCCTGCTCGCGGCGTTGTCCCTGAGACGACACACCGCGTGCTCTCCGTCGATGACCCGCGTGGACACAGGTGTCCACCCTACGAAGCTGATCGCACCGTGACCCCGCGTGGGTACCAGTACCCACCCTACGAAACACCGGTGTTCATTCTGCTGGACCACTGCTGAGCTTGTAAGAGTTCGTCTTATCGAACACCGTCAATACGTCTATTCATTCTGTAGGTTTATGCCTACATCCTCTCGGTAACTTTGTCTCCAGCCCATCGGTTTGTCCTGCTCTCCATAGGAGACGCCGCCACATGGGGCTTGTTGCCTGTACGCCGCTTCCGATGAGTCATTAACTATCGGAAAATGGCTCTGTTCTTCGCGGAAAATGTGGCGAAAACGCCATGTTAGGATCCTCTCCTAGCCGCGTTCGCGAAGCGTGTTTTGCCCGCGATCGTTTGTGTACTGCCCGACATTCAACGATGCCATGCATAGCAAAGAACTGATCAAGCCGGACGGACGACATCTCACCCTCTACAGCAACCAGCCGATACCGGACGGGCTCATCGCGCCCAGTCCCTTCCCCGACCCGATGAACGCGAACCCGCACCTGCGCTGGCATCCGCTGCGCGGCGAGTGGGTCACCTATGCCGGGTTCAGACAGAACCGCACCTTCCAGCCGCCGCCGCAGTACAACCCGCTGGCGGTGACCACCGACCCGGCGAATCCGACCGAACTGCCGCAGGGCGACTACGAGGTCGCGGTGTTCGACAACCGCTTCCCTTCGCTGGCGCTGGAGTCGCACGACCCGCCGGCCCTGAGCACGGTGCCGACCGCGCCGGCCAACGGCCACTGCGAGGTGGTGGTGTTCACCCAGGATCCGAACGCGGCCCTGGTGCACCTGCCGCTGTCGCGCATCGAGCTGCTGTTCAAGGTCTGGGCCGACCGCACCACGCGCATCGGCAGCAATCACCACATCCAGTACGTACTGCCTTTCGAGAACCGCGGCAGCGAGGTCGGCGTGACGCTGCACCATCCGCACGGCCAGATCTACGCCTATCCCTTCGTGCCCCAGGTGCCCGAGCGCATGCTGGCCCAGGAGCGCGAGTATTACCTGCAGCACGGCACCAGCCTGCTGTGCGACATGGCGCGCGGCGAGGCCGAGGACGGCCGCCGCGTGCTCTACCAGGACGAGCACGCGATCGCCTTCGTGCCGGCCTGCGCCCGCTATCCCTACGAGGTGTGGGTGATGCCGACCGCGCCGTGCAAGGACTTCGCCTCGCTCAGCGACGAGCAGCGCCCGGCGCTGGCGCGCGCGCTCAAGACCGTGCTGCTCAAGTACGAGAAGATGTGGGACCGGCCTTTCCCCTACCTGATGGCCTGGTACCAGGCGCCCACCGACGGCGCCGGGCATCCCGAGACCCAGCTGCACGCCCAGTTCTATCCGCCTTACCGTTCGCGCGAACGCCTGAAGTACCTGGCCGGCACCGAGCTGGGCGCGGGCATGTTCGCGATGGACGTGCTGCCCGAGAACACGGCGGCCGAGCTGCAGGCGGTGCAGGTGTCGCTGGAGGAGGACGCATGAGCGCACCGGAACTGCGCGCCGTCGAAGTGAAGGCCAAGCTGGCGCTGCTGCGCGACTGCCTGGCCAGGTCCGGCGCGGCCGCGATCCGGCTGCGCGGGATCGACTGGTTCGCCTGGGTCACCGGCGGCGGTTCGAGCGCCGTGCTGCAGGCGGCCGAGGTCGGTGTCGCCGAGGTGCTGGTGACGCAGGAGGAAGCCTGCATCCTGACCGACGAGATCGAGGCCGAGCGCCTGCGCGAGGAAGAGGTGCCGGCCGGGTTCAGCTTCCACGTCTCGCCCTGGGCTCAGGTCGAGCTGCGCGAGCGCTACGTGCTCGGGCTGGCCGGCGAGCGGGGCGTGCTGTCGGACCGCCCGCACAACGGCGAGCAGCCGCTGCCGAACGCGCTGCGCCTGCGCCGCCTGGTGCTGGGCGACGCCGAACAGGCGCGCTACCGCGAACTGGGGCGCGAGGCGGCCGAGGCGATGAGCGAGGTGCTGCGCGCGGCGCGGCCCGAGTGGACCGAATACCAGCTGGCCGGCGCCGGCGCCCAGGCCCTGTGGCGGCGCGGCATCCAGCCGGCCCTGGTGCTGGCCGCCGGCGAGCGCCGCCTGCCCCTGTACCGCCATCCGACGCCTTCGTTCGATCCGCTCGGTTCGCGCGCGATGCTGGTGTTCTGCGCGCGCCGCCACGGCCTGTATGCGAATCTCACCCGCTTCGTCAGCTTCGGCCCGGCGCCGCAGGAGCAAGCCGCGCTGATGGAAGTCGAGGCGACCGGCCTGGCCGCCGTCGCGCCCGGCAAATCGCTGTCGGCCGTGTACCACGCCTTCGACGCCGCCTACAAGCACGCCGACCGCGCCGAGGCCCTGAACCAGCACCACCAGGGCGGCATCACCGGCTACCTGGCGCGCGAACTGGTGGCCACGGCCAGCACGGCGACCGGGCTGGAGCCCGGCATGGCCTTCGCATTCAACCCCAATTTCGCCGGTCTGAAGATCGAGGATACGTTTCTCCTCGGCCCGCAGGGACTGGAGAACCTGACGTACGACCCGCAATGGCCTGCCGTGAACGTGCATGGCCGCCAGCGGCCACTCTGGCTGGAGATGACCTGATGCTGACGACCGATTCCTTCTTCGGCGGCGCGCCCGAGGCGAACGCCTCCGCACCCGGACGCGTGAACCTGCTGGGCGAGCACACCGACTACAACGACGGCTTCATGCTGCCGGTAGCGACGCCGCAGCGCACCACGGTGGCGCTGGCGCGCAGCGGCGACGGCCATTTCCATTTTTACTCTAGCACCCTCGACGCCCACGTCACCTTTGCGCCCGACAGCAGCGCGCCGCAGGGCTTCGGCAGCTACATTGAAGGCTGCATCCGCCTGGTCGAGGCCGAGGGCGTGCAGGTGCCGCCGCTGCGCGTCTGGGTGTCGACCGACGTGCCGGTCGGCTCCGGCCTGTCCTCGAGCGCGGCGCTGGAGGTGGCGACGCTGCGCGCGCTGCGCCAGCTGCTGTCCTTCGAGCTCGACGACGTCAAGCTGGCGCGCATCGCCCAGCGCGCCGAGATCGAATACGCGCGCGTCAACTGCGGCATCATGGACCAGATGGCCTCCAGCCTGGCCGACGAGGGCCACATGCTGTTCATCGACGCGCGCTCGCTCGAACACCGGCTGGCGCCGCTGCCTGCGGATGCCGAGATCATCGTGGTCGACTCGGGCATTGCGCGCAAGCTCGCCGGCAGCAAGTACAACGAGCGCCGCGCCGAATGCGAGGAAGCCTCGCGCAAGCTCGGCGTGCGGGCGCTGCGCGACGTCACCGACCCCCGGCTGGTCGAGGACCTGCCCGAACCGCTGCGCCGGCGCGCGCGCCACGTGGTGACCGAAGACCTGCGCGTGCTCGAGGCGCTGGAGGGCGTGTCGGCCGAGCGCTTCGGCCAGCTGATGAACGCTTCCCACACCAGCCTGCGCGACGACTATGAAGTCTCGATTCCGGAACTCGACGAACTGTGCGAACTGCTGCGCGCCCAGGACGGCGTGTACGGCGCGCGGCTGACCGGCGCGGGCTTCGGCGGCGCCTGCGTGGCGCTGTGCCGCGCCGGCTGCGCCGCACGGGCGGCCGAGGCCGCGCTGGCGCAATACAACGACAAGGACGGCCGCCAGGGCCGCGTCCTGATCCCGGTTCCGCCTGAAAGAAAGGAAAACAATGAGTCAGTTTGAATATCCACGTCCCCAACTGGTGCGCGACAACTGGATGAGCCTGAACGGCAAGTGGCGCTTCTGTTTCGACGACGAGATGCGTTTCAAGCTGCCGGGCGACATCACCGCGTGGACCCACGAGATCGAGGTGCCGTTCGCACCCGAGACCGGGATGTCCGGCATCAAGGACACGGGCTTTCACCGCGTCTGCTGGTACGAGCGCGAATTCACCGTGACCCCGACCGAGGGCCGCACCATCCTGCACTTCGGCGCGGTCGACTATAGCGCGCGCGTCTGGGTCAACGGCCAGCGCGTGGCCGAGCACGAGGGCGGGCACACGCCGTTTTCCTGCGACATCACCGCGGCGCTCAATGCCGACGGCAAGCAGGTGGTCACGGTCTACGTCGAGGACGACCCGGCCGACCTGGCCAAGCCGCGCGGCAAGCAGGACTGGCTGCTCGAGCCGCACTCGATCTGGTATCCGCGCACCACCGGCATCTGGCAGACGGTCTGGGTCGAGCAGGTCGACAAGACCTTCATCAGCAAGCTGAAATGGACGCCGATCTTCGAGACCTTCGAGATCGGCTGCGAGGTCTTCGCCGGCGGCGAAATCCGCGACGACATGTTCGTCGAGGTCAAGATCTGGCACGGCGAGCACCTGCTGGCCGACGACCACTACAAGCTGCTGGCGGGCGAAGCGAACCGCAAGATCGCGCTGTCCGACCCCGGTATCGACGACTCGCGCAACGAACTGCTGTGGAGCCCCGAGCGCCCGACGCTGCTCGACGCCGAGGTGACCCTGCGCTGCGGCAACCGCGTGGTCGACCGCATCCGCTCCTACACGGCGCTGCGCGCGTTCGCGATCAACCGCGACCGCCTGATGCTCAATGGAAGGCCCTACCAGCTGCGCCTGGTGCTCGACCAGGGCTACTGGCCCGAGTCCTTCCTGACCGCGCCGTCCGACGAGCACCTCAAGCGCGACGTCGAGCTGGCCAAGCTGATGGGCTTCAACGGCGTGCGCAAGCACCAGAAGATCGAGGACCCGCGCTACCTGTACTGGGCCGACAAGCTGGGCCTGCTGGTATGGGAAGAGATGCCGTCGGCCTACCGCTTCAGCCCGCGCGCGATCACGCGCATGGTGCGCGAGTGGACCGAGGCCATCGAGCGCGACTACAGCCACCCCTGCATCATCGTCTGGGTCGCCTTCAACGAGTCCTGGGGCGTGCCGAACCTGACCCTGACGCAGGCGCATCGCAACGCGGTCGAGGCGCTCTACCACCTGACGCGCACGCTGGACGCGACGCGGCCGGTGATCGGCAACGACGGCTGGGAGGCCTCGGCCACTGACATCCTCGGCATCCACGACTACGACTGCGACCCGGAAAAGGTGAGGGCGCGCTACGAAGTCACGGACCCGGTACGCACCCTGTTCGACCAGCGCCGTCCGGGCGGGCGCATCCTGACCCTCGACGGCTTCCCGCACCGCGGCCAGCCGATCGTGCTGACCGAATTCGGCGGCATCGCCTTCGACACCAAGGGCGAGCCGGAAGAGGGCACCTGGGGCTATTCGCGCTCGACCACGGCCGAGGGCTTCCACAACCTGTATCGCTCGCTGCTGAAGGTGGTTAACGAGACCTTCATGTTCGCCGGCTTCTGCTACACCCAGTTCGCCGACACCTTCCAGGAAGCGAACGGCCTGCTCAACGCCGACCGCACGCCGAAACTGCCGTTCGAGGTGATCTCGGCGGCCACGCGCAACGTCGCGCTGCAGATGAGCAATGACGAGGAGGACAAGGGACCCGATCCAGCCTGAGGCGCGCCTTCGTGCGCGCGGGCGGTCGGGCGCAATACAGGAGGATTCATTCAACCGACCGCCCGCCCGACAGGGCGAAAGGAGAGATCATGCATACGATCGTCGTCTTCAGCCACTTGCGCTGGGATTTCGTGTTCCAGCGTCCGCAGCACCTGCTCACCCGGCTCGCGCGCCATTACCGCATCGTGATCGTCGAGGAACCGATGCACGACCCGCAAGGGCCGGCCAGGCTCGAACGCGGCAGTCCGCTGCCGAACATCACCGTGTGCCGCCCGCGCACCCCGATCGACGTGCCTGGTTTCCACGACGACCAGATCGCCCTGGTCGCGCCGCTGCTGGCGGACCTGCTGCCGGCTTCCGTGCGCCCGATCGTCTGGTTCTATACGCCGATGGCGCTGCCGCTGCTCAAGGAGCTCGATCCGCGCCTGGTGGTCTACGATTGCATGGACGAGCTGGCCTCGTTCAAGAAGGCGCCGCGCCAGCTGCTGCAACGCGAGTCGGCGCTGCTCAACCTGGCCGACCTGGTGTTCGCCGGCGGCCCCAGCCTGTACGAGGCCAAGCGCCACCGCCATCCGAGCGTGCACTGCTTCCCGAGCAGCGTCGACGTCGAGCACTTCCGCCAGGCGCAAGGCGCGGTGGCCAGCCATCCGGCGCAGGAAGCCATTCCCCATCCGCGGCTCGGCTTCTACGGCGTCATCGACGAGCGCGTCGACCTCGACCTGGTGGGCGCGCTGGCCGACGCCCATCCCGACTGGCAACTGGTGCTGGTCGGCCCGGTGGTGAAGATCACCGAGGACGAACTGCCGCGCCGGCCGAACATCCATTACCTCGGCCAGCGCGACTACGCCGAGCTGCCGGCCTTCCTCGCCGGCTGGGACGTGTGCCTGATGCCGTTCGCGATCAACGAGGCGACCCGCTTCATCAGCCCGACCAAGGTGCTCGAGTACATGGCGGCCGAGCTGCCCATTGTCAGCACCCCGATCGCGGACGTGGTGGGACCCTACGGCGCCGTGGTGGCGATCGCCGACGGCGTCGAGGAATTCGGCGCGGCCTGCGCCGCCGCGCTCGCGCGCGAACCGTCCGTCCGCGAAGCGAAGGCGGCGGCGATGCGCGAGCAGGTGGCGCGCACCTCGTGGGAACGCACGGCCCAGGCGATGGCGGCCCTGCTCGACGCCGCCTATGCCCAGGCAGCCCAGGCCGACGAGGAAGCCGCCGGCGCGCTGGTGCGCCAGGCCGGGGCCGCCTGAGGATATTGCAGGCAGGCTTGCCGGGAGGGAAGCATCATGAAGGCGTGGCGAGCATGGTTGCGGCGCCCGGCGGCCCTGCCGGCGCGCCTGTTCGCCGCGCTGCTGGCCATGGCGCCGCTCCAGGCGCCGCAGGCGGGCACGCTCGCCGCGATGCTGGAAGCGCCGCTGGAATCGAGCGAACACGCCGCCGCGCATGCCGCAACCGCGCAGCACGCCGAGGGACCGGCGCCGGTGCGGGCCCGCCACCAGGGCGGCTTCTACCGCATCAGCGGCCATGGCCGGGTGGCCTATCTCCTCGGCACCGTCCATGTCGGGCAAGCCTCGTTCTATCCGCTGGCGCCGGAAGCGCAGCGCGTGCTGGCCGGCGCCGACAATTTGGTGGTCGAGCTCGATACGGGTGCGAACGAGGCTTTCACGCAGGCCGTCGCCAGGCATGGGCGCTATCCCGACGGCGGCGACATCCGCAAGCGCCTGGCGCCGGAGACCCTGGCGCGCTTGAGCGACGCCCTGCACGCGGAGGGCGTCAGCGTGGCCAGCATGGCCCACCTGAAACCCTGGCTGATCGCCAACCTGCTGCTGAGCATGCGCCTCGAGCGCGAGGGTTTTCGCCGCAGCGAAGGCGTCGAGGAACAACTCCTGACGCAGGCACGCCGGCGCGGCATCAAGGTGGTCCAGCTCGAGAGCGCGGACGCCCAGCTGGCGCTGTTCGACAGCATGAACGACATCGAATCCGAACGCTACCTGCGCGAGACGCTCGACGGCCTGGCCGACGGCAGCGTGCTGCGCAAGGCGGGGCGGATCATCGAGGCCTGGCGCACGGGCGAGCCGGCCGCGCTCGATGCGCTGCTTCCGGAAGCAACGGCAGGCGGCACGACGATTGCCGACTTCACACGGCGCAAGCTCCTGGGCCGGCGTAACGCGGACATGGCGGCCCACATCGATACCTTGATGACCCACGGCGGTGGCGTGATCTTCGTGGGTGTCGGCTTGCTGCACCTGCTCGGCGACAACGGATTGCCGGCCTTGCTCGCGCAACGCGGTTACCTGGTCGAAAGGGTGTATTGAGCGGACAGTGGAACACGCGTGTCGCCGGACTGCGCGTGCGCACCCCTGCCGACGCCTGCGATTGGGCTTCCGCATTGCCTTCGGTGTGCCGCGCGTCGCCTTCCGCGTGCCTGACCCTGCGCCGTGCCAGAATCGTGAACGGGACCGCGAAAGGGGCCGCGAAAGGGACCGCGAACGGGGCCGCAGAACGGAGCGCAAACCGGCGACGCGCATGGCTCCGACCTGGCCCGAACCTTGGCCCGGGCTGTGGCCTGCGCCATGCCTCCTCAGTGCTGGATCGCGCCGCCGCTGATGGTTACGCGGTCGCCGCTGCGAAAGGCGGGGGTGGTCTCCTGGGTGACGATCTCGGTGCTGCCGTCGTCCATGCGCAGGGTAACGCGGTAGACGCGGTCGGAGCTCATCGAGCCGCCCGCGCTGCCGCCGACCGCCGCGGCGCCCACGGCGCCAGCGCCGCTGATGCCGCTGGCCGGCCGCGGCACGGTTTCGATCGAGACGACGGTGGCGTTCGGGCTGGCGCTCGCCGCGGTGGCGCTGCCGGCGCTGGTGCTGCCCTGGGCGCCGCCGGTGGCGGACTCGGTGGTGGCGCCGGCCGCGCCGCCTTCGCCCATGCTGCCGGTGGCGCCGGTGCCCGAGCTGCCCGAGGTGCTGGACTGGTCCTCGCCGCTGCCCGAGGTGCCGGAGCTGCTCGAGGTACCGCTGGTGCCGCTGGTGCCGGAGCTGCCCGAGGAGCCGGATTGGTCGTAGCCGCTGCCCGAGGTGCCCGAGGTGCCGGACGAGCCCGAGGTGCCGGACGTACCCGAGGAGCCCGAGGAACCCGACGTGCCGCCGCCCCAGCCTCCCGAGCCGCTCGTGCCGGTGCCTTCTCCTGTGCCCGACATGCCGCCGGTGCCGCTGCCCGTTGCTCCGCCGGTCGAGCTGCCGCTGGCGCCTTCGCCGCCGCCGCCCATGCCCATGCTGGAACAGCCGGCCAGGCCAAGCGCTATGGCCAGCAAGCCCGCCAGGACCACGCTCTGTTGTTTTTGCTTCATGATCGACTCCTTCGTTGGATTTTGTCAGTGGGTATGCGTGACGATGTCGTCTGCCACTCGGGTAAGAGGCGCAAACGGGCACGACGTTCCAGCTGACCCGGGTTGGCACTGAGCCAAATCAAGCCATACGAGAAGGGGCGCAACTCAGGTGTTGCCGGCGGCTCAGCCGCGTTCCAGCTCGGCCCTGGGCAGGACCATCCACAGGATCGCGCAGGTGACGATGGCGGCGCCGCAGTCGACCAGCCAGTCGTGCACGTCGGCGCCGCGGTAGGGAAAGAAGCTCTGGACCAGTTCGTCGATGGCGCCCATCACGGCGATCGCGGCCACGCTCGAGAGGCTGCGCGCGGCGGCGCTGCCGCGTCCTGCCGTGAACCACAGCAGCGCCAGGGTCGCATAGGCGGTCGAGTGCAGGACCAGCCCGGACGCATAGCGGCCGACGTCGGCGCGGGCGCCGGGAATCGAGCCGGCGACGACGATCGCGGCGAACATCGCGATCGCACAGCCATAGCGCAAGGTGCGCAGGCGTGGGTCGAGAAGCAGGAGGTACAGGACGGGAGGCATGGTCGACAAGCTGGCAAAATGTCAACCATACCATGCCCGCGACCGCGCATCCGCACGATCGCCGCTGGACGGTAACGGGGCAGAGCGGCTCAGATGCTCAGCGCGGGCTCGCCGTTGGCGTACTGCGCGTCGAAGCAGCTTTCGCACTCGGCGCAGAACAGGTGGGCCATGCGCACCGCGGTCTGGCGCAACACGAGTTTCAGGTTGCAACGCCCGCACTTGGGGCAGATTTCGCGCACGCTGCCGAAGGTCAGGAGGGTCAGCGGTGCCTGCTCGCCGTCCAGGTGGTCGATCACGACCAGCGGGTTCAGTTCGCGGAGAATCAGGTTGTCGGCGCCGTCATGGCAACGGCGGCTGGAGGAAGGCTGCGGGGTGTGCTTGTCAGGATGGTTAAAACTCATCGGTCCGGCTCCCTTCTGTCTGGTTGGCATGGCATCGTGTGTCGCCAAATACAATCCGCGCGAAGCGCACTGACAACACGTGCGAACTTCATCATAGTCAAATGCCCACGGTGTGCAAGGCCCCGGCCGAGACTTTCCTTGCAGATGCACATAAAAAAAATGCCCGCCAGGAGAGAAGTGGCGGGCAAACCCAAGATCGGGCCAAGAGACGATGTTCGGTGGGTGTGCGACGCGCGGAGCGCCCCACACCTGTCTGCAATCACGCATATCGGTTGCGTGTACCGCAGATGAATTCAGTATAGGCAGGGTTTGTGACGCGGACATGACACAGCGCAAGGAACGGCACAATGAACTGAACGGTCCGCTAGACGAATGGTCGAGCACGGATGCTGCGTTATCGGTATTACGCGAACCGGTTGTTTGAGAGAGGACAGACGATAGGGGCAAAAAAAAGCCCGCTGTTTGCGCGGGCTTAAAACTATTTTCTTGGAGGAGAATAGTGGAGACAGGTGCATTATGCTGCGTTGCGATATATATGTCTAATTGCAAATACAGATACCTGACATGCGAAGCGTGAATATTGTGCGCTTGCACCACCTGTTCCCGTAAAACGATCAGTCGCGCACCGGCACCGTATAGTTCAGCGGCATGCGGCCGCCGTCGGCGTACAGGGTCTGGCCGGTGATGTAGGAAGCGTCGTCGCTGGCGAGGAAGGCGGCGATCGCGGCCACTTCCTCGGGTTCGCCGCAACGGCCCAGCGGGGTGCGCGAGAGGATGGTGTGGCGCGCTTCCGGACTGCCCAGCACGGCCTGCTTGGCCAGGTCGGTAAGGATGGTGCCGGGGCCGATCGCGTTCACGCGGATGCCGTGCTGCGCCAGGCTGATCGCGGCCACGCGGGTCAGCTGGTTGACGCCACCCTTGGACACCACGTAGGGCACCTGGTTCGGGATCACCAGTTCCGCGTTCACGCTCGACATGTTGATGATGCAGCCGCTGTTGCGCTTGACCATGTCGCGCGCCGCCGCCTGGCTGCACAGGAACATCGACTTCAGGTTGATGCGCAGCACGCGGTCGAAATCTTCTTCGGTCAGATCGAGGAAGTCGGCGGCATGGGTCACGCCGGCGTTGTTGACCAGGATGTCGATCCGGCCGAAGGCCTCGATGGTGGCGGCGACCAGGGCGTCAACGTCGGACTTCTGGCTGACGTCGGCACAAAAGAAGCGGGCGGCGTCGCCCAGGGCCGCGGCCGCGGCCGCGCCTTCCGGGCGCACGTCGGCCAGCATCACGCGCGCGCCTTCGCGCACCAGGCGCTGGGCGCAGGCCAGGCCGATGCCCTGGCTGGCGCCGGTCACGAGGGCGGTCTTGTTGGCAAGTTTCATGGGCGGAATCAGGTCGTTTTTGAGAGGCCTCGATTGTACCTCCCGTGCCGGGCGAGCAGCATTGTGCCGATGACAGGGACGGCGCGGCCTATGCTTCGATTCAACAATCAATCCTTGCGATGGCTCACAGCTTACCGTGCTGAGTACGAACCGATGGCAAGGATGCCGGTAGCGGCTTTCTTGGACTCGGTGTCGTTGCGGCGCCTCAGATCATGATGGGATTGTCGGGCAGTTCGTTGGGCCGCTCGCCGTTGGCCGGGAAGTGTTCGCGCAGCAGCGAATTGACCTGCTCGATCGCGGCCAGCGCGGCCTGGTGGAAATCGCCGCGCCGGAAGCCCTCGGTCATGGTGCGGCACACGCCTTGCCAGGTGGCGGCGTCGATCCTGCGGTCGATGCCGCGGTCGGCCACGATGTCGACCTTGTGGTCCGCCAGGTTCACGTAGATCAGCACGCCGCAATTGTCCTCGGTGTCCCAGACGCCGTAGTCGGCGAACAAGGCCAGGGCGCGCTGGCGGTTGGTCACGCCGTCCCAGATCTCGTCGGTGGGCAGGGCCTTCTCGACGATGAAGCGTACTTCGCCGCGGTGGGTGCGCTCGCCGGCGGTGATGGCTTCGGCCACGGCGGTGAGGGTGTCGTCGGGAAAAGCGCGGCGCGCGGCGGCCTGCGTGCTTTGCCAGTGGCGCAACACGCGTTTCAAGCGTTCGCCGAACGAGGCGTGGGATGTTTGCGTTCCTTGTGTCATTACCAGTCTCCCGAAGCGCCGCCGCCGTCGAAGCTGCCGCCGCCGCCCGAAAAGCCGCCGCCGCCAAAACCACCGCCGCCCGAAAAGCCGCCGAAGCCGCCACCGCCGCCACGGCTCATGTTGCCGATGATGTTGCCGAGGATGAAGCCGGTGGCGCCGCTGCCCCAGCCGCCGCGCGACAGGCGCGTGCGGCGCGGGCGGAACATCGAGCGCACCAGCATGAAGCCGAACACCAGCATCAGGATGCCGAACATGCCAAATCCGCCGCCATCGTCAGTGTTCCCGACCGGCGCCGGCTGCCGGGCCGGCGCCGGGAACTGCTCCTGGTTCAGCAGGGTGGCGATGGCGCCGACGCCGGCGACCAAGCCCTCGTAGTAATGGTTTTGCCGAAAGTGCGGCGCGATCGTGTCCTGCAGGATGCGCTTGGATTGGGCGTCGGTCAGCACGCCCTGCACCCCGCGCCCGGCCTCGATGCGCAGGCGCCGCAGCGAGCTCGGGTTGTCGCGCGCGACCAGCAGCAGCACGCCGTCGTCCACGCCCTTGCGGCCCAGCTTCCAGGCGTCCGCCACGCGGATGCCGAACTGCTCGATCGCTTCCGGCTCGGTCGACTTCACCAGCAGCACGGCGATCTGGCTGCCGGTTTTCGCCTCGTAGTCGGCGAGCACGGCTTCCAGGCGCTGGTGCTGGTCGGCGTCGAGCATGCCGGCCTCGTCGGTCACATGGCCGGCCAGGGGCGGCACTTCCTTGAGCTGCGCCTGGGCCGGCCCGGCCAGCGTGCAGGCCAGCACAAACAGCCACAGGGTGCGCAGGATGGTCATCGCGTAGCAGCCTTATTTGCCGAAGTCGACCGTCGGCGCGGTCGAGATCGCTTTTTCGTTCTCGACCGTGAACGAGGGCTTGGCTTCGTAGCCGAACATCATGGCCGTCAGGTTGGTCGGGAACTTGCGCACGGTAACGTTATAGTCCTGGACCGCGGCGATGTAGCGCTGGCGCGCCACCGTGATCCGGTTCTCGGTGCCTTCCAGTTGCGACTGCAGGTCGCGGAAGCTGGTGTCGGCCTTCAGGTCGGGATATTTCTCGGACACGGCCATCAGGCGCGACAGCGCGCCCGAGAGTTCGCCCTGCACCTGCTGGAACTTCTGGAAGGCTTCCGGATTGTTCAGCACTTCCGGGGTGATCTGGAAGCTGGTCGCGGCGGCGCGCGCCCGCGTGACCGCTTCCAGGGTCTCGCGTTCGTGCGAGGCATAGCCCTTGACCGTGTTCACCAGGTTCGGGATCAGGTCGGCGCGGCGCTGGTACTGGTTGACGACTTCGCCCCAGGCCGCCTTGGTGGCCTCGTCCTTGGTCTGGAATTCGTTGTAGCCGCAGCCCGAGAGCAGCGAGCCGGCCAGCAGGGCGCCGGCCAGGATGCGGGCCCAGCGCGAGAAGAGGGAAGACGTCATCATGTTCTTGTCCATACGAGTTGTCGAATGAATAAAATATACCCCAAGACCATATTTGCCAGTCGCACGGCCGCGTCCGAAGGCGACCGCGCCGCGGGCGACAGGTACAATATTGGGTTTGCAATGACACTGTTACAAGGGGCCCGACGTGAATTTCATTAACAAGCTAACCGCAGCCTGGACCCGCAACGATTCGCTGCTGTGCGTGGGGCTGGACCCCGACCTGGCGCGCTTTCCCGCGCACCTGAAGGATGCGCCGGACGGCATTGTCCGCTTCTGCAAGGCGATCATCGACGCCACCGCCGACCTGGCCTGCGCCTTCAAGCCCCAGATCGCATATTTCGCCGCGCTCGGCGCGGAAGACCAGCTCGAAGAGATCTGCCGCTACCTGCGCGAGAACTATCCGCACATCCCGCTGATCCTCGACGCCAAGCGCGGCGACATCGGCGCCACCGCCCGCCAGTATGCGCGCGAAGCCTTCGACCGCTACGGCGCGGACGCGGTGACGGTCAATCCCTACATGGGTTTCGATTCGGTCGAGCCCTACATGGAGTGGGCGGACCGCGGCGTGATCGTGCTGTGCCGCACCTCGAACGCGGGCGGCTCGGACCTGCAGTTCCTCGACGTCGGCGGCCAGCCGCTGTACCAGCACGTGGCGCGCCTGGTGGCCGAGAAGTGGAACCGCAACGGGCAATGCGCGCTGGTGGTGGGCGCGACCTTCCCGGAAGAGCTGGCCCAGGTGCGCGCGCTGGTCGGCGACATGCCGCTCCTGGTGCCGGGCGTCGGCGCCCAGGGCGGCGACGTGGCGGCGACCGTGCGTTCGGGACGGACCGCGAACGGGGCCGGGATGATGATCAATTCCTCGCGCGCGATCCTGTACGCGGCGCCGCAAGGGAGCGAGGATTTCGCGGCGGCGGCAAGGCGCGTGGCGCAGGAGACGCGCGACGAGATCAATCGGTATCGGGGGTGATGACGGATGGGTCGACGGCATTACGCCGTTGGCCCATGCTGACGGACGTGGGGCTGTTGCCTGGTGCGTTATCGGTGTGTCGAATCCGCGTGGGCTCGAGAGCCCACCCTACGGGAGACGCTATCGGCGAGCTCCACCAGGGTTTCGTATGACTCGCCTGGAACGCATCCCGTAGGGTGGGCTCTCGAGCCCACGCGGATCGTGCGGACCATTAACAGGGCAG
>NZ_DAMCPG010000056.1:0-27173 GCF_032106685.1 Massilia sp.
GATGCCGATCGCCAGCACCATGCCGAACATGGTCAGCACGTTGATCGAGAAGCCGGCGAGCGACATTACCGCGAAGGTGCCCAGCAGGGCGATCGGCGCGACGATGGCGGGAATGAGGGTGTAGCGGACGTTCTGGAGGAACAGATACATGACCAAGAACACCAGAACCATGGCCTCGATCAGGGTATGCACCACCTTTTCGATCGAGATCTTGGCAAACGGCGCCGTATCGAACGGCACGCTGTAGCTCATGCCAGCCGGCATGGTGCCTGCCAGTTCCTTCAGGCGGGCCTTCACGTTTTCGGAAGTAAGCACCGCATTCGCCCCTGGCGCGAGCTGGATCGCCGCCGCGGTAGCGACCTTGCCGTTCTCGCGGGTCGTGAATGCATAGGACTGCGCGCCCAGCTCCACGCGGGCAACGTCGCCAAGTACGACCTTCGAACCGGTTGGATTGGCGCGCAGGACGATGGCCGCAAATTCCGCTGGGGTCTCCAGCTGGCCCTGGGCTGTCAGCGGAACCGTGACGCGCTGGCCGGCGCGGGCCGGCTCGTCGCCAAGCCTGCCGGGCGCGATCTGGACGTTCTGCTGGCTGATGGCCGTGTTCAGTTCGCCCATCGAGAGGCCGTAGTTCAGCAGCTTTGCAGGATCGACCCAGATGCGCATCGCCTGTTCGGCGCCGAACAGCTGGACGCGTCCCACACCGTCGATCCGGCGCAGCTCTTCGATGATGTTGCGCGCCATGTAGTCCGACAAGGCCGTGCTGTCGAAACGGCCGTCATCCGACTTCAGGTCGACCACCATCAGGAAGCCTGACGAGGCGGCCTCGACAATCAGGCCGTTCTGGCGCACTGCTTGCGGCAGCCGCGCTTCGACCGACTTCAGCCGGTTCTGCACGTCCACCTGCGCAAGCTCGGGACTGGTGCCGGGCTTGAACGAGACGGTGATCGTCGCGCTGCCGGACGTATCCGACGACGACTCGTAGTAAAGCAGATTCTTGACGCTCGAGAGTTCGCGCTCGATCAGGCCGAGCACCGAGTCGTTCATTGCCTGCGGGGTGGCGCCCGGATAGATCGCGGTGATCGTCACCTGGGGAGGTGCGACCGACGGGTAGCGGGCGATCGGCAGGTTCGGCAGGGCGATCAGCCCGAGCAGGATGATGAACAGCGCCACCACCCAGGCAAACACTGGACGCTTGATGAAGAATTGGGGCATGGTTCGGCTCCGCTATCAGTTGGCGGCAGCAACGCTTGCGCCGCCAGCTGCATTCGATTGCGCGGTGGCAGCCGTGCGCCATGGCCGGGGCGTGACAACGGCGTTCGGCGCCATCCGGTCGAGCCCCTCGACGATCACTTTGTCCTGCGTCTTCAAACCGCTGCGAACGTGGTAGCTGTCGCCGACCAGTTCGCCGAGCTCCACCGGAACCGCATGCACTTTGTTCGCGTCGCCCAGAACCCAGACTGTCGCCTGGCCGCCGGAGCGGGCAATGGCTTGCTGCGGCACCGAAAGCGCGTCTTCATAACGGGCGCGTACCACACGCGCACGGACGAACATCCCTGGCAACAGACGGTGTCCCTTGTTGTCGACAGCAACCCGAACAAGTACATCGCCGGTGCCTTCGTCTACGCTAATGCCGGAAAAAAGAATGCGTCCTTCCAAGCCCATCGGTTCACCATCGCCGCGCAGGATCGCCACGGTGGCCTTGGCGCCTGCGCCGCCGGCGGCCATGCTGCGCATTGCATCCAGGCTGGCGGCAGGCTGGCGTACGTCGACATACACCTGGTCGATCTGCTGGATCTTTGCCAGGGGCGTGGTATCGCCGGGCCCCACCAGGGAACCCTCGGTCAACTGGGCCTGGTCGATGCGCCCGCTGATCGGTGCGTCGACGGTAGCGAACTGCACATCGAGCCGGCGGCGGGCAAGCTCCGCGCGCGCCTGCGCCACGTCGGCGCGCGCCTGGTCGCGTTGCGAGAGGGCGTCGTCATAGGCCTGCTGGCTGATTGCCTCGGTTTCGGCCAGCGGCTCGAGACGCTCCGCCTGGGTCGCTGCGCGCGCCAGCACAGCTTCCGCGCGTTGCAGCGTAGCCGCCGCCGTGTCGGCATCGGCCTTGAACGGCGCGGTATTAATCTGGAATAGCGGCTGGCCAGCCCGCACTACCGAACCTTGTTCGAATAAACGGCGCTGCACGATGCCGGTGACCTGGGCGCGGATCTCCGCGGTGCGCACGGCCGTGACCCGGCCACTGAGTTCTTCGCTGAGCGCGAGATCAGTCGGCGCTACCGTCATGAATGCCACCGGCGGCGGTGGCGTGCTCATGTCGGGCATTTCCGGGCTGCACCCGGCCAGGGCGGCAGCCAGCAGGGCTGTCAGTCTGCTCAGGCGGATTGTTGTAGTCGTATTCATGATTTCCTTGGATATCAGCCAGGATGGCCATTGCTCAGCCACCACTATGGCTACCCATCATCGGTATTCAGTTGAGCTTTTGTGTAGATATAATGGAGAGGTCACACTTTCTTGGAGTCCACCTATGTCGGCAACTCGCCAGCCGTCGGAGCAAGCGGACAAGCACGCTTTCACCCCTCTTGTTTTGATCGCGGAGGACGAGCCGGAAATTGCCGAGGTCCTCATTGCCTACCTGAAGCGCGAAGGCTTCCGTACCGTGCATGCCCTTGACGGCCGGTGCGCGCTCGAAGCCCACCTGTCGCTCAAGCCGGACCTGATCTTGCTGGATGTGCAAATGCCCCTGGTAGACGGATGGAAGGTGCTCTCCGAGGTGCGGGTGCGAGGGAATACGCCGGTCATCATGTTGACGGCCATGGATCAGGATATCGACAAGCTGATGGGCTTGCGTATCGGTGCGGACGATTACATCGTCAAGCCCTTCAACCCTGCCGAAGTCGTGGCGCGTACGCAGGCGGTGCTGCGGCGCGCTGGCCCGCGCGATGCAGTACAGCCGCAAACCGTCGCCCGCGCGGACATGTTCGAGATCGACTTCGCCCAGCACGAGGCGACGGTCGAGATCGATGGGCAACGGCAGCTGCTCGATCTCACCCTGACCGAATTTAAGCTTCTCGCGCAGTTTGTCTGCGCGCCAAGGCGGGTGTTCACGCGCCTGGCGCTGGTGGAAACCTGCCTGCCGGAAGGGGATACCCTGGAGCGCACGGTGGACAGTCATGTCAGCAAGCTGCGCAGGAAGCTGGAAGAGCTGGGGATCGAAGGCGTTCCAAGCTCGGTGAGGGGCGTCGGCTACAAGCTGCGGGGCTGAGCGATGAAACTCGTCGGGCTCAGCCGTCAGCTGGCGATCACGATGGCGTCCATTGCCCTGGCGGCCGTCTTGATGATCATCCTGACCTCGTTTGGCTTCTACTATATGGCCTTGACGTATTGGCCAGAGACCTATCAGGCGAACTGGTTTCCGACCTGGGCCGAGGCGCTGTGGCTGTTTCTGACAACGCTAGCCGGGATCGCCCTGGCCGTCCTCGTTGCCGGGCACGTTGCCAAACGCATTCTCGTACCCTTGAATGCCGTGGCCGATGGGATTCGCCGGGTGGCCCATGGGGATCTCAGCGTGCGCGCCGTTGTCGCCGACCGTTCGATGGGAGAGGCTGCCGCTCTTGTCGATGATTTCAATCACCTGGCTGATCGACTGCAGCGCGCAACCGAGGAACGGGCATTCTGGAATGCGGCTATCGCACACGAGTTGCGTACTCCGGTGACAATCTTGCGTGGACGGATCCAGGGGCTGGCAGACGGCGTATTCGAGGCCGACGGGACACAGTTCCGGCGTCTGCTCCTGCAGGTGGAAGGGCTCGCGCGCCTGATCGAAGACCTGCGTGCTGTCAGTCTGGCAGAGAGCGGTCATCTGGCCCTGCAATGGCAGGAGGCCTGCTTATCGCGTGATATCGAGGAAACAGCGGAAAGCTTCCGTGAAAGTTTTGCGTCGAAGGGCCAGCAGCTTGTGCTCGACCTGCAAGCGGTGCAGGTCTGGTGCGACCCGATGCGCATCCGCCAGGCCCTGTTGGCGCTGCTCGACAATGCGCGCCGGCACGCCTCGCCTGGCGCCATCACTGTACGCAGCCGTACGGTGGAGAACACCTACCTGCTTACCGTGGAGGATCAGGGACCTGGAATCGATCCGGAACTTGCTCCCCATGTGTTCGAGGCCTTCCGGCGCGCTGCCAAGGTCGAGGAAGGGCGGGATCGCGGCAGCGGCCTGGGATTGGCTGTCGTGGCCACGATTACACAGGCACATGGAGGGCAGGCGCACTGCGAGCCGACCGGGACCGGTGGAACGCGGTTTGCGATGCAATGGCCGCTCAGCTTGCAGCGACCGTAGCGCCTGCTTCGTGTTCTACTGGGATTGTCATCGGACAGAACACGGATCGGAACAATCTTCGGTTCCTGCGCGATGCGCGGCCAAGCGATGTCTTCAACCCGCACGAATACAGTGCCGTGCTTTCGATCGGGTCGGTGTTGAGGAAGGAAATTAATGCAAAATCGCGAACGTCGGAGCAAAGAACAGGTCAGGCATTGGCTGCACAGGCTGGGGCAGCCGCGTCTTGCGCTGCCGTCTCTTGAGGTAGTGCGGGCCCAGGATGGATACATATCGTGTCCCGGCCTGAAAACAGCGCCGCACCCACGCAATGGTTGGGCCATTTATTTGCATGGTACTTCCCGTGGTATTGATGAGTTCTTCTGGATGGAACGCGCGTTAAATCAAGGATTTAGCGCATGCATTGGTGATCGAGTGGGAATAATCGCGGTGGCGTAAGCGCCTGAGATTTAGAAGACCGCGCCGAACTTGATCACGGCGTCTTCGGCGTGTTGGGCCTGTGCCCATTATCGCCATGCCGGCCTGGCGCATCACGGTGCGGACGTCCTCGAAGTCGACGTTGATCATTCCCGGCACGGCGACGATGGCGGCGATCCCGGTCACCGCCTTGCCCACTACCTCGGCGGCGGCGAACGCCTTCTTCTGCGTGACATCATCCCCTAGGACTTCCTCGCGGCGGCTGTCGAGGACGATGATGAGCGAGTCGACGCATCGTGCCGGCGCCGCGAAACCATTTGTCAAGCCGGGTGCAATCGTCGGCGATGGCTGGCAGGGCAAAGAATGCGCGCCGGCGTATGGAGCCGGGCGGCCTCCCTCAGCCACTTGACAATTTTGCCACCCCCGTCCCACAATCGGACGACCGTTCGCTTTTCCTTTTCAAAGGATCGCCATGACCAGCCCGACCGCAGTCGCCCACCGTATCTGCCCCTTCTGCGAAGCCAGTTGCGGTCTCGAACTGGACGTGGAGGAGGGCCGCGTCGTCCGTATCCGCGGCGACCAGCACGACGTGTTCTCGAAGGGCTTCCTCTGCCCCAAGGCCATCGGCCTGAAGGACCTGCACGACGACCCCGACCGCTTGCGCGCGCCCCTCATCAAGCGCGGCGGCCAGTTCGTCGAAGCCAGCTGGGATGAAGCCTATGCCGAGATCGAACGGCGCCTGCCGCCGATCATCGCGGCCGGTGGGCCGGATGCGGTGGCGACTGTGCTGGGCAACCCGGTCTCGCACAAGATGAGCCTGATGCTCTACTTCCCGCGCCTGGCCAGGGCGCTGGGCACCCGCAACATGTTCTCGGCATCGAGCGTGGACCAGGTGCCGAAGATGCTCGCCGTCGGTCTGATGTTCGGCACCTGGCTGTCGGTTCCCGTCCCCGATATCGAACGCTGCGACTTCCTGCTGGTCCTCGGCGCCAACCCGATGGTGTCGAACGGCAGCCTGTGGACCGTGCCCGATTTCCGCGGCAAGGCCAAGGCCATGCGCGCGCGCGGCGGCAGGATGGTCGTGGTCGACCCGCGCCGCAGCGAGACCGCCGAGGTCGCCGATGCCCACCATTTCATTCGTCCCGGCGCCGATGTCTTCTTCCTGCTCGGCATGGTGCAGGCCCTGTTCGACGAAGGCCTGGTGCGGCCTGGCCGGCTGGCCGCGCACTGCAACGGGCTGGAGGAGCTTGCCGCGGCGGTGAAGGACTATTCGCCCGAACGCGTCGCCGCACGATGCGGCATCGATGCCGCCACCATCCGCACCCTGGCCCGTACGCTCGCCGCGACTCCGCGCGCCGCCGTCTACGGCCGCATCGGCACCTGTACCCAGCAGTTCGGCACCTTGTGCTCCTGGCTGATCGACGTGATCAATGTCCTGACCGGCCACCTGGACGAGGAGGGCGGCGCCATGTTCCCCAAGGCCGCGGCATTCGCCGCCAACACGCGCGGCAAGCCGGGCGCCGGCCGCGGGGTTGTCAGCGGCCGCCATCGCTCGCGCGTGTCGGGCGCCACGGAAGTGGCAGGCGAATTGCCGATCACCTGCCTGGCCGAGGAAATCGAGACGCCCGGCCCAGGGCAGATCAAGGCGCTGATCGCGATCGCCGGCAATCCGGTGCTATCAAGCCCCAACGGCCCGCGCCTGGCCGCCGCGCTGGACCAATTGGACTTCATGGTCAGTCTCGACATCTACCTGAACGAAACCTCGCGCCACGCCGACGTGATCCTTCCCGGGCCGTCGCCGCTGGAGGACGACCACTACGACGTCACCTTCACCCAGTTCTCGCACCGTAATCACGCGCGCTACAGCCCGCCGGTGCTGGCGCGCCAGCCCGGCCAGCCCGACGAGTGGGAAAGCCTGCTGCGCATCGCCGCGATCGCGGGAGGGCAGGGCGCCGGAGCCGACATCGAGGCGCTGGACGACGCCTTGCTGGAGCAGGATCTGGACAAGAGCTTCGCTCCGGCCGCCGCGCAGCTGATGGCGGCGCTGGGCCCGCAACGCGGACCGCAGCGCCTGCTCGACCTGGCCTTGCGCACCGGCCCCTACGGCGACGGGTTCGGCCGCGTGCCCGACGGCCTCACGCTGGCGAAGATCAGGCAAGCCCCGTCCGGCATCGACCTTGGGCCGATGACCCAGCGGATTCCGGAAGCCTTGCGCACGCCTTCCGGCAAGATCGAACTGGCCCCTTTCGCGCTGCTGGAGGACCTGGCGCGGGTTGCGCTCGATCTGGCCGCGCCCGCACCGGATCTCGTTATCATCGGCAGGCGCCAGCTGCGCTCGAATAACAGCTGGATGCACAACCTGCCGGTGCTGGCCAAGGGCGCTTACCGCTGCACGGCGCTGGTGCATCCGCTCGACGCCAACCGGCTCGGCCTGCTCGACGGCGGGATGGCGCAGCTGCGCAAGGGCGCGCGCCGCATCGACGTCCAGGTGGAAGTGAGCAACGAAATGATGCCCGGCGTGGTCAGCCTGCCCCATGGCTGGGGCCACGACCTGGCCGGCACCCGCCTTGGCGTGGCGGCCGAGCGGCCCGGCGTCAACCTGAACGCCCTGCTCGACGAGAACCTGCGCGACCCCTTGTCGGGTAACGCAGTCCTGTCCGGCGTGGCGGTCGAGATGGCGCCGCTTTGAGGCGCACTATCCAATCGAAACGATCGGCATCACCGGTTAAGGAGAGCCCGAGGGTGGGCTTTTCGCTTGCTGAAAAGAGTAACTAACCAACCGAAAAATACGAGCCAGCTAATCGACTCGACGCCAACGACAACGCCAGCGGCGGGGATCAGCAACCAGGCATGCAGGGAGGAGGTTCCCGGCGCACTGTACGTGATAACGCGCCAGTTGAGTCCCGGCGCGCCAGGCGCCGCCGGTCCGGTAGAGCAGGGCGCCGGTGAATGGCACTGCTTGCATCAACATCAGGCCCGCACCGCAGTCGCAGCCGGCTGCCTCCCCAGCACCAGGAACCCAAACGCCGTTGCCAGCACATACATGCTCACGGAGTAAATCGCTGCGGCATCATCAACCGGAAGTCGCCCAGCACCGACACCGCGACAAAGATCGATACGCCGCCCGGCGAGGCGGCGAGCAGCATCAGGCCGGCGGCGTACGCTGGCTGCACCTCCAGCGCCACGATCAGGCCGTGGCAGACCGGGGGGCAGCAACAATGCCTACAGCACGAGCGCCAGCAGCACCGGCTTGGGCTGGCCGAGCAGACGGCGGAAGTCGCCAACGGTGAGCGAGAGTCCCAGCCCGAACATGATCAGGGCGAGGGCGCTGATCAGCAGGGTGGGCAACAACGCGATGGAATCGTTCATTCATGTCTCCTTGTTTTTTTTCTTGTATCGAGAATGGCCTACGTCCTATAACTTCCCTCGACCCGCTCGAGCTTGCGCAGCAGCGCAGGCCATGTAAACGCCCCGCCCAGCCCCGAGGTCTGGACCTTCATCGATTCGGCGGTGCCACCCAGGATCTCCGGTGCGATCATGCGCAGTTCGCCGCCGCCCGACTGGGCTGCCAGCTGAATCTGGCAGGCGCTCTCGAAGATGTACATCGCCAGGAAGGCGTCGGGAATGCTGGCGCCGACCGTCAGCAAACCGTGGTTGCGCAGCATGAGGAAATTGGCCGGCCCCAGGTCCTGCTGCAGCCGCGGCTTCTCGGCGTCGTGCAGCGCCACGCCCTCGTAGTCGTGATACGCCAGCGAGGCGAGCACGAAGGTCGATTGCTGGGAGATCGGCAGCACGCCGTCGCGCTGGGCGCTGACCGCGACCCCGGCGCGGGTGTGGGTGTGGATCACGCATTGCGCGTCCTCGCGCGCGGCGTGGATGGCGCTGTGGATGACGAAACCGGCGCGGTTCACCGGCAGGGCCGACTCGGACAGCTTGTTGCCGTCCTGGTCGACCTTGATCAGCGACGATGCGGTGATCTCGTCGAACATCATGCCGTAGGGGTTGATCAGGAACTGGTGCCCGGGCCCGGGCACCCTGGCGCTGATATGGGTAAAGATCAGGTCGGTCCAGCCGTACAGTGCGACCAGCCGGTAGCAGGCGGCCAGGTCGCATCGCAGTTGCCACTCGTCGGCGCTGACCTGGTCTTTCATGGAGGGGATGTGCATGTCGGTCTCCTTCGTTATTGTGAGTTCACGCCGCGGGTGCGGCAGGCCTGGCGCTGCTGTCCTTGCCGCGGCGGCGCTGCGCGCGCCGACTCACCCTTGCGCCTTCCTGCGCAGCGCCGACGGCGGCGCCCCGTGGGCCGCCGCGATCGTCCGCGAGAAGTGCGCCGGGCTCGAAAAGCCCCAGCGCAACGCGATCTCGCCGATGCTTGCCGGCCGCGCTGCCGGGTGCAGCAGTTCGCGGTACGCCATCGCCGTCCTTTGCGCCCAGATATGCTCCGCCAGCGAGGTGCCTTCGCGCGCGAACAGGCGGTTCAGGTGGCGCACCGACACCCCCGTGGCCCTGGCCACGTCGTGCGGGGAGAGATCCGGGTCGTGCAGGTGGCGGGCGACGTGCATCCTGGCGGCGAGGACGTGCAGCAGCGACTGCGGCGGGCCGTCGGGACCGCGCAGGCGCGACTGCGCCATGGTGCGCAGCAGGGCATGGGTGCACGCCGGCAGGGCGATGCCGCCGTCCGGCGTCGGCGCCTGCAGGTAGCCGCGCAAGGTGCGCCGCAACTCGGCGCCGAGGGCGGCCCCGACCCCGCCGGGCGGGGCGATCAGCAAGGGCAGCACGTCCACGCGCAGGCCCCAGCAGGCCTCCAGCTCGGCGACCGGGATGTCGACCAGGAATTGCCGCATGTCCGAGAGGAAGGCCAGGGTGTAGGGGCGGCGCGTGTCGTAGACGATCGTGTCGCCGGCGGCCAGGGTGAACTGCGCGCCGCCCTGGATAAAGACTGCCTTGCCCTGCACCAGGTGGCAGGCAAAGACCGCGTCCTTCGGATACATGCCGGCCAAGCGCGCGCTGCGCTCGACCGCGTGCGCGTTGCCTGCGATGTCGGCGAGGTTCATGGCGGGCAGCGCGACGTTGGTCTGGCGCGCGAGCAGGCCGTCAAGCGACTGCGAGGTGGTGCGCAGGCCGACCAGCGCATCGGCGTTGTAACGGTCCCAGTAGGACAGCCGGTCGCCAGGGGGGACCGGCGCCGTCGAGGCATGGGTGAAGCGGGGGGAGGAACAGGGGGAACGCGCGCGCATCGTCTCGTCTCCATCGGTTGCTGCCGCTGCCATGGCGGTTTCGCATCGTGCTCCCGCAAACATAGCACGCCCGGCCGGTTTTGCGGCGTCGACGGTGCGGAGGCGGCCGCATTCATGTCCCGCTCAGTCAATCGCCAGGCGACGCCAGGCGCTACATTGGATCTTCTTCATCCATTCTTACAACGCAGGAGACTCCGATGGTAGACAAGGCCACCAACGAATTCTGGCGCGACCTGAATCCGATCGCCAATCCGTTCAAGCCGCATGCGCTTCCCGAGGCATTCATCGCGAATGCCGCGTCCGAGGACGAACGGTTCTACGTTCCCTTTACCGACACCGTGTCGTCGCGCCCGCTCTGGATCTCGCCGTCGGCGAACAAGTGGTGCGACATCCTGATGGCGAAAAAGGCCGGCCTGGTCAACCGCCACTATCACCCGCATGAAGTGTTCGCCTACACCATTTCCGGCAAGTGGGGCTACCTGGAGCACGACTGGACCGCTACCAAGGGCGACTTCGTCTACGAAACGCCGGGCGAGGGCCATACCCTGGTCGCGTTCGAGCACGAAGAGCCGATGCGCGTGTTCTTCATCGTGAGCGGGCCGCTGATCTGGCTCGACGAGCAGGGCAATTCGGCGGGCCATTTCGACGTCCACGACTACATCGCGATGTGCGAGGCGCACTACGAGAAGATGGGTTTCGGCGCGGACGTGATCAAGGGCCTGATGCGCTGACCGGCCGGGGGCGGCGACGCGCCGCCGGCGCTACTGCCCCTCTTCGCCGGGCGTCGAGGCGGACTGGCGCGACACGGAAGCCGAGCGCATCTCGTGCTGCCCCGACGCCGGCCGCACCGGCACGTGCATCGCGTTCTGGCGCAGGACCGACTGTGGCTGGGCGCCCGGGCGCGGGATCGATGCGCGCCGGGCGCCGGGCGGGAAGTCGCTGGGCCGGTTCAGGCCGGTGGCGACCACCGTCACGCGCATGGCGTCGCCCAGCGTGTCGTCGAAGACCGCGCCGAACTTGATGATGGCGTCGTCGCTGGTCTGCGCGCAGATCGCGTTCATCACGAGCTTGGTTTCGCGCAGCTTCAGCGTTTCCTCGGAGGCGGCGATGTTGACCAGCACGCCGCGCGCTGCGCGCAGGTTGGCGCCATCGAGCAGGGGACAGGCGATCGCCTCCTCGGCCGCCTTCACGGCGCGGTCGTCGCCGGCGTGCAGGGCCGAGCCCATCATCGCCATGCCGGTCTGGCGCATCACCGTGCGCACGTCCTCGAAATCGACGTTGACCATGCCCGGCACGCTGATGATTTCCGCGATCCCGGTCACGGCCTTGCTGAGCACCTCGTCGGCGGCGGCAAACGCCTGTTTTTGCGTCACGTCCTCGCCCAGGACTTCCTCGAGGCGGCTGTTCAGGACGATGATCAGCGAATCGACGCTGCGCGCCAGCGTCGCGATGCCTTCCTCGGCCACGCGCATGCGGCGCGGGCCCTCGAAGTCGAAGGGTTTCGACACCACCCCCAGGGTCAGGATGCCCAGCTCGCGCGCCACGTCGGCGATCACGGGGGCGGCGCCGGTACCGGTGCCGCCTCCCATGCCGGCGGTGATGAAGACCATGTCGGCGCCCTTGAGCGCCTCGGCGATGAGGGCGCGTTCGCGCGTGGCGCTGTCGCGCCCGACCGCCGGGTCGCTGCCGGCGCCCAGGCCGCTCTCGCCGAGCTGGATGCGCGTTTCGGCCTGGGTCTTCGCCAGGGCCTGCGCGTCCGTATTCGCGCAGATGAATGCAAAGGCGGACAGTTCGCTCGATGCCATGTGGTTGACGGCGTTGCCGCCGGCACCGCCGACACCGATGATTTTGATGACCGTCTCCGGATGGGAAACTTTAGTTTCGGACAAGGAACACTCCGTTTGAAGAAATTGCGATCGGCCGGCCGCGGGCGTTGCCGCGTGGACTGCCGGCGAATGCCGAGCCCGTTAGACTACTTGCTCAAGAGGCGCGCACGATAGCGCGTAAACGTTTCAGTCGAAACCATTTGTAAGAAATCGTGCAATCGAGGCGAAAGGCTGGCAGCGCACAGTTCCGCCAGCCCGGTCGACGCAGGCAATGCAGCACACCACCGCTTGGCCGCGCACGATTGCAGCGCCGGCAGGAGCAGGTTAATTTAATTACATGTTAAGTATTATCATTAACTTTTATTTATGCATTTTCCTTAGGTAAATCTGACAAGGCTGTGCGCCCTAACCACAGCGCAGCAGGGGCGGTGGAACCGGGCGAATAGAGGCAGAGGATGTTCGTAAATATTGCTAGCACGTTCCGACATGGAACGCTAGTTGACATCGATATATCTTTTTGCTATAGTTCTGCCTCTCTTTAAAACAAAAACACCTAGTAGTAGGCGGTATCCCCTGTTTCCATGCCTGGCATGGAAATAACCCTTGGGCCTTGCGCCCACATCAAGATCGTTCGACGCATCGTTCGTCGACCATTCCGGCGCCCTGCCTTGCATGGCGCCAGCGTGCCTGAAAGTCCTGTAACCCAGCCTCTTTCAGATACGCACATGACACCCAGTACCGGCATTGCTGCGCCGGATCAGCGGGTCCCTCCCTGTCCATGGCTCGCGTGCGCGTCGCGCCGCTGCATTGCCGACGGGGTTCGTTGATTCCTGCTGGAGATGCCGCAGGCCTGGCTGCAGGTGTCATCCATTCGCACAATCGAAGGAGAACCACAACGTGGCAAAACAAATCGTCATCGACCATGTCTTCAAAGTGTACGGCGAGCGGCCCGAAGAAGCGCTCGAGCTCGTCCGCCAGGGCGCCAGCAAGCAGGACATCCTGGCCCGAACCGAGTGCACGATCGGCGTGTTCGACGCCAGCTTCACGATCGAGGCGGGCGAGATCTTCGTCATCATGGGCCTGTCCGGATCGGGCAAGTCCACCCTGGTGCGCATGCTCAACCGCCTGGTCGAGCCCACCGCCGGCCGCATCCTGGTCGAGGGCAACGACATCAATACGCTGCCGGACGCGCAGCTGCGCGCGCTGCGCCGCAAGGACATTAGCATGGTGTTCCAGTCGTTCGCGCTGCTGCCGCACCTGACCGTGCTCGACAACACGGCCTTCGGCATGGAGCTGGCCGGCATTCCCAAGGCCGAGCGCCACGAACTGGCCCGCCAGGCGCTGGAGCAGGTCGGCCTGGCCAGCTATGGCGCGAGTTACCCGGACGAGCTGTCGGGCGGCATGCAGCAGCGCGTCGGCCTGGCCCGTGCACTGGCGTCGGATCCGTCGATCCTGCTGATGGACGAGGCCTTTTCCGCGCTCGACCCGATCATGCGCACGGAAATGCAGTCCGAGCTGCTGCGCCTGCAGCAGGTCAAGCGCCGCACCATCGTCTTCATCTCGCACGACCTCGACGAGGCCATGCGCATCGGCGACCGGATCGCCATCATGAAGGATGGCCACGTGGTGCAGGTGGGTACGCCGGAAGAGATCCTGCGCAAGCCCGCCAACGACTACGTGCGCAACTTCGTGCACGGCGTCGACGCCGCGGCCGTGTTCAAGGCCGGCGACATCGCCCGCAAGAGCCAGATCGTGGTTTCCGAATCGCCGACCCGCGGCTCGCGCGCCGCGCTGTCGATGCTGGAGGAGCAGGACCGGGCGTATGCCTATGTGGTGAGCCCCAGGCGCGAGTTCCTCGGCGTGGTGTCAGCCGATTCGCTGCGCAGCGCCCTCGACGGCCACGTCGGTCCGCTGGGCCTGGCGCATGCCTACCTGCCGGACGTGCAGACCATTAACGCGGACGAGCCGGTGGCCGGCCTCTTCGGCCAGGTGGCGCAGCTGCCGTACGCGGTACCGGTGGTCGGCAGCGACGGCAGCTTCCGCGGCGCCATCAGCAAGACCACCTTGCTGAAGTTCCTCGACCGCGACACGCCCCCCATTGCCGAGCAACAGACTCAGAAAGGACATGCATGAACCCGACTAGCCCGAATGGCGTAGAAGCGGCAGCCGACCTGGCAGGCGCGCCGACCATCGACCAGGCCGCCCAGGCCGCCCAGGTCAACCCCTGGCTGCCGACGCCGCCCACCGACACCTCCTGGCTCGACGCGGCCAAGCCGGCCGCCGCACCCGAGCACGCCGCCGGCTTCGACCTGTCGCAACTTGTCGACGGCTCGCTGCCGCTGCAATCCTGGATCAACGACGGCCTGGGCTGGGTCGTCGCGCACTTCCGCCCGCTGTTCCAGGCCGTGCGCGCGCCGATCGACGCGACCCTGAACGGCGCCAGCGAGCTGCTGCTGGCTGCGCCGGCACTGGTCGTGATCGCCATCATCGGCCTGCTGGCCTGGCAATTCACCACCCGCACGCTGGCCGCCGGCACGGTGCTGGCGCTGCTGGCCCTGTCCATGCTGGGCGTCTGGCCGGAAGCGATGATCACCTTGTCGCTGGTACTGACCTCGCTCGCCTTCTGCCTGGTGATCGGCCTGCCGCTGGGGATCCTGCTGGCCAGCAGCGACCGCGCGCAGAACATCCTGCGCCCGCTGCTCGATGCGATGCAGACCACGCCCGCCTTCGTCTACCTGGTCCCGGTGGTCATGCTGTTCGGTATCGGTAACGCGCCCGGCGTGATCGTGACCATCGTGTTCGCGCTGCCGCCGCTGGTGCGCCTGACCAATCTCGGCATCCGCCAGGTGCGTCCCGACCTGATCGAGGCGGCGCGCGCCTATGGCGCTTCGCCCTGGCAGCTGCTGACCCGCGTGCAGTTCCCGCTGGCGATGCCCTCGATCATGGCCGGCATCAACCAGTCGCTGATGCTGTCGCTGTCGATGGTGGTCATCGCCTCGATGATCGCGGTCGGCGGCCTGGGCCAGATGGTATTGCGCGGTATCGGCCGCCTGGACATGGGCCTGGCAACCGTCGGCGGCCTCGGCATCGTCGTGCTGGCCATCACGCTGGACCGCCTGACGCAGGCGATGGGCCAGCCGCGCCGCGGCGTGCGTCACTGGTACCAGACCGGCCCTGCCGGCTTCGTCCTGCGCCTGCTGCGCAGCCGCCCGGAGCGCGGCGACGCGGCCGCGCCGAGCGCGCCGGCCACGGCACGATAAAACAAAAGGAAAGGATACAGATGCATCAGACCGAACATTTCAACGTCACCTATAGAACGCAACGCAAGTTCCGCTGGCTGTCGGCCCTGGGGCTGGCCGCGCTGGCCCTGAGCACCGGGCTGGCCATGGCGCAGACGCCGGCCACGGCGCCGGACGCCGCGCTGCCCGGCAAGGGCATCAAGGTGCAGGCGCTGCAAAGCGCGATCGCCGAGGAAACCTTCCAGACCATGCTGGTCGACCGCGCCCTGGAAAAGCTGGGCTACGAGACGCAGCCGATCAAGGAAGTCGACTATCCGGCCGCGCACATCGCCATCGCGAACGGCGACGCCACCTTCCTCGCCGTGCACTGGGACCCGCTGCACCAGGATTACTACGACAATGCAGGCGGCGACGCCAAGCTGCTGCGCACCGGCCAGTATGCCGGTCCGGCCGCGCAAGGCTACATGATCGACAAGGCGACGGCCGAGAAGTACAACATCACCAACATCGACCAGCTGCGCGACCCGAACCTGGCCAAGCTGTTCGACCACGACGGCGACGGCAAGGCCGACCTGACCGGCTGCAATCCCGGCTGGGGCTGCGAAGCGATGATCGAGCACCACATGGACGCCTACAAGCTGCGCGACACGGTGCAGCACGTGCAGGGCAGCTATGCCGCCCTGATCGCCGATACCATCGGCCGCTACCAGCGCGGCGAACCGATCCTGTACTACACCTGGACGCCGTACTGGGTGAGCGGGGTGCTGGTGCCGGGCAAGGACGTCACCTGGCTGCAGGTGCCGTACTCGGCCAACCCCCAGAACGCCAACACCAGGCTGGGCGACGGCAGCGACTACGGCTTCTCGGTCAACACCACGCGCATCGTCGTGAACCGCGCCTGGGCCGAGCAGAATCCGGCGGCGGTCAAGCTGTTCGAAGTCATGCGCCTGCCGATCGCCGACATCAATGCGCAGAACGAGCGCATGCGCGAAGGCGAGAACACGCAGGCCGATATCGCGCGCCATGCGGAAGGCTGGATCAAGTTCCACCAGCAGGTGTTCGATGGCTGGATCGCGCAGGCGCGGGCGGCGGCCCGGCCCCGCTAGGGAGGCGCCGGACGCACTTCCGTTCGCTCGCGCGACGCCGCCAGGCCCCTGACTCCAGGGGCTTTTTTGTGTCCGCCAGGCCTACAGGACGTGCTTGACGTGCGCGATGCCCAGCTCGTCGTAGATCTCGTAGATCACCTCCAGCATGTTCGCCAGCTCGGGCGAGCGGTCCATGTGGCGCGCGCTGAAGATGATCGGCGACACCGCGCTTAAGTCGTCGAGCGGGCGATACACGACGTCGGTGCGGATCATGCCCTGCAGGCTCTGGGGCACGACCGCGACGCCCTGGCCGGCGCCCACCAGGCCGATGGCGATCTGCAGCTCGCGCACCTCGAGCACCGTTTGCGGCACCAGGTTGCGCTCCTTGAAGGTCGCCAGCACCTGGTCGGCAAAGCTCGGGCGCGGGCTCTTCGGATAGACCAGCAGCGGCTCGTGCACGATCTGCGACAGCTTCACCGGCGCCTCGGCCGTGCCCAGCCGATGGCCGGCAGGCAGGGCGACCATCAAGGCCTCCTCGCGCAGCACGATGCGCCAGATCGCCGGATCCTCGCTCTTCAGCCGGCCGAAACCCACATCGATCTTCCCTTCCTTCAGCGCCTGCAGCTGCTCCATCGTGGTCAGTTCGTGGAAGCTGATCTCGAGCGACTGGTAGCGGTTGCGAAAGCGCCGCACGATCTCCGGCAGCAGGCCGTACAGGGTGGAAGCGACGAAACCGATCGCGAACTTGCGGTCGATCTTGCCGACGCGCTGGGTCATCGCCTTCAGGTCCGCGGCCTTGGCCAGCAGCTCGGCGGCGTGGGCATGGAAGAACTTGCCGGCGTCGGTCAGGCGCAGCGGCCGCGAACCCTTTTCGATCAGGACCACCCCCAGCTCCTCCTCGAGCTGCTGGATCTGCCGGCTCAGCGGCGGCTGCGCGATGTTAAGGCGCTCGGCGGCGCGCGTGAAGTTCTTCTCGTCCGCCACGGCGACGAAGTACCGCAAGTGACGCAAATCCATCTCCATACCTCCAGGGTATTAAACCCATACTAAATCAGTGTTGGACGCCCATCATTTTCGGGAATATCGTGTATTCACCTTACACATTATACGAACCGAATATGATTCGCGAAATCGAAACCACGCTGGTCGACGTCCCCACGATCCGTCCGCACAAGCTGTCGGTGGCGACCATGAACACCCAGACCCTGGTGCTGGTGCGCATCCTGTGCGACGACGGCATCGAAGGCTGGGGCGAGGCCACCACCATCGGCGGCCTGAACTACGGCGAGGAAAGCCCGGAGAGCATCAAGGCCAACATCGACGCCCACATCGCCCCGCTGGTCCTGGGCAAGGACGCGAGCGGCGTGGCGCTGGTCATGAAAAAGCTGCGCAAGACCATCCAGGGCAACCGCTTCGCCAAGTGCGCAATCGAGACCGCGCTGCTGGACGCCCAGGCGCAGCGCCTCGGCGTGCCGCTGTCGGAACTCCTCGGCGGCCGGGTGCGCGACAGCCTGCCGGTGGCCTGGACCCTGGCTAGCGGCGACACCGCGAAGGACATCGCCGAAGCCGAGCGCATGCTCGAAGCGCGCCGCCACCGCATCTTCAAGCTCAAGATCGGCGCGCGCAGCCTGCAGGAAGACGTGGACCACGTCCTCGCGATCAAGCGCGCGCTGGGCGAGCGCGCCAGCGTCCGCGTCGACGTCAACCAGGCCTGGAGCGAACTCGATGCGGTGCGCGGCATCGCACAGCTCGAAGCCGGCGGCATCGACCTGGTCGAGCAGCCGGTGGCTGCCGCCAACCGCGCCGCGATGCGCCGCCTGGCCGCGCGCTTCGATGTCGCGCTGATGGCCGACGAGGCCCTGCATGGCCCGCTCGACGCCTTCGAGATCGCCCGCCTTGAAGCCGCCGACGTCTTCGCCGTGAAGATCGCCCAGTCCGGCGGGCTGGTGCCCGCGCAGCAGGTCGCCACCGTCGCCCAGCTGGCCGGCATCGGCCTGTACGGCGGCACGATGCTGGAAGGCGGCATCGGCACGGCCGCCACCGCGCACTTGTGCGCCACCTTCACCGACCTGTCCTGGGACACCGAGCTGTTCGGACCGCTGTTGCTGACCGAGGAAGTGCTCGAGGAGCCGCTGGTGTATGCCGACTTCGCGCTGCAGGTGCCGTCCACGCCAGGCCTGGGCGTACGCGTCGACGCCGACAAGCTGCGCCGCCTGCGTCGCCGCTAAGCGCCACTGAACTTCACCAGGAGAACCCCATGCTATTTCACGTAACGATGGAAGTCCAACTGCCGCCGTCCATGCCCAAGGACCAGGCCGACGCCCTGAAGGCGGAAGAAAAGGCGCTCGCCGCGCGCCTGCAGGAAGCGGGCAGCTGGCGCCACCTGTGGCGCGTGGCCGGGCAGTACGCCAACGTCAGCATCTTCGACGTGCCGGGCAACGAGGAGCTGCACGCGCTGCTGATGTCGCTGCCGCTGTTCCCCTACATGCGCATCGCCGTCACCCCGCTGTGCCGGCATCCGTCCTCGATCCGCGACGGCGATCTGTAGCCGTCGAATCCTACCCATTCCCAGATCAATCAGGAGACAAGCATGAACCACCAACAAATCGACTTACTCGCCAAGCAATGGATCGTGGACGCCGCCGACCGTCCGGCCAACCCGCGCGTGCAGGCCATCGTCCTGCGCCTGGTCGCCGACCTGTGCAAGGCGATGGAGGACCTCGACATCCAGCCGAGCGAATTCTGGAAGGGCGTCGAATTCCTCACCAACGCCGGCAAGAACAACGAACTGGGCCTGCTGACCCCGGGCCTGGGCCTGGAGCGCTTCATGGACATCCGCGCCGACGAAGCCGAGGCCCGCGCCGGCATCGAGGGCGGCACCCCGCGCACCATCGAAGGCCCGCTGTACGTGGCCGGCGCGCCGGAATGCCAGGGCTTCGCCCGCCTCGACGACGGCAGCGAGAGCGCGCAGGCCGAAACCCTCTTCATGCAGGGCACCGTGTTCGACGCCGACGGCAAGCCGGTGCCGGGCGCCAAGGTCGAAGTCTGGCACGCCAACCTGCTGGGCAACTACTCCTTCTTCGATGCGACCCAGTCGCATTTCAACCTGCGCCGCACCATCGTCACCGACGCCGAGGGCCGCTACGGCTTCCAGTCGATCATGCCGAAGGGCTACGGCTGCCCGCCGGGCGGCAGCACCGCCACGCTGCTCGGCCTGCTGGGACGCCATGGCCAGCGTCCGGCCCACATCCACTTCTTCGTCAGCGCCCCGGGCCAGCGCAAGCTGACCACCCAGATCAACATCGACGGCGACGAATACCTGTGGGACGACTTCGCCTTCGCCAGCCGCGAAGGCATGGTGCCGCCGGTGACGCGCGTCGAGGACCCGGCCGCGATCGCGGCGCGCGGCCAGGACAAGCCGTTCTCGTCGATCGATTTCGACTTCCACCTGCATCGCGAGGCCGATACCGCGCCCAGCGCCCAGGTCGAACGCCAGCGCGCCGCAGCGTAAGCCAGTCCCCAGAGGAGAACGCCATGATCCCGATCCATCCCCTACCTGTGCGCCCCGTGGGCAGCGACGTCGACCTCGACGCTCTGCTGGTGGAAAACCATGAAACCGGCGACCACCGCCTGCACCGCAGCGCGTTCACCGACCCGGCCCTGTTCGAGCTCGAGATGAAGCACATCTTCGAGGGCAACTGGATCTACATGGCCCACGAGAGCCAGATCCCGAACAACAACGACTACTACACGCTGCACATGGGCCGCCAGCCAGTGTTCATCGCCCGCAACCGCCAGGGCGAGCTGAATGCCTTCATCAACGCCTGCAGCCACCGCGGCGCCCAGCTGTGCCGCCTGAAGCGCGGCAACAAGGCGACCTATACCTGTCCCTTCCACGGCTGGACCTTCAACAACAGCGGCAAGCTGCTGAAAGTGAAGGACCCGGAAGACGCGGGCTATCCCGACTGCTTCAACAAGGAAGGCTCGCACGACCTGAAGAAGCTGGCGCGCTTCGCCAACTACAAGGGCTTCCTGTTCGGCAGCCTGAACCCGGACGTGCCCCCGCTCGAGGAGTTCCTGGGCGAAGCGGCGAAGATCATCGACATGATCGTCAACCAGTCGCCCGACGGCCTGGAAGTGCTGCGCGGCGCCTCGACCTATACCTTCGAGGGCAACTGGAAACTGCAGGCCGAGAACGGCGCCGACGGCTACCACGTCTCGGCGGTGCACTGGAACTATGCGGCGACCACCAACCGGCGCAAGGAAGCGGCCGAGCGCGAGGACAAGATCCGCGCCATGGACGCCGGCAAGTGGGGACGCCAGGGCGGCGGCTTCTACGCCTTCGACCACGGCCACATGCTGCTCTGGACCCAATGGGCCAATCCCGAGGACCGGCCGAACTACCCGCGCCACGCCGAGTACGCGGCGCAGTACGGCAAGGCGACCGCCGACTGGATGGTCGAGCGCTCGCGCAACCTGTGCCTGTATCCGAACGTCTACCTGATGGACCAGTTCGGGTCGCAGATCCGCCTGCTGCGTCCGATCTCGGTCGACAGGACCGAGGTGACGATCTACTGCATCGCGCCGAAGGGCGAGTCCGACGAGGCGCGCGCCCGCCGCATCCGCCAGTACGAGGACTTCTTCAACGTCAGCGGCATGGCCACGCCCGACGACCTGGAGGAATTCCGTGCCTGCCAGGCAGGCTACGCGGGAAGCGCCATGCCCTGGAACGACATGTGCCGGGGTGCGTCCCACTGGATCCAGGGGCCGGACGAGGCGGCGAAGGAAATCGGCCTGGCGCCCGTGATGAGCGGCGTGCGCACCGAGGACGAAGGCCTGTACACGGTCCAGCACCGCTACTGGCTCGAGGTCATGCGCAAGGCGCAGGCCGGGCAACCGGCATCCGACAAGGGAGAGCAGGCATGAGCACCATCGCCATCCATGACGTGGCCGCCTTCCTGTACCGTGAGGCGCGCCTGCTCGACGACGAAGCCTGGGACGAGTGGCTCGAATGCTACGACCCCGAGGCGCAGTTCTGGATGCCGTCCTGGGACGACGACGGCCAACTGGTGAGCGACCCGCAGCGCGAGATCTCGCTGATCTATTACCCGACCCGCCAGGGCCTGGAGGACCGCGTGTTCCGGATCAAGACCGAGCGCTCCAGCGCCACGGTGCCCGATACCCGCACCAGCCACAACATCGCCAACATCGAGATCGAGAAGCAGGAAGGCGGCGTGGTCACGGTGCGCTTCAACTGGCACACGCTGAGCCACCGCTACAAGACCGACTTTTCGTACTTCGGCATGTCGCGCTATGTCATCGATTTCAATGGCGAATCCGGCGACGGCCGGCCGCGCATCCTGGACAAGTACGTCGTGCTGAAGAACGACTACATCCACCAGGTGATCGACGTCTACCACATCTAAACCGCTTCAGATCAGCTTCAAGCCAGCTTCACACATCGCCGCAACGCAGCCCGGCAGGGCGGCCTGCGGCCAAGGAGACCGACGATGAGCCATCACATCGCCCTGCAGTTCGAAGACGGGATCACCCGCTTCATCGCGTGCAACGACAAGGAAACCCTGTCTGACGCCGCTTACCGCCAGCGCGTCAACATCCCGCTCGACTGCCGCGACGGCGCCTGCGGCACCTGCCGCGCGCACTGCGAGTCGGGCAGCTACGACATGCCTGAATCGAGCTATATCGAGGACGCGCTCGAAGCCGCCGACGCCGCCAGGGGCTTCGTGCTGGCCTGCCAGATGCGTCCGACTTCCGACTGCGTGGTCAAGATCCTGGCCACATCGCAGGCCTGCAAGTCCGGCGCCCACAGCTACCAGGGCAGGATCGCCAGCGTGGAGCGGTTCTCGCCCTCGACCATCCGTTTCGCGGTCGACGTCGAGGAGGGCGCGGCGCCCGGCTTCCTGCCCGGCCAGTACGTCAACGTCCAGGTGCCGGGCACCGAGCTGACGCGCTCGTACTCCTTCAGCTCGGCGCCCGGCGCCGGCCGCGTCGAGTTCGTCGTGCGCAACGTGCCGGAAGGCCGCATGAGCGGCTACCTGGCGGGCCAGGCCGCCGAAGGCGACGCCATCACTTTCGTGGGTCCCTTCGGCAGCTTCTACCTGCGCCAGGTAGTGCGCCCGGTGCTGTTCCTGGCCGGCGGCACCGGCATCGCGCCCTTCCTGTCGATGCTGCGCAGCCTGGAGCAGGGCGGCTTCGCGCATCCGGTGCGCCTGGTCTACGCGGTGACCAACGACTGCGACCTGATCGGCCTGGACGAGCTCGACCGCATCGCGCAAGCGCGCCCGAACTTCAGCTACGTCACCTGCGTGGCGGCGCCGGAGAGCACGCACCCGCGCAAGGGCTACGCCACCGCCCACGTCGAGCCGGCCTGGATGAACGACGGCGAGGTCGACGTCTACCTGTGCGGCCCGCCGCCGATGGTGGACGCGGTGCGCGGCTGGCTGGGCGATATCGGTGTCGAGCCGGCCAGTTTCCATTACGAGAAATTCTCGCCCAACGCAGGAGCATGAGATGAACGATCACGCAAACGCGCGCGCGCGCTTCAGGGACAAGGTGGTGGTGGTCACCGGTGCGGCCCAGGGTATCGGGCGCGGCGTGGCGCTGGCGGCGGCGCGCGAGGGCGCCCAGCTGGTCCTGGCCGACCGCGCCGCCATCCTGGAAGAAGTCGGCGCCGAAGCCCAGGCCCTGGGCGCGCTGGTCACCCTGGCGCGGGTCGACCTCGAAACCTGGGCCGGCGCCAGCGCGCTGGCGGAGACGGCGCTGCGCGAGTTCGGCCGCATCGATGTGCTGGTGAATAACGTCGGCGGCACGATCTGGGCCAAGCCCTACCAGGAATACGCGGAGGACGAGATCGAGGCCGAGATCCGGCGCTCGCTGTTCCCGACCCTGTGGTGCTGCCGCGCCGTGCTGCCGAGCATGATCGACCAGGGCGGCGGGGCCATCGTCAACGTCTCGTCGGTGGCGACGCGCGGCATCCACCGGATCCCGTATTCGGCGGCCAAGGGCGGCGTGAACGCCCTGACCGCCAGCCTGGCCTTCGAGCACGCCGCCGACGGCATCCGCGTCAACGCCGTGGCCACCGGCGGCACCGAGGCGCCGCCGCGCGTGGTGCCGCGCAACCCGAAACCGCTGAGCGCGCAGGAGCAGGTCTGGTACCAGGGCATCGTCGACCAGACCGTCGCCTCCAGCCTGATGGGACGTTACGGCACCATCGACGAGCAGGTCGGCGCGATCCTGTTCCTGGCCTCGAGCGAGGCTTCCTACATCACCGGCAGCGTGCTGCCGGTGGCCGGCGGCGACCAGGGGTGAGCATGACGAACATATCCGTGAATGGCGTGAGGCTCCACGTCCGTTGCGACGGCGACCGCAAGCGTCCGGCGGTCGTGCTGTCGAATTCGCTCGGCACCGATCTCTCGATGTGGGACGCGCAGGCGGCCGTGCTGGCGACGCGCTTCCACGTCCTGCGCTACGACACGCGCGGCCATGGCGCCTCCAGCGCCCCGCGCGGCCCCTACACGATCGCCCAGCTGGGCGCCGACGTGGTCGGATTGCTCGACCATTTCGACATCGAACGCGCGCACGTCGTCGGCCTGTCGATGGGCGGCGTCACCGCCCAATGGCTGGGCGCGCATGCACCGCAACGCGTCCACAAGCTGGTGCTGGCGAATACGGCCTCGAAGATCGGCAGCGCCGACGCCTGGCAGGCGCGGGCGGCGGCCGTGCGGGCGAACGGCATGAACGAGATCGCCGCCGGCTCGCCGGCGCGTTGGTTCACGCCCGACTTCGTGGCGCGCCAGCCGGTCGTGGTGGGGGCGATGCAGAAGACCGTGCGCGGCCTCGACCCCGAGGGCTATGCATCCTGTTGCGAGGCCCTGGCCGGCGCCGACCTGACGCCCGATCTGCACCGCATCTCGGCGCCCACGCTGGTCATCGCCGGCGCCGAGGATCCCGTGACGACGGTGGCCGACGCCCAGGCGCTGGCCGGCGCGATCAAGGGCGCGGCGCTGGCGAGCCTGCCGGCATCGCACCTGTCGAACGTGGAGGCGCCGGACCGCTTCAGCGACGCAGTCGCATCCTTCCTGCTGGCCTGAAGCGGCCAGCGGCATACCTCCAGGGGAGACACGCATGCTGCAGACGGATCAACGCAGTACGGCGCAGGCCGCGCCTGAAACCGGGCCGCCGGCGGCCACCCATTTTGGCCGCCGCGGCTGGTCCGACTGGTCGGTATCGAGCGTCACGGCGGGCTTCCTCGCCGTGCTGGTCTCGTTCACGGGGCCGCTCGCGATCTTTTACCAGGCGGCCCAGGCGGCGAACGCCGACAGCGCCACCTTCGCCTCCTGGGTCTGGGGTATCTCGATCGGCGCCGCCGTCTCCGGCATCGTCCTGAGCTGGGTACTGCGCGCGCCCGTCATCACCGCCTGGTCGGCGCCCGGCACCGCCTTGCTGATCACCCTGTTTCCCGGCCTGTCGCCCAACGAGGCGGTGGGCGCCTACCTGACGGCCGCCGCCATCCTGCTCGTCATCGGCCTGTCGGGCAGCTTCGACCGCCTGATGGCGCTGGTGCCGAAGGGCGTCGCCAGCGGCATGATGGCGGGCATCCTGCTGCCCTTCGGTTTAAGCGCTTTCCGCGCGACCGCCACGCTGCCGCTGCTGGCCTGCGGCATGATCCTGGCCTACCTGGTGTTCCGGCGCTGGGCCGCGCGCTACAGTGTCCTGCTGCTGCTGGTGGCCGGCGTGCTGCTGGCGCTGGCGCAGGGCGCCACGCATTTTTCAGGCATCGAACTGCGGCTGGTGGCGCCGCAATTCATCATGCCGGCCTGGTCCTGGGCCAGCACCTTCAGCCTGGCCCTGCCGCTGGTGCTGGTCACGCTCGCCGGCCAGTACCTGCCCGGCATGGCCGTCCTCAAGACCTCGGGCTACGACACCCCGGTGCGCCCGATCATGGGCGTCAACAGCCTGGTGTCGATGGCGGTGGCCGCGACCGGCGGCATCACGATCGCGATCGCCGCGATTACCGCCGCCATGTGCACCGGGGCGGACGCCCACGAAGACCCGCGCCGGCGCTACGTGGCCGGCATCGCCAACGGCGTGTTCTACCTGCTGGCGGGCCTGTGCGGCGGGTCGATCGTGATGCTGTTCGCGGCCCTGCCGAAGGAGCTGGTGATCACGCTGGCCGGGCTGGCGCTGCTGGCGCCGATCACCGCCAACCTGGCCGGCATCGTCGCCGCCGAGGATCACCGCGAAGCGGCGGTCGTCACCTTCCTCGCGACCGCCTCGGACATGCGCTTCCTCGGCCTCGGCTCGGCTTTCTGGGGAATCGTGATCGGCATGGTCGCTTACTGGATTCTTCACGCAAGGAGTTCGTCCAAGCAGGTTTAGCAATAGCAGCAGGCAGGTTCGCAGTTCACACGACATCAACGATAACGGAGACAGGTACATGCGACACATCGACATACACAAGATCGCCGACACGGCGGCATTCAACGGCTTCCACGCCAGGCTTCTTCTGTGGTGCGCCATCATCATCATCTGCGACGGCTACGACCTGGCCGTGGCCGGCATCGCGCTGCCCTCGATCATGCAGGACATGGGCGTGACGGCGCAGGATGCCGGCTTCATGGTCAGCTCGGCCCTGTTCGGCATGATGTTCGGCGCCATCTTCCTGGGTACCCTGGCCGACCGCATCGGCCGGCGCTGGGCCATCGTGATCTGCCTGGCGCTGTTCAGCGTGTTCACCGCGGCGGCCGGCCTCACCCACGACCCCTACGTGTTCAGCGTGATGCGCTTCCTGGCCGGCCTGGGCATCGGCGGCGTGATGCCGAACGTGGTCGCCCAAATGACCGAATACTCGCCGCGCAGGATCCGGGCGACGATGGTGACCCTGATGTTCAGCGGCTATGCCGTCGGCGGCATGCTGGCGGCCGTCCTCGGCAAGGGCCTGATCGCGCAGTACGGCTGGCAGTCGGTGTTCCTGGCGGCGGGCTTGCCGGTGCTCCTGATCCCCTTCGTGCTGAAATCGATGCCGGAATCGATGCCCTTCCTGGTCAGGCAGGGGCGCCTCGATGAGCTGAAGGCCGTGCTGCTGCGCCTCGACCCCGGCTACCGTGCCCAGCCCGGCGACAGCTTCGCGCTCCCGGTCGTCGAGCGTGCCTCGGGCGCGCCGGTCGGCAAGCTGTTCCAGGACGGCCGCGCCTTCAGCACCCTGATGTTCTGGATCGCCTTCTTCATGTGCCTGTTCATGGTGTATGCGCTGAGCTCCTGGCTGACCAAGTTGATGGCCGGCGCCGGCTACAGCCTGGGTTCCGCGCTGACCTTCGTGCTGGTGCTGAATTTCGGCGCCGTGATCGGCGCGGTGGGCGGCGGCTGGCTGGCGGACCGCTTCCACATCAAGTACGTGCTGGTTGCCATGTACGCGCTGGCGGCGGTGTCGATCACCTTGCTCGGCTACCCGGTGCCGACCCCGGTCCTGTTCCTGCTGGTGGGCCTGGCGGGCGCGTCGACCATCGGCACCCAGATCGTGACTTACGCCTATGCCGGCCAGTTCTACCCGAGCGCGATCCGCTCGACCGGCATCGGCTGGGCGTCCGGCGTCGGCCGCAGCGGCGCGATCCTGGCGCCGATCGTGATCGGCACCCTGGTCGGCATGGCGCTGCCGCTGCAGCAGAACTTCCTGGCGATCGCGATTCCCGCCGTCGTGGCCACGATCGCTGTTTCGCTGATCCGTCACGAACGCTCCGCCGCCGCATCGGCGCCGCTGGCCAACCCTGCCGGTCCGGCCGGCAAGGCTGCCTGAGCGGCTTCTTCGTTCAATCCGCGCGGTGCGGCAAACCGGCCCGCCGCGCATCTTCATACACAAACCATGATCGACAAAACCTGTGAATCGCTGGAACGTGCCGTCGCCGACGTGCACGACGGCGCGACCGTCATGATTGGGGGCTTCGGTAATGCGGGCATGCCATCAAGACTGATCGATGCCCTCATCGCGCAAGGCGCGCGTGAGCTCACCATCGTCAACAACA
>NZ_DAMCPG010000057.1:0-25505 GCF_032106685.1 Massilia sp.
GGCTCTTCCGGCCTGACTCACACTAACCGGCCTCTACGAAAGCCGGGGCGGTTCATTCCCACCCTTTGACCAAGCCGTCCGCCGTGTACTCGACGTTTTTCAGCAGCGTGTACTCTACCCCCGTGTTGGTTCCGGTGCCGCTCGCGTTCACCGGATTGATGGTGATCATGTAGAGTCGGCCGAAGTCATCGTAGCGGTAGTTGACCCGGTTACCACTTGGATAGGTCATGCTGCTGACCTTTCCGGTAGCACTCCCGGTTGTGCCATATGCGTAGGATAGTTTCTGCACCAGCGACATGCCGCCGGCCGTTACGGTCTGGGTCTTCGAGGCGACTCGACCAAGCTCGGTGTACGTATAGAGTGTCTGTCCCGACTCATCCGTTATCTTGGTCAAATGGCCCTTGGCGTTTGGTGCCCCGGCAGCACCACCGTCGTACTCGAATACAACGGCGGTCCCGACATTGGGAGCTTGGCGCGTCATGCGGTTGGCCGCGTCGTAGCTGTACGTGACGACATTGCCTTGCGCATCGCGTTGCGTCTTGAGATTACCGTTACTGTCGAAGGTGCGTTTCGTCGTGCCGGTATCGGGCGAAATCAGCTCCGGCTGCTCACCAAGGCCAGTGTTGGTGTAGCGCGTCACGAGAAGGCGCGGATCAGTAATGCTCGACACCTGATCCAGTCCGTCGTATTCCTGCCCAACTGTCGGGCGAAGCGCGCCAACGTAAGGACTCGGCAATTCTCGCGAGCGTTCCCGGTTCAACAAATCGTAGTTGTACTTGGTGAGGCGCTGCAATCCGTCGGTCGCCTGCGTGAGTCTTTGCGCATCGTCATACTCGTACAGCGTGTTCGACGAAGGACTCGTCTGCGAAAATGCGGGAACGATCCCACTGACGACCAACAGCGCTGTCAAGACTGTGCGCACAAGTGCCATACGCTGGCCAGTTTTATTTGAATAGCTGATCATTCAGCACCGCCAGTAACAGTCTTCAACAAATTATTCGGATAAAACGTGCGCGAGATTCTGCGTCGCAAAACGCCGCTTGGGTCGGTAACTTCCTCAAGCGTTCTGTTACCGTTGACGTCCAATTCATAGCGCAGTTTGTTACCGATGCTGTCGGTAACAAGCTCTAGCCTGCCGGCGCTGTCGTAGCCATGGACGATGTATGAGTTATTTGGCAGAGAAACGCGTTGTAGACGTCCCGATTTGTCGTAGTCATAACTTGTCGTTTCGCCGCCTGTCGTCGTCGTACGCAGCCAGCCACGCGGCCAATACGTTCGCGTGGTCACGATGCCGTTTGGATCGACGATTGTCCCGGCTTGTCCATTGGCGTCGTAATCCAGAAACCGGGTCACGTGTTTAACTGCGTTTTCGAAGGAAGCCAGATTTCCCGCGTCATCGTAGATGTATCTGACCTGGTCGACTATATCGGTCCTTGGACCAGTGATGGTCTCGATCTGGCCGCTAGGAAGATAAGTATAGGTCCACTTGCGAATCGGTCCTGTCACGCCCGCAGCTGCGCCTTCCGAGCCGTTCTTGTCCGTTGTCGCCTGGATGGTTTTCGTCTTCCTGTTGCCTTTGGAATCGTAGGTATATTTCGTGACACGCAAGGGCTCGAAAACGCTCAACGGTTCGCGTAAAGTGGCATGCCAGACCGTTGTCGTGGTGCGAGCATCGGCTGTACCAACCGCTTCCGTGCGACTAGTCTGAAGGTTGCGCGCCAAATCATAGGTATAGATCGTCTTCGCACCTGAAAAATCCACCGTGCTGGTCCGATTGCCATTGTTGTCGTACGTGTGGATCTTCACAGAACCATATCGACAGGTGTTACAAGGCGCGGACAATTCGTTGGGCCGATGAACGCCATGGATTTTCTTCACGCCAAACTGACGAGTTTGACCCGATGCGTCGGTGATGGTGGCGCTCCCGTCGCGGTTATAAATGACACTTACCTTATTCGCGAGGTTCCCATTTTGCGATGAGGTAGCGCGCCCTTGCGCGTCATAGGTCCACTGGGCGATCTGCCTGCCTTCCTCGTCCTCGATGCGCGTCAACGCCTGAGGAATATTAGCGTTACTGGTTCGACTAGGCTCATTGTAATAATACTTACGCATCGACTGATCCTGGAATGTCACGGAGCGCAGCCGGCCTTCAGGGTCGTGTGCGTAGACAATGGGCAGACCTGCCGGGTCGGAAACCTGAGTAATGTGCGTGCCGTCATTCTCAAAAACGAGCGCACGGCCGAACGAATCTGTTACTTCAGCCAGCCAACCCGATTGGTACGTCAATTCCTGGCGCAAGCCGTTGCGGTCTTCAATAGCCACCAGTCTTCCTGCCGCATCATAGGTCTCGGTATTCCCATCCGCCGTTTTATAGGTCGCGCCCGTCAATTCCGTTCCCGACACCGTCACCGCAAGCCGGTCGTTAACGTTGCCCGTGCTGGCCCATCCGGTCGGTCCCTTATTAAAGGTGTAGGAGCGACCGTTTGCGCGTTGAACCCGGGCGAAGGTTGGCGCCCGTGCCGGAACAAAGATAATGGACGAGGCATAGCTATGCTGCCAGCTGAGGCCCATTTTGCCCGGACGCGCTTGCCGACCATTGTAGTAACGTTTGAAGGTCAGCGGAAAAGGACCGGAACTACTATAGTCGGTTTCGGACTCGAAGTGATTGCCACTGGCGAAATTGATCGGGTCCCCGATACAGCAGTCGGGCTCGCCGTCATCCCTGAAATCATCCTCGACCAGATTTGAGTAGACCAACTGAAGCTCTCGCGCCCCGCCCTCTATCACGGGATAGCCGTTGATCTCGATCTCAATCGATCGGTGTTTGACCTCGCCAACTCCACGGGCCAGCCATCTGTCATCCGCAACAACTAATACAAAGGGCCCGTTGGGAGTTTGGTACGTGTAGGTGTTGCGTTCGGCAATATGCAGCGCAGAAAATTTCCCAGCAGGTACGTCGATGTTCTCAATGCCTCGTATCGTGGCTGCCCTATCGATTGTAAGCGTTCCAGGGGCACATTCTGTCGTCACAGTTCCGTTAATCACCTGCCCGGGTGATACAGAATTCGGAAGAAACAATAGTGGCGCGTCAAATGGGGCGTGCAAGTTGCCATATTCAAGAAATGCAATCTTATGCCAGCAGCACCCCGTGAAAAGACATAGTTATTCAATCCCTCTTCGCCGTAAAGCTCTGTCACGTCTTCTTCGAGTATCGTCGTACTGGCCTGATGGTAAACGGGTCCGGTTTTTGATGTTATGACACTAGCGCTGATCTCGGACTCCGGGCTGCCCTCATATATCCAGATGTTGCCGGGCTCTACTGAAAAGAAATAGTCGCTCGCGGCGATCTGTGCCTCCACTTTGAAAGAACAAAGCAACGTACACAATAATAGGATGAAGTGGGCGCGGCCTCCGGAAACGAAAAGTGAGCCCAGACGCAAGTTAGCGCCGTTAATAGCAATTATGGGGATCATTCTTGATGCGGCCTTATTGATAGGTGTAAAAAACACCGTCTGGGTGAACGGGAGGACGGATTATTTCGGCCCATCATATATTAAAAAATTAATACCTGGCAAAATATTTAAGTATTATGCAATGCTCATAAAAACTCCTTGCTCACTTTCCCGCGAGACTGCTAGTCATGACTGCACGCGATATTTCTTCGCACTCCGCCAGCCTTAGCGCTAGTTGGGTTCGACATCGTTTTGCTGGACATATTCCACCAGTCTCCACCACAATCTAAATAAGTGATAAGTGGTTGCGATTGAACAGCTGGGAAATCTTTTACAATGAATCGCCCAGGTGCCATTGTTCCCACACGAGCGGCTTCTGACTGTCCATGTAATAGATGCGTGACCTCTGCTTCATGTGAAAACTCCTCTATACGTCTTGGAGCGTTGCGTTTACCAGTTGAATTCACGGCCGATAGCAGACGCTAGTATTGGTCCGTAGTCGCAAGAAGCGGACTTATAGTAAAGCCTTCGAAAAGCGTCGAATCTTTCACAGGGTGATGATTTCTGATCAAAACGGAGTCGAGGCCTATGTGAAGGCGAGCGACATGGGTGCAGTCGTTTCGGCCCTATCGATCGCTATCGGAGCTTCAGCAGCCGAAAGCGCTTCGTATGCCGTGTTGGAAATACATACGCTTCAGGATACCTCTGCAGTGCTCTTAGAAGGCGAAGACGGCTTTCTCAGCGTTTGGGTTCGTGGGACGCGTGCTTGCCAACGTCCGCAGCATGGCCGATACCTTGCCAATGAATTGAACTGTATTGTCCGGCCTGACCCAGAGGCAGGAGTTCACGGAAATCAGTCCTTAGTCCAGCATCTTCCTTAAATCGGACATGGAAGGGAGAGCTTTATTACCTTGGGATGAGCGTACGGACTACGTATTGATGACCGTTTTAGGTCGTAGCGGACGTCGGGGCAGGTCTGCTCTCGGTCAGGAGCGAAGCGCCAGGCTGAGAGCAGCAAGTATCCAATTCCCTCACGACACACGCGGATACCCCGTGATAGCCGCAATGTCCTGATAAAGCGGCTGCAACCTGCGATACATCCTGCAATAAACCTCTTTGTAGAGCCGATCATAGACCGCCCGGTTCGCGGCGACCGGCTCGAACACCCGCCCAACGCGGGTCATGCCCGCCACCGCGGCGGCGAAGTTTGGATACAGCCCCAGGCCGACGGCGGCATTGATGGCCGCGCCCAGGCCCGAGGTCTCGTACACGTGCGGGCGCGCGGTCGGCAGGCCGAAGATGTCGGCGGTCAGCTGCATCGCGACGTCGCTCTGCGAACCGCCGCCGGAGACACGCAATTTGGTGATGCGCACGCCGCTGCGTTTCTCGATGCGCTCCTTCCCTTCGCGCAGCGCATACGCCAGCCCCTCCAGGATCGCGCGGTACACGTGGGCGCGGGTGTGCACGTCGCCGAAGCCGACGATCGCGCCCTTGGCCTCCCGCCCCGGAACGCGGATGCCGGGCGTCCAGTAGGGCTGCAGCATCAGGCCCATCGAGCCGGGCGGCACTGATTGTGCGAGCTGGTCGAACAGGGCCTCGGGCGCCACGTCTTCCAGCAGTGCGCGCATCTGCTCGTGGTGGCCGAACTGCTCCTTGAACCAGTTGACCATCCAGTAGCCGCGAAACACCTGCACCTCGGTGCTGTAGGCGCCGGGGATCGCAGCCGGGTACGGCGGCACGAAGGGCGTGACCTCGACGTAGCGGCGGCTGGTGGTGTTGATGGTGGCCGTGGTGCCGTAGCTCAGGCAGCCGACGTGGGGCTCGTTGCAACCGGCGCCCAGCACTTCGCAGGCCTTGTCCGCGGCCGCCGCGAACAGGGGCGTTCCAGGCGGGATGCCGGTGGCGTCGGCCGCCACGCCCTCGACCGTGCCGAGCTGCGTGCCCGGCGCGACCAGTTCCGGCAGCATGCGCGCCTCCACCGCCAGCGCCTGCCATTTCCAGTCGCGGCGGCCGGCCCAGCGGTGGCGCCGGTAGTCGAACGGCAGGTAGGCCACCTGGGAGCCGCTGGAGTCGACGAAGCGGCCGCACAGGCGCCAGTTCAGGTAGCCCGACAGCAGCAGGAACTTGTCGGTCGCCTCCCAGATCTCGGGCTGATGGGCGCGGATCCAGTTAATCTCGGCCTCGCCGCGAAAGTAATCGATGGTGCCGTTGACCCGCGCCAGCTTGAAGGCGGCGCGCCAGAACGGGCCGATCGGCGGCACCTGGTCGGTGCGGCGCTGGTCCAGCCAGGTGATCGCCGGGCGCAGCGGCTTGCCGTCGCGTCCCAGGTTGACCACCGTGCCGCGCTGGGTCGTCACCGCCACCGCCCGCACCGCCGCGCGCACCACGCCGGGCTGGCTCCACAGGCCCTGGCAGGCGCGGCACACGGCCTGCCAGTAGTCTTCCGGCTCGTGTTCGGCCCAGCCGGGCTGCATGGAGAAATACGCCTCGAGCGGCACCTGGCACTTGGCGACGATGTTCCCGCGCAGGTCGAACAGCAGGGCGCGCACGCTCTGGGTGCCGTTGTCGATGGCGAGGATGGTCGGTTCAGTCTTCATGGTCGCTCCTGTCCGGGCAAGCCATAGTGACGGGCGATGAGTGCGGCGTACGCCGCCTGTTCGTGGTCCCAGCGGGCGTCGTCCCAGCCGAGTTCCATCTGGCAGATCGCGCGGATGCGCTCGGCGTGCTCCAGGCCGCCGCCGCGCAGCAGCAAGCCGATGCGGGTGCGGCGCAGCAGCAGGTCGTCCAGCTGCTCCACGCCTTCCGCGCGGGCGGCCCAGCGCAGCTCCGCCCACAGGGTCTCGGTGCCGGGAATCGTCTCCAGCTCGTCGGCGCCAGCGGCGTCGACCAGGGCCTGCGCCTGGGCGCCATGGCGGCCGGCCAGGCGGCGCAGCAGCGGCGCGGACATGCGGCGCGGCGCGCGCGGCAAGGCGACCTGCTCGTACACCGGGACGGGTGCGAGATCATCCTGCCAGCCCGGCAGCTGGCGCTGCGCCTGGCGCAGCACGTCGAGGGCGATGGCGCGGAAGGTGGTCAGCTTGCCGCCGGCGACGCTGACCAGACCGGCGCCGCACCATACCGCGTGCTCGCGTCCAGCCTTGGAAGGCGCGTCGCCTGGCCCGCTGTCGACCACGGGACGCACGCCGGCATAGGTGGCGAGGACGTCCGCTTCGCCCAGGTCCAGTTGCGGGAACTGCGCGCGCAGCGCGGCCAGCAGGTAGTCGAGTTCGGCGCGCGTGATCGCGGCCTCATTCGCCAGGCCGTCGCGGTGGTCGACGTCGGTGGTGCCGACCAAGGTCGCGCCTTCCCAGGGAAAAGCGAACACCGGACGGCCATCGACGGGATGCATCAGGCTGACCGCCTGCGCCAGCGGCAGGCGCCAGGCCGGCAGCACCAGGTGGCTGCCGCGCAGCGGGCGCAGGCGCGGTCCGTTGGCGGAGAGCTTCCCGGCCCAGGCGCCGCTGGCGTCGATCACCAGGCGGGCGCGCAGCTCGTGCACGGCCTGCGTGTCGGCATCGTCGCGCAGGCCGTTCACGAGCTGCGCGCCCGCCACCCTGCCGCCGGTGTGAATGAGCGAGCGCACGCTTATGTAGTTGACCGCGACGCCGCCATGGCGGCGCGCCTCGGCCAGGGTGCGCAGCACCAGGCGGGCGTCGTCGGTCTTGGCGTCCGTGTAGACCATGCCGCCGGCGAGGTCCGCGCGCGCGACGTTCGGCGCCAGCAGCGCGAAGTCGTGGGCATCGATCCAGTGCCGTTCGCGGCGGCCGGCGAACAGGTCGTACAGGGCCAGCCCAGCAAGCACCGTGCGGCGCTTGCGGACGCTGGCGCCGTAGTCGGGAAAGGCGAAGCGCTGCGGCTCGACCAGGCCCGGCGCGTCGCGCAGCAGGGCCTCGCGTTCGCGCACAGCCTCGCGCGTGAGCCGCACGTGACCCTGGGCCAGGTAGCGCAGGCCGCCATGCACCAGCTTCGAGGAACGGCTCGACGTGCCCCAGGCGAAGTCGCGCTGTTCGACCAGCAGCGCGCGCAGGCCGCGGCGCGATGCTTCGAGCAGGATGCCCGCGCCGGTGATGCCGCCGCCGATCACCAGCACATCCCATTCGCGTTGCAGCATTTCGGGCAGCGCGGCGCGCCAGCCGCGGGGCCAGAGCGCGCTCACGGCAGCACCAGCTTGCCGGGGTTCATGCAGCCGCTGGGGTCGAACTGGCGGAACAGCGCGCGCATCGCATCCAGGCCCAGCTCTCCCTTCTCCGCCGCCAACCAGGGCGCGTGGTCCAGGCCCACGCCGTGCTGGTGGCTGATGGTGCCGCCGCCGGCGACGATCGCTTCCGACACCGCGCGTTTCAGGTCGCGCCAGCGCGCCAGGTCGGTCTCGAAATCCCCGGCCAGGCGGTACACGAAGGTCGCATACACGCTGGCGCCCTGCGGATAGAGGTGGGACAGGTGGGTATAGGCATGCACGCGTTCGCCGTGGGCTGCGAAAGCGTCGCTTGCCGCCGCCTCGACCGCGCCCACCATGCGCGCCACGCCCGGCCAGTCGACCGCGGTTTCCACGGTGTCGATCGCATAGCCATGGCGCCAGGCCGTGTTGCGCAGGTAGACGTTGCGAAAGCGGCCCTGGCGCCAGCGTTCGCCCAGTGCGCGCCCGACGTGCACGCCGTTCGCCGCCCGCGCGATGCCCAGCGCCGCGCGCATGCTTGGTTTCGCCTGGCCGAGCGCGCCGCTGGCGCCGATCATCAGCATGCATTTGCTGGCGCCGCAGCCGCGCCAGGCCAGGTAGCGCTCCAGCAGGGCGACCTGGCGCGCATGGCCAGCCAGCGCCAGCATGGTCGTGGTCTCCGGCGCGTTCGACAGGCGCAGCATCGACAACGGCAGCCTGGCCTGGGCCAGCGCGCGCACCGCCCGTTCGGCGCGCTCCCAGTCGGGGAAGAACACGGCGTGGAAGGCTTCATGTTCGGGCAGGCGCGTCACCCGCACCGTCGCTTCGGTCAGGATGCCCAGGCGCCCTTCCGAGCCGAGCACCATCTCGCGCAGGTCGACGCCGGCGCTCGATGCGGGAAAGGTCGGGATCTCGAGCGTGCCGGACGGCGTCTCGACCCGCCCGCCCGCGAACAGTTGCTCGATGCGGCCATAGCGCAGCGACTGCTGGCCCGAGGAGCGCGTCACGACCCAGCCGCCGAGGGTGGAATATTCGAAGGACTGCGGGAAGTGGCCGAGCGTGTAGCCGTGCGCGCGCAGTTGCGCCTCCAGGTCGGGGCCGGTGACGCCGGCGCCGAAGGTCGCCAGTTGCGCCTCGCGGTCCAGGGCCAGGAGCGAACGCATGCGCCGCATGTCGATGCACAGCGCCGGGCGCGCCGCATCGGCCACGTTGACGTGGCCGGCGACGCTGGTGCCGCCGCCGTAGGGAATCACGGCCGCGCCAACCGCCTGCGCGTAGGCCAGCAGCGCGCGCACCTGCCCGGCGCTCTCGGGGAAGGCGACGCCGTCGGGCGCCAGGCCGAGGCGGCCATGGCGCAGGCGCAGCCAGTCGGGCAGGCTCTGGCCCAGCGCGTGCAGCGCGCGGGTGGCGGTCGAGGTGTCGACCAGGGGATGGGCCGGCAGGCGGCTGCCGGGAATCGAAGCGCAGGCCAGGTCGAAGCCGGCGTCGCGCGGCGGCGTGCCCTTGCCGATGCGCCCCTCCAGGAAGGCCAGCGCCTGCTCGTTCAGCGCCACCTCGACCGCTTCTTCCCCCCAGCCATTCCACCGCCTCATGCAGGATTCCCCTTATACTTGTTGTCGATAGTTCTATCAGCGTAAGCGAGAACCTAGAGCACGTATTGCTCCTTTATGACAAAGCCTTGTTCGATCACGCCAGCGCCGGCGCCATGTCCGGTTCCAAACCCGCTTCCAGACGCGCCTCGACGCGTCACCGGCTCCTACCTGCAGCCCCTGTTCGACGCCGCGGCCGCCCGCGGCGTGACGGCTGAAGCCCTGGCGCGCGGCGCAGGGCTGCCGCTCGCCAGCGTCAGCCCGCTGCCCGATTCCCTGCCCGCCGCCGACTACGTGAAACTGCTGGAAGCCGGCGCGCTGCTCGCGAACGATCCGCACTTCGGCCTGCACGTCGGGGAATGCGTGAAACTGGGCGCCTACAGCGTCTACGGCCTGGTGCTACTGGCCTGCCGCGACCTGCGCCAGGCGCTGGAACAGACCATGCGCTACGAGGCGCTGGCGCACGAGCTCGGGCGCTCGCAGGTCACGGTCGACGGCGCGCAGGCGCGCTACGCATGGATCAGCCACTACCCGCAGGCCAGCCGCCACCTGGTGGAAAGCGTGTTCGCCGGCATCCAGACCTTCGGGCGCTGGCTCGCCGGCGGCCAGTTGCCGCCGGCGCAGGTCGAATTCATGCACGCGAGCGACGCTCCCATGGACGAGTACCAGCGCGTGTTCGGCAGCCGGCCGCGCTTTCTGGCGCCGGCGAACACCGCGCATTTCGACGCCGCCCTGCTCGCCCTGCCGGTGCCGAACGCCGACGTCGGGATGTACCCGGTGCTGCAGCAGCACGCCGAACGCCTGCTCGGCCAGCGCGCACCGAGCCAACCAGCCATCGTCGACCAGGTGCGCGCGGCCATCGTCCGCAACCTGGCCCAGGACCGCGTGCGCCTGGCCGCCATCGCCGAGGAGCTCGGGCTATCGCCGCGCACGCTGCAGCGCAAGCTGAGCGAGGCCGGCGCCAGCTACCAGGCCGTACTCGACGGCGCGCGTTTCGCGCTGGCCCAGGACTACCTGCGCCAACCGGGGCTGTCGCTGGCCGACATCGCCTTCCTGCTCGGCTACCAGGAGCAGAGCGCCTTCACCCACGCGTTCAAGGAATGGTCGGGACTGAACCCGGGCGCCTGGCGCGAACGCGCCGGGGCGGCTTAGAGCGCCTAACAAACTGTCAGGGCAAGGGATGCGGCCACCCGACGCAGCGCCGCAGCGGCGGACCGCGAAGACAGTACGAGGGTACGGCGAGGCGCTGCAACGCAGCCATGGCAGTTTTGTCAGGCGCTCTTTAGCGTTTCGAACGGCTTCCGGCAAACGACCGCGCCAGGTCGTCGAAGGCCGGCACGATCGCCAGCGCGCACAGCAGCGCCGCCAGCGGCAGCGTCGACAAATAGCCGACGTAGTTGAAGCCGAGCGCGCCGGCCACGCCGCCGGCCAGGAAAGCGCCCAGCAGCGCGCACAGGAGCGCCAGGCGGCGCCGGTTGGCAAGCACCGGCGCCTGGCCGCGGTCGCGGTTCGGGTACACGAGCTTTCCGAGTTCGATGCCGATGTCGGTGACGATGCCGGTCATGTGGGTGGTGCGGATCTCGGCGTGAGAGAGCTTGGTCACCAGGGCGTTCTGCAGGCCCATGATGTAGCACAGCAGCCCGACCGTGAACGGCAGCGCCGGCGTCGCCAGGCGCGCGCCCAGCACGCCGAAGCCCAGCAGCAGGACCGCCTCGACCAGCAGCGGCAGCGCATATTCGCTGTAGAGCCGGCGCCGGCGCGCGAAGTTGACCATCAGCGCGGTGCTGGCCGCGCCCAGCGCGAAGGCCGCGACCGCCGCCAGCGCCGCCGGCACCAGGTCTTGCCGCCCCAGCACCAGGTTGTCGGCCACCGACGAGACCATGCCCGTCACGTGCGAGGTGTACTGGCCGACCGCGAGCAGGCCGCCGGCGTTGATCGCGCCGGCGACAAACGCCAGCACGAGGCCCAGCTGGCGGTTCGCCGCCGCGCTGCGCTGGTGGCCGGCAAGGCGCCGCATGGTGTTGATCGGCACGGTCCTTTTCACTCCCTGGTTGAGTACTTAAATCTTACTGCAAGTGAACATTCGGATGGTGGCAACGGCATCGGCGGGCCGGCGCTATAATCGAAAATCCATTTCTGCAAAAGCGCCCACGGACCCGTCGTGAATCCACATCTCGAAAAACTCCACCCCTACCCGTTCGAAAAGCTGCGCGAACTGTTCGCCGGCGTGACGCCGAGCAGCGACTACGCACCGATCAGCCTCGGCATCGGCGAGCCGAAGCACCCGACCCCGGCCTTCATCGAGAAGGCGCTCAGCCACGCGATCGCCGGCCTGGCCAACTACCCCAGCACGGTCGGCAGCGAGCCGCTGCGCGCGGCGATCGCCGGCTGGCTGGAGCGCCGCTACGGCATTCCCGCCGTCGATCCCGCCACCATGGTGCTGCCGGTGAACGGCTCGCGCGAGGCGCTGTTCGCGATCGCTCAGGCCGTGATCGACGCCGGCCGTCCGGATGCGCTGGTGCTGTGCCCGAACCCGTTCTACCAGATCTACGAAGGCGCGGCCTACCTGGCCGGCGCCACGCCCTATTTCGTGAACTCCGACCCGGCGCGCAACTTCGCCTGCGATTACGGCAGCGTGCCGATCGAGGTCTGGGCGCGCGTGCAGCTGCTCTACGTCTGCTCGCCGGGCAATCCGACCGGCGCCGTGCTGACGCTGGAAGACTGGCGCGAGCTGTTCGAACTGTCCGACCGCCACGGCTTCGTGATCGCCGCCGACGAATGCTATTCCGAGATCTACTCCGGCTCGACGCCGCCGCTGAGCGCGCTGGAAGCGGCGCACCAGCTCGGGCGCAGCGGCGGCAACCGTCCGTACCAGAACCTGATCGTGTTCTCCAGCCTGTCGAAACGCTCGAACGTGCCGGGCATGCGCTCGGGCTTCGTCGCCGGCGACCCGCAGGTGACGAAGAAATTCCTGCTCTACCGTACCTACTGCGGCGGCGCCATGTCGCCGCCGGTGCAGGCGGCCTCGATCGCGGCCTGGAACGACGAAGCGCACGTGCAGGACAACCGCACGCTGTACAAGGAAAAGTTCAAGCTGATCACCCCGATGCTGCGCGAAGTGCTCGACGTCGAACTGCCCGACGCCGGCTTCTACCTGTGGGCCGACGTGCGGCGCACCGGCCTTTCCGACACCGAGTTCGCACGCCGTCTCTACGCCGAATATAATGTGACGGTTCTGCCCGGCAGTTACCTCGCGCGCGACGCGCACGGGACCAATCCGGGCCGCAACCGCATCCGCATGGCGCTGGTGGCGGGCGTCGACGAAGGGCTGGAAGCGGCCACGCGCATCGTCCAGTTCTGCCAAAGCCTGCGTGCAGCTTCCTGATAAAGAGATTACCCATCATGACCCAACAACTCCAGAACATCATCGACACCGCGTGGGAACAGCGCGCGGACTTCAGCCCATCGACCGCTCCGGCCGACGTGCGCAACGCCGTGGCCGAAGTGCTGGCCGGCCTCGACGCGGGCACCCTGCGCGTGGCGCAGAAGGAAGGCGGCGAGTGGATCGTCAACCAGTGGATCAAGAAGGCCGTGCTGCTGTCGTTCCGCCTCGAGAACAATACCCCGATCGAAGGCGGTTCGGGCATGCAGTTCTACGACAAGGTCCCGACCAAGTTCGCCGACTACAGCGCCGAGGACTTCGCCAAGGGGGGCTTTCGCGTGGTGCCGCCGGCCGTCGCGCGCCGCGGCTCCTTCATCGGCAAGAACGTGGTCCTGATGCCGTCCTACGTGAACATCGGCGCCTACGTCGACGAAGGCACCATGGTCGACACCTGGGCCACCGTCGGCTCCTGCGCCCAGATCGGCAAGAACGTCCACCTGTCGGGCGGCGTCGGCATCGGCGGCGTGCTGGAACCGATGCAGGCGAATCCGACCATCATCGAAGACAACTGCTTCATCGGCGCCCGTTCGGAAATCGTCGAAGGCGTGATCGTCGAAGAGAACTCGGTGATCTCGATGGGCGTGTACATCGGCCAGTCGACCAAGATCTACAACCGCGAAACCGGCGAAGTCACCTACGGCCGCGTGCCGGCCGGTTCGGTCGTGGTGTCGGGCTCGCTGCCCTCAAGCGACGGCAAGTACAGCCTGTACTGCGCCGTCATCGTCAAGCAGGTCGACGCCAAGACGCGCGCCAAGACGGGCATCAACGAGCTGCTGCGCGGCATCTGATTCCAGGCGGCGCCCTGCGCCGCTTCCGGGCCACGCAAGCTGGCCCGGGCCTCGCCGGCCCGTTCCCCACTGGCCGGCGCTCTCTTTCTTTCCCTTCCTTCGCCTCCCCGCCGACCGCGCAACGCGTACGTCATCCCCATCCGTACGTTCACGCACTTTAGTTGTCCAAGACAAAATTTCATCAACACACTTTTTATTTCCAGAAGGTAACGTATAATCTCGTTTTGTCCTAGACAAACGACGCAACCTATTTTGGAGGAACAGCATGAACGCAAACATGAACGTGATCGCATTCGGAAAGGACGATATCGACAACAAGCTGTCGGCGATGTCGGCCAAGCAGATCGATGACCTGGCCTTCGGCGCGATCCAGCTCGATGCGCAAGGCAAGATCCTGCGCTACAACGAGGCCGAGGCACAGATCACCGGACGCAATGCCGCCGCCGTCATCGGCAGCAATTTCTTCCGCGACGTCGCGCCCTGCACCAACACCTCGAAGTTCAAGGGCGTGTTCGATGCCGGCGTGCGCACCAATACCCTGAACACCATGTTCGAATACGTGTTCGACTACAAGATGAATCCGACCAAGGTGAAGATCCACATGAAGAAGGCGATCAGCGACGGCACCTACTGGATCTTCGTCAAGCGCCTGTAAGACCATGCACGACCCGGCTACGCTCCCTGCGCCGTGGTGGACGGCGCGGCCCGCCCTGGTCCGCTTCATCGGCGACCTGGTGGCCTCCGAACTGGCGGCATTGCGCCACGACCCCATGCTCCAGGCGCGCACCTGGAACGAATCGCTGTCGCTGGAACACGACCTCGGCCTCGATTCGCTCGAGTTCATGCACGTCGCCGGCGCCCTGGCCGCGTCGCTGCAGATGCACCACAGCGGCATCGAAGACTACCTGCTGGCGCGCCGCACCCTGGGCGACTGGGCCGATATCGCCACGCTGGCGCTGCAATACCGCGACGCCGACATGGTCTTCAGCACCTCCGGCAGCACCGGCCAGCCCAAGCGCTGCCTGCATGCCATGGACAAGCTGGAGCAGGAGGCGATGGCGCTCGCCACGCTGCTCCCGAACCGGCGCCGCGTGCTGGCCGCGGTTCCCAGCCACCATATCTTCGGTTTCCTGTTCACCCAGCTGCTGCCGCGCCACCTCGGCCTGGCGCCGGACGCGGTGCTCGGCATCCGCACGCGCCTGCCGTCCCAGCTCGCGCAACTGGCGATGCCGGGCGACCTGGTGATCGCCCATCCCCAGTTCTGGCAGGCCGCCGTGGCCGCGGGGGAGCGGTTCCGGGACGACGTCGTCGGCGTCAGTTCCACCGCGCCTTGTCCGGACGGCGTCTGCGCCGCGGCGACCCGACAGGGATTGGCCGCGCTGGTCCAGGTCTATGGCTCGTCCGAAACCGGCGGGCTGGGCTGGCGCCGCTCGCACCAGGACGACTACCGCCTGTTTCCCTACCTGGCGCGCGGCGGCCAGGACGGCGGGACACTGCTGCGCAGCCTTCCCGGCGGCGGCACCGAGGCGCTGGCCGCCCAGGATACCCTCGCCTGGCGCGGCGAACGCGCGTTCCTTGTGGGCGCGCGCTGCGACGGCGCGGTCCAGGTCGGCGGCGTGAACGTCTTTCCGTCGCAGGTGCGCGAGGTCTTGCTCGAACATCCCGAGGTGCTCGACGCCGCGGTGCGCCTGATGGGGCCCGACGAAGGCATTCGCCTGAAGGCCTTCATCGTGCCGCGCGCGGGGAACGTGGAAGACCGCGCGCTGGTCGAGCGCCTGCGCGCCTGGATCGACACCCGGCTGCCGGCCGCGCAGCGGCCACGGGCGCTGACGCTCGGCGCCCGGCTGCCCTGCAACGCCATGGGCAAGGCGGCCGACTGGACGATCGCATGAGGACCGCGGCGCGGCGGATGCGCTTCCCGCGGCCCGAGCGCGGCGGTTAGAATGCCTGCCATCATGAACGCCCCCTCTCCCCTCAGCATCGCCGCGGTCGAGCGCGAAACCCGGTTGTCGAAGGACGTGCTGCGCGTCTGGGAAAAGCGCTACGGCTTTCCGACGCCGGAACGCGACGCCAACGGCGAGCGCTGCTATCCGCGCGAGCAGGTCGAGCGCCTGCGCCTGATGAAGCGCCTGATGGACCAGGGCTTGCGGCCGGGCCGCCTGGCGCGGCTCCCGGCCGGGGAACTGGCCGCGCTGCTGGCGCGTGCACCGGCCGCGCCAGGCCGCGACGCCGGACAGGAGAACGCGCCGCTCGACGATCTGCTGGCCACGCTCGAGCGCGATCCCGCCACCTTGCAGGATGCGCTGCAACAGCACCTCGTCCGCCAGGGCCTCGACCGCTTTGTCGAGGACATCGCGGCGCCCCTGACCGCGGCGGTCGGCACCGGCTGGCAGGAAGGCCGTTTCGACGTCGCCGACGAACATTTTTATACCGAGGTCATGACGCGCGTCCTGCGCCAGGCGATCGCCGCCTTGCCCGCCGCCGGACGCGCGCCGAAGATCCTGCTGACCACCCTGGCCGGCGAAACCCATGGGCTCGGGCTGATGATGGCCGAAGCGCTGCTCGCGCTGGACGACGCCAGCTGCATTTCGCTGGGCACCGACACACCCCTGCCGAGCATCCTGCGCGCCGCCGCCATGCACGAGGCCGACATCGTCGCGCTGTCGTTTTCCGCCGCCTACCCGCGCCGCCAGCTGGCCGCATCGCTGCAGGAGCTGCGTGCGCTGCTGCCGCCGCAGGTGGCGCTGTGGGCCGGCGGCGCCGGCATCGGCGGCCTGGCGCCGATCGACAACCTGGTCCTGCTGCCGACCCTGGACAGCGGCCGCCAGGCACTGGCGCGCTGGCGCGACGGCGCGTCCTGAGCACCGCGCCTGGCCCGGGCGCGGTGCACTGGGTTAGAATCCTTGCACCATTTATTTACCGCGAAGCAAAGGATCGATAGCCATGATGGTCGAACGCCTGTTCCAGTTGATGAAGGAAAAGAACGCTTCGGACATGTTCTTCGCGGTGAATTCACCCGTCCACATCAAGATCAACGGGAACCTCATCCCGATCAACCAGCACAAGCTCGACCCGGACAACATCCTGTCGCTGCTGTCGGAAGTGACAACGCCGGAACAGCTGGAAGAACTCGACCGCAACAACGAGCTGAACATGGGTATCTCGATGCCCAACCTGGGGCGCTTCCGCCTTTCGGCCTTCCGCCAGCGCGGCAGCATCTCGGCCGTGTTCCGCTTCGTGCCGGCAAGCATTCCGCCGCTGGGCGAGCTGGGCCTGCCGCCCGTGCTGCTTGAGCTGATCATGGAAAAGCGCGGCCTGCTGCTGGTGGTCGGCGCCACCGGCTCGGGCAAGTCGACCACCATCGCCTCGATGCTCGACTACCGCAACGAACAGCGCACCGGCCACATCCTGACGCTGGAAGACCCGATCGAATACCTGTTCAAGAACAAGAAGTCGATCGTCAACCAGCGCGAGATCGGCAGCGACGCGCTCGACTTCGAGATCGCCCTGCGCAATTCGCTGCGCCAGGCGCCGGACGTGATCCTGATCGGCGAAATCCGCGACCGCGAGACCATGACCGCCGCCCTGGCCTACGCCCAGTCCGGCCACCTGGTGGTCGCCACGCTGCACGCGAACAACAGCTACAACGCGCTGAACCGCATCATCAGCTTCTATCCGATCGAGAACCGCCCCGCCCTGCTGCAGGACCTGGCCTCGGCCACGAAAGCCATCGTCTCGCAGCGCCTGGTGCGCGCAGCGGCCGGCGGCACGCGCCAGCCGGCGGTCGAAGTGATGCTCAATACCCGCTACATCGCCGACCTGATCGAGAAGGGCGAGCTTTCCCAGATCAAGGAAGCGATGGACAAGAGTTTGTCGCCCGGCTCGCAGTCGTTCGAAGCGGCGCTGCTGGCGCTGGTGCAGGCCGGGCTGGTGACGCAGGAGGAAGCGCTGGCGAATGCCGATTCGGCGACCAACCTGCTGTGGCTGATGAACAATGGGCCGGCCAAGAGTGAAGAGCAGAACAAGCCGGATGAGCCGGCGGCGCCGACGTTTACCGAGTTCACGCTGAACGGTTGAGCAGCGCCGGTCCGGTTTCGACCGCATTCGTCGATCAGACCAGTAGGGTGGACGGCTTCGCCGTCCACGCGTTCAACCATAAGTTGATCTGTCGCGACAAATCATCCGTTCGTTGAACGCGTGGACGGGAGACCCGTCCACCCTACGTCCCACCTAAAAATTGCCGAGGAATATCAATCGAACAGGCCTCCCCCGCCTGTGCTATTCTCGCCGCTTCCCGAACCACCGCATTACCGCAAGCTAGTCTTGCCACGCACTAATTACGCCAATGAAAAAGACCCTCTACGGAATCCCCAACTGCGACACCGTCAAGAAAGCACGCACCTGGCTGGCCGAGCACGGCCATGACTTCGAATTCCACGACTTCAAGAAACAGGGCCTGCCGCGCGAACTGGCGGCAAGCTGGCTTGAGCAGTTGGACTGGGAGGTGCTGGTCAACCGCAAGGGGATGACCTGGCGTAACCTGCCGGACGAGCGCAAGGCCGCGATCACCGACAAGGCCGCCGCCCTGGAGCTGATGCTGGAGAATCCGTCCGTCATCAAACGCCCCGTGCTCGAAGGCGCCGGTCCCCTGAACGTCGGTTTCTCCGCCGACCAGTACGCCCGCATCTTCGCGGAGGCGGCATGATCGCCAAGCCCTCGCGCACCCTCGACCTGGCGCACGAACTGATCGCGCTGGACTCGATCACGCCGCACGACAAGGGCTGCCAGCAGCGCCTGGCCGAGCTGCTGGCGCCGCTCGGATTCCGCTGCGAGACCATCGAATCGAACGGCGTGACCAACCTGTGGGCACGCAAGGGCACCGAATCGCCGGTGCTGGTATTCGCCGGCCACACCGACGTGGTGCCGACCGGCCCGGTCGAGCAATGGGGCTCGAACCCGTTCACGCCGACCGTCCGCGACGGCAAGCTCTACGGGCGCGGCGCGGCCGACATGAAGACCTCGATCGCGGCCATGGTCGTCGCCTGCGAGGAATTCGTGGCCATCCATCCCGACCACAAGGGCTCGATCGCCTTCCTCATCACCAGCGACGAGGAAGGCCCGGCCGTGGATGGCACCGTGGTGGTCTGCGACATCCTCGAGGAACGCGGCGAGACGCTCGACTACTGCATCGTCGGCGAGCCGACCTCCAGCCACATCCTGGGCGACATGATCAAGAACGGCCGCCGCGGCTCGCTCTCGGGCCACCTGGTCATCAAGGGCGTGCAGGGCCACATCGCCTACCCGCACCTGGCGCGCAACCCGATCCACCAGGCCGCGCCGGCGCTGGCCGAGCTGGCCGCCGAGGTCTGGGACGAAGGCAACGAGTACTACGCGCCGACCACCTGGCAGATCTCGAACATCCATGCGGGCACCGGCGCGAACAACGTCATCCCGGGCCACATGACGATCGACTTCAACTTCCGCTTCTCGACGGCGTCAACCGCCGAGGGCCTGGAAGCGCGGGTGCACGCGATCCTCGACCGCCACTGCCTCGAGTACGACCTGGAGTGGACCCTGTCCGGCCAGCCCTTCCTGACGCCGAAGGGCACGCTGTCGGACGCGGTGTGCAAGGCCATTCACGACGAGACGGGCGTCTCGACCGAACTGTCGACCACTGGCGGCACCTCGGACGGGCGCTTCATCGCCCGCATCTGCCCCCAGGTGATAGAATTCGGCCCACCCAACGCCAGCATCCACAAGATCGACGAGCACGTCGAGCTGCGCTTCGTCGACCCCTTGAAGAACGTCTACCGCCGCACGCTCGAGCATCTGCTGGCCGCCTAAAGAAAGAACAAGCCATGACCACCACGACCTTCAGCACCCCGCGCGACCTGCTGCGCTACGCCGTCACCCGCTTCAACGCCGCCAAGCTGTTCTTCGGCCACGGCAGCGCCGAGGCCTTCGACGAAGCCGCCTACCTGGTGCTGCACACCCTCAAGCTGCCGCTCGACCGGCTCGATCCCTTCCTCGACGCCAAACTGCTGCCGGAGGAAGTGCTGCAGGTGCTGCAGGTGATCGAGCGCCGCGCCACCGAGCGCGTGCCGGCCGCCTACATCACCAACCAGGCCTGGCTCGGCAGCTACGAGTTCTACGTCGACGAGCGCGTGCTGGTGCCGCGCTCCTTCATCGCCGAACTGATCCCGGAGCGCTTCAGCCCCTGGGTCAGCGACAGCGACGCCGTCGAGAACGTGCTCGAACTGTGCACCGGTTCCGGCTGCCTGGCGATCATGATGGCCGACGCTTTCCCGAACGCGGTGGTCGACGCCATCGATATCTCGAAGGACGCGCTGGCCGTGGCCGAGCGCAACATCCGCGAGTACAAGCTGGAAGGCCGCGTGAACCCGATCGAGTCCGACCTGTACCAGAACGTGCCGTTCAAGAAGTACGACCTGATCGTGACGAATCCGCCGTACGTGAACGCCTCGTCGATGGCCAAGCTGCCGCCGGAATACCTGCGCGAGCCGCAGATCGCCCTGCACGGCGGCGAGGACGGCATGGACCTGGTGCGCAAGATCGTGGCCGGCGCCGCCGAGCGCCTGACGCCGGAAGGCGTGCTGGTGGTCGAGATCGGCAACGAGGTCGAATTCGCCGAAGCCGCCTTCGGCCACCTGGGCCTGACCTGGCTCACCACGAGCGCGGGCGACGAGGCGGTATTCCTGCTCACCGCCGAACAGCTGCAAGCGCAATAACCTTAGGGTGGGCAGGTCTCCTGCCCACGCGTTCAAATCATCTTTGCATCACGCTTACGCTGGTTGAACGCGTGGGCGGCGTAGCCGCCCACCCTACGCACCTACGTACCCCAAGGCTTTAACGACAATGATCCGTTTCCAGAACGTCAGCCTGATGCGCGGCACCAAGCCGCTGCTCGAGAGCGCCGACCTCACCCTGAACCCCGGCGACAAGATCGGCCTGATCGGCGCCAACGGCGCCGGCAAATCCAGCCTGTTCGCGATGCTGCGCGGCGAACTGCATCCCGACCAGGGCGAGATCGACTTCCCCGCCAAGTGGCGCATGGCCTACGTGGCGCAGGAAACGCCGGCGCTCGACCGGCCGGCGCTGGAGTACGCGATCGACGGCGACGTCAACCTGCGCCGCCTGCAGGCCGAACTCGAACGGCTGGAAGCCCACCCGGACCAGGCCGCGCACGGCATGGCGCTGGGCGAGGTGCACGGCGCGCTGGCCGACGCCGACGCCTACACCGTGCAGTCGCGCGCCGAGCAGCTGCTGCTGGGCCTGGGCTTCTCGCTCGACCAGATGCAGCAGCCGGTGAAGAGCTTCTCGGGCGGCTGGCGCATGCGCCTGAACCTGGCCCAGGCGCTGATGTGCCCTTCCGACCTGCTGCTGCTGGACGAACCGACGAACCACCTGGATTTGGATGCCATCATCTGGCTGGAAGACTGGCTCAAGCGCTACAGCGGCACCCTGATCATCATCTCGCACGACCGCGACTTCCTCGACGAGATCGTGAACGTCGTCGTTCACATCGACGAGCAGAAACTGAAGCGCTACTCGGGCAACTACTCCGCCTTCGAGCGCCAGCGCGCCGCCCACCTGGTGCTGGCTGCGGCCGCCTACGAGAAGCAGCAGCGCACCCGCGCCCACCTGCAGTCGTTCGTGGACCGCTTCAAGGCGAAAGCCACCAAGGCGCGCCAGGCCCAGAGCCGCATGAAGGCGCTGGCCAAGATGGAAGAGCTGGCGCCGCTGCGCGCGGCCGCCGAGTTCTCGTTCGAGTTCCGCGAACCGCTCTCCGCACCGAACCCGCTGCTGGTGATGGAAGACGTCGATGCCGGCTATCCGATCCTCGACGCGCATGGCGACAAGATCGACGGCAAGGTCATCGTGCACCGCGTGAACTTCTCGCTGCAGACCGGCCAGCGCATCGGCCTGCTTGGCGTGAACGGCGCCGGCAAGTCCACGCTGATCAAGACGATCGCCAACGAACTGGCGCCCCTCGCCGGCACCGCGACGCTCGGCAAGGGCCTGGTCATCGGCTACTTCGCCCAGCACCAGGTCGAGATGCTGCGCCACGACGAGTCGCCGCTGTGGCACCTGCAAAAGATCGCGCCGACCACGCGCGAGCAGGAACTGCGCAACTTCCTGGGCGGCTTCAACTTCCCGGGCGACATGGTGACCAGCCCGATCCGGCCCTTCTCGGGCGGCGAAAAGGCGCGCCTGGCGCTGGCCCTGATCGTCTGGCAGCGCCCGAACCTGCTGCTGCTGGACGAACCGACGAACCACCTGGACCTGGAAACGCGCGAGGCACTGACGCTCGCTCTGGCCCAGTTCGAGGGCACGCTGGTCGTGGTCTCGCACGACCGCCACCTGCTGCGCGCCACCACCGACCAGTTCATTATCGTCGCCGACGGCAAGCTGCAGCCGTTCGACGGCGACCTCGACGACTACAAGGACTGGCTGTTCCAGACCAAGCTGGGCAAAGGCACGGAAGTGCTGCCGGTGGCGGCTAAATCGAACCAGCCTGCTGCAGCCGCTGCCGCCCCTGTCCCCGCCGTCGACCGCAAGGAGCAGAAGCGCCTGGAAGCCGAGGAACGCCAGCGCATGGCGGCGCTGAAGAAGCCGATCGAGAACCGCATCAAGCGCCTGGAGGAGCAGATGGCCAAGCTGAATGCGAAGAAGGCCGAGATCGACGCGCGCCTGCTGGAGCCGGCGATCTACGAGGCGGACAAGAAGGACGAGCTGAAGAACCTGGTGGCGGACCAGGCCTTTTGCGTGCGCGATTTGGGGACGCTGGAGAACGAGTGGCTGGAGTTGCAGGAGCAGCTGGAGGGGTTGGCGGCGTAAGCGGTCGACTATCCGGGCGCTCTACGGTGGGTTCGAGAACCCACCCTACGAACTGGTTGGCCTACCGGTTCGGATTCGACTATTCGAACGCGCTACCGCGTGGACTCGGGAGTCCACCCTACAAAACCGCTTTTCGTAGGGTAAACACCTGTGTCCACGCTGTCTCACCATTCGAAAAGAGGCAAACCCGCCGTCACGCCACCTGCCTCGCCCCACCCTTCACCCCGCGATCGATCGACATCAACCGGTCGATGTCCACCAGGATGAGCCGCCTTCCATTGGCGACGCCGAGCCCGATCAGGTAATCGATGGCGCCGCCGTCGGCGCCGGGGATCGGCGAGATCTGGTCGGGCTGGAGCGTCACCACGTCGGTGATGCCGTCCACCACCATCCCCATCACGCAGGTCGACAGCTTCAGGATGATCACGTCGGTCATCGGCGTGGTAAGCACCGGGTGACCGCAGAACGCCGCGCGCATGTCGACGATCGGCATGATGACGCCGCGCGATACCGCAACGCCGCTGATGATCTCGCCGCCGTCGGAGAAGCGCTCGAGCGACTTGAGCACCCGCAGTTCCTGCACCTTGCCGAAATCCAGCCCATACGCGAGGCCGCCGAGCGTGAAGCTGAGGAATTCATTGCCCGCCGGGCCAGAGATCGCAGTGTCCTTGTGCATGATGGGTCCTTTCACGAACAGACCCCATGCTATGCCGTGCCGCCGCCCCAGCCATTGCGAGCAGTCAACATTTCCACGAGACATTAACCGGGCATTGCGCCTTCTTCACCGTTCCAGCGGTAGCGGCCGCTCGCGCCCGTGTACAGGCGCTTGCCCTCGGCGCCGCGCAGGCGCGTGCGGATCTCGCGCGGCGCCATGTGGTGCAGGGGCGGCGCGTCGGGATCGAAGGACAGCGTGCGCACTTCGGTGTCGCCCGCCAGCCGCGCGATGTCGACCCGGGTGAGGCCGGCGCGCTCGGCGCGCTGGGCCTCGAAACGCGCCAGCAGCGCCTGCCCTTCGGCCAGCTCGGCGTCGAGCGACTTGCGCGCAGCGCCGACCTCGCCGATCTTCGCCAGCGCCGGGCCGACCGCCTGGCCCATCCGCTGGAACTGCTGGGCCTGGGACGGGTCCAGGCGCATCTCCCCGCTGCGCACCTTCCCCGCGATGCCGAGGTACTTGCGCACTTCGGGCTCGGCGCACAGGCGCGCCAGCTCCGCCTTGTGGCGGTCGATGCCGCTGCCGATCTGCGCCAGGCGCGCGTGCACCTGCTTGATCACCTCGTCGATGCGGCCGCACTCGGCGATCAGCGCATGGACCAGCATCTCGCTGTCGCGCCATGGCGCCGCGCTGTCGATGCGCACCCGGCGCGCGGCGAGCGCGCAGCCCTCCGCGCTGCCGATCGAAATCTCCTCGGCGACGATGTCGCAGTTGACCGCCTGCTCGATGCAGACGCGCGTCGCCGCCACCACGCAGTTCTCGGCGCGCTGCAGGGTCACCGTGCCGGCCAGCGCCTGGATGGTCGCCGACGACGCCACGCCGTCGACCGCGATGTCGCCCTGCCGGTTGAACGCACGCCCGCCGACCAGGTTGGCGCGCAGGCGCACGCTGCCGCCGCGCGAAACGATCTCGCCGTAGACGTCGGCATGCACGGTGATGCCGGCACCCTCGATGATGCGCTTTTCCTGCACCTCGCCGAACTCCTCGTAGTCGCCGGTCAGCTGCAGGTTGCCGGTGGTGCGCACGCTCACGCCGTCGCGGCTGACGATCTTGTCGTCGACCGAGATCCGGCGCGTCTTGCCGTCCACGTTCAGGAAGCCGGTGCGCAGGGCGACCAGGTAATCGTTCCCATCGTGCCTCTCGACGCTGGTGCCGGCCCCGGCATACGCCGCGAAATCGAGGTCGCGCGGCGCGGCCGGCGCGATGCGGATGCCCGAGATCTCGAAGCCCGGCGTGCCGACGCGCGGCGGCAGCTTCTGCAGCAGGCGGGTGCCGGCCTGCACCTGCGGGAAGCGGTTCTGGAAACTCACCAGGTCGAGCTTGCCGTTGGCCAGCTGGCGCGGCGCGTTGCTGCGGTGGATATCCTCGGACACCTCGATCACGCTGGCGTCGATCCCCGCCACCGGCTCCAGGCGCCGCGCGACGACGATGCGGCCGGCGTTGCCGAGCGCGATCGCGGCGCGCACCGCGGCGATGTCGATGCCGAAACGGATCCCCTTGAGCCACATGTCGGCCACGAATTCGTCGATATCCAGGCGCGCCGCCACCTCGGGCTCGCCGTCGGCGCCGGCGAGGTGCACCGGCTCGAAGCAGTACTCGGCGGCGCCGCCCATGATGCGCACGGAACGGTAGAGGGCGCGGCGCTGTGCGTTGAACGGCACGATGTCGTCGGCCAGGCGCACCCGCGCCACGCCGTCCGGCCCGACAGGCAGGGCCGGCCCGCTGTCGAACAGGGCCTTGATCAGTACCGGATAGTCGAGGCCGACGAAGTAGCGGCCTGCGCGCAGCAGGCCGTCGACGGCCGCCAGCAAGGTCGTGCCGAGCACGGCGGGATCGGCGTACACGCCGTCCGGGCGCTGGTCGATGCAATGCGCCGGACCGGCGGAAGCAAACCGCGTCGCCGGCGCGGCGGGAGGAATGGCAACGGCGGGATCGGACACGTTTGCGCTCCAGGTGAGTGTGACTCGCCCTTGGGCTGGCCAATGCGGCAAGGGTAGGAGCGGGCTAGCCTACCATGTTGTCGATCATAAATAAATAATGATCAACAATATTTCGCGCGAAACAATACCTCTTGTGTCAAGAGAAAGGGATTGATCGAGCGCGAACAGCGCTGTTTCCTGGACGAGCGGCAAAGAAAAAGCCGGGCGAACCCGAACGCCAGTGACTCAGCACGTGACTGGCTGGCTGCACCAACTAAAAAGAATCGACGGTCAACATGAAACCGCTGCCGATAATAGCTCCCAACGTTGCACGGAGCGTGCGTTGCCGCTATGCCTGTAGCCGAAGCGTGGCGCCGCAGTTCGTCTTGTGGCCCTCGTAGGCCACCGGCACGCCATTGGTTGTGTGCCTGGATTGCCCTTCCACGATCGTGCCGGCACCATCGATCGGGCAGCTCGTCTTGTCGCCAACACAGGCAACAGCGATGCCGCCCACCGTGAAATGCTTGGCGGCCACGCTCACGACCTTGC
>NZ_DAMCPG010000058.1:0-24708 GCF_032106685.1 Massilia sp.
TGACCTTCGGGTTATGAGCCCGACGAGCTGCCAGACTGCTCCACCCCGCGTCTGATGAAATGAATTATACGCCCCTTCGCCGGTTTAGGCAAACTCAATCTCGACCCGATGTGCGATTGCAGCACGAACGGACAGGGCGGCGAACCGCGACCACACCAGCCACGCCCGGTGCCGGCGGCACAGCCGGGCCATTCGGGTGTAAAGTAGGCATACATTCATTTCCACCATTTTTTATGAAATTTTGTTCCGAGTGCGGCCATTCGGTCGCGCTGGCCATCCCCGAAGGCGACAACCGGCCGCGCCATGTATGCCCGCAGTGCGGCACGATCCATTACCAGAACCCAAAGATGGTGATCGGCACGATTCCCGTGTGGGAGCATGACGGCCAGCTGCAGGTCCTGCTGTGCCGGCGCGCGATCGAACCGCGCTATGGCTACTGGACATTGCCGGCGGGCTTCATGGAAAACGGCGAAACCACCGGCGAGGCCGCGGCGCGCGAAACCGACGAGGAAGCCGGCGCCAACATCGAGCTCGGCAAGCTGTTCGCCCTGCTCAATGTCGCGCACGTGCACCAGGTGCACATGTTCTACCTGGCCGCCCTGCGCGACCTGGACTTCCATCCCGGCGAGGAAAGCCTGGAAGTGCAGCTGTTTGCCGAGCGCGACATTCCCTGGGACGAGCTGGCCTTCCCGACGATCCGCAAGACGCTGGAACTGTTCTTTGCCGACCGCGTCAAAATGCGCGAGGGGGGCGAGAGAACCGAGCCGATCGGTTACGGGTTCCACAGCCACGACATCGTCCGCCCGATGATCGCCCCGCGCGAACCCGACTGACCAGCGAGCACGCCATGATTCCCTGGCTCGACGCGCATACGCCGTTTCCCGACGTGTCCGAGGCGCTGACCATCGACGCGCCCGGCCTGCTCGCGGCCGGCGCCGACCTGTCGCCGCAACGCCTGCTGCTGGCCTACCAGAACGGCATCTTCCCGTGGTTCTCCGAAGGCCAGCCCATCCTCTGGTGGAGCACCGACCCGCGCATGGTCCTCAAGACGGAAGAGTTCAAGATCAGCGACAGCCTGAAGAAAACCCTGCGCCGCATCGAGCGCAGCCGCACGGACGGCGGGCGCTGGCAGGTGCGCTTCGACAGCGCCTTCGAATCCGTGATGCGCGCCTGCGCCGCGCCCCGCAAGGACGGACCCGGCACCTGGATTTCCGACGACATCATCGCCGGCTACACCGGCCTGCACCGGATGGGCTATGCGCACTCGTCCGAGGTCTGGCTCGACGGCGAACTGGTCGGCGGCGCCTATGGCGTCTGCATCGGCCGCATGTTCTACGGCGAGTCGATGTTCGCTCGCGTCTCCGACGCCTCGAAGGTCGCGCTCGCTTACCTGGTCGCCTTCCTGCGCGCGCATGGCGTGCGGATGATCGACTGCCAGCAGGAGACCGGCCACCTGGCCTCGCTGGGCGCGGCGCCGATTCCGCGCAGTGTCTTCCTGCAGCACCTGCGCGCGGCGATCCGCGAACCGGCCATCGAACGCTGGGAAGTGGCGCCACCGTTGACTGGCTAACCGTGCGCGCCCTTCGCTTTCGTTAGAATAGGTTCATCACGTCGTCTCGAGAGTCCTGCATGACGCACCTTAATGACCTGCCCTTCTCCACGCTGCAGTTCTACACGACCGCGCCCTATCCCTGCAGCTATCTCGACGCGCGCCAGGCGCGCTCGCAGGTGGCCACGCCTTCGCACCTGATCAATGCCGACGTGTATTCCGAGCTCGTGAAGAACGGCTTTCGCCGCAGCGGCATCTTCACCTACCGGCCTTACTGCGACGGCTGCCAGGCCTGCATCCCGGTGCGCGTGCGCTGCGCCGACTTCGCGCCGAACCGCGCCCAGCGCCGCGCCTGGAAACGCCACGAGGACCTGACCGCCATGGTGGCCAACCTGTCGTTCTCGGACGAGCACTACGCGCTCTACCTGCGCTACCAGACCACGCGCCACGTCGGCGGCGGCATGGACCAGGACAGCCGCGACCAGTACGCCCAGTTCCTGCTGCAAAGCCGGGTCAACACGCGGCTGGTCGAATTCCGCGAGCCCGACGGCCTGCTGCGCATGGTATCGATCATCGACGTACTGTCCGACGGCCTGTCCTCGGTCTATACCTTCTTCGACCCGGACGTGCCCGGCGCCTCCTTCGGCACCTACAACATCATGTGGCAGGTCGGCCAGGCGCGCGAGCTGGGCCTGCCCTTCGTCTACCTCGGCTACTGGATCGAGCAGAGCCCGAAGATGGCCTACAAGATCAATTTCCGCCCGCTGGAGGCGCGCATCGGCGGCAAGTGGGGCATCCTGGACCGGTAGGGTGGGCGGCTTCGCCGCCCACGCGGTGATCGTTCCTGGCTCCGTGATCGTGCCGGGTGGTCTTGCCGCTCACTATCACCGCGTGGGCGGCGCGCACGCAACCATGGTCCGCACGTCAAGGTCGAGCCGCCACCCTACGCCGTAACGTTCATTCACGTCGCGGCGCACGGTACAATGCTGCGACCATTTCCAAGAGCGTTCCATGTCCGACAAACTCCTGTACACCCTCGCCCGCCCCCTGCTGTTCGCGCTGCCGCCTGAGACCGCCCACAACCTGACCCTGCCGGCCCTGCGCCGCGCCGCCGAGCGCGGCATGACCGGCATGTTCAGGAAACCGGCGCCGGACCCGCGCACCGTGATGGGCATCACCTTCCCGAACCCGGTCGGCCTTGCCGCCGGCCTCGACAAGGACGGCGCCTACATCGACGGCCTGGCCGCGCTCGGCTTCGGCTCGATCGAGATCGGCACCGTCACCCCGCGCGCCCAGGCCGGCAATCCGAAGCCGCGCATGTTCCGCCTGCCGGCCGCGCAAGGCATCATCAACCGCATGGGCTTCAACAACGGCGGCGTCGACGCGTTTGTCGCGAATGTACAAGCTTCGCGCTTCTACCAGGAAAAGCAGGGCGTGCTCGGCCTGAACATCGGCAAGAACGCCGACACGCCGATCGAGCGCGCGGCCGTGGATTACCTGCACTGCCTGCGCAAGGTCTATCCTTACGCCAGCTACGTCACGGTCAACATTTCCTCGCCCAACACCAAGAACCTGCGCCAGCTGCAGGGCGCGTCGGAACTGGACGACCTGCTGTCGCAACTAAAGCTCGAACAGACCCGCCTGGCGGACGCGAGCGGACGCTACGTGCCGCTGGCACTGAAGATCGCCCCGGACATCGACGCCGACCAGATCCAGAACATCGCCGGCGCCCTCTTGCGCCACAAGATCGACGGCGTCATCGCCACCAACACCACGCTCAGCCGCAACCACGTCGCCGGCATGCGCCACGGTAAGGAAACCGGCGGCCTGTCGGGCGCGCCGGTGTTCGACCTGTCGAACATCGTGGTGCGCGAAATGAAGAAGGTGCTGGGCGACGCGGTGCCGATCATCGGCGTCGGCGGCATCCTGTCGGGCGACGATGCGAAGGAAAAAATGGCGGCCGGCGCCCAGCTGGTGCAGCTGTACAGCGGCCTGATCTACCGCGGCCCGGCGCTGGTGCGCGAGTGCGCGGATGCGTTGAGGGCATAAGGGGACGACGATGGAACGCAAGCGGCTGGGACGCAGCGACCTGGCGGTATCGACCGTCTGCCTGGGAACGATGACCTTCGGCGAGCAGAACACCGAGGCTGACGCTCACGCCCAGCTCGACTATGCGGTCGGGCGCGGCATCAACTTCATCGATACCGCCGAGATGTATCCGGTGATGGGCCGCGCCGAGACGCAAGGCGCAACCGAGCGCTACATCGGCAGCTGGCTGCAAAAACGCGGCCGCCGCGACGACCTCGTCATCGCCTCGAAAATCGCCGGCCCGAACGCGAACATGCGCTGGATCCGCGGCGCGGCGCACGACCTGGACGCGGCCAACGTGCGCGCGGCGGTCGAGACCAGCCTGCAGCGCCTGCAGACGGACTATATCGACCTCTACCAGGTCCACTGGCCGAGCCGGAACGTACCGATCTTCGGCGCCAACAGCTTCAACCCGAAGCGCGAGCGCGACAGCGTGCCGATCGAGGAAACCCTGGGCGCGCTGGACGAACTGGTCAAGGCCGGCAAGATCCGCCACATCGGCGTCTCGAACGAAAGCCCCTGGGGCGTGTGCGAGTACGTGAAGCAGAGCGAAACGCAGGGCCTGCCGCGCATCGCGACCATCCAGAATCTGTACAACCTGACGGCGCGCGCTTTCGAGACCACCCTGCTCGACGAGGTGTGCTTCCGCGAGGACGTCTGCCTGCTGGCCTACAGCCCGCTCGCCTTCGGCCAGCTGACGGCCAAGTACATCGACAACCCGAAGGCGCATGGCCGGCTGACGATCTTCCCGCCGAACTGGAGCCCGCGCTACGTGCGGCCCGAGGTGCTGGCGGCCACGCGCGAATACGCGGCGCTGGCGCGCGCGAACGGCTTGACGCCGGCGCAGATGGCGCTGGCCTGGTGTTACTCGCGGTGGTTCGTGGGGTCGACCATCATCGGGGCGACCAATCTGACCCAGCTGGAAGAAAACATCGATGCGGCCGGGATCGTGTTGTCGCGCGAGGTGACGGACGCGATCGATGCGATTCACGCGCGCATCACCAACCCTGGTCAGTAGCGTCCTGCTTACCCGGCGCGGCGATAGGTCGATGCCAGGTTCGGGAGGAAGTAAATGGCGCGGCGCCCCAGCCTGGCGACCAACATGTAGTACGCGGCCTTGCATTTGCCGAGCCAGCCGGCGCGCCCACCCAGGTGCGCACGCACCTCACGGTAGCGGGCATAGTCTTCGAACTGGAGGAAGGTCGACACGCGACGGAAGCCGGCGACCGCGCCGAGCAGGCGCCGCGGCGACCAGAACAGGTTGTTGTGCTGCCTGCGGATCCGTCCAAAGGCACGCGCATAAACGTTACGTGCCGGCAGCGGCAGCCAGTGACAGAACGGCAGCTCGGTGTCGTGGCCGATGACGGGGAAGAGCTTGTTCGGCGTCGTAATGACCAGCACGTCGCGCGTAATGCGCGCCAATTCGCTCACGAATGCAGTGTCGAGGCCGGTGTGTTCGATCACTTCGACGCAATAGGCGGCATCGACCGACTGGTCGGGCAAGGGAATGGCGGCGATCGATGCGTTAATCCATTCCATCCGATCTGCCACACTCAGGATGGCGGCGATGCGCTGGGCCGCCAGCAGGCGTTGCGCATCGTATTCGACCACCACCACACGCACCTCCGTGCGCAGTGCGAAAGCAAAGGCGAGCCAGCCATAGCCGGCACCGATGTCCGCCACGCGCGCGGCACCCGGCTGCAGGCGCAGAAGCGGCTCGACGAAATCGTAAACGTAGGAGGCGATCAACTTGTCCAGGTCGAGATGACGATATTCGCTGCGCTTGAAATGGTCGACCTGGCGAATCGCCTGCTGCTGATCCGCCGATACCCAGCGCGGCCCCGGCCGTACCGGCGTCGCCAGCTCGGCGCCGCAGACTTCCTCGATTTCCTCCGCCAGCCGTTCTGATGTGGACACCGTTTCTCCTTAAAATTATTTCCGACTGTACAAAAGTATTAATAATTTTACATAAGAAGAATATTTCAAACAATCAAGAAATTGCTACTTCAGCCTGTAGTGTCTTCTCGATATCCGACCTTGTGAACCCGGGCGCGAAACGCTCGATGAAGTGGTAGGCGTAAGCCCGCAGGTACGCCCCGCGCCGCACGGCCAGGCGCGTCACGTTCGGCGCGAACAGGTGCGAGGACTCGACCGCGCGCAGGCCGCGGTCGCGGCCGTGGTCGAAAGCCATCGAGGCGATGATGCCCACGCCCATGCCCAGCGACACGTACTGCTTGATGACGTCCGAATCCATGGCCGTCAGGACGATGTCCGGCGTCAGCCCGGCGCCGCGGAAGGCTTCGTCGATGTGGCCGCGGCCGGTGTAGCCGACGTCGTAGGTGATCAGCGGGTAGTTGGCCAGGTCTTCCAGCTTGAGCGGCGTGCTGGCCAGCAGCGGATGGCCGTCCGGCGCCACCACCACGTGGCTCCAGCGGTAGCAGGGGAAAGACACCAGGTCGGGAAAGGCCGACAGGCCCTCGGTGGCGATGCCGATGTCGGCGCGGCCCGACAGCACCCATTCGGCGATGTGTTCGGGCGCGCTCTGCTGCAGGGCGATGCGCACGTTCGGGAAGGCGTTGCGAAAGGACTGCACCACCTGCGGCAGCGCATAGCGCGCCTGGGTGTGGGTGACGGCGATCGTCAGCGTTCCGCTGTCCTGGGCCGCGTATTCCTGGCTGGCCTGGGACAGGTTCTCGGCCTCCACCAGCAGGCGCTCGACGATCTTCAAAATACCCTTGCCCGGCGCAGTGAGGCCGGTCAGGCGCTTGCCGTTGCGCTCGAAGATGACGACGCCGAGCTCTTCCTCGAGCTCGCGGATCTGGCGCGACACGCCCGGCTGCGAAGTGAACAGCGCGTTGGCGACGTCGGTCAGGTTGAAGTTGCGGCGCGCGGCCTCTCGTACCGAGCGCAGCTGCTGAAAGTTCATATGCCGCCTCCCTCGTCGACGAACACCTCGATGCGGCGCGGACGCACGCTCAGCGTCTCGCCTTCCTTCAGGCCGAGGCGCGCGAAGCGCTCGTTCGGGATCACGGCTTCGATCAGCCCGTTGGTATCGAGGCGCTCGAGGTCGAGCTGGGCCAGCGGGCCGATCGCATGGGCGCGGCGCAGCTTGACGGCGATGCCCGGCTGGCCCGGCGCATAGCGCTCGACTTCCAGATCGTGCGGACGGACGTAGCCGATGCCTTCGGCATTCGTCACGCCGTTCAGGCTGGGCGCGTCGAACAGGGCGTCGCCGCTGGCCAGCACGCCTTCGTGCACGCGGCCGTGGAACAGGTTGACGTTGCCGAGGAAGCCGTAGACGAAAGGCGACGCCGGCTGGTTGTACACGCTCTCGGGCGTGCCGAGCTGCTCGACGCGGCCCTTGTTCATCAGGACCACCTGGTCGGCCACTTCCAGCGCTTCTTCCTGGTCGTGGGTGACGAAGATGGAAGTGACGTGCAGCTCGTCGTGCAGGCGGCGCAGCCAGCGGCGCAGTTCCTTGCGCACCTTGGCGTCCAGGGCGCCGAAGGGTTCGTCGAGCAGCAGCACGCGCGGTTCCACGGCAAGGGCGCGCGCCAGGGCGATGCGCTGGCGCTGGCCGCCGGACAGTTGCGGCGGATAGCGGTCGGCGATCCAGTCGAGCTGCACCAGCTCCAGCAGCTGCTTGACCTTGGCGCGGATCTGGTCTTCGGAGGGGCGCTCCTTGCGCGGCTTCACGCGCAGGCCGAAGGCGACGTTCTCGAACACGGTCATGTGCTTGAACAGCGCATAGTGCTGGAACACGAAGCCGACCTGGCGCTCGCGCACGTGGCGGTGCGAGGCGTCCTGGCCGTCGAGCAGGACCGCACCGGAATCCGGATGCTCGAGGCCGGCGATGATGCGCAGCAGCGTGGTCTTGCCGCAGCCGGAAGGGCCGAGCAAGGCGGTCAGCTGGCCGTCCGGAAACTGCAGCGAGACGTCGTCGAGCGCGGTGAACTGGCCGAACTGTTTGCGGATGTGTTGGACTTCGATCGTCATTGCGCGTGCTCCGTGTTGCCGGCGTCGCTACTCCTGGACTGGTGCAGGCGCCATTCGATAAAGGTCTTGACGGCCAGCGTCACCAGCGCAAGCAGCGCCAGCAGGGATGCGATCGCGAACGCGGCCGTGAAGTTGTATTCGTTGTAGAGGATTTCCACCTGCAGCGGCATGGTGTTGGTCTCGCCGCGGATGTGGCCCGAAACCACCGACACCGCGCCGAACTCGCCCATCGCACGCGCATTGCACAGGATGACGCCGTACAGCAGGCCCCACTTGATGTTCGGGAGCGTGACGCGCCAGAAGGTCTGCCAGCCGCTCGCGCCCAAAACCAGGGCCGCCTCTTCCTCCTCGGTGCCCTGCTGCTGCATCAACGGGATCAGTTCGCGCGCCACGAACGGGAAGGTGATGAAGACGGTTGCCAGCACGATGCCCGGCACCGCGAACAGGATCTTGATGTCGTGCGCGGCCAGCCATTCGCCGAACCAGCCCTGGGCGCCGAACAGCAGCACGTAGATCAGGCCGGCGATCACGGGCGAGACCGAGAACGGCAGGTCGATCAGGGTCAGCAGCACGCTTTTGCCGCGGAAGTCGAACTTGGCGATGGCCCAGGCCGCGGCCACGCCGAACACCAGGTTCAAAGGCACCGAAATGCCGGCGGCGATCAGGGTCAGCTTGATGGCCGAGATCGCATCCGGGTCGAGGATCGATTCGACGTAGGTGTCCCAGCCGCGCTTGAGCGCTTCGGTGAACACGGCGACCAGCGGCACGAACAGGAACAGGGTCAGGAAGGTCAGCGCGACGGCGATTAGCGCCCAGCGCACCCAGTTCGGCTCGAAGGTATTGGTTTTCGGCGCGCGCAAGGAGCGCGGCGCCACGACGGTGGGTTTGTCAACGATGGTATCGAGTGCAGCGCTCATTTCTTGCCCGCCCGTTTGCGCGTCCATGCCTGGAGCAGGTTGATGGTCAGGAGCAGGATGAACGAGATGATCAGCATCACGACCGCGATCGCGGTGGCGCCGGCATAGTCGTACTGCTCCAGTTTGGTGATGATGAACAGCGGCGTGATCTCGGACACCATCGGCAGGTTGCCGGCGATGAAGATGACGGAACCGTATTCGCCGGTGGCGCGGGCGAAGGCCAGCGCGAAGCCGGTCAGCAGCGCCGGCACGATCGACGGCAGGATCACGCGGAAGAAGGTCTGCAGGGGGCTCGCGCCCAGGCTGGCTGCGGCTTCCTCCAGCTCGCGCTCGGCCTCTTCCAGCACCGGCTGCACCGTGCGCACCACGAACGGCAGGCCGATGAAGGTCAGCGCGACGACCACGCCGAGCGGGGTGAAGGCGACCTTGATGCCGAGCTTGTCGAGGTATTGGCCGATCCAGCCGTTGTTCGAATACAAAGCGGTCAGGGTGATGCCGGCGACGGCGGTCGGCAGCGCGAACGGCAGGTCGACCAGGGCGTCGATGAAGCGCTTGCCCGGAAACTTGTAGCGCACCAGCACCCAGGCGACGATGCCGCCGAAGACGACGTTCAGCGCCGCGCCGATCAGCGAGGCGCCGAAGGTGAGTTTGTAGGAAGCGACCACGCGCTCGGAGGTGACAGCGCTCCAGAAGGCTTCCCAGCTCATGGTGAAGGTCTTGAGGAAGACGGCCGAGAGCGGGATCAGCACGATCAGTGTGAGATAAAAGATCGTGAACCCGAGCGACAGCCCGAAGCCGGGAATGACCCGGCCGGGTGCGCGTGCTTGCGGGATGGAAGTCATGGGGTGCCTTATTACATTTTCTTCTAACAGGCTGACATAATCTCACGCAATATTCATAATACAAACGAAGGAATCTTCATTTGCATAGATGAATTACGCTATTAGCGGGCTGAACTTCATACGTGCGGTAAATCGTTTAATAGATCAATTTTGCGGCGACGCCGGTCAGCGTCATGGCCAGCAGCGCGCGCAGGAAACGTTCCGGCACCTTGCGCGCCAACATCGAACCAAGGGTGATGCCGGGCAGCGAGCCAATCAGCAGGGTCAGCAGCAGCATCCAGTCGATCGAGCCCAGCCACCAGTGGCCGAAGGCGGCGATCGCGGTCAGCGGCACCGCGTAGGCGATGTCGGTGCCGGCCACTTCGGCCGGGGTCAGTTTCGGGTAGAGCATCACCAGCAAGGTCGCGCCGATGGCGCCGGCGCCGATCGAGGACACCGTGACCAGCACGCCGAGGATGGCGCCGGAAACCACGGTGGCGGCAGTCAGTGCCCTCCCCTGCAACTGGCGCGCAGGATGGGCGTTGATCCAGGCCAGCATGCGGCGCCGGAACAGCAGCGCGACCACGGTCAGCATGACCGAGCCGGCGATCGAATAACGGATGAGCAGGCCGATCTCGGCGTCGAGCGCGCCATAGTGGCGCAGCGCCAGCGTGGCGACCAGGGCGGCCGGCAGCGCGCCCAGGCACAGGCGGCGCACGATGGCCCAGTTGACCGTGTTGTTGAAGCGGTGGGTGATGGTGCCGGCGCTCTTCGTGATCGAGGCGAAGGCCAGGTCGGTGCCGACGGCAACCGTCGGCGACACGCCGAACAGCAGCGTCAGCAGCGGCGTCATCAGCGAGCCGCCGCCGACGCCCGTCATGCCCACCAGGAGACCGACCGCGAAGCCGGCCGTGATATATGTCATCAACATGCTGTACCCTCAAGTGAACCCAAGAGTAAGCCGGGTCAGTCCTTGGACAAACGACAGCTTCCTTATTTGCTTATGCGTGCAATGGGGATGAGGGTGCGGAGGAGTGCCCAGAGGCAAGGATTAATATGCGGTTTTCGTAGGGTGGGCTCTCGAGCCCACACGGGATCACCGGTTGATACGACGCGGCGCATCCGGAACGCCACGAACCTCGGCCTGCCGGGTTGTGTTTCGATTTGCCACCGCAGCACCGCGTGGGCTCGAGAGCCCACCCTACGCCCTTCGATCGCCATTGCGGCCGATCAAAGGGCGCGGACGCTGGCTAGTGGCTTACTTGTTCGGCTGCGGCGTCATGCGCAGGTAAGGACGCGGCGCCGTATAGCCCTTCGGATACTTCTGCTTGAGCTGCTCCGGGTCCTGCACGGTCAGCGGGATGATGACGTCGTCGCCGTCCTTCCAGTTGCCCGGGGTGGCCACGGTATAGCCGTCGGTCAGTTGCAGGGCGTCGATGACGCGCAGCACTTCATCGAAGTTGCGGCCGGTGCTCATCGGGTAGGTGATGGTCAGGCGGATCTTCTTGTTCGGGTCGATCACGAACAGCGAACGCACGGTGGCGGTGGCCGACTGTTCCGGGTGGATCATGTCGTACAGGCTGGACACCGACTTGTCGGCGTCGGCGATGATCGGGAAGCCGACCACGGTCTGCTGGGTTTCCTCGATGTCCTTGATCCAGTTGCGGTGCTGCTCGGCCGGGTCGACCGACAACGCGATTGCTTTCACGTTGCGCTTGTCGAATTCCGGTTTGAGCTTGGCGGTCAGGCCCAGTTCGGTGGTGCAGACCGGGGTGAAGTCGGCCGGGTGCGAGAACAGCACCACCCAGGAGTCGCCCGCCCACTCGTGGAAGCGGATGCGGCCGATGCTGGAATCCTGCTCGAAATCGGGTGCGGTATCGCCGAGGCGTAAGCTCATGGTTTTCTCCATAGTGAAGGACAAGGATATGCGGCGTCAGCATGGCGCCGCACTGACAATTCAGCCATTGTGCGGCATTTTCGACAAGCTTGCCGGGTTATCACGCAAACCGGTTGTAGAGCACCGTGCCCCAGGTGAGGGCCGCCAGCAGCACGGAGAGGCCGACGGCGGCGCTGCCGAAATCCTTGGCGTTCTTCGACAATGGATGGCGTTCGAGCGAGATCCGGTCGACCACGGCCTCGAAGGCCGAATTGATCAGCTCGACGATCAGCACCAGCAGCAGCACCCCGACCAGGACCAGGCGCTCGAAGGCGGACACCGGCAGCACGAAGGCGAAGATCACGCCGAGCACGAACACCAGCAGTTCCTGGCGGAAGGCATGCTCGATGCGCCAGGCCGTGACCAGCCCCTGGATCGAATAATTCGACGCGTTGATGATGCGACGGAACCCGCCTTTACTCTTGAATTCGCTGACCGGATCTTCCATTTCATTTCCAACTAGACATACGGAGTTGTCATTATGCCTGTTCCCTCGCATGCCGGGGTCTCCCGGCATTAGATGCTGGGCACTAGCGAATCCGCCGACGCTTTTTCGCATTATGGTATAAAGTAGAGACGATACTGCACTGCACCAACCACATCATGAAAATCGACACCCTTGAACCAGCCAAGACCTCGATCCAGGTGATTGAACGCATGGTCGCGCTGCTCGATGCGCTGGCAAACTATCCGGACCCGGTCAGCCTGAAGGAACTCTCCAAGGTATCCGGCCTGCACCCTTCCACCGCGCACCGCATCCTGAACGACATGGTCGTGACCCGTTTCGTCGACCGCGTCGAGCCGGGCACCTACCGCCTCGGCATGCGGCTGCTGGAGCTGGGCAACGTGGTCAAGAGCCGGCTGTCGGTGCGCGAAGCGGCGCTGGACTTCATGCGCAACCTGCACAAGAAGACCCAGCAGACGGTGAACCTGTCGGTGCGCCAGGGCGACGAGATCGTCTACATCGACCGCGCTTTTTCCGAGCGTTCCGGCATGCAGGTGGTGCGGGCGATCGGCGGACGCGGTCCGCTGCACCTCACCTCGACCGGCAAGCTGTTCCTGTCGGTGGACGAGCCGAAGGCGATCCGGGCCTATGCGACCCGCACCGGTCTTGCCGGCCACAACAAGAATTCGATCACCGACCTTGCCAAGCTCGAGCGCGAACTGAGCCTGGTGCGGGCGCGCGGCTATGCGCGCGACAACGAGGAACTGGAGCTGGGGGTACGCTGCATGGCCGCCGGCATCCATGACGACAGCGGGAGGCTGGTGGCCGGCCTGTCGATCTCGGCGCCGGCCGACCGCCTGCAGGAAGAATGGCTTGACGACCTGGTGCAGACCGCCGGGCAGATCTCGGCCACGCTGGGCTTTCGCCCCGCCTCGGCAGCCTGATCTTCGAGCGCCTTGTCCGTCCCGGACTGGTTGCGTCCATCGCATGTTTTGCGGGCGAACATTCCTCGTACGTGACTGCCGGCCACGTGCGTAACGCGTGGGCACAGGGTGCCCACCCTACAGGTACTGTTCCGCCAGGCTGTCAGCGCTTCTGGAGCACCGTCGCCGCCGACACGGTCGAGAACGAGGTGTGGGTCGCCTCGCTGGCGGTCGCCGGCGTGGCGGCGTGTGCCGCCGGAACGATGCTGTCGGGCGTGAGCGCTTCGAGCCAGCGCCGCATGCGGCCGGCATCGGCGGTGCGCGACATCTTGCCCTTCGAATCCAGGAACACCATGATCACGTTGCGGCCCTGGATCATCGCCTGCATCACCAGGCAGCGCCCTGCTTCGTTGATGAAACCGGTCTTCTGCAAGCCGATGTTCCAGTCTGGCAGCGCCACCAGGTAGTTCGTGTTCGAGTAGCGCATCGGGCGGCCGCTCGCCTCCACCACCCAGTTCGGATCGGTCGAGTACTGGCGCAGCAGCGGCTTCTGGTGGGCAAAGGCGACCAGCCTGGCGAGGTCGCGCGCGCTCGAGACGTTCTGGCTCGACAGGCCGCTGGAATCGACGTAGCGGGTGTCGTTCATGCCCAGTTCCCTGGCCTTGGCGTTCATGGCGGCGACGAAAGCGCCGATGCCGCCCGGATAATTGCGGCCCAATGCGGAAGCGGCCCGGTTCTCGGAACTCATCAGGGCAATGTGCAGCAGGTTGCCGCGGGTCATGCGCGCGCCGACGGGCAGGCGCGAGCTGCTGTACTTGAGGCGGTCGACGTCGGCATTCGTGATCGTCAGCATCTCGTTCAGGTCCTGTCCGGCCTCGACGACGACCAGTCCGGTCATCAGCTTGGTGATCGAGGCGATCGGCAGCGGGACGTTGGCGTTCTTTTCGAACAGGACTTCGGAACTGTTCTGGTCCAGCACCAGGGCGACGTTCGAGCGCAGCGACAGCGGATCGTCCGTCTTGTGCAGGCCGGCCAGGTCGCCGGCGGTACGCATCGCCGCGACGGTCGGCGCGGCCTTGCGCACCACCTGGTAGGTAACGCGGCGCTTGCCGTTGACCTTGGTGACACGGCGCACCATGCGCTGGCGATTGCCGTCGGCGGCCTGGGCCACGTCCTGGCGCTTGGCGCGCTTGGCCTTGGCTGCGGTCTTTTTCTTGACCGGCTTCTTCCTGGCGGCCTGCCGTTTCTGCTTTTCCGAGCTGGCCTGGCTTCCCGTGCCGGCGCCGGCCGCGGAGGCCGGCTCCGCCACCAGGAACAGCGATACCAGGATGGCCAACGCAAGCTTAATCATCTGCACTCCCTTGCATGTGAAACTGATGAGTCGTGACTCAAGTGTAGCCGTGTCGAACTCAAGCACAAGCACATTTGACACTGTCGTCATCATTTTGCCCCACTTCAATGGCCTGCGGCGCGCAGCGCGGTTGAGAACATTTCCTTTCGATTCAAATGTGTACACGGTGCAACATATCATTTTACAAAGTGCACGAAGGAAGCCAGCGGCTCGCGTTCGGTAACGAGCGAGTTTTCAATCTTTTCCGGATCGGCCCAGCCCAGCGCCATGCCGCACACCACCGTCTCGTTGGCGGGCAGGCGCAGTTGCTCGGCGATGATGCGGTGATACTGGGTGAAGGCCGCCTGCGGGCAGGTATCGAGCCCGCGTCCGCGCGCCGCCACCATGATGTTCTGCAGGAACATTCCGTAGTCGAGCCAGGAGCCCTGCTCCATCACGCGGTCGATCGTGAAGATCAGGCCGACCGGGGCATCGAAGAAACGGAAATTGCGCGCATGCTGGGCCGCCATGCCGGCCTTGTTGTCGCGCGTCAGGCCGAGCAGGCTGTACAGGTCCCAGCCGACCTTGCGCCGGCGGTCGATGAAGGGCGAGACCCACTCGCGCGGGTAGTAGGCGTATTCCTCGGTATGCTGGCGCGACAGTTCCGGGTCGAGGTGCACGGCCAGGATCGCGTTCGACAGCGCGCTGCGCGCCTGCCCGGTCAGCACGTAGACCTTCCACGGCTGGGTGTTCGTGCCCGAGGGCGCGCGCGCGGCCACCTCGAGGATTTTCTCGATGTCTTCCTGCGCAACGGGGCGGTCGAGGAAGGCGCGAATCGAACGGCGCGAGGTGATGGCGGCGTCGACCGCTTCCTGCTGCTGGCTTGAAATCATGAAGTCTCCTTTTTCTTGACGACGAATGCGACACCGGCAACGGCTACCGCCATGCCTGCCAGCCCGAGCAGGCCGAGGGCCTCGCCGAACAGCAGCCAGGCCATGATAGCGGTCGTCGGCGGGGTCAGGTAGAGCAGGCTCGTCACCTCGGTGGCGGCGCTGCGGCTGATCAACCGGAACAGCAGGAAGATCGCGCCGATCGAGAGCGCGAACACCGACCACAGCAAGGCGCCAAGAAAGTGGATGGTCCACTCTACCTTTGACAACGAAAAATCCAACTGTTCCAGGACGATCGCCAGCGGCAGCAGTACCGCCACCGTGGCCGCGAACTGGATCACGGTCCCCGTGCGCAGGTCGAACTGCGGGCAATAGCGCTTCTGGTACATGGTGCCGGCGGTAATCGACAGCAGCGCCAGCACGCAGTACAGGATGGGAGCCAGGGACAGGCCGGCGAGGTCGATCTTGGCATAGACCACCAGGGCCACGCCGAGCAGGCCGAGCGCCAGTCCCAGCCATTGGCGCGGCAGCACCCGCTCGCCGATCAGCGGCGCGGCGACGGCCGTCAGGATCGGCTGCATGCCGACGATGAGCGCGGACAGGCCGGCCGGCATGCCGATCTTGATCGCGCTCCAGACGCCGCCGAGGTAGCCCGCCTGCAGCAGCAGGCCGGCGACGGCGACGTGCCAGATCCGGCCGCTCGGCCAGGGCGCGCGCCAGAGCAGCACGATGGGCACCAGCACCACCAGCACGCCCAGGCAGCGCAAGAGAAGGAAGGTCAGCGGCGGCGCGTAGGGCAAGCCGTATTTGGCCGCGATGAAGCCGGTGCTCCACAGTACGACGAAGAACAGCGGCAGCGGCGCCAGCCAGGATTGGGCGGGACGGGTAGCGCCTGGGGTGGCGGTCGGTGGGGCCATGGTGGTCATAGAAGGCGCGGCGGGCCGTGGGCTGGCGTAAACGACAAGTCTAGCACGGCCGGCGCCAACATTTTTCCGAGCCGAAAAAAGGCCCGTGGATGGTCGAATTGCTGGCAAAGCGATCAGTAAACTTGTTCATAAGTATTTCATCCGATGCAAGAAAACAACAAAGATTGCCCGAATGGTGCGTCGCACCAAAAACGCTTGACCTGTCCGCCAAAGTGAGGAAAAATTCGCTCTGTTGCGGTGCACAATACCTCCGATGCACCGGCCAGCCTTCCCGCTTCACCGGTCCCAGCAGCATTCATTCATATAACGTCTTGTTTGGAGAACCACATGTTTGCAATCCCTGAGCAGTTCTCGAATGCCACCAAAGCAAATCTCGAATCGCAATTCGCCCTGCTGTCCTCGCTGACGTCGAAGACCTTCGAAAGCATGGAAAAGCTGGTGGAACTCAACATCAACACCGCCCGCGCCACCCTGTCGGACAACTCGGCCGCCGCCCGCCAGCTGCTGTCGGCCAAGGACCCGCAGGAATTCTTCCAGCTGTCCGCTTCGCAGGCCCAGCCGACCGCCGAGAAAGCCCTGTCGTACAGCCGCCAACTGGCCTCGATCGCCACCGGCACCGGCGCCGAATTCTCGAAGGCCGCCGAAAGCCAGATCGTCGAAGCCAACCGCAAGGTCATCGCCCTGGTCGACGAAGTGAGCAAGAACGCCCCGGCCGGTTCGGAAACCTTCGTTGCCGCCGTCAAGACCGCGATCAGCAACGCCAACGCCGGCTACGAGCAGTTCAGCAAGACCACCAAGCAGGCGGTCGAAGCCATGGAACACAACATGAACGCGGCCATGTCGCAGTTCTCGAACGTCGCCGCCAAGGCGCCGGCCGCTGCCAACGCCGCTTCGGCTGCTGCTGCCTAAGCTTCCTGCTGAAGTAGTAAGCGTAAAAAAAGGGCCTGGCCGACGATGTCGGACAGGCCCTTTTTTCGTAGGGTGGGCGGATTTTCCGCCCACGCGGTGATCGTTACCGGCTGGATGATCGTGCCGGATGATCTTGCCTCCAGCTATCGCCGCGTGGGCACTGCTCGGATCAAAGTCCGAACAGTGCCCACCCTACCCTTATTCCCCCAGATACGCCGCCTGCACGCGCGGATCGTGCAGCATGTCCGCCGCCGGGCCGCTCATCGTGATCGATCCCGATTCCATCACATAGCCGCGGTGCGCCGCCTGCAGCGCCAGCTTCGCGTTCTGCTCGACCAGCAGCATGGTGATGCCCTGCTGCGACACCTCGCGGATCACCTCGAAGATCTTCTCGACCATGATCGGCGCCAGGCCCATCGACGGCTCGTCCAGCAGCAGCAGGGTCGGATGGCACATCAGGGCGCGCGCCATGGCCAGCATCTGCTGCTCGCCGCCCGACAGGGTGCCGGCCAGCTGGCTCGAACGCTCCTTCAGGCGCGGGAACACCGCGTACCACTTCTCGATGTCGGCCTCGATGCCGGCCTTGTCGTTGCGCGTAAAAGCGCCCATCAGCAGGTTCTCGTGGATCGACATGCGGGTGAACACCCCGCGCCCTTCCGGCACCATGGCCAGCTTGCGCTGCACCAATTGGAAGGACTGACGGCCTGTTAACGGTTCGCCGAGATAGGCAATCGTGCCCGCGACTTTCGCCGTCGGCAGCGTGCCGGTGATCGCTTTCAGGGTGGTGGTCTTGCCGGCGCCGTTGGCGCCGATCAGGGTGACCAGCTCGCCCCGGTTCACTTCCAGGTCGATGCCCTTGACTGCCTTGATGCCGCCGTAGGCGACCTGCAGTCCCTGGACCTTCAGAATATTGTCGCCCATCAGTGAGCACCTCCCAGGTAGGCCGCGATCACCGCCGGATCCTTCTGGATCTCGGCCGGCGGTCCTTCGGCGATGCGCTTGCCGTATTCGAGCACGGTGATGCGGTCGCACAGGCCCATCATCAGTTTCACGTCGTGCTCGATCAGGAGCACGGTCTTGCCCTGCGATTTGATCTTCACCAGCAGTTCGCGCAGCGCCAGCTTCTCGGTGGCGTTCATGCCGGCGGCCGGCTCGTCCAGGGCCAGCAGTTGCGGCTCGGTGGCCAGCGCGCGGGCGATTTCGAGGCGCCGCTGGTCGCCATAGGACAGATATTTCGCGGTGCGGTGGGCGAACCGGCCGATGCCGACGAAGTCGAGCAGTTCCTGGGCCCGGGCGCGGATCGCCGCCTCCTCCTCGCGCGCCGCCTTGTGGCGGAAGATGGCGCCGAACACGCCCTGTTTCGTGCGCACGTGGCGTCCGACCATCACGTTCTCCAGCGCGCTCATCTCGCCGAACAGGCGGATGTTCTGGAAGGTGCGCGCGATGCCGGCCTTGGCCACCGCATGCGGCGCCGAGGGCGAATACGGCTTGCCGGCCAGCTCGAACGTCCCGCTGTCCGGCTGGTACAACCCGGTGATCACGTTGAAGAAGGTGGTCTTGCCGGCGCCGTTCGGGCCGATCAGGCCGACGATCTGGCCGCGCTCGATGCGGATGGCGACGTCGGTCAGCGCCTGCAGGCCGCCGAAGCGCTTGTTTACACCTGAAATATTCAGCAGGACCTCGCTCATGCGGTGGCCTCCTCTTCGTCCTCGCGCGCCAGGGCCGCGTTCGGGCGCTCCTCCTTGTTCGGCGACGGCCACAGGCCCGCCGGCCGCACCAGCATGATGCCGACCAGCGCCAGGCCGTAGAGCAGCTGGCGCAGCACCTCGGCCTCGACGATCTTCTCGCCGAACAGCGCGACCTGGGCCGGCTCGACCACGTGGCGCAGGATTTCCGGCAGGGCCGCGAGCAGCACGCCGCCCAGCACCACGCCCGGGATATGGCCGATCCCGCCCAGCACGACCATCGCCAGCACGGCGATCGACTCGGTCAGCGCGAACGATTCCGGCGAGACGAAGCCCTGGAAGGCGGCGAACATGGCGCCGGCCACGCCGCCAAAGGAGGCGCCCATCGAGAACGCCAGCAGCTTGACGTTGCGGGTATTGATGCCCATCGCCTTGGCCGCGATCTCGTCCTCGCGGATCGCGACCCAGGCACGGCCCAGGCGCGAATGCTGCAGGCGGCTGGTGATGAAGATGGTGGCGATGCACAGGCCCAGGAACAGGAAGTAGTAAGCGTTCACTGACGGAATCCCGTAGCTGCCGATGTAGACCGTCGACTGCGATCCGGCCTCGCCCGCCAGCGAGACGCCGAAGAAGCGGATCGGGTCGATCATGTTGATGCCCTGCGGGCCGTTGGTGATGTTGATCGGCTCGATCAGGTTGTTCATGAAGATGCGGATGATCTCGCCGAAGCCGAGCGTCACGATGGCGAGGTAGTCGCCGCGCAGCTTCAGGGTCGGCGCGCCCAGCAGCGCGCCGAACAGGGCCGCGACCAGGGCCGCGAGCGGCACGATCGCCCACACCGACAGGTGGATGCCCTCCTGCTGGATTTCCGGGCCGAGCACGGCCACCAGCCACTCGCCCAGCGCCGGATAGTTGTAGACCACCGATTCGAGCAGGGCCGCGAACTGGGGCGAGGCGAACAGGCCGGTGAGATAGGCGCCGACGGCGAAGAAGGCGATGTAGCCGAGGTCGAGCAGGCCGGCGAAGCCGACCACGATGTTCAGGCCCAGCGCCAGCATGATGTACAGCAGCGCCAGGTCGATGATGCGGACCCAGGAGTTGCCGTACTGCGAGGCGAAGAAGGGAAAGGCGAGCATCGCGGCCAGCAGCAGGAGCATGTTGATGCGGGCCTGGCGTGGGTGATGCTGGAGGTCGAAAGTCAGCAGGGACATGTCGGCTCCTTACGCGCGGTCGGCGACGCGTTCGCCCATGATGCCGGACGGGCGCACGGTCAGCACCAGGATCAGCACCACGAAGGCGAAGATGTCCTGGTAATGGCTGCCGAGGAAGCCGCCGGTGAATTCGCCGATGTAGCCGGCGCCCAGCGCTTCGATGATGCCCAGCAGCAGGCCACCGATCATGGCGCCATAAATGTTGCCGATCCCGCCCAGCACCGCGGCGCAGAAGGCCTTCAGGCCCGGCAGCACGCCCATGGTGAAGGTGACCGACGCATAGTTGGCGCCCCACATGACGCCGGCCACGGCCGCCAGCGCGGCGCCGATGGCGAAGGTGGCGACGATCACGCGGTTCGAATCGACGCCCATCAGGCCGGCCACGCGCGGGTTCTCGGCGACCGCGCGCATTGCCCTTCCCATTTTGGTGCGCTCGACCAGCAGCACCAGCGCCACCATGGCGAGCGCGGCCAGCACCAGCAGCAGCACCTGGGTTTGCGAAATCATTGCCCCGGCGATCATGATCGGTTCGGACGAGAGCAGTTGCGGGAAAGGCAGCGGGCTGCGGCCCCAGAACGGCATCGCCATCACGACGGTCTGCAGCAGGATCGAGACGCCGATCGCGGTGATCAGGGGCGCCAGCCGCGGCGCGTTGCGCAGGCGGCGGTAGGCGACACGCTCGATCAGCACGTTGACCAGGATCGCGACGGGAATCGCACCGAGGATCGCAAGGGCCAGCTGCAGGTAGCCCGGCAGGCCGGGGAAGTGGGCGTCGAGCAGTTGCAGGATCGACAGGCCGACCATGGCGCCGATCATCAGGACATCGCCGTGGGCGAAGTTAATGAGGTTGAGCACCCCGTAGACCATCGTGTACCCAAGTGCGACCAGTGCGTACATGCTGCCTAGCACCAGTCCGTTGAGTATCTGCTGGACAAAAGTCTCCATTGTTTCCGCTGCCTCTTTCTTTCGATAACAAAAACGGCACTTCGAGATTCCCGAAGTGCCGCTGTGTGGCTGACGATATTTCGGGCCACATGGACTGCCTTCGGCATTCCATGGGTCCATGTGTCCGTGTAGCCTTCATTCACCGCGACCGCAGACTGCTCCCCTTCACGGAAGAACAGTTGCCAAGACAAAAATTCCGAGCGTCGCCATCATAGCGAGCTTTTTGCGAAACGAACAACGGAAAAATTGTTGCGGCGCTCCTTTGTTATCGAAAGAACAGCAGGGTTTACGCGAGCTCGGCGCGCACGCCGTCCAGGCCTTTCGGCAGCGGGAAGGTGACGTTCTCTTCCACACCCTCGAGCGCGCGCACGCTGGCCGCGCCGAGCGACTTCAGGCGGTCGATCACGGCCTGCACCAGTACCTCGGGCGCCGAGGCGCCGGCGGTGACGCCGATGCGCTTCTTGCCTGCGATCCAGGCCGGGTCGATCTTGCTGGCGTCGTCGACCATGTAGGCCGGCGTGCCCATCTTCTCGGCCACTTCGCGCAGGCGGTTCGAGTTCGAGCTGTTCGGGCTGCCGACCACGACCACCACTTCCACCTGCGGCGCCATGAATTTCACGGCTTCCTGGCGGTTGGTGGTGGCGTAGCAGATGTCGCCCTTCTTCGGCTCGATGATGTTCGGGAAGCGCTTCTTCAGGGCGGCGATGATGTCCAGCGTGTCGTCGACCGACAGCGTGGTCTGCGACACGTAGGCCAGCAGCTCCGGATTGGCGACCTGCAGCTTTTCGACGTCCTCGACGGTCTCGACCAGGTGCATGCCCTCTTCCGCCTGGCCCATCGTGCCCTCGACTTCCGGGTGGCCCTGGTGGCCGATCATGATGATCTCGGCGCCCTGCTTGCGCATCTTCGACACTTCCACGTGGACCTTGGTCACCAGCGGGCAGGTGGCGTCGAAGATCTTCAGGCCGCGCGCCTCGGCTTCGGCGCGCACGGCCTTCGAGACGCCGTGGGCCGAGAACACCAGCGTGTTGCCGGCGGGGACGTCGTCGAGCTCCTCGATGAAGATCGCGCCCTTGTTGCGCAGGTCGGCTACGACGTAGGCATTGTGGACGATCTCGTGGCGCACGTAGATCGGCGCGCCGAACTGGCTCAATGCGCGCTCGACGATTTCGATGGCACGGTCGACGCCGGCGCAGAAGCCGCGCGGCTGGGCAAGCAGAATCTCGTTTTCCATGGTGTTCCCTTTACAGGACCGAAATCAGTTTCACTTCGAATTGCAGGGCCTGGCCGGCCAGCGGATGGTTGAAATCGAACAGCGCGCTGTCGTCGCGCATTTCCAGCAGCACGCCGGCGAAGCGGCCACCCTTCGGCGCATTGAATTCGATCAGCTCGCCGACCTTGTAGTCGGCATCCGGCACCGAATTTTCTTCCAGCGTCGCCTTCGACACCGGCTGGATCAGCTCGGGATTGCGGTCGCCGAAGGCTTCCTGCGCACTCAGCGCGAAGGTTTCGTGGGCGCCTTCCGGCAGGCCGAGCAGGCGCTGTTCGAGGAAAGGCGCCAACTGGCCCTGGCCCAGCAGCAAGGTGGCCGGGGTGCCGTTGAAGGTGGTGATCAGATCGGCGCCACCGGCAATGGCGAGCCGGTAATGCAGGGTCAGGTAGGACGATTCGTTGACGACGGCGGGAGAGGCGTTGGACATGTTCGTTTCGAGTAGCAGGCAAGCCTGTTGCAGGCAAACCGCTATTGTAAGCCACCACCGCCCTTCCCGCCGCCGGCCGCCGCTTTTTTCGGCAGCAGCGAGGCTGCCGGAAATCGATTCGGGCCCGACTGTCGCGTCGGCGCATCGGCATGTTGACCGTCCAACCGGTGCGGTTCGAGAACCCGCTGGACGAACCAGGCGCCCGGGACGATTGCGCGGCACGGCAGCCCTCCCGTATTGCGTCGCGCCCCACCAGGTGCTACCGTTGCCGCGCGGCCGTCCGGCCGCCTTTCCTGGAGCAGCGCGGTGGATGACGAAACGGAATACGAATACGTGGGGTTCTGGGCGCGCGTCGGTGCCGCGCTGATCGATACGCTGCTGATGTTCTTCCTGACGCTGCCGCTGCTCCACATGCTGTACGGCCCGCGATACTGGGACAGCACAAGCCTGTTCCAGGGGCCGGCCGACATTTTGGTTTCGTACGTGCTGCCGGCTGTCGCCGTGATCGCCTTCTGGGTGGCGCGCGGCGCGACGCCGGGCAAGATGGCGATCTCGGCCCAGGTCGTCGATGCCCGCACCGGCAACAAGCCCACGCTCGGCCAGTCGGTGGGCCGTTATCTCGGCTACTACGTCTCGACGATTCCGCTCGGCCTGGGCTTGCTGTGGGTCGCGATCGATCCGAAAAAGCAGGGTTGGCACGACAAGCTGGCGGGCACCGTCGTGATCCGCCGCAAGCGCCCGCCCGCGCAGCCAGTGCGTTTCGTACGCCAGCCCTGAGCGCTCCAGGCATGGCGCCGCAGATTGCACCCATGCGCGCCAGATCAGAACCGTCTTTCCTCGTCTGCCCATAATGCGTGGCGGCGATGCGGCCGCGGCCGCACGCCCTTCCCTCTACGACAAGGAGCAACATGGGTATCAACGACTGGCCGGAACAGGACCGGCCGCGCGAACGGCTGGCGCGCGAAGGCGCGGCGGCCCTCTCGAACGCCGAACTGCTGGCCATTTTCCTGCGCGTGGGCGTGCGCGGGCGCAGCGCGGTCGAGCTTGGCGGCCACATGCTCGAACACTTCGGCTCGCTCCAGCGCCTGCTGCACGCGACACCCCAGGAGTTTTCGGAGGTGCACGGCCTGGGCATGGCCAAGTATGCGCAACTGCAGGCCGTCATGGAACTGGCGCGGCGCGCCGTGTCGGAACAGTTCTTCCGCCAGGCGCTGTGCTCGCCCGACGTCGTGAAAAACTACCTGCGCGCCAAGTTCGGCTTGCAGGCCTACGAATCCTTCGTGGTGCTGTTCGTCGACGTCAAGAACCGCCTGATCGATGCGCAGGAAATGTTTCGCGGCACGCTGACCCACACCAGTGTTTATCCGCGCGAAGTGGTGAAGGCGGCGCTGCGGCGCAATGCCTCGGGCGTGATGCTCGCCCATAACCACCCGTCCGGCGAATGCGCGCCCAGCGAGGCCGACCTGGGCCTGACGCGCGCCCTGGCGCAGGCGCTGGCCCTGGTCGACGTACGCGTGCTCGACCATTTTGTGGTGGCAGGTTCACAAGTGCATTCCTTCGCCGAACACGGCCAGCTGTGAGGAAACTTGCAGTTAACTGCGTGAAAACAAGGCGCTAGCCGCGATTTCACAATTGTTAAATTTAGCCGACGACTTAAGAAACAATTGTTTTTCGCAAGTGATTGATTCCGCGATGGTTTTCACGCTATACTCTCGTTTTTCCGATTTTGGAAGTTTATCTAAGGAGTGCACTATGGCACGTGTCTGCCAAGTTACTGGCAAGGGACCGATGGTTGGCAACAACGTCTCCCACGCTAACAACAAGACGAAGCGTCGTTTCCTGCCTAACCTGCAGAACCGTCGCATTTTCGTGGAATCCGAAAACCGCTGGGTCTCCCTGCGTTTGTCCAACGCCGGTCTGCGCGTCATCGACAAGCTGGGCATCGACGCCGTTCTGGCCGACATGCGCGCTCGTGGCGAAAAAGTTTAATTAGGGAGCTATCATGGCAAAAACTGGCCGCGACAAAATCAAGCTGGAATCGACCGCAGGTACCGGTCACTTCTACACCACCACCAAGAACAAGCGCACCATGCCGGCGAAGATGGAAATCACCAAATTCGACCCGAAGGCACGCAAGCACGTGATCTACAAGGAAACCAAGATCAAGTAATTCGATCTGGTGCAGTAGACGGAAAAGCCGCCCACGCAAGTGCGCGGCTTTTTTATTTGTGCGCTCGACTGAGGAGTTCGGCGCCGAGCGCGCGGATCCTCCAGGCAACCCTGCCGCCCATCCTACCCTTCGGGCAAGACGAAAAGGCGCTGTCACCGTTAGGTGTTGAACATGCCCAGCGCCGCTCGCAGGAAGCGCTCTGGAGAATCGATACGCCGGCCATCGAGCGCCCAGCGCCAGCCGAGATAATTTGGCAAATAGCGCGAG
>NZ_DAMCPG010000059.1:0-23638 GCF_032106685.1 Massilia sp.
CGTCGTAGCATACGACGTCACGTGGCCAGTCCTGCCGCCTAGGTTGCTGCTTACTCGGCTACTTGTTACTCAGGTCTTGCCACGTGACGTCGTATGCTTCGACGCCGGTCAACAGCAGCCGCCGCTGCGCCCGGACCCGTAGCGCGCTTCCTGACGCTCGCGGAAAAACTCCTCGTAGGTCATGACCGGCTTGCCCGGATGCTCGCGCTCCATGTGCGCGAGGTAGGTGTCGTATTCCGGCAGGCCGACCATCAGGCGCATGCTTTGCCCGAGGTACTTGCCGGCTTGGGCGAGGGCGGCGAGCATCACTGCACCTGTGCGGCCGCCGCCGGGTTGGCAACGAACGGCGATTCCTTCACCGTCGGGCTGCTGCTGTTGCGCGCGTTCATCACGGTCTTGATGCCGTAGACCAGCACCGCGACCACGACGACCATGAAGAAGCCGGCCAGGGTGGCGTCGACGTAGTCGTTGAAGATGATGCGGCGCATTTCGCCGAGCGACTTCGCCGGGGCCAGGACCTGGCCCTGGTCGAGCGCCGCCTGGAATTTCTGCGCGTGGGCGACGAAGCCGACCTTGACGTTCTCGTCGAAGATCTTCTGCCAGCCGGCGGTCAGGGTGCAGATCAGCAGCCAGATGGTCGGTACGATCGTAACCCAGGCGTACTGGCCGCGCTTCATCTTGAACAGCACGACGGTGCCCAGCATCAGCGCGATACCGGCCAGCATCTGGTTGGCGATGCCGAACAGCGGCCACAGGGTGTTGATGCCGCCCAGCGGATCGACCACGCCCTGGTACAGGAAGTAACCCCAGGCGGCGACGCACAGGCCGGTCGCCAGCAGGTTGGCCGGCAGCGAATCGGTGCGCTTCAGGGCCGGGGCGAAGGCGCCCAGCAGGTCCTGCAGCATGAAGCGGCCGGCGCGGGTGCCCGCGTCCACCGCGGTCAGGATGAACAGCGCCTCGAACAGGATCGCGAAGTGGTACCAGAAGGCCATCATCGTCTTGCCGCCGATGACGTTGGACAGGATGTTGGCCATGCCCACCGCCAGGGTCGGGGCGCCGCCGGCGCGCGAGATGATGGTGTGCTCGCCGACGTCCTTGGCCACTTGCGTGAGCGTCTCGGGGGTGACGACGAAGCCCCAGTTCGAGACGGCGGCCGCGGCCGACTGCGCGGTGGTGCCGAGCACGGCGGCCGGCGCGTTCATCGCGAAGTAGATGCCCGGGTCGATGGTCGAGGCGGCGACCAGCGCCATGATGGCGACGAACGATTCCATTAGCATCGCGCCGTAGCCGATGAAGCGGGCGTGGGTTTCGTTCTCGATCATCTTCGGCGTGGTGCCCGAGGAGATCAGCGCGTGGAAGCCGGAGACGGCGCCGCAGGCGATGGTGATGAACAGGAAGGGGAACAGGTTGCCCGACCACACCGGACCGGTGCCGTCGATGAAGCGGGTCACGGCCGGCATCTGCATGTGCGGGGCGACCAGCAGGATGCCGATGGCCAGCGCCACGATGGTGCCGATCTTGAGGAAGGTCGACAGGTAGTCGCGCGGGGCCAGCAGCAGCCACACGGGGATGACCGAGGCGACGAAGCCGTAGCCGATCAGCATCCAGGTCAGTTCGACGCCGGTGAAGGTGAACATCGGGCCGAAGGTCGGCGAGTCGTGCACCCATTGGCCGCCGACGATGGCCAGCATCAGCAGCACGAAGCCGATCAGCGAGATCTCGCCGATGCGGCCGACGCGGAAGTAGCGCGAATACAGGCCCATGAAGAGCGCGATCGGGATCGTCGCCATCACGGTGAAGGTGCCCCAGGGCGAGCCGGTCAGCGCCTTGACGACGATCAGGGCCAGCACCGCGAGGATGATCACCATGATCATGAAGGTGCCGAACAGCGCGATGACGCCCGGGATCTCGCCCATTTCGGACTTGATCAGGTCGCCCAGCGAGCGACCGTCGCGGCGCATCGACATGAACAGCACGATGAAGTCCTGGACGGCGCCGGCGAACACGACGCCGGCCAGGATCCACATCATGCCCGGCAGGTAGCCCATCTGCGCCGCGAGCACGGGACCGACCAGCGGTCCTGCGCCGGCGATGGCGGCAAAGTGGTGGCCGAACAGCACGTACTGGTTGGTCGGCACGTAGTCGAGGCCGTCGTTGTACTTGTAGGCAGGCGTCTGGCGGCGCGCGTCCAGCCCCATCACCTTGGTGGCGATGTAGAGGCTGTAGAAACGGTAGGCGATGAGGTAAACGCAGACGGCCGCGGCGACTACCCACACGGCGTTGATCGACTCGCCGCGGCGCAGGGCCACGTAAGCGAGCGCGAACGCGCCGAGGAGTGAGATCGCCGCCCAGCCGAGTTTGTTTCCGAGGCTTTTCATGGTGGCTCCTTCAGTTTTTTATTCGTAAAGGCGCGGTGCGTTCGGCGCGTTGCCGCGAGCGGCGGCGCGGCCGGCTGCAGCCGACCCGTATTTGCAAATCATTCTGCATCATTATGCAAATTGCAAGCGCATGATTCTACCCGCTTGCCCTGCCCGTTGGCCTACGTATTATCACGTAGTCAATGTGTCTCTGAGGAAACAAAATCAGTTGCTTTCAGCTAATTGCTCGTCTAATATGCATCGATCATCTACTCAGAGATTTCCGATGGCCGCATTGGACTTGACCCCGTTCCCGCTGGTGCAGATGCGCCCGATCGCCAATGGGCGGAACGAGTGGGTGGCGCTGAGCCTGGACCTGCACGCAGGCGCAGGCGGTGGCGCCGGTGCGGCGCAAGCGGCGGCGCTGCTCCCCGAGATTGCCGGCCTGCTGGCGGCGATCGCGCCGCTCGACTGCGTGCTGCTGCTCGATACTCCGGCCCAGCTGACGCCGCCCCTGCTGGCGCAACTGCCGGCCCAGCGCGTGGTGCTGGCGGTCGACGCGGCCGCGCTGGCCCTGGACGGCGCCGCGCGCCGGCTGGCGCACCTGCACGACCAGGGCTACCGCATCCTGCTCGACGGCGCCGTGCCCGACGGCGCCGCGCGTCCGGCCGGCCTGCGCGGCGTGGCGCGTGACTGCAGTCCCGCGTCGACCGCGCCGGCACCCGGCAGCCTGGCGGCGTTGTTCGGTCCGCACCTGGCCTATGGCATCGCCGACGCCAAGCGCCTGCGCGACTGCGCCCAGGCCGGCTTCGACTGGTTCAGCGGCGCCTATCCCCTGCAAGCGCGCGCCGCCGGCGCCGGCGAGGCGCCGTCGCGGCGGCCCCTGCTGGCGCTGCTGGCGCTGCTCGCGAACGACGCCGATTCGCGCGAACTCGAACAACTGCTCAAGCAGGACCCGGTGCTGTCCTACCACCTGCTCAAGCTGGTCAATTCGGCCGCCTTCGCGGTCAGCACCCAGATCACCAGCTTCGCCCAGGCCATCGCGCTGCTGGGGCGGCGCCAACTGCAGCGCTGGCTGCAGCTGCTGCTCTACGCGCGGCTGGACGCCGACGGCCCGCGCAATCCCTTGCTGCCGCTGGCGGCCCTGCGCGCGGCCCAGCTCGAAATGCTGTGCAAGATGGACGGCGGCGAGCGCGACGAGCAGGACCTGGCCTTCATGACGGGCGCCTTCTCGCTGCTCGAGCCGCTGCTCGGCATGCACATGGCGGAGATCGTCGGCGACCTGCGCCTGCCGCCGCATGTGGAGGATGCGCTGCTGCGCCGCGCGGGCCTGCTCGGCGCGCGCCTGCGCCTGGTCGAAACCGATACCGTGCCGGGCCCGGAGATGCTGGCGCAAGCCGGGATCGACGCCGCGTCCTGGTGGCGCAGCCAGCTGCACGCCTTCCATTGGGCGATCCAGGTGGGCCGCAATGTCTGAGCTCCTGGCCTTGCGCAGCCACGACTTCGCGTCCTGCAGCGCCGCACTGAGCGAGGCGGTGATGCGCCTGCGCGGCGAGGCCCTGGCCGAGGAGCTGGGCCGCATCGCGCGCGCCCTGCTGGCCAGCCCGCAGGGCAGCTTCGCCGCCGCCGACCCGCTGGCGCTGGCGATTCCGGCGCCGCGCGCGGCGCCTTCGCACGACGCGCTGTACCAGGACATCCGCGTCGACGGCCATTACTACGGCTGCTTCGAGGTTGCCGGGCGCACCGACTACGATGGCGAGGACCGGCGCCAGCTCGCCAGCCTGGCCGCGCTGGCCGGCACGCTGCTGCAGGTGCACTCGCTGGCCCAGCGCGCCACCCATGCCTACGCCCAGGTCGAGGCCCAGCTGGCGCACCAGTCGCAGATCCTCGACCAGATCCACGAATCGGTCCTGACGCTCGACCAGATGGGCTACATCACCAGCTGGAACCAGGGCGCCGAACGCCTGTTCGGCTATACGGCGCTGGAAGCGGTCGGACGCAACATCCTGTTCCTGTACGCCGACGAAGGGAAGGACGACGACGAGCGCGTGCCGGACGTCTTCGCCGAGCAGGGCGGGCGCATGATGGAAGTCCGGCGGCGCAAGAAGTCGGGCGAGATCTTCTGGGCCAGCCTGTCGCTGTCGCCGCTGCGCGACCTCGAGGAGCGCCCGGTCGGCCTGATCGCTTATCTCACCGACATCACCGAGCGCAAGCTGGCCGAGGAGCGCCTGCACCACCTGGCCTATTACAACGAACTGACCGGCCTGCCGAACCGCACCCTGTTCGCGCGCCTGGTCGACCAGGCCCTGATGGTCGCCCAGCGCAACGAGCTGTCGGGCTGCGTCCTGTTCATCGACCTGAACCGCTTCAAGCTGGTCAACGACACCCTGGGCCGCCGCATCGGCGACGAGCTGCTGCGCCAGGTGGCGGCGCGTTTCCGCGCCACGCTGCGCGAGGAAGACGTGGTGGCCCACCTGGCCGGCGACGAGTTCGCGGTCGGCCTGTTCGACGTGCGCCAGCATTTCGAGGCCACCACGGTGGCGCAGAAACTCCAGGCCGCGCTCGACGCGCCCTTCCTGATCGAAGGCCACGACCTGCGCGTCGGCGCCAGCGTCGGCATCAGCGTCTATCCGCAGGACGGCATGGACGCCGACTCGCTGCTGCGCATGGCCGACATCGCGATGGAACGCGCCAAGGAAGACCACGCGAATCCGGACAACAGCGTCGCCTTCTACAGCCTGGACATGAACAAGGGCATGCACGAGCGCATGCGCATCGAATCGGGCCTGCGCCACGCGCTGGGGCAGGGCGAACTGATGCTGTGCTACCAGCCGAAGTTCGAGATCGGCACCGACAAGATCGTCGGCGCCGAAGCCCTGGTGCGCTGGATCCACCCCGAACGCGGCCTGGTGCCGCCTTCCGAATTCATCCCGCTGGCCGAGAGCACCGGCCTGATCGTCCAGGTGGGCGAATGGGTGCTGGAGCAGGCCTGCGCCCAGGCGGCGAGCTGGCAGCGCTCGGGCATGCGCCCCTTCCGCCTGGCCGTGAACGTGTCGGCGCGCGAATTCACCGAGTCGCTGCCGAACCGCGTCGCCGCCACGCTGGCGCGCCACGCTCTGGCGCCCGACTGGCTGGAGCTGGAGATCACGGAAAGCACCCTGATGCACGACATCGACCGCGTGATCGGCATCATGGACCGCATCAACGCCCTCGGCGTCGCGCTCTCGCTCGACGACTTCGGCACCGGCTACTCCAGCCTGTCCTACCTGAAGCGCTTCCCGATCCACACCCTGAAGATCGACCGCTCCTTCACCACCGGGATCCCGAAGGACGCCAGCGACTGCGCGATCGCCAGCACCATCATCAGCATCGGCCGCCAGCTCGGCCACCGCGTGATCGCCGAAGGCGTCGAGACCCTGGAACAGCTTGCATTCCTGCGCGACAGCGGCTGCGACGAGGTGCAGGGCTACCTGTACGCCGCCCCGCTGCCGGCCGCCCGCTTCGAGCAGGGGCTGCGCGAGAACTGGCTGCTGGTGGACCAGGCAGCGATTTGCAACTAATGCATTGTCAACGCTATAATTCTGCTCTGCAATTTGTTCGGTTGCCGGCTGCCGTCACCGCCTCCTGATTCTTCCGCTACCCGCCCCGTTCGATTTTCCATTTACCGGCAAATCCGGTAGCGCCGCCCCGCCCGTGACCGGCTGGCGATCAGCCGATGGGTAGTTGATCGCGCACGGGTCATTGCGGCAGGGTCATCGTTATAACGCTGGGAAATCTATGCTTTTTACGGCACCAATTTTTCTGTTTATCTTCCTCCCGCTGTTCCTCCTGGCGTACTACACCCTGTCGTCACGGGTCCAGGTCCGCAATTACATTGCGCTGGCGGCAAGCGTCCTGTTTTTCGCCTGGGGCGAGCCGATCTATGTCGTGCTCCTGATTGCCGGGACCTTTATCGATTACTGCGTATCCCTGGTGATCGCGCCCCAGGCGCGCGGCTCGGCGAGGATGAAGAAATCGGTGCTGGCCGCCGCTATCGTGCTCAACGTCGCAGCGCTTGTATTCTCGAAGTATCTGGACTTCATCGTCATCGAGATTATCCAGCCGCTTGAAAGCCTGCATCACTGGCATGTCGAGCCGCCCCATATTCCGCTCCTGCTCGGTATCTCCTTCATTACCTTCCACCGCATCAGCTATCTGGTCGACAGTTTCAAGGGCCGCGCAGTGCCTCCGCGCGGATTTCTCGATTGTGCCCTGTATATCTTCCTGTTCCCGCAGCTGATCGCCGGCCCCATCATTCGTTACCACGATATCGGGCAGCAGATCCAGGCGCGCCAACATACGGTCGAGGGCTTCCTCACCGGATTCAACCGGTTCGCGTTCGGCCTGGCGAAGAAGCTGCTGTTCGCCGATCCGCTTGGCGTTCTCGCCGACCGTATCTTCGGCCTTCCGGCCAACGAACTCTCGCCGCTTTTTGCATGGGGCGGCATCGTTGCCTATACCCTTCAGCTGTATTTCGATTTCTCGGGCTATTCGGACATGGCGATCGGCCTGGGACGCATGATGGGATTCCGCTTCCCGGAAAACTTCAATCGTCCGTACACCGCGCTGAGCGTGACCGACTTCTGGCGCCGCTGGCATATTTCGCTGTCGAGCTGGATGAAGCAGTACCTGTATATCCCGCTGGGCGGGAATCGGGCCTCGCCGGCGCGTACTTACCTGAATCTGTGGATCGTGTTCGTGATCTCGGGGATCTGGCACGGCGCGAACTGGACCTTCCTGGCCTGGGGCGCTTATTACGGCACCTTCCTGTGCATCGAGCGCGCGCTTGCGAACAGCCGCCTCGCGGCGTTGACCCCGCCAGTGCCGCTGCGCTGGCTGGCCACGATCCTGATCGTGATGGTCGGCTGGGTGCTGTTCCGCGCGCCGACCATCGAGCATGCGGCGCACTACATCGCCGCCATGTTCGGAGCGGGGCAGGCGGCCGGCGACCGGCTGGTGCCCTGGGGGCTCGTCTTCGGAAATCGCGAGCTGGCCGTGATGGCTGTGGGGGCGCTGCTGGCCTGCGTCCGCCTGCCGCGCCTGCACGGGCGGCTGGCCGGGGCGCTCCAGGCCGCATGGTCGGACAAGATGACCATCGATGGCGCAGCGGCCCTGAACATGCAGTTCGTGGTCACGCTCGCGCTCATGCTGATGTCGGCGGCGGCGATCGCCAGCGCCGATTATGTTCCATTCCTTTACTTCCGTTTCTGAGGCGGGACCGCAGATGACTAAACGCCTGGGCCTGGTCTATTCGATTATCCTGGTAACACTGCTTGCCGTTCCCACGCTGGGATGGCTGGCGATGGGCGAGCGGGCCAACCAACTCTACGGCTACGTGGACAAAGTGCCTGAACGACCGGCAAACACCGGCGCAAGCCTGCTCGACAAGACGTGGCAAACCTGGGCGGGGCGCTACTACGATGTTCACTTCGGCTTCCGGACTGAACTGATCCGCACTTTCAACGAGATCCTGTTCCGCGCCTTCCGCGAAATGCCCCGCCTGCGGCTGTATTCGACGCCCGAGATGGGGTTGTACAGCGGCATGTCGCTCCAGTACATCAACACGGAAATCCTGGAGAAATCGGAGCGCGAAGCGAAGTACGCGGTCACCGCGGGCAAGCTCAGGCAGGTGCAAACCCTGCTGGAAGCGCAGGGCAAAGCCTTCATGGTCGTGATCGCCGCCAGCAAGCCCTACGTCTATCCGGAAAGCCTGGGCCGGCGCTACCTGGCAGGCGGGCCCGATCAGGTATTCGAACGCACCGCCAGCTTTGGCCGGGCCTTGCAGGCGGCTGGCGTCAATGTCATCGATTCGGCCCCGCTGCTGCGCGACTTCCGGCGCGACACGAACGTGGCGCTGCATCCCGAGTCGGGCGTGCACTGGAATTACTACGCCGGCTGCCTCGTCGCCGAACAAATCATGGACCGGGTGCGCAACCGGTTCCCGGCGCTTCAGCCCTTCGGCTGCGGCGTGCCGCGCTACGAGCAGGCCCAGGGCGCCGATACCGACGGCCTGAGCCTGATGAACATCTGGTCGGGCGGCGGAGTGTACAAGAACACTCCCCAACCGAGCGTGCTGGAGGGAGACACGACGGCCTGGCGCCCCTCGCTCGTTTTCATCAGCGACAGTTTTTCGGACGAGATCCTGGCGCCCCTGAACCAGGGACGTGCCTATTCGCGGGCCGTCAATTCCGGCTACTTCCGGGTGCGCGCCCTGGACGAGAACGGCGACGGTGGCCATCGTACCCATGACGTCGACGCCGACCCGGAGCTGACGCGCAAGCAGGTGCTGGCCGATATCGCGGCCAGCGACGTGGTGGTGCTGCAGATCGTCGACTACAACCTGGGCGGGGACACCTTCGGCTTCCCCGAGTACGTGTTGGCGCAGCATGCCGCGGGTGCGCTGCCCGCCGCGGCGCCGCTGCGGCAGCAGGGCGCGCCGGCCGCCGGCGCCGCGCTGAAGACGCTCGCTTTCGTCGATGTCGACAACCGCTCGAACCCGATCCAGGTCCCGACACGGACGCGACTGGTGGCGAATACCGCGCAACTGCTCGCGCTCGCGGCCGAGTCGGAATGGGACCTGGTCGCCGTCCTCCAGAAATCCGGACGCAGGAGCGGCGACCTCGGGCGCGAACTTGAAAAGCAGGGCTATACGGTGGTCGCCGACGGCAAGGAAGGGCTGCTGGCGCTGCCGCGCCGCAGCGCTGGCCCGGCCGTCGCAAAGACCAGTTGGCAATGGCTGCCCTATGGCGACCTGCAAGGCGCCACGGCGACCGTGCAACACGGGCTCCCGCTCGTGGCAAGTGCACAGCCCGCCGATATCGGCTTGTACAGTCAGGAGGTGATGCTGGAAGGGCCGGTGCTGATCCGGGCCCGGTTCGAAGGCACGGTCGCCGGCGGCTCGCCGCGCGCTGCCCACCTGTCCTGGTTCGGCTTGAAACCGATCTTCAGCCTGCAGGAAGATACCTACGCGGCAAACGAGGAGTTCTTCGCGATCGTGCCGGGACAGCGCGACGGCAAGCCCGCCCGCCTGGCTTTCGGCCTGGGCGGCTGGGCGCGTGGAAGCGGCACCCTGCGTCTCAAGACGCTCGAGTTCCACCCCTTGTCCCTGCACGCCAAGGATGCGCCGTACCCGGCGCGCACGGTCGCGGCCGGCGTGGCTGGCGAATAGGGCAGCCGCAAGCGCCTGCGCCGGCCGTGCGTCGCCAGGCGCTTGCGGTCGAGTGCGTCGAGATACGGATCGCAACGGCCGTGAATATTGTATAATCTTGGGCTACAGGAAGCGTGGCCGAGTGGTTGAAGGCAGCAGTCTTGAAAACTGCCGACGGGGGAACCCGTTCGTGAGTTCGAATCTCACCGCTTCCGCCAAGCATACTGAACAAGAGCCCCACGCGTTGGGGCTTTTTTCATTTCCGCGGTACTTGTTCGTCTGCTGGCCTTGCCGTCGGCGCGGTGACGCCGTCTCGCAGGTCGATATCGCGCAGCACGCCGTCCTGGCGTACCTGGTACAGGAAGTCGTTGAGCGCATTGGCGTGAGCGTCGATGTCGTCGATGATGGCATTCATGCGCGTCACGTCTTCATCCGAGTCGAGCACCAACTGCCCATCTTCGATGCCGAGATGTTCGCGACGGGTTTCGACCAGGCTGACCAGTTTGCGTTGGCCCTCCAGGACTTGACGGTATAGCCGGACGGCTTCCAGGTTGCGTTCGTGATAGGCGGCCGAAGACTTTTCCATCTGCTTGAGCACGAACGACCAATCCGCCATCCGCATCGACTCGACCTCGCCAAGGAACTCATCGAATGCCGCTTTGTTGGACGCGTCGAAGCGCTGCAGCGCGCGTTCGCAGCGGTCGATCGCACTGTGCGCGGCGGCGAAGCCTCCCTGGGCCAGCAGTGCGGCTGGCTGCATCGCGGCATCCGTTTTCGTTTCGTCGCAATCGCTCGCCATGGTCTGTGATGCGTTCCGATGCCTGGCAAAGAGGCGGACGGTCAGCGAGACCATGTGGTCGAGGTAGGAAAGTCCAAGCTTGTTCGTCTTCGGCAGATAACCGGGCTCGGGATGCGCCGCCATGTCGGTGACGCTGCGCCGGATCTCGGCGACGGCACGGGCGATATTCTGGCGCGAGAATGCATCCATCAGGTCCTGCCACACCTGTTCCAATTCGGGCCCGGCTTTTTTATTGGCCATTGCGAGCGCTTGCAGGGCCGCCTGCCGATCGGCCTGCGGTACTGGATCCTTGCGCGCTATCGCGCCCAGCGTACGAGCATCCTTGGGCGATACATGGCGTGCCAGCACGGGCACGGCCCTGGCGTAGATTTGGTCGCGCGTCGTGGCCGCGGCAAAGGCATGGAAGAATTCCTGGTTGTATGGGTCGTCAGGGTGTGCAAGCCGGGCGAGCGCACTCTCATACCAGCGTGCACTGTCGAGGTAGGCGCGCAGGTCGGCTGCATGGGATGCCGACGCCGCAGCGGCCAGGGCCGTGGCCGCTGGCGTGTCCGGCGCCGTGCCCGCCAGGCCAAGCATGAGGACGAGGGCGCATGCGGGCGCCAGGCGGTGACCAGGGCGGCGCCCGGTTGGGTGCGACAAGGCCGCGTTGCGGTGGGTCTTCATCACTGCACCTTGACCGTCAGGATACTATTGGCCGAACCGATGTACAGGCGGTCGTCGGGCCCGATCGTCAGCGTCGCGGCCTCGGCGAGCATGCCGGGCAGCGGGCCTTCACGCACCTCGCCCCGGCCCGGCGGGCCCACCAGTTCCCCCTGGCTGGCCAGGCCCGCCAGCGTTCCCCCGACGGCGCGACTGGCCGTGCTTCCCGGCCCTGCGGCAACTGGCGAGGCGGCGCTGCCTCCATTTGCGCCACCTCCACCACCCCAGGGGCTGAGCAGGATGGATGCCGCGATCGACAAACAGGCGAGTAAGGGTAAATCTGGCGCTAAGGCGGATCGACGGCGCATGGCGAGGGCCGATTGTTAGAAGTTCAAGGAAGAGAAAGTCTATCCACGAATGTGACTAGGGGCAACTTTTCTTCATGGTTCCGGCCGGTCGACGCGTGGTACATCCGCTCTGCGAACGGATCGATCGACTGCTCCGCTACCTTCCAGCTAAGCCAGCAGATAAGGTGGCAGCGGGATTCGATAGAAACCGCGCACCGCACGGAGCGGCGCGCGAAAAACGGCTGATCAACCAGCGCAATTGCGGCGCCGCGCCGCGCCGACCATCCCGGCGGCGCCGAGCGCCAGCAGGGCGATGCTCGCCGGCTCGGGAACTTGCCCGGGAACTTCGTTGGGACCGATATAGCGCGGCACGATGCGCGGCACGCCGTACTCGTAACCATCCATCGAATCGAGGTATTGCGCCAGTCCCGGGTCGACGCTACCACGGGTGGCGATGCCGGTCAGGGTGCCGGAATAAAACATGGGTGGGTGCTGCTCGAACAGATCGGCGTCGTAACGCGCCGTGTAGACAAAGTTGCCCTGGGCATTGCGCGCAAAGCTGACGCTGAGGTTCGTGAAATGGTCCGCGCCGAAGTAGTCGGCGATCGTGAAATTGGTGGGGCCGTCGTTCAGGAAATGGGTGGTGGCGCCGGTCAGCAGGACCTCGCCCTCGCCGCCGAGCGGATAAAACTGTTGACCGTAGCCATAGTCGTCGACGGGATCGAACAGCCAGAAGTCGAAATACGCGATCGACTGGTCGGTATCATGCTGGATGAAGTAACCGGACAGTCCGGCGCCGTCCGATCCGGTATGGAAATCGTACTGGACATAACCGGCGGAGGCGTTCAGGGAAAACAGTGCCGTGGCTGCGAGCGCGAAGAGTTTCTTGATCATGGTATGCGAGAAGGTGGTTGAAATAGTTTAACCATCAGTAGCAATTTTCATGCCACGAATAGTTAAATGATTTAAATCAACCACTTGTCTCGCCCTATGCCCAGTGCATTTCCTCAATGTAAGAATTGCCGACACTGATCGGTCTGTCGCTTTCGGGGGCGTCGCGAAGGCTCGCGGCAGGAGGGCCCCAAGCCAGGAGCCTTGCTGCATGCCGGGTACTGGCGGCGCGCAGCGCCGCGGTTCACCTGGCTTACCGTACTGAGCGGCGGCGCAGGCCGAGCGCCGCAAGCAGTCCGGCGCCCAACAAGGCCAGCGAGCCCGGTTCCGGAATCTGTGCAACCTGGGCGGTCGCGCTCACGCGGCGGATGTAGCCGCTGGCGCCGCTGCAGGAGGGAGTCTCCCAGGTGCAGCCGGCGCCTTCCATTTGCTCGTCGCTGTTCGCATCGATGACCGTGAACGTTTGTCCAGTCGAAACCATGTCGATGTGATGCGCGCCGTTGTTGAGGTAGATGCTGCCGGTCAGGTAGCCGTCGGCGCCGAATGCGAGCGCCATGTTCACGTACCCCATGCCGGTCGAGAAGCCGCCGCCATTCGACGCGTACAGCATGTCTTCCCCCACGCCGGGGAAGGTATAGCGCAGATTGAGCAGGCCGTTCTGCGGCACCTGGTCGTAGCCGTAGGGATCGCTGTATTCGAAGTTAAATGCGCCGCTCGCAACGGTTTGATCGTCGAATTCGAGCTCGAGCGTTATTCCCCAGGGCAGCTGGTCGTTCAAAGCCTGCCATTCGTAGATGACGCCGGCTTGGCTGCACAGAGGCAGCAAGCAGAGACCAATGGCGGCGAGGTGAGAGCGGATGTTCATGTTAACCCCCTTGTGTTGATGGGTTACCAATAGCAAGTTGTAGGCCAGTAATCTAAGTAGTTGAATTGCCTGGATTATTTATTTGACTCCAGGAAGCAACTGGTGAACATTGTAAATATTTCCGACGGTATAGATAGACGGAAGACACGTTTTCATCACTGGTCAAATAATCAGGCACGCATTTCCGGCATCGTAAAGTGGAGCAGAAACCGATCAAATCTTGAACTTGATTAACATCGTCAGAGTCTACCTACAAAAAGACAAGCCGTTTTGGTGAGCCGTATGTGCTCTATTCGACAGATGAAGCCGGTCGAACAGGCGTAAGGTAGAGGCGTGGAGAGGATACGCCGATGCTGAAGACACTTGTCACGATTGCTGTGCTGGGAGGAAGTGCCGCCGCTGCCTGTGCGCAGAGCGGTGTGACGACCTACGGTGTGCTCGATGCCGGTGTGGTGGGCGAGGGCGGCTGCGTCAACGGCTGCACGACCCGCGTCGGCAGCGGCATCGCGTCGGCTTCGCGCATCGGCATCCACGGCAGCGAGGCGGTGGGCCGGAATACCTCGGCGGTGTTCGGCCTCGAGACCGAGATGCGCCTCGATACCGGGCGCGCGGCGGGACGCGATCGGGACAAAGACGAGCGCCTCGAGCACCAGGCCTGGGTTGGATTGTCGGGGGAATTCGGCGCGATCACGGTCGGGCGCCAGTACAACCTGCAATACCTGGCCCTGACCGACGTCGCCGACCCGTTCAAGGGCGGCACCGCCGGCAGCGCATCGAACCTGATCGGCGGTCCGCGCCGCACCGACAACGGCGTCCAGTACTACAAGATTTTCCCGAACGGTCTCGAGGGCGGTGTCTCGTGGGCGGCGCGCGACCTCGATACCTCGCCGGCCGGACGCGCCTGGGGCATGACGGTCGGCCTGTCCAGCGGTCCGTTGACGGTGCGGGCCGCGCACCGCAACCAGAACGCGGTGCGCGTCAACCTCAACAGCAAGACCAGCAACGACACCATCGCCAAGAATTCGATCCTGGCCGCCAACCTGCGCCTGGGCTGGGGCACGGCCTACGCCGCCTACAGCATGAGCCGCGGCTGGGCCAGTTCGCCGCTGTTCAATCCCGACAATCCCTACGCGGCCGGCATCGCCGGTACGCCGTCGAGCAACAGCCGCGACGTGCTGTTCGGCTTCGCCATCCCGGTCGACCATTCGATCACCTTGCTGACTTCCTACATCCGCAAGAACGATCGCGATCTCGCCAACCAGGACGCCAACCAGATGGCGTTCGGCGCGAGCTATTCGGTGTCGCGCCGCACGGACTTCTACGCGGCCTGGTCGCACATCCGGAACCGCAACGGCGCCGGCTACACGGTCGGCAATGCCAGCGCGCCCGGCAGCGGCAACAAGGCATTCAACGTGGGCATGCGCCACGCGTTCTAAGAAGCCTGTAGCCTGACACTATCCGCTAACAATCTGTATGGAGGCATCATGACTGGAGCCAGTACCCTTGATCCGGACAACTTTCCGGAACGTCCCGACCGTAGCCTGGGCAAAGGCCACGGCACCGACGCCCTCGGCCCGAGCGACCTGTCCGACACCGGCAGCGACGTGATGGGCGGACCGGGCCTTGCGTCCAACGTCGACCCTGACCAGCTGGTCCATCTCGACCGCGGCACCAACGAGGAGGAAGAAAGCTCCGCCGGCGGCACCGCCGGCCCGGACGTCGGCGACGCCAACTTCTCGTCCGACAGCGACTCCGCCGGCACCGGCGAGCGCGCCAGCGCCGGCCGCGACACGGTGGTCGAGGATGGCGCCGACATCGATACCGACCGCATCGAATCCATCCCCGACCTGCCGCTCACCGAAGACGATACCGACTTCCTAGCGAGCCAACCGCCGGGACAGTCCACGGGCCGCAAATAAGGCCCCGACCAGCGCGCTGCCGCCCAGCAGGACGGCGGTCAGCGGCTTGGAGCGCAGGGCCAGCGCCGTGTGGGCCGAGCTTTCCGCGACGTGGCGGTCGCTCATGCCCTGGCGCTGGCGCAGGGCCTGGCTGGGATCGGGCGCGTGCAGCGCGTCGCGGCGGCCGGGCGCCTTGTCGAACGTCGATTTCTGCTGCCTGAACATCGAGGCATTCATGAAGCGGTCGAGCATGCGCGGCATGTAGGCGTTGCCCGACGAGATCATCTTCGAGGCGCCGCCGACGAAGATGTCGCGCTTCGGATGCTGGGCGCAGTAGAGGATGGCCTTGGCCACGATCTCCGGCGCGTACACGGGCGGCGGCAGTGCCGCTTCCTTGTCCATGTAGTTCTTCGCGTGCAGCGCGAACATGGTGTCGATCGCGGCCGGCTTGACCAGGGTTACCGAGATCGGCGCTTCTTCCTTTTCCAGTTCCATGCGCAGCGCGTCCGTGAAGGCCTTGACCGCATGCTTGGAGGCCGAGTACATCCCCTGCAGCGGCGCAGCGCGGTCCGAGACCTCGCTGCCGACGTTGATCAGGGCGCCGCCGCCGCGCAGCTTCATGCGCTTGACCGCTTCCAGGGAGCCATGCACCACGCCCCAGAAATTGGTCTGGAACAGGCGCACATGGTCTTCCAGCGCCACTTCCTCGAGGCGGCCGAAGGTGCCGACGCCGGCGTTGTTGACCCAGGTGTCGATGCGCCCGAAGCGTTCCATCGCGGTCTGGCCGATGCGCTCGACGTCGGCCTGCTTGCCGACGTCGGCGGCGACGGTGGCCACCTGGCAGCCCTGGCGGCGCAGCTCGCTGGCGAGCTGGTCGAGGGCATCGCCGTTGCGCGCGGCCAGCACCAGCTTGGCGCCGGCCTCGGCGGCCATGCGCGCAGTGGTCAGGCCGATGCCGCTGCTGGCGCCGGTAATCACCATCACCTGCTCATTGATGTTGCGAAGTTTTACGGACATGACGCTTTCCTTTCCTCTGCTTGGAGTCGTGGAGTCGGACGACCCGCACGCCGGGCACAGGCACGCCGCGGTGCGGGCCGGGATCGATGTGTGTCTTATCGAACTAGACATGGTCGTGATCATGCCTCGTATTTCAAGCCATTTTTTGCCGGGCTGGCGCGCCGTAGGCTTGCCGGCAAGGCGTGGACGGGGAAGGAAGGCAGGGCAGTTGTGCGCGAAAGGGCCGCGTTCGCTGATAGGATCGAAGCGCGGCAGCCGGGAGAACGTTGCGGCTGGCGGGACAGTACAGCCGGGTGCCGGCGCCGGATGTGCAAACGGCAGCCATGATGGCTGCCGCGATCGGATTGCCGCGGCGCATAGCGGAGCAAAATGGTGCAAGACGGCGCCGCAAGCCGCGCCCCGGCCAGTGCGAAGAGGCACCGGCCGAGGGCGACGGGATGCTTCAGTGGGCTTTCGAGAGGATCAGCAGCCAGCGGCCGAACAGCAGGACTTCAACGTGACCCGCATCGATGCCGGTATCGCATTCGATAAGGGGATTGACCGGGTAGAAGCGCTTGCGGAAGTCACGCGTGAGCGAGAGTTCGCGGCGGCCGAAGCGCATCATGAAAGGAGCAGGAGCGTATTCCAGGCCGAAGGAGTTGTTCAGAGTGGTCATTGACGGATCCCTTGTTTATTCGTTGTGTTGGTCAAGTGAGTACAGAATAGCATAACCACTGTATAAATCCACAGCTACTGTACAAATAACCAGTAAAATTTTCTAACTGTGGTTTTTTTGCCATCCATCCCCATTTGCTGCCACATGGATAAATCGCCGACCGCCCGCCTGTACCGTTTTGCCGCCGCCCGTCTCTCGCCCGAGGAGGCGTTCGGGCTGCACCTGACGGCCGGCGTGCTGGTGCTGCTGCTGGCGATGGCGGGGTTTGCCCGCATCGCCGGGGCGGTGGTGGCCGGCGCGCCGATCACCCAGCTCGACGTCGAGCTGGCGAACTGGCTGCATGCCCATGCCAACGACAGTCCCGTCCTGCGTAGCTTCCTGATGGGCATCACTCACCTGCACAGCACGCCCGGCATGTTGACGCTCACGGCGCTGGCCGGGTCGTGGTTCTACCGCCGCGGCGCGCGCCACTGGATACTCACGCTGCTGGCCGCGGTGCCCGGCGGGATGGTGCTGAACGTCCTGATGAAGCACACCTTCGCGCGCGCCCGGCCGCATTTCGACGAGCCCCTGCTCACGCTCTCGACCTACAGCTTCCCCAGCGGGCACACCTTGGCCGCGACCGTGTTCTACGGCCTGCTGGCCTGCTACCTGGCGCGCCATGCGCACGGCTGGGGCCGGCGCGCCGGCATCGTGCTGCTGGCCTGCCTGATGGTGGCGCTGGTGGCCGGCTCGCGCCTCTACCTGGGCGCCCATTACCTGTCCGACGTGCTGGCGGCCATGGCCGAAGGCTGCGCCTGGCTGTCGATCTGCGTGACCGGCGCATCGACCCTGCGCCGGCGCCAGGCGGCGCGTGCGCGGCGCGGCGTAACGAACCTGAACGAGGAAACCTGATGCGTACACTTGTGCATTTGTCCGACCTGCATTTCGGCCGCGTCGACGCCGGCCTGCTGGCGCCCCTGCGCGAACTGATCCACAACATCGCGCCGGACGTCCTGGTGGTGTCGGGCGACCTGACCCAGCGCGCCCGCAGCGAGGAATTCGAGCAGGCGCGCGCCTTCCTCGACACGCTGCCGGGGCCGCAGATCGTGGTGCCGGGCAACCACGACATTTCGCTGTACAACGTATTCCGCCGCTTCGCCAAGCCGCTCGACCGCTACAAGCGCTACATCACGGACGACCTCGACCCGGTCTTCGTCGACGGCGAGATCGCCGTGGTCGGCGTCAACACGGCGCGCTCGCTGACGATCAAGGACGGGCGCGTCAACCGGGAGCAGGTCGGGCGCATCCGCGAACGGCTGGCCGGGCTCGACCCGCGCATCACGCGCATCGTGGTCACCCACCACCCTTTCGACCTTCCGGAAACCTTCGAGCAGCGCGACCTCGTGAACCGCGCGCCGATGGCGATGGAGGTGTTCGCCGAATGCGGCGTCGACGTGCTGCTGGCCGGCCACATGCACGTCAGCCATGCGGCAAGCACGGCGATGCGCTACCAGATCGACGCCTACGCGGCGCTGGTGGTGCAGGCCGGCACCGCGACCTCGACCCGTGGCCGCGGCGAGACGAATTCCTTCAACGTCCTGCGCGTCGACCACGAGCGGGTCGAGGTCGACCGTTACGGCTGGGATGTGCTGAGCGGCGTGTACCGGATCGTCGTCACCGAGAAGTTCGTGCGCAGCGGCAGCGTGTGGGCGCCGGCGGCCGAGGGGATGCTGGCGGCCGGGCTCTAGAGCGGCGGGCGGGGTGCTGCTACACTCGCGTGTTTCGCACTTTACATTCCTCGAGTAAAAAATGAAGAGCAGTTCTAACGGCGGCCTCGTCTATTCCACCGATGGCGGGCGCATGTGCCCCGCATGCCGGCGTCCGCTCGCCGAGTGCGCCTGCAAGGCCCAGGCCGCGCCCAAGGGCGACGGCGTGGTGCGCGTCTCGCGCCAGACCAAGGGGCGCGGCGGCAAGTGCGTGACCATCGTCAAGGGCCTGGCGCTCGACGCCGCCGCGCTGGCGACGCTCGGCAAGGCCCTGCGCACGGCCTGCGGTTCGGGCGGCACCGTGAAGGACGGCGTGATCGAGATCCAGGGCGATCATTGCGACCGGGTGATGGAGGCGCTGCAGGCGCAAGGCCACCAGCCCAAGCGCGCCGGCGGCTGACCCCCGGCGCAGGGCGGGCGGCTCCGCCCGGGATGATGCATACCCGCGCCGTGTGCGCCGCCCACGCGTTCATGCTGCGCCGGCAAACGCGCGCCGGCCGTGCACGGGCTCGCGATAGCGCGTGCTCAGATCCAGTACTCCGTCAGGCGCGCCGCCCATTCCTTGACGCGGTCGGCCCAGGGCCGGTCGCGCCATTCCTCCAGCGTGACTTCCTTCGACGAACGCAGGTCTTCGTTGAAGGCGTTCTCCATGTCGCGCCCGAAGCCCGGGTCGATCACCACCACGTTCAGTTCGTAGTTGTGGATGAAGCTGCGGCGGTCGATGTTGGCCGAGCCGATGGTCGACCAGGCGCCGTCGATCACCGCCGTCTTCGCATGCAGCACCGCCACCTGCAGCTGGAAGATGCGCACGCCGCCGGCCAGCAGCTGGTCGAAGAAGGCGCGCCCGGCGTGCATCACCAGGCCGTGGTCGGACACGCCCGGCAGCACCAGCTTGACGTCGACGCCGCGCCGGGCCGCGCCGATCAGGGCATCCACGGTCTGCTGGTCGGGCACGAAATAGGCCGAGGTGATGTGCACCGATTTCTTGGCCTCGTTGATCGCCACCAGCAGCGACTTGTAGATTTCCGAGTGCCGGTTCGGCTCGGTGGCCAGCACCCGCACGAACTTGTCGCCGGCCGGCGCCAGGCGCGGGAAGTAGTCGACCGCCGGCAGTTCGCCCGCTTCCTGGCGCACCCAGTTGTCGATGAAGGCCCACTGCAGCGTGGCCACCGCCGGCCCCTCGATCCGGATGTGGGTGTCGCGCCAGCCGACCTTGTCCTTGTCGACGTTGTCCGGCTTGCGCTTCGAGCGGAACAGCGAGCTGTTGGCGTAGTCGGCGCTGATGTTGATGCCGCCGGTGAAGCCAACGCTGCCGTCCACCACCAGGATCTTGCGGTGGTCGCGGTTGTTGATCGACCAGTTGCCCTTGGCCTTGGCCGGATTGATCGGATTGAAGGCGAGCATGTTGACGCCGGCGGCGCGCATGTTGTCGAAGAAGGCCTTGGGCGTGCCGATGGTGCCGACGCTGTCGTACATCACGTTCACGACCACGCCCTGGCGCCGCTTCTCCATCAGCAGCTCGGCGAACTGCAGGCCGATCGGATCCTGGTCGAAGATGTAGGTCTCGAGGTTGATCGAGTTTTTCGCATTCCTCACCGCGTCGATCATGGCGCGCAGGGTCGCGGGGCCGTCGAACAGGAGCCGGACGTCGTTGCCGGCGATCAGGGGCACGCCGGTGGCCTGCTCCTCGAGCACGGCCAGCTGCTTCAGGTCGGGGCTGGCGTTGGCCCAGCGCCGCGCCAGCAGCTTCGCCGCCTGGGCCTGCGGCATCGGCCCCTTGGCGGTGGTGACGGTCGGGGCCGACTTGGCCGGGGTGTCGGGCAGCTGTTCGACGTCGGGCAGCGTCTTGCAGGAAGCGACGACGCACAGGAAGGCGAGGGCGGCGGCCCAGATCGACACGCGGTGCTTGTTCATTTGTTCCCCCTGATGGCCTCCGGCACGGCGTCGATGACGTCCGGGTCCTTCGGGCCGATGAAGAAGTCGAGCGGCGCGCGCAGGAAGCGCCGCCCCAGTGCGCGCAGCAGCAGGATGCCGCGCGTGAAACGGATCTTGCGGGCGCGCAGCGCCACCGACAGCGCGAGATGGAAGCTGACGACCAGGTTGACCGCGCCGATCAGGGCCACGCCCAGCGCGGCGTTGGCGGCCATCTGCCAGCTCAACTGGTAGTCGAGGCCGACCAGGGCGGTGGCGAAATTCGCGGTCGAGAAAGTCACGTGGCGGATGTCCAGCGGCAGCCCGAGCAGGTAGCCGACGGTGCCGGTGGTGCCGAGCAGGATGCCGAAGAAGAAGTTACCCATCAGGCCGCCCAGGTTGTCCTCGACATAGACCGACAGGCGCGCGCGGCGCTCGCTGCCCAGCAGCCAGCCGAGCCAGCGCAGCTGGCGCACGCGCTGGCCCATGCGGGTGTACAGCGCCTTGTTGTCGTAGTAGCCGGAGATCAGACCGGCGACGAACAGCCAGACCCCGGCGATGGCCGCATAGAACAGCGCCGGCGAGTGGATCGGGTCGACGTCGTGCAGCAGGTGGTGCGCCTTCTCGGGCGTGACCAGGTGATGCCCCATCATCTGCTTGTAGGCGATGGCGATCAGCAGCGCCGTCGGGAAGGCCACCGCGACGTTGCCGAGCACCGAGACGATCTGGGTGCGGAACACCTTGTTGACCAGCTCGGCCATGCTGTCGAAGTCGATGTCGCGGCCGTCCCGGCTGTGCAGGCCGGCGGCGATGCGCTGGGCCGTCATGGCGGGCTGCTTGGTGGCGATGGTCCAGTGCAGCATGTGCACGAGCATGAAGCCGAGCGAATAATTCATGCTGAACAGGAAGGACTCGACCAGGGGCGCGGCGCGCAGGTGGCTCAGCAGGATCTTGAACATCGCCATGAAGCCGACGATGAAGCCGGCGCCGGCCGAGGCGCCGAACATGCGGCGCAGGCCGCCGCGGCTCTCGGCGATGTAATGTTCGCCGGTGCGGCTGGCGTTTTCCGTGACGTTGCGCGCCAGCAGGTCGATGTTGTCGCGGAACAGGCCGCGCACCTGGTACTTGGTGTTGTGTCCCTCGACCAGTTCCTGGGCCAGGGCCACGGCGGCGGCGCGGCGCTTGCCGTCCTGCGCCGGCGCGCCCTGGATGGTCGTCGCCGGCAGCAGGGTGCCGCTGTAGTCGGCGCCGAGTTCGATGCCGTCCTGCTCCGAGGTCTCGATCGACAGCGCGGCCGGAGCGGGCAGGGCGCGCGGGCGCGCTGCCTCGCTGACGTCGACCAGGAACAGCAGCTTGCGCAGGCGGCCGATGCTCTGGGTGATCGCCACCAGCACGTAGGTCAGGGCGACGCTGGTGCCGACGCTGAGCGAATTACGGCGGATCTTCGCCACCACCGCTTCGCACTGGTCCAGCATCACCAGGAGGTGGCGCGCGTCGTCCGGGCGCTCGGCCGTGCCGTCGAGATAGCGCCCGTAGGCGTCGAGGTAGGCATTGACCTCGATGTTCTGCATCAGGAAGGGCGAATCGAAATCCTCGATCTCGCTGTAGCTGTGCACCAGGCGCGGCTCCAGGCCCAGCGCGCAGATGCGGCACGACAGGGTGCGGATCGCGTCCAGCATGCCGCTGACGGTGACGTAGTGCGCGCGGTCGGGCGCCGCGCCGCGTGGCGGCGGAGCGTTGGCGAGGACGTCGAACAGGGCCAGCCAGTCCTCGTCGGGCACGGCGCGGATCCATTCGTGGTCGTCCTCGGCGTACAGCACGCGGTCGAGGGCGTCGGACAGGTAGATGTCGTCGAGCGCCGGCGGCAGCACGCGGTAGGCGATGCGGCGCTTCAGTTCGGTGAAGAAGCCGTCGTTGGACAGGATGCCGACGTCGCTGTACAGGCTGGTATGGCGGCGCTTCTCGAGCAGGGTGACGATGTAGCTGCGCAGCGCCCAGGCCTGCTCCGGATTCCCCTTCAACAGTTGCGTCAGGGTGCGTACGGCGGCGCGCGCATGGGGGCGGTCGCGGCGGCGCGGGCGCAGGCAGCAGACCAGTTCGACCAGCAGGTCGATGCGGTCGCTATGCGGGTCGATGCGTTCGAGAATGGCGAGCATAAGTGGTCCGGTCTCCGGGATAGACAGTGTACGCGTGAGGCCGCTGGAAAATGGTACGGCAACGAACAGATGGGCGATGATGACGAGAAATACCGCGGCGCGCAGGCGCACCGCCGGCCGGCACTATAACCGATCGCGGCAGGCGCCGTGCGGAAGAGGAAGGTTCAGGTAAAGGAGAGCAGGAAGGCGGTCAACAGGAAGCCGGCCGCCAAGCAGGCCGCGCCGCACGCCACCGCCAGGCCCAGCGCGCCGTTCCAGCCGCGGCGCGGATAGCGCCGGCCGTAGCGGCGCCGGACCGCCGCCCATTGCGGCCAGGCCGCGCCCAGCAGCCACAGCGCCAGCCAGGCCAGCGCCAGCCAGTGGAACAGGGAAGAATCGCCGTTCAGGCGGCGGTTGATGGCGCCGGCCAGCAGTTGCAGCGCCAGCATGGCGAGGCTGGCGCGCAGCCAGCGCCGCGCGCCAGCCGCCGCCCGGGCGTCGCCCAGGATGCGCCAGTTGTGCATCAGGAGCCAGGAGCCGAAGGCGGGGGTGAACACCAGGCTCCAGGCGGCGACGGCGGAAGGGCGCCATAAAGCGTCGTGGGCCTGCTGGGCCGGCGCGAGCGCCGGGACATGGTGGGTGACGTGCTCGGGATCGGCGGTTTGGCAAGTGTCGCGCATGATGACGAAAGGAAATGTTGCCCAACTGAAGCAACACTATCGCGCGCCTGCCGGGCGCCATCTTGCGCGGCATCGAAGCCACGCACGCGCTGGGTCAAGAAACGATAAGCGGATTCACGCGCCGCGCGCCTGGGCTTGCACGGCGCCGTCGCGGCGGCGCTGCTCGCAGGCGACTTTCTTGAGGGGATAATCGTCGTCGGACAGCAAATGCTCGCCGACGATATGGACGGAAGGGGGGCGCCAAAAAGGCGCTGTCACCGTTACCTGTTGGTTTAATTGAACTGCCGAGCTACGGCGTGGTCTGAGTATGTATCCAGACCAGCGACGAGGGCGACGATGCAGGCGATAAAGTTCAAGCGGTGGATCGACGGCGTGACCCTGCTGAGCGAGGGCCAGCGGCGGCAATTGCTGGCGCGGCTAAGCCCCGCGCTCGGTCTCGACCGCCTGCGCGCCGTGATCGAGGCGGCGGCGCCGTCCCGCCTCGTCTGCCCCGGCTGCGGGGGCGCGCGG
>NZ_DAMCPG010000060.1:0-22319 GCF_032106685.1 Massilia sp.
ACTGCGCGGGCACATTTCCGTCCTGCGATGCTCGCCGTACCGGATGTACGGCTGCCCGCTTCAGGATCGGACGATTGCAGTTTTGCGTGTGCGAAGGCCGAGGAGGTGACGGCGCTTGCGAGGGCGAATGCGGTGACGGCCAGAATGCGTTTGAGAGACATGTTTTTCCTTTTCGTTAGTTAATCTAATCAAGTGCGAAGATGGTCGCCTTTCTGATCCGTCAGCCTGCGGATACGGAAGGCATGGTCCTACTTGGCCGCTTCGAGTTTGGTGACGATCAAGCTGCCATTGACGCGCTCAACCCGGAAGCGGATGTTGTCGCCGGCTTTTACCTGATCGAGCATGGCCGGATCCTGCACCTTGAACACCATGGTCATGGCTGGCATGTTCAGGTTATCCAGCGAGCCATGCTGGATCGTCAGCTTGCCGGCGTCCCTGTCAACCTTCTTGACTTCACCGGTCGACAGTGCGTTGGAATCTCCCTGCGTCTCGGAAGGCATGGCGTTATGCCCTGCATGATCGTGCATCTGCATTTGAGCCGATGCACTGCCTGCAGCGAGGGCGAGACCAGCGGGTACGACAAGGGCGGAAAGTAGCGAGGAAAAACGAATCATTTGAGGCTCCAGAAACAATTTAAAAATTCCCGATTACGACGGACGCACTAGGGCGTTTGGCGCGACGGGTGTGAAACTTACTCCATGTGTTCCTTTAATGCGAAGTTCAGTCGGAGCACTTCGTTGCCGCGCATCGTGATTCTCTGGCCATCCTTGGTCACCATGACCTCACCCTCTTCCATGCTGGTCGCGCGGCCGTACTTGTTTTCCATCGCCATCCTCCCGTTCTCGAAGATGTGCAGTGTGCTGCCGTCCTGCAAGGCGATCTGTTGCTGCGGCGGCTCGGATGCGAAGAGCGGTAAAGCCACCGTAGCCATGATGGCGGCGATCGATAATTTTTTCATGATGTGCTCCTGATATCAGTTAGAGAGAACTAGTTGAAATATTGTGGCGACTCGCTCACATACACCGTGACATCGTCTGCGCCGGGCAGAATGTGCGAAAGCGGGAAGAACCTCGTGTCGAGCGTGTCGAAACTCCAGGTCACGCTCTTGCCGCCGGCATTGATCGTGACGGTCTCGAGGCGGGTCACGTTCAGGTACCGTGTCTTCTGGTCGATCGTGATGGTGCGGCTGGCACCGCCAGCGACCGCGTAGCCGAACGGCGCCTGTCGGCCCAGGGGCGCCGCTTGCGGCGCAGCTGCGAGTTGCGGATCGAACGCTGGCGTCGGCTCGGCGTGGGCCAGTCCGGCGGCCATGGCAGTTCCGGTGAATAGCGTCGCGAGAGCGATCCTGGCGATGTATGTGGTCATCTTGTTCTCCTGTTGGGACATGCCTTGCTGGTTAGCGACACGGGAAAAGTCCCGCGTTGAAGGCCATATTACGTACGTGACGCCGACAGGAAGGTGACTCGAAGCTTACGTTTTTGTAATCGTCCGGTCAGGAGCAGCCGCGCCGGCGTGGCATGGCTGAGGGCAGATGATCTGTACCCGCTCTCACGCGAGGCGATCTGATCGACGTCGCGCCAGGGTGAAACAGCACGCTGCCAGATAAGCGCCGGTTTGCGGACGGCGGCATTCGGAATTCCGGACGCTGCCGCATGAGCGGACGCAATCGCGCACTCAGTCTGCTGCAGGCCCTGCGTCAAGCGAACCCGGTTTCCAGCGGCGCAGCAGCAGTGAATTCGACACCACACTCACGCTGCTCAATGCCATGGCAGCGCCGGCAATGACGGGACTCAGGTAACCGAAAGCCGCCAGCGGTATCCCGACGATGTTGTACACGAATGCCCAGCCCAGGTTCTGCCTGATCTTTCGATAGGTCTTCTTCGATACATCAATCGATTCCGCGACGAGCGATGGGTCGCCGCGCATCAACGTCACGCCTGCGGTATGGATCGCCACTTCGCTGCCTGTCGACATCGCGACTCCCAGGTCTGCCGCAGCCAGGGCGACAGCATCGTTGATACCATCGCCGACGAAACAGACGGTCTCGCCATTCTCTTTGAGCTCGCCGACGACGCGCGCCTTGTCGGCCGGGAGCAAGTCGGCCCTGAAATCGTCGATGCCTACTGCTTCCGCGACGGCCCTTGCCGCGCCTACATTATCGCCCGTCAGCATGACGGCGCGTATCCCCAGATGGCGCAGCCGAGCGAGCGCATCCTTCGCGGTTTGCTTGATTGTGTCGCCGAATGCGAGCAGTCCGCACAATTCCGGGCCGCCCGCTGTCGTTACGACCAGCCAGGAAACGGTGCGGCCGGCGTTCTCATGATGAGCGGCGACGCCTTCCAACGCGCCTACAGAAACGCCAAGTTCCTGCAGCAGACGTGAGTTGCCGAGGTAAGCCGTGGCGCCATCGACATCAGCCTGGACACCACGCCCTGGCAGCGCTTTTGCATTCGATACGGGGCGCAGCGCGACACCGCGATTGGACGCTTCCGCTTCCACCGCCTTCGCTAGCGGGTGATCACTATATTGCTGGAGCGCGCGCGCCAGTTCGAGGAGGTCGCGCTCCGGCAGGCTCGCACCTTTTACGGCGACCACGGCAGGTTTCCCTTCGGTGAGCGTGCCGGTCTTGTCGAAGGCGGCTACGGTGACCGCATGGGCGGTTTCCAGTGCCTCGGCATCCTTGATGAGGATGCCGTAACGGGCCGCGACACCGGTGCCGACCATGATTGAGGTCGGTGTCGCCAGGCCAAGGGCACACGGGCAGGCGATCACCATTACCGCAACCGCGTTCAGTAGCGCCTGTTGCCAGTCCCCGCTGGCGAGCCCCCATCCGACAAACGTCACCGCCGCGATGACGAGTACTACCGGAACGAAGACGGCGCTGACCCTGTCGACGAGTCGTTGAATCGGGGCTTTGACGGCTTGCGCGTCTTCCACCATCTTGATGATCCGTGAGAGCATGGTTTGGCCGCCAACGGCGATTGCCATGGCAATCAGCATGCCGTCAGCATTCACCGCACCGCCGGTAACGGTGTCGCCGACGGATTTCGAGACCGGAAGGCTTTCGCCGGTCAGCAGCGACTCGTCCAGGTGACTGCTCCCTTCGACGATCACCCCGTCGACAGGGACGCGATCGCCGGGACGGACAATGAAAAGGTCGCCGTGACGGACGCTGGCGATCGCGACCTCTTTGTCGACGCCATCGCGGCGCACGATCGCGTTGATCGCACGCAGGGACTCGAGCGCGCGCAGCGCGCCCACGGTCTGGTGCTTGGCGCGCTCTTCCAGCCATTTGCCAAGGAGGACCAAAGTGATGATGACAGCAGACGACTCGAAATACAGGTGTTGCATACCGTCGTGGCTGTGCTGCGCCCATAGCAGGTAGACCGAAAGCCCGTACGCAGCCGAGGTACCGAATGCCACGAGCAGATCCATGTTGCCGGCACCTGCACGCAGGGCCTTCCAGCCAGCCTTGTAGAAGCGCGCGCCGAGCCAGAATTGAACCGGCGTCGCCAGCAGCAGTTGCAGCCAGCCGGGCAGGGCCCAGTCCTGGCCGAACGGCATGGCCAGCATCGGTACGACCAAGGGCAGGCTCAGGAGGGCGGACGCGGCCACGCGCCACCAGCTGGGCAGGCCGGGAGTGACGTCCGAAGCAGGCGGGTTCTCGTCAGGTATCCTGGCCTCATACCCGGCTTGCGTGACAGCATCGATCAACATATCGGGGGACAGGCGGCCCAGCGCCCTTATCTGGGCTTTTTCCGTTGCAAGGTTCACCGATGCCTCGGCCACTCCAGGCACTTTCCGAAGCGCCTTCTCCACTCGCGTGACGCACGAGGCGCAGGTCATGCCGGAGATCGAGAGGCTGAAGGCCGCAGCCGGCACTTCGTAGCCGGCTTTTTCCACGGCTTCATACAGTGTTTCGACAGGCGTTTCGGGATCGGCACGTACCGTCGCCCGTTCCGTGGCCAGGTTGAGTGACGCCTCGCGCACCCCGGGAACGGCCTTCAAGGCGCGCTCGACGCGTGCGGCACACGAGGCGCAAGTCATGCCGCCGACCTGGAAGGTCAGATCAGTCACATCCGGATTTCGTTCAAGAGCACTATTCATTGGTCTCTCCATTAGCAATGGTCTTCAGGATAAAGCTTCCAATCATTGGAAGGTCAAGCGGTAACCGTGCCGGGCTGAGACCACCGTCTGATCGTAGCTGGGATGATTCAGTAAATGGAGAGTCTGTCGGCGTCGGCGGCGCTGACAGGATGCTGACTGCCGGATTACATTTCTGTCAGGTGCGGGACAGGATTGTCCGGGCAGGGCAAAATCGTCGGAACTTTCTTGCAAACTGTTCTACACATGAAGATTCTTGTAGTTGAAGACGAGCCCAAGACCGGCGAATACCTGCGTCAGGGGCTGATGGAGGCGGGTTTTGTGGTCGATCTGGCGCGCGACGGCGCCGATGGACAACACATTGCGCTGACCCAGGCCTACGACTTGGCTATTCTGGACGTTATGCTCCCCGGCATGAATGGATGGGAAATCCTGCGCGGGATCCGGCAGGCAGGGAAGGACATGCCCGTCATGTTCCTGACTGCAAAGGACGACGTCGACCATCGCGTCAGGGGGCTGGAGCTCGGCGCGGACGACTACCTGGTCAAGCCGTTCGCGTTCTCCGAACTGCTGGCGCGCGTGCGCACCTTGCTGCGCCGTGGCACGAAGGTCAAGGAAGCCGAGTCACTGCGCGCCGCCGATCTGGAGCTCGACCTGCTGCGCCGCAGGGTTACCCGGGCCGGTCACAAGATCGACCTGACCGCCAAGGAATTCGCCTTGCTGGAATTGCTGCTGCGGCGCCAGGGGGAGGTGCTGCCACGATCCCTGATCGCGTCCCAGGTGTGGGACATGAACTTCGACAGCGATACCAACGTGATCGAGGTGGCGGTCCGGCGTCTCCGTGCGAAGGTCGACGACGCGTTCGAGGCAAAGCTGATCCGCACGGTACGTGGCATGGGCTACGTACTGGAGGCGCCGTGAAGCTGCCGGGAGCGCGCTCGGTAACACTGCGCCTGACGCTGCTGTTTGCATCGGCGTCTGGCGCCGTGCTGATGGTGCTCGGACTGGCCGTTGGCCACCTCGTCGAGCGCCATTTCGCGGAACTCGACACGGAGATGCTGAGCGGAAAACTCGAGCTCGCCAGACACGTTTTGGGACAGGTGCACACGGCGGCCGACCTCCAGGCGCTCGCGCCTCGGGTGGAAGCGGCATTCGTCGGCGATCACGAACTGTCGCTGCGAATCCGGGCCACGGACGACACGATACTGTACGCCAGCCCCGATGCCGACTTTCCGCGGGTGTCTACCGAACCAGCGGGCGTAGCCGGACTGGTTCACGCCGCTGATGGGCGGGAACTACGGGTACTGACGGGATCTGCGCCGCTCGGGATGCAGGTCCCGCCTGTGCTCGTCGAGCTAGCCACCGACCTGGTCCACCACCAGCACTTCATGTCATCGTTTCGCGCCGCGCTTTGGGCGACCGTCGGGCTGGCAGCCTTCGTCACCGGGCTGATGGGTTGGGCGGTGGCGCGACGTGGGCTGGCGCCGCTGCGCGCCATCACAAGCGACGCCGCCCGTCTGACCGCGGAGCGGCTGGACTGGCGCGTGCCGGTAGACTCGGTGCCGCAGGAACTGGCCGAGGTCGCAGTGGCCCTGAACCAGATGCTCGCCAGGCTGGAGCGTTCGTTCCAGCGGCTGTCCGATTTTTCGTCGGACCTCGCGCATGAGCTGCGCACCCCGCTGAGCAACCTGTTGACCCAAACCCAGGTCACCCTGTCTCAACCCAGGAGCACGGCGGAATACCGGGACATACTGGCCTCCAATGCGGAAGAGTACGAACGGCTGTCGCGCACGATCTCGGACATGCTGTTCCTGGCAAAGGCCGAGAACGACCTGATGGTGCCACAGCTGGAACTGGTCGATCTGCGTGAGGAGGTCGACGCAATGCTGGAGTTCTACGGCAACTTGGCGGAGGAAAAGTCAGTTGAGGTTTCGGTCAGCGGCCAGGCCAGCGTCGCAGGTGACAGATTGATGCTGCGCCGGGCGATCGGCAACCTGTTGTCGAATGCATGCAGGCATACCCCGGTCTCTGGTGCGATCTCGGTCGTCCTGTCCAGCGTGCCGGGAGGCGGGACGACGATCACGGTGCGCAACACGGGCGAAACGATCGATGCCCAGCACCTCCCGCACCTGTTCGACCGCTTCTATCGCGCTGATGCCGCGCGGCGCCGCGATGCGGAAGGGGCGGGACTTGGACTGGCGATCACCCGATCCATCGTGCGCGCACATGGCGGCACGGCATCGGCCCGGTCCAGCGACGGGGTGACCGAATTCGAACTGATGTTGCCGGCCTGAGTTCAAGCGCGGCTGTGCCGTGCGTCGGTTTGGCCAACGTCGCTCGCACCCGTACGTTGTTAATCGCCAGCACGACGCAATGAGCAAGGCGCCTTGTATCAGGCTTTTTCTACTGTAAGCCGCCGACGCGAAGCGTGTGCGGCTTGCTTGTACATCGTGCTAAACTGTCTTTATGCGAAAACGGTTGCGGTTATTCTTCTGGTGTCTGCTCGTCGTATCCCTGCCGATGCAAAGCATCGCGGCGATTGCGAAGTTTGAGTGCGGCATGAGCCATCAATCAGGGATGGCTAGCGATATCGGAGAGAACAAAGCGCTACTGCAGCACATGGGAAATGACGCTGCACATGAACCGATGGTTTCAATCGGCAGCAGCGCGATGCAGAGTGTCGACTCGGACGAAGATTGCGGCAGTTCTGGTGAGCACAAGCGTGTCGCGTGTGCTGTCTGTGCAGGATGTTCTATCGGAGCATGTGCTCCGCCTCCGTGCATTGCCCTCACTGCAGCCGAAGAAGTAGTGCAGGACATTCGACAGTTTTCGCTTTCCTCCTTTGACGGGCATATACCCGCCCGTATCGAGCGTCCTCCGAAGACCGCCTGATCGAGACCTTGTTCGGTTCGTAGTCACGTGGTCCTGCATCTGCCAAGGGCCAAGACCGTTCGCGTGCATAAGTGTCGTCACGGTCGAGAGGTCTCATTCCCCAACAAGTCACCGCCCCACCAGGAACCACGCTATTTGGCTGCCATGCCATTTAGCAAGGAGCGGCTTGCGCGCCGTTCTTGCGGTCGTTCTGTCGAGCGCCGTGTACGGGCCTGTGCAGCGCAACTTTTATTTCGGAGAAGTCGCATGAAATTTTCAGATATCAAGGACCGACAAGTCAGTCGATGGCGTCGTCGTGTGTTGAAAGGACTAGGCGCAACTGCAGCGCTGGCAGGCTTGAGTCCAGCGTCGCTTTTTGCAGCGCAGAGCAACCGCACTGAACTGCGCGGCACCACATTCGACCTGGAGATCGGGCCGACGCCGGTTAACTTCACAGGAGCACCGCGCATCGCGACCGCGGTCAACGGCCAGGTGCCGGCGCCCACCCTTTACTGGACGGAGGGCGACGTCGTTACCATCCGGGTCACAAACCGGTTGCCCACAGTGAGCTCCATTCACTGGCACGGCATTTTACTGCCGGCAGACATGGATGGCGTGCCCGGGCTAAGCTTCTCAGGTATCAAACCCGGAGAGACCTTCACTTATCGCTTCGAGGTCAAGCAAAGCGGCACCTACTGGTACCACAGCCATTCGGCGTTCCAGGAGCAGTCTGGGCTCTACGGACCAATCGTCATCGCTCCGAAGTCGGGCGAGCGCGTGGCGGCAGACCGCGAGCATGTCGTCATGCTGTCTGACTGGACGGATGAGAAGCCGGAACGCGTGATGGCGAACCTGAAGAAGATGAGTGACTTCTTCAATAACAAGCAGCCCACCTTCGGCGAATTTGTCGGCGACATTAAACGAATGGGATTCGCCGCTGCCGTCGAAAAGCGCAAGATGTGGAATCAGATGCGCATGATGCCCACCGACTTCAGTGATGTGACGGCCAGCCGGAATATCAGCGGCGCACTTCGTTTCTTGATCAACGGCGCCACCGCGGACGGAAATTGGACCGGACTTTTCCGCCCTGGCGAGAAGGTGCGGCTACGCATAATTAATGGCGCTGCAACTACCATCTTCGATCTGCGTATTCCCGGCCTGAAGATGACGGTGGTCTCCGCCGACGGGCAGGATGTGGAACCCGTCACGGTCGACGAGATCAGGATTTCAGTGGCCGAGACCTACGATGTCATCGTCGAGCCTGCGGAAGACAAGGCCTATACGATTTTCGCTCAGTCGATCGGACGATCCGGCTATGTGCGGGCCACGCTCGCGCCGCGGCTGGGGATGCAGGCAGCCGTGCCGCCAGTGGACGAGGCGCAGTGGCTGACGATGACGGACATGATGGGGGCCATGGCCATGTCAGGCATGCATGGGTCCGGGTCCTCCGCTGGCGCCCACGCGATGAATGGGGGCGGTGCAACGGCCGCTATGGACCACGGCCAGATGCAGCATGCAATGCCTCCGGAAAACCATGCCGGTCACGCACAGCCGGGTGCGGGCACCGCTGCGAAGAATAGCGCCATGCCGAAGGTGACCCACGCACGAACCGAGTATGGTCCCGGCGTCGACATGCACGTCGACATGCCTCGCACGAACCTGGATGACCCTGGAGTCAATCTGCGGGATAACGGCCGGCGGGTGCTGACCTATGCCGACCTGCGCACTGTCGGCGGTCCTGTCGATCCGCGTGAACCGACGCGCGAGATCGAGCTGCACCTGACGGGCAATATGGAACGGTTCATGTGGTCGTTCGACGGACAGAAATTCTCGGAGGCGCTACCGATCCATTTCCGGTTTGGCGAACGGCTGCGTATCGTACTGGTCAACGACACGATGATGAATCACCCGATCCACCTGCACGGCATGTGGAGCGAGTTGGAGTCGGAGAGCGGGGAGTTCCTTGTCCGCAAACACACGATCAACGTCCAGCCGGCGCAGCGGATCACGTATCGGGTTACTGCCGATGCACCAGGGCATTGGGCATATCACTGCCACTTGCTTTATCACATGGAGGCAGGAATGTTCAGGGAGGTGGTCGTATCATGAAAAAAACACCATTAGTTTCACTTCAGCTGGCGCTCGCCTTATCTGCCGCCTTGTCGGCACACGCCCTGGCCCAATCCAGCGGCCGGCCGCCGGCACAATCGACACCGCCTACAGGGGCCGCCCAGCCCGCGTCCGGTATGGATATGTCGGAGATGGATCACGCAGCCATGGGTCATGCAACCGCCGCGCCGCCGCCCAAGCAAACAGCACGGAAAAAGCAAGCTCCGCCAAGGCCTGCCGGCGGTGCCGGACGTAGAGGCGCTGCAGCGGTGCCCCAGCCTGTTCCTGAGTCAGCCATGCCCCCCATGGATCACGGGACGATGAGCCACCCAACGCAGCCCCAGGCCCCGTCAACCGCGCAGCCATCGGCAGCGGACCAGAGCCACGCCGGACACATGATGTCCCAGCCGCAGCAGTCGAAGGGAACATCGCAAGCGAACCCGGCAGCGCAGAGCCAGGGTATGGGACAGATGGATCACTCGGCAATGGGGCACATGAACGCCCCGTCGCAACCTTCGAAAGCAACCGCTGCGGGCGGTTCAATTGATCACGCCGCCATGGGGGGCGCCATGAGCGGAGGCCAGGCAATGCAGATGGGCCCGATGCAGGGCGGATCCCCCCCGCCTGATGCGCGTGACCCGAACGCGTACAACGAGGGTACACGGCATGCCGGTTTCGGCAATCATGAAATGAACGACAACGCCCCGTTTGGGAGGGTACTGCTGGACAAGGCGGAGTTTGCGAAGGGGGACGGAGAGCGAGGCCAGAATATCGAACTCGAAGCCTGGTACGGCAACGACTACAACAAATTGTGGATCAAAGCCGAAGGCGAGCGGCGCGGCGGCGCGCTCGAGGAGGCACGCACGGAGCTGCTATGGGATCGTGCTTTCGCCACGTTCTGGAGCACGCAACTCGGTGTTCGCCACGACACTGGGGAAGGAGGAAGCCGTGACTGGGTGGCCTTTGGCGTGCAAGGGCTGGCACCGTATTGGTTCGAGACCGAGGCCACGGCCTACTGGCGTTCCGGGAGCGGCCTCGCGGCGCGCCTGAGCGCGAAGTATGAAGTGCTGTTCACTCCGCGCCTGATCCTCGAGCCGGAACTGTCGGCAAACCTGTACAGCCGCGCCGACCAGGAGCGTGGAACGGGCTCGGGCCTGTCCGATGTGAGTGCGGGACTGCGCCTGCGCTATGAGATTACCCGCAAGTTCGCGCCCTACATTGGCGTGACATGGAACAGGCAATTTGGCGGGACGGCTGACTTCGCGCGGCAGCGTGGCGGGAACCCACGAGTTGTCCAGGCGGTCGCCGGCGTGCGCCTGTGGTTCTAGGGAGGAGGGGCCATAACCTTCCCCACACCGTCCAGATGTCCTGAACCGAGGCCGAACCCAACTTTCAAGGAGAAGATCATGCACCAACAACACGAAACCTGTATCAAAGCCTGTAACGACTGCGCCGATGCGTGCGACATGTGCGCGTCAGCCTGCCTCCAGGAAGACGACGTCAAGATGATGGCTCGCTGTATTGCGCTCGATATCGATTGCGCGCAACTGTGCAGGGCCGCCGCAGCGATGATGGCGAGGGGTAGCGAAGCTGCAAAAGCGGTTTGCGCCGCGTGCGCGGCGATCTGCGACATGTGCGCCGACGAGTGCGCAAAGCATCAGATGCAGCACTGCCAGGATTGCGCCGCCGCCTGCCGCCGGTGTGCCGATGAGTGCCGGCGCATGGCCGGCTCACATTGATCGCCAGTGTCGTGCGCAACCGCTGCTGAGACATAGCGGTGGAATTCCCAGGCGTTCGTCGGGCAATCCTGACGGGCGCCTGCACGTTCGGCCTGGAAGGCGGCTCAGCTTTTCCGGCTGCTCCGCGCTGAAGCCGGTGTGGCGCGCGGGGCGCCTGGTGGACAGTGCCCCGCCAGTCCATTTGACCTGCTGCTTCGTTGTAGGCCGCCGAGACCCTGGCTAGGACGGTCTATAGAAAAATAAAACGGAAAGGTATGACGATGACTCAGTTACGAAACCGAAACCTTGCGATTCATGGGGGGCTGTGGATCCTGCTATTGCTGCTTGGGGCGACCTTCATCTGGTCTGGAATTTATAACTTCGCTGCCGACGTCGAGCACTCACGGCCGGTATTTTCGCTGATCGAGACGGCGCGCGAGCGTTCCGTGCAGGTTCGCGCGACGAAAATCGGCGTGCCGCCGCTGGAGGACCGGACAGCCATCGTCAAGGGTGCCGGCAACTATCAGGCCATGTGCGCGCAGTGTCATCTGGCCCCTGGGATGGGGCCGACCGAGCTCAGTCGTGGACTGTACCCATCACCGCCCGCGCTCGCGAAAGGAAATGTCGATCCTGCGGTTGCATTCTGGACGATCAAGCACGGCATCAAGGCGTCGGGCATGCCTGCCTGGGGTACAAGCATGGGCGACCCGGATATCTGGAATCTTGTTGCCTTCCTGAAGAAGCTACCCGGCATGGAGGCGGCTGCCTATCGCGAACTGGTCGAAAGCAGCGCCGGCCACTCGCATGCAGGGGCCACTGCCCCGAGCCATGGAAACTCGCCGCACAGCATGGAAGAAAGCATGCACGGGGAGCACAATGACGCGAAGCCATCGACTGCCACCGAACCCGGTCATATGCACAAGGAAGGCGAGCAGCACTGAGGCTTGTCGAGACCTATCCCGGCGCGGCGGTCAGAGGCTTCGAAATAGCAAGGATGCCTTTTTGGCCGTCGCCGAAACGAGCGATGGCCTCCCGATGTTTGCTCAGTTCGCCATAGCCGATATAGCGCACGTCGAGCTCGCTGACGCGCGAAAATGCCGGGCGAGCGAACTGTGCACGCACGTCGCTCTCCCTGGCGTCGGGGGCGACCAGGAAAAACGTCGAGCCGTCGTGATCGGGAACCCCAAGGGCAAGGTCGAGCATCCGCACGATTCCTGAATAGATACTGGTGCTGTGCTCGACCTCGAATGCCAGCGTGATCCTGTCAGTGCTTCGATCGATCCATAGCACATCGATGAGACTGACAGTATCGGATGCGGAGCTTGTCCGGATCGCTTTCGGCAATTCGCTCAGGCATCCGTCCGCCAGCTTGCCGTCATCGTAGGCGCGCCCTTTATCATTACTTGCAATCCAGACGTGGTATCCAAGGGCCAAGCCCAGATCGCGTAACCAGCCTTGGACCTCCGTATGGGTCCGGTCTGTTTCTGCGGCTAGCTTGCGTGCGTTGGATGCCGCAGCGTTTCCTTCATGCGCCTTCTCGAGGTCGACCTTCCAGTCGAGTGATACCCCGGTGCCGCTGCCAACGCTATAGCGACCAGTGCCGATATCGAACATGAATCCGGCCACGGCGCCCAGATCATTGGACAGTATGTTGCGATGCGTCGCATTGAATTCGATAAGGCGCTCGCGCATGGCGAGGTACTCGGTCCAACGGCCGAGTTTCACCTTCGCACCGAAAAATTCGTTGAAACCCTTAACGATCGCGGTATTGTTGGGTGGTACAAATGTCGGGTGGAGGAAGTAGAGCAGATTGGCACAGGCGGGCCCGAGGCCTTTGATCTGGCGTGCGTCCAGCACACGCACGGCCTCCACAAGCTCGGCTTCACTCTGACAGCAAAGGCAGGTATCCAGGAACCGTCCGAAGGCGAGCTGGTTGCCCCGGTCTTCATAGATATCTGGAATACGCAATTTCGGCTTCCAGAGGAACGCATGATCTGCGCCTTTGAATATCTGACGCTGCTCCGCGATGGAGTGCACTACCGTTTCAAGCGAAGATCCCCGGTATGCGACGCCAAACACACCATCACGGATCTCGCGGACCACTTCCTGCAAGCCCCTCCGGATCGAGCGGAAGTTCTTCAGCCTTTGATCCCATAGAAACCACGAGCGGTAGGTCCCATCGGGATCTGCCTTCCACTGCTCGATCAGCGATCGCTGCTGTTGCGTGGCGGGCATCGTCAATACGTCCATCTATGTCCTCAAGAGTTGGAAGGAGTGCGCAATTATTGTAGCTTGGAAAGTGGCCAAAAATGCGACTAAGCGGCACTTGCTCCCAACCGAAATCCAGACCGCCGCACTGAGGCGCGTGGGCGGGCGCATAGCTCAACACTAACAAGTACCTCACGAGTGCCGGAGCGGAAGAAAATTGGCGGCCTGCCGGCCGCCAACGGCAGCAAAACTTCAAAATCTATCGCTGCGTGAAGGATTTACTTGGCTTTGCGAGAGGACCAGTGGACGTGAACGATCACCCAGTCGCCGCCCTTTTTTTCCAGGACAGCCGTTTCGGTGCCGAAGACATGCAACGGCTTGCCACGCGAAGTACCCGTCGTTTCGGTCTCGGCCCAGACCACGGCGGTGTTACCGTCGACACGTTCGGACTGCTTGAGAACCTTGCGCGTAGCGGTTTTCGCGAATTCCATATCGCCGCCCAGGTGGTGGCCGGCATATTCGTCGCGCGAGCGCTCGACGTATCCTGCCTCGTAGATGGCAATCTCCGGCGACAGGAGCGAGAGGGCCTTGTCCTTGTCGCCCGTGGTGAGTGCGTGGTGGAAAGCGGCAACGGCGTCTGTCGGGGATGCGGCAAAGCCGCTTGCGTGCACGCCCAACAGCGCGGTAGCGAGTGCGGCCGCTGCCAGGGATTTTTTGAACATGTTTTATCCTTCTAATTGGTTTTTGTTCAGGATGCCATCGGTGGCGACGTGGAGGTCAGGATGGCCGCGGCAACGAGCACAGCGATCAGGACAATAGCCTCCACCTGCAGGATGCGCGCAAAACGGCCGCTTGCTTCGCGTGCCGCATCGCTCGTCTGAGTCAGCGCGCGCAGCAGAGATGGCATGACGACGAACCGGTTGATGCCGCCAAGCGCGGCTGCGGCCAGAACGAGACCGACCTTGATGATCAGGGCCGCACCGTATGGGTTACCGAGCAGGTTTTCAGGAACCTCCAGCACGCGCCACGTGCTGACCGCCCCTGTCACGAAAATACCGACCAGGGCGACAGTTGCGCTGTTTGAAAGCGCCTCGACGTAAGCGGCGCAATCAGAACGGCTCTCGGAAGTGTTCCCGGGCAGCTGGCGTAGGGTGATCAGGCCCGCTACGAGCACTTCGCCCATCCAGGTGCTGATCAGGACCAGGTGCAGCCAGTCGACCGCGACGGCCCAGGTGAAGTCGCCGGCGGCGCCGGCGTGGCTGACCATGCTGCGGCTGTAGAGCAGCACACCGATGGCCAGGACGCGGATTGCGGAAGTCCCGGGGGCGGTTTGAACACGCGGGGGGGCCGCCGCTGCGGCGCCTGTCACGACGAGCGCGGCGGCGCCGATCATCCACGCCAACCCGAAGTGCGTTCCAGTGATCACCGATCGCACTGCCGGCAGCGCTTCAGGCAAGGGCACCTCTGCCATCGATGCCGCTTCGATCCAGAGGATCGCGACATATGCCGCCACCGCTGCGGCGGTTCCTGCGAGCAAGGCAGCACGCAGGCGCGGCAACATGGACTGGGCCCAGGGCGAAGCCTTGGCACGCAGCCAGAGCAGCGCCGCGCTTGCCCCAACGAGGAGGGCAAGCGACAGGTTCAGGATGACGGTGACGGCGCGTTGAACCGATGCGAGATCGGATTCCACTTATTTCACTTGGAAGGAAAATTCGCCCTTGACCTTGTGACCGTCGCGGGTAACAGTGGTCCACTGCACACGGTAGGCGCCCGCATGCAGGTCTGGCGTCGCGGCAACAAGCGCCTTGGGGTCGGCCGGGTCGGCAGCAAGCTTCGACGGCTCGAGCACTGCTCCTTTCTGGTCGATCAGCTTGATCTTGCTAAAGGGAAGTTCGAGGGGCTCGTTAAATTGCAGGCGCACCTGCGCCGGCGCCGGGCTGACGACGCTATTTGCCGCTGGTTGCGAGCCCACCAGCTTGGCGTGGGCCAGCGCGGCGGGTGCAGCAACGGTGGCGACAGCCGCAGCTACGGCGACAAGCAGATTCTTGAAGTTCATGTGATTTCTCCTTGATGCCCCCGCGCCTGTGCAAGCGCGGGGACGTGCTGCACGGACGGGTTCCTGATTACTGCGCCTGTTCCAGCTGGACGACGGTCACGGCACCGTTGGCGCGGTCGGCAGCGAACCTGACCTTGTCCCCGACCTTGACCTGCGTAAGCATTGCCTGATCCTTCACCCGCATGACCATCGTCATCGCGGGCATGTTGAGGTTCTTGATTTCACCGTGGCGAATCGTGATTTTCCCCGCGTCCTGGTCGATCTTTTTCACTTCGCCATCGATCAGCCCTGCCGGCGCGGATGCTGCATGGCCGGCGTGGCCTGCCTGGGCGCCATGCGAGCCGTGTCCGGCGTGGGTGCTTTCCTGGGCCAGCGCTACCGTGCTTGCGGCGGCCATCACGATGGACAGGGTCAGTTTCGAGAATGCGTTCATTGTGGTTCCTCCAGTTAGGTGTGGTCAGTTGTAGTGTTTGAAAACAGCGGTCTTGCCATTGGCCTGCACCAGCAGGACGTCGTACGGATCCTTGCGCGGGCCTTCCATCCCGGGCGAGCCGAGCGGCATGGCGGGCACGGCCAATCCCTTGGCCTTGGGTTTTTGCGCGAGCAGCCGCTTAATGTCGGCCGCGGGCACATGGCCTTCGATCGCGTAGCCCTGGATCATCGCGGTGTGGCAGGACCCGAGCGCGTTGGGAATGCCGCCACGTTCGCGGTAGTCCGACGGATTGGCGACGTTCGCCACGCGGGGCGTGAAGCCATTGGCCTTAAGGTGTTCCACCCATGCGCCGCAGCACCCACACGACTCGCTCTTGAACACGTCGATGACGGGGGCGGCCGCCATTGCAAACATTGGTGTGCACAACGCAGCGGCGAGTGCGGCCTGGCGTAATAATCGCTTCATGAGACACTCCTTTCGTACTCAGCTTGGGCTCGTACTTTAGTTATCGATGGCCTTGATGGCCAGTGGGCTTACGAACGGTTACTTCGATGTCCACAGGCTTCGTGGCAGGCATGGCTTGGCCGCCTGCCGTCTGGCTGCGCACGGCGGCCGGCGGCTCTCCCTTCCATTCATAAGCAACGGTCCCGGCCGGGTGCTTGTACCAGCCCGGATCCTTGTAGTCGCCCGGCTTCTGGTCCTTACGCACCTTCAGCACCGTGAACATGCCCCCCATCTCCACGCCGCCGAACGGACCCTGGCCGGTCATCATCGGCAGCGTGTTCTCCGGGATCGGCATTTCCATCTCGCCCATCGAGCCGCCTTTTTCGCCCATGACCATGTAGTCCGGTACCAGATTGCTGATTTTCTCGGCGACACCGCGGTGGTCGACGCCGATCATGTTCGGCACGTCGTGCCCCATCGCATTCATCGTGTGGTGCGACTTGTGGCAGTGGAAGGCCCAGTCGCCCGGCTCGTTGGCGATGAATTCGATGGCGCGCATCTGGCCCACCGCGACATCGGCCGTGACTTCCGGCCAGCGCGACTCCGGACGGGTCCAGCCACCATCGGTGCCGGTCACTTCGAACTCGTGCCCGTGCAGGTGGATCGGGTGGTTCGTCATCGTCAGGTTGCCGAAGCGGATGCGCACGCGGTCGTTCTGGCGCACGTTCATGGTGTCGATGCCCGGGAAGGCGCGGCTATTGAAGGTCCACAGATTGAAGTCGGTCATCTCGTTCACGCGCGGCGTGTAGCTGCCCGGGTCGATGTCATAGGCGCTCAGCAGGAACACGAAGTCGCGGTCGACCCGGTGGTGGGCCGGGTTTTTCGGGTGCGTGACCCAGAAGCCCATCATGCCCATCGCCATCTGCACCATCTCGTCGGCATGCGGGTGGTACATGAAGGTGCCAGGGCGCTTCGCGACGAATTCATAGACAAAGGTCTTGCCCGGCTGGATACCCGGCTGGTTCAGGCCCGTGACGCCGTCCATGCCGTTCGGCAGGCGCTGGCCATGCCAGTGGATGCTGGTGTGCTCCGGCAGTTTGTTGGTGACGAAGATGCGCACCCGGTCGCCTTCGACCACTTCGATGGTCGGGCCCGGGCTCTGGCCGTTATAACCCCACAAGTTCGCCTTCATGCCGGGCGCGATCTCGCGCACCACGGGTTCCGCGATGAGGTGGAACTCCTTGACCCCGTTGTTCATGCGCCAGGGCAGGGACCAGCCGTTCAGGGTCACAACCGGGTTGTAGGGACGTCCGTTGGGTGGAGGTGGCGGCGGCTGGGTGGCCGCGCTGGTCATGATGGGTGCTTCGGGCAGGGTGGCCGCGCCGGCGCGGCTCACCAGGCCTGCGCCAACCAGTGCAGCTGCGCCAGTGAAAAAATTTCGACGAGTACTCATTACTTGTTTCCTTGATTAATGTGCTGGGGCAGCTTCTTCGCTTGCGCCGCCGCCCATGCTGACCGTGGCGCCGCCCGTACCGTTGATGGCGGCCTGCAGGTCGGTGTCGGCAATCCAGTAGTCGCGCTGCGCCTCGATGGCGGCGTTCACGCCGTTGATTTGTGCCCGGGCGTCGGCAAGCAGCTCGAAGACGCTCATGAGCATGCCGTTGTAGCGCAGCAAAGTCTCTTCCGAGATCTTTTTCCGGAGCGGCACGATCTCGTCCCGATAGTGCCGGGCGACGTCGTAGCTCGTGCGGTAGGCCGAATAGGCTTCGCGCACCTGAGAGCGCGCCGTGACGGCAGTATTGGCCGTGCGGTGAACCGCCTGCATGTAGAGCGCCTCGGCTTTTGCCGTGCGTGCGCCGCCCCAGTCGAACAGCGGCAGGGCAAGCTCGATCTCGTAGCCGTTCTCGCGCGGCTCGCCGGACGTGCTCGAGTTCACGTAGCCGGCATCGAGCACGTTGACGAAGCCGGTGGCTTTCGTCAGGCCCAGCGCTCGCGCCGTCGCTTGCGTGCTCAGCTTCGCCAGCTGCACGTCCAGGCGCTGCTGCAGCGCGAGCGATTCGATGTTGCCGGGGTCGCGCGGCGCGCCTGGCAGGTCCGGAAGCCTGTCGGGCAGCTGGAATGCCATATTCGCGCCCCACACGCCCATCAGCCTTGCCAGCTGCTCGCGTGCTGCCGTCGCGTTGTGGCGGGCACGCGCCAGCTGCGCGGTGGCTTCGGCGGAGAATGCCTGCTCGCGCGCCTGGTCGAGGGTGCTCAGGTGGCCGACTTTCGCCATGCGCGTCGCCAGTTCGGCGCTTGCCTGCGCGGCATCGCGCACCTGCTCCGCGTATTTCGCCGACTGCGCCGCCGCAACGGCATTGAACCAGGCCTTGCGCGTGTCCGCAGCTGTGCCAACCGCTTCGGTGGCGGCAACGAGCTTCGCACTCTCGAAGCGGCGTCCTTCGATGTCCCGGCGCAGGGGGATCGTGACGAGTCCGATGAGATCGAACATGACGCTGCGTTCGATCTCGGTTTCTCCGCCACCCGACATCCGGCCGAAGCTGAAGGACGGGTTGGTCATACGGCCGGCCTGTACCAGGTCGGCTTCGGCGACCCCAAGTTCGGCAAGCGAGGCACGCAGGCCGCGGTTGTTGAGCAGGGCAACGCGCACCGCATTATCGGCAGACAGGGGCTGCTTCAGCAGCGCGGACAGTTCCGCCTGGGCTTCGGTTTCAGCACTGGTGCCGCGCGGAAGACGAACGTCCTGGCCGATGCGCTCGGTGGTCATGGACGAGACGGCGTCCAGGCCGCCGTCCTTTGAAAAGCTCGCGCAGCCGGCCAGCGTGAGGGCGACGGCGGCGATAGCAACCGTGCGCAGAGCCGGTGCAATTTGTTTTGTTGTCATTGTTCGGTCTCGCCTCAGTGATGCTTGTGTTGTTCGGCGGACGCCGCGGCGGGCTCGGCGCGGCGCGGCGCGTCACCGGGGGCGGGAGCCGGCGATTGGTGGCCCGCATGCGCGGTCTGGCCACCCACGGCATCGTTGGCGGCGCGCCACGACTTGTCGGGTGGCGGTACGCCATCCTTCATAGCAGGCGTATAGCCGCTCATGGCCGACGCATAAACGGTGGCTGGCACGGCGACGGATGGATCGGCCGGGTCGGGCGTACGGGAGTTCTGCTGGGCCTGTGCTCCAAGCGCAGCAGTGAGCAGGGTGCCAAAGGCAACCCACAGCTTGAGTTTCATTGTCAATCCTCGAAATCGGTAACAGGGTGCGCAGGCGCGCACCGGAGCTCAGGACAAACCGCCGCGGCAATTTGGCGCCGGCGGGTGTCCTGGTCGATCAAGCGGATTTATTGCCGGGGAGGGCGTTGGAGACCGTCGGGGATGAAACCGGCAACGAAATCGGCGCGAGGCACGATCACCGGCTCGGACCCGTCATAAGCGGGAAGTGGAAGAGAAAATGAAGGAGGCGCAGCCGCACCTGCACACAATGCCGAGCAGGCGCTGCACGATGAGTGGCCGGACTTTTTCGCCTCGGCATGATGGCCATCGCCGCCGAAAACCGCAGTCGCCTTTGCTGCCGCGTGCCCGCCGTGCTGGGCATCCGCGTCGTCCAGCCCCAGGTGCGACGTATGGTCGATCGTGGCAACCGCTTTCGCTGGCGGATTGGCCGGCACGCACGACATGCTGGCGGCAGCGGCTGCCGCGTGGAGCGGAAGCACGGCCATCAGGAGCCAAACCAGAAATGTCGTGAGCGTACGGTTCATAGATTTGCTGAGTATAGCACGACGCTTTTCTGTTTCGAACAGCTTTAAGCTTGACCAAAGTCAGCCGGATGACGCGCATGCCGGCCTGCATGTTGCCTTAACGTGTGGCACCGCACAGCCGCGACGGGCCGACTGGCACGATGATCGGACCTGGACGCGTGGCGCAACTGCTGCGCGATATCTTGACATCGAAAAGGAGCTGAAGATGAAAAAGATCCAGTCACGAATCGTCTGTACAGCCGGCAGCCTCATGCTCGTATTTGGCGTTGCGGGAAACACGCTCGCGCAAAATAGCCATGCGCAGCACGGTAGTGCTCCCGCCGCAGGGGCACAGCAGCATGCCGGCGGCGGCCATGACATGATGAAGACCATGGACGAGATGCACCAGAAAATGTCCTCCATGCCGATGACTGGCGACCACGATCATGACTTTGCCATGATGATGCGTTCGCACCATCAGGCCGGTGTCGACATGGCCCGCGCTGAGCTCGAGAAGGGTAAGGATGCGAACCTGAAGCAGATGGCCAAAAAGATCGTTTCCGATCAGACCAAGGAAATCAAGAAGCTCGACGACTGGCTGGCCAAGCATCAGGCGTCCGGAAAATAAGTGACTCATCCCGGCAGCGCGGCAGGCCGGCTGCGCTGCCATTCCAGCTACCGAAAAGTACGACACCCGATTTCCGGACGGTATCGTGCACGCCAGCTTCGCCAGTCCTGTTAGAGTTTTTGCATGGCTGCGCTACGCACACTGGTGATGTATTTGCTTTGTCTGATGGTTGGGTACCACGGGTACGCCAACGCGGCAGTGACCTGCTCGATGCTTGACATCGGGCATCACTCCCAGACAGACGCATGCGCCGAGACGGGCGATGCTCCAGATTCAGATGGTGACGAATGCTGCTGCGTGTCGGCTGCTCAATGCTGCGCAAAGTTCATGGTTCCGTTTGCCCCGCTGCCCGCCGTGACGAACCTGGCATCACCAGCCCCTGAGCTTCAGGATTGGACCAGGGCCATCACGGCTTTCTCCTCTCACACCCCTCCCGTTCCCGATCCACCTCCGCGCGCCTGAACGACAGTGCGGCCGCCCGTCTGGAGTGTTCCAGGCGCTCCGGCGGTGCACCACCGACGTCATGACCTCGACCACACACAGCTGGCGTGCCTTTGGTACGCCGGTCCGAACGTGTTCGTCCAAAAATACTCACAATCGATGGGGGTTACATGAAGCGCAACCATTTTCTTCGTGGTGCGATAGTCATTGCTTCGCTTTTTTTACCGATGGTCACGCCAGCCCATGCCGGCATCATTCTCGTCCACGACAGGTCGGCATTCGGCGCCACGACCACGAGGTCCGGTACCGATGACTTCGAAGACCTGGAGGCTAGCCAGGTCGAAGGCGAGCTTGAGCGCACGGCGGGCTCCTACAGTTACCACGTCGCTGCAGGTCCGAGCGATGCCGGCTTCTATCCCGCGACATTCAACGGCGACACCTTCCTGACGTCGACGATGGCAAGCGATGTGCTGACGTTCCGCGGATTTGCGCCGGATGTTTTCGCCTTCGGGGGCAGTTTCTTTGCAACCGACGCCTACGGTGCGCTCGTGCCTGGTCACACCATCGAGCTGACCGCTGCTAGCGGATCCGACAGGATCGCTTACACGCTCGACGGCTCGTCCCTGAGCGCGTTCTTCGGATTCATTTCAACCAACGCTCTCACCGAAATCACACTGCGCACGATCGGCGAGCAAGGCAACGTTTACTGGGCGACTGCCAACAATGTTGTCCTGGCGACCAATGACAGTGTTGCGCCGGTCCCCGAACCATCCTCCCACGCAATGTTGCTGACGGGCCTGGCCGCAGCAGCGTTTGCACGCCGGGCGCGGCGGTACCGCGCATAAGCAAGAGCCAGATGGACTAATCCACCACGATCAAGGAGCATGACATGAAAGCACAGAACCTGAAACTGAATCGTTTTTCCCTTTCGGCACAATCGCGTGCACTGGCTTGCCGCGCCGCGCTCAGCCTGGGTGTCCTTGCCGCTTCGGCCGGGATGGCACATGCGGAGGGCCCCGGCAGGGGCAACACGGCCCAGTTCGAGAAGAACTACCTCGTCTTCATCATCAACCACCATTACTCGGCACTTCGCATGACCGAGCTTGCGGCCGGCACGGATCCGATGCGCGATCCGCAGATCGTCGCGCCGCAGGAAGGAACATCGCCGACACCGGGCTTTGCCGCAACACCGGCGAAGGCGAGCGACGACGAGATCACGTCGATGGCGCGCATGGGGAACCGTGAGCAGCGTGAGGAGATTGGCCGCGCCCTGCGCATGCTCAGGGAGTGGTACGGCATCCAGTACCAGCCGCAACTCACGCCTGATGGACGCCGGATGATCGCCATGCTCGAGGCAACCCCGACAGGCAGCCAGTTCAACCAGGTGTTCCTGCGTACATTCAGCAATCACCACCTGAGCGCGCTCGCGCCCAGCCTGCACTGCACCGTCAAGAGCGATCTCAATCATGACGGTTTGCAGCGCTACTGCGAGAACATCGTGATTGTCCAGAAGAACGGCATCAACGATATGCGCGAGATGTTGTGCAAGAAATATGCGGACTGCGGCTTTATTCCGATGACG
>NZ_DAMCPG010000061.1:0-21435 GCF_032106685.1 Massilia sp.
GGATCGCGCCTTCGTCGTCCTTGGCCCAGACGACGAACACGTCGGCGACCGGGGAGTTCGTGATCCACATCTTCGAGCCGCTCAAGCTGTAGCCGCCGTCGACCTTGCGGGCACGGGTCACCATCGAGCCCGGATCCGAGCCGTGGTTCGGTTCGGTCAGGCCGAAGCAGCCGATCCATTCGCCGGTGGCCAGCTTGGGCAGGTATTTCTGTTTCGTCGCTTCGTTGCCGAACTCGTAGATCGGGACCATCACGAGCGACGACTGCACGCTCATCATCGAGCGGTAGCCCGAGTCCACGCGCTCGACCTCGCGCGCGATGAGGCCGTAGGCGACGTAGTTCAGGCCCGGGCCGCCGTATTGCTCGGGGATGGTCGGGCCCAGCAGGCCCAGTTCGCCCATTTCGCGGAAGATCGAGGTGTCCATGGTCTCGTGGCGGAAGGCCTCGAGGATGCGCGGCTGCAGCTTGTCCTGGCAGTAGGCGGCGGCCGCGTCGCGCACCATGCGCTCTTCGTCGGTGAGTTGCTGGTCCAGCAGCAGCGGATCGTCCCAGTGGAATGCGGTTCGTTTGGTCATGGTGGTCTCTTTCTAAAATTGTTTACATGTTCGGGTAGTTCGGCCCGCCGCCGCCCTCGGGCGTGACCCAGACGATGTTCTGGGTCGGGTCCTTGATGTCGCAGGTCTTGCAGTGCACGCAGTTCTGGGCGTTGATCTGCAGGCGGTCCTGGCCTGTCTCAAGCTTCACGAATTCGTAGACGCCGGCAGGGCAGTAGCGCTGCTCGGGACCGGCGAATTTCGCCAGGTTGACCTCGACGGGAATCGCGGGGTTCTTCAGCGTCAGGTGCACCGGCTGGTCTTCGGCGTGGTTGGTGTTCGAGATGAACACCGACGACAGCTTGTCGAAGGTCAGCTTGCCGTCCGGCTTGGGATAGGCGATGGGCTGGAACTCGGACGCCGGGCGCAGGCATTCGTGGTCCGCGTGCTTGTGGCGCAGCGTCCAGGGCGCCTTGCCCTTGAAGACCATCTGGTCGATGCCGGTCATGACGGTGCCGAGATACAGCCCCTTGCTCATCCACGGCTTGAAGTTGCGCGCCACGTAGAGCTCTTCGTGCAGCCAGGACGCCTTGAAGGCTTCCGGATAGCTGTTCAATTCGTCGTGCTGGCGGCCGGCGCCCAGCGCCGCGAACGCCGCTTCGGCGGCCAGCATGCCGGTCTTGATCGCGCCGTGGCTGCCCTTGATGCGGCTGGTGTTCAGGAAGCCGGCGTCGCAGCCGATCAGCGCGCCGCCCGGGAACACGGTCTTGGGCAGGGACTGCAGGCCGCCCGCCGTGATGGCGCGCGCGCCATAGGAGATGCGCTTGCCGCCTTCGAAGTAGCCGCGGATCGCCGGGTGCGTTTTGTAGCGCTGGAATTCCTCGAAGGGTGACAAGTACGGGTTCTGGTAAGCCAGGCCGACCACGAAGCCCACCGCGACCTGGTTGTTCTCCAGGTGGTAGAGGAAGGAACCGCCATAGGTGCTGTTGTCGAGCGGCCAGCCGGCGGTGTGGATCACCAGGCCCGGCTTGTGTTTCGCCGGGTCGATCTCCCACAGTTCCTTGATGCCGATGCCGTAGGTCTGCGGGTCGGCATCGCGGTTCAGGTCGTACTTCGCCATCAGCTGCTTGCCGAGGTGGCCGCGCGAACCCTCGGCGAAGAAGGTGTACTTCGCGTGCAGCTCCATGCCGAGCTGGAAGTCGGGACCGGGCTCGCCGTCGCGCTTGACGCCCATGTTCCCGGTGGCGACGCCTTTCACGGAGCCGTCCTCGTTGTAGAGGATCTCGGCGGCGGGGAAGCCGGGGAAAATCTCCACGCCCAGCGCTTCGGCCTGCTGACCGAGCCAGCGCGTGACGTTCGCCAGCGAGACGATGTAGTTGCCGTGGTTGGTCAGCATCTTCGGCACCATGAAGCCCGGGGTGCGGTAAGCCTTCGATTCGGTGAGGAACAGGACCTGGTCCTCCGTCACCGGGGTATTCAGCGGCGCGCCGAGCTCCTTCCAGTCCGGGAACAGCTCGGTGATCGCGATCGGGTCCATGACGGCGCCCGAGAGGATGTGGGCGCCGATCTCGCCGCCTTTCTCCAGCACGCAGACCGAGACTTCCTGGCCCTTGTCCCGGGCCAGCTGTTTCAGCCGGATGCTTGCGGCCAGGCCCGCGGGCCCGCCGCCGACGACCACGACGTCGTACTCCATCGATTCGCGCGGGCCGTACTCTTCAATCAAGCTCATGTCGATACTCCCGGCTCAGCGCGCGAAATACAGGTCGTGCAGATGGTCCAGGCTGACCTCGGACGCGGCCTGCGACAGCACCACTTTACCGCTTTGCAGCAGGTAGACGTGGTCCGCTACGCCCACCGCGCGGTGGGTGTTCTGCTCGACCAGGATCATGGTGCGGCCATCTTGCTTCAGCCGGCCCAGTATCTCGAACAGTTCGTTGACCATCACCGGCGCCAGGCCGAGCGAAGGCTCGTCGATGATCAGGACTTTCGGGTCGCTCATCAGGCCGCGCGCCATCGCCAGCATCTGGGCTTCGCCGCCGGACAGCGAGCCGGCCAGCTGCCTGCGCCGTTCGCGCAGGCGCGGGAACATCTCGTAGGAGCGTTCCAGGTTGCTTGACGCCCTGGCGCGGTGCTGGGGGGCGAAGGCGCCCATCATCAGGTTTTCCTCGACCGTCATGTCGCGAAAGACCATGCGGCCCTCCGGGATCATCGCCATCGAGACGTTCATCATGTCCCAGGTCGGGGTGCCGTTCAGGGGCTTGCCGTCGAGCGTGATGGCGCCCTGCGACACCGGGATCAGGCCCATGATGGCGCGCAGCAGGGTGGTCTTGCCGGCGCCGTTCTGGCCGATGATGGTGGTGAGCTTGCCCGGCGCGATCGACAGCGACAGGTCCCACAGCACGTTGATGGCGCCGTAGCCGGCGCGTACGTTTTGAATCTCCAGCATCTCAGCCTCCCGTATAGCTCTTGATCACGGCCGGGTCGTTGAACACCTCGGCCGGCGTGCCCTCGGCGATCAGGCCGCCGAAGTTCAGCACGGCGACGCGCTGGCACAGGTTGCTGATGGTCTCGATGTCGTGCTCGATGATGACGATCCCGACCGCGAACTGCTGGTGCAGGTCCTTCAGCATGTTCATGAAGGCGCGCTTGCCGTTGGTCTCCAGGCCGGCCAGCACTTCGTCCAGCAGCAGCAGCTTGGGGTTGGTCGACAAGGCCTTGGCCACTTCCAGCGCCTTCAGTTCGGTCAGCGCCAGGCTGGTCGAAGCGTCGCGCTCGGCCTTGGCGGTGAGGTTGGTGAAGGCCAGGATCTCGTCGATGCGCTTCCTGTCGATGGCGCCCGTGCCGAAGCGCTGGGCCACTTCCAGGTTCTGGCGCACCGTCAGCTCGTGCATCGGCTGCGGGATCTGGAAGGTGCGGCCGATGCCCATGCGGGCGCGCTGGTACATCGGCGCGCGCAGCACGTCGCTGCCGTTGAACACGATGCGGCCGGTGGTCGGGCGCACCAGGCCGGAAATGGCATTGAACAGGGTGGTCTTGCCGGCGCCGTTGGCGCCGACCAGGCCGACCACGTCGCCGGTGCCGACCGACAGCGTGACGTCGTTGACCGCCGTGAGGCCGCCGAAGCGGACCGTGACGTTTTCAAGCTGCAGCATCTTTTTTCCTCATGAACTTGCGGAACAGGCCGAGCAGGCCGTCCGGGCTGGCGATGATCATCACCACCAGGACCAGGCCGAGCACCAGCTGGTGGCCGGTCGGCATGATGTTCTTCACGAACAGCTGGTCGACCAGGTAGACCACGACCGCGCCGACCAGCGGGCCGGTGATGGTGCGGTAGCCGCCGAAGATGGCCGCCACGATCGGGATCGTCACCCACAGCGCGCTGAAGGCGTAGTCCGGCTCGAGGAAGTTGATGTAGTGCGCGTTGAAGGCGCCGACCACGCCGCACATGAAGGCCGATACCAGCAGCATCAACGCTTTCAGCAGGGTGTTGTTGACGCCCACCACGCGGGTTGCGTCCTCGCTGTCGTGCATGGCGCGCAGGGCCAGGCCGTGCGGACTGCGGCGGATGCGGTCGTAGATCCAGGCGAACGCCAGCACGATGGTCAGGATCACCAGATAGTTGCCGATCTTGCTGGCGAAGTCGAAGCCGAACACGGTCGGCAGCTGCGGGATGCTGGCGATGCCGGCCGAGCCGCCCGTGACCGATTCCCACTCGGTGGCGAGGATGCGGAAGATGTGGGCATAGGCCAGGATGGCGAGCGCGAAGTAAGGGCCGCGCAGGCGCAGCACCGGCAGCATCAGGATCGCCGACAGCACCGCGCCGACGCCGCCCAGCAGCAGGCCGAGGAAGATCGGCACCCCGTGCTGCATGCTCAGCACCGCCGACGTATACGCGCCGACGCCGAAGAAGGCCGCGTGGCCGAAGCTGACCATGCCGCCCAGGTTGCCCAGCAGGGCCCAGGACAGCGCGATGCCGCCGATGACCAGCGAGGCGATCACCAGGCTCATCACGTAGGCGTCGCCGCCGAGGAGCAGCGGGACCAGGACGTAGGCGGCCGCCACGACCGCGATCAGGAGTTTGTTCACTTGTTTAGTCATCGTTATCCGCGCCTCCGTGCAGCACCGAACAGGCCGTTAGGCATGACGAACAGGACCAGCAGGAACAGGCCCATGCCGGCCAGTTCTTGCAGGGCCGAGCTGGCCAGGGTGACGGTGAGCGATTCGGCCACGCCCAGCAGGACGGCGCCGATCAGCACGCCCGGGATCGAGCCGATGCCGGCCAGGACGGTGATGATGAAGGCCTTCACGGTCAGCACGCTGCCGTAGGCCGGGGTGATCACGCCATAGCTGAACAGGGCGACGCCGGCAAAAGCGGCCAGGATGCCGGCCACGACGAAGGAGACCAGTTCGGTCTTGCCGGGATTGATGCCCATCAGCTTGGCGGCGTCGCGGTTGCTCGAGACGGCGCGCACGGCGCGGCCATACCAGGAGCGCGACAGCCACCACCAGAGGGCGACGATCAGGACGATGCTGACGCCGAAGAACAGCACTTCGGAGCGCATGGAATAGAGTTCGCCGACCACGAAGGCTTCCTGCATCCAGCTCGAGCTGGTGGCGCGCACGTCGGCGCTCCAGATCATCAGCACCAGGTTGGTCAGGATCACGCCGACGCCATAGGTCAGGGTGAGCGAATTGATTTCGCGGTTGGTGCGGATTTTACCCACCACGAAGTACAGCAACGCCGAGGTGATCGTCACGACGATCACGGCCACCGGGATGGCGGTCAGCGGGTTCCAGCCAAGTTTCGATTCCACCGTGTAGGCGATGTACGCCGCCAGCAGTACCAGTTCGCCGTGTGCCAGGTTGATCACTTTCATGGCGCCGAAGACCAGCGCCAGGCCAAGTGCGATGAGGGCGTAGGAGCCGCCCTGCAAGAGTCCTGAATACACGGCTTGTAAGATCAAGTCCGTCATTTCTGCATTCCCATCGAGATTCGAACGGGCAGGGGATCCTGCCCGCTTCCTGCACTAACTATTTACCAGGGCACGCCCGGGAAGACCGGCTTGGCGGTCGCCGCGTCCTTCGGCCAGACCAGTTCGACCTTCTTGCCCTGGTGCTGGCCCATGCGCTGGGTGAAGTTCTTGTTGTCGCCGTTGGCGTCGAACTGCACGCGGCCGATCAGGGTCTGGCGGTCGGTCTTGCGCATTTCCTCGATGACGCCGCCCTTCTTGATGGTGCCGGCGTCGGCGGCGCGTGCGATCGCTTCGAACAGCAGCATCGATTGCACGTAGCCGAACTGGCCGAGGTAGTCGGGTTCCTTCTTGTGCAGCCTGGTGTAGGCTTCGCCGAAGGCCTTGCCGTCGGCGGTGGTGAAGTTCACCGGGAAGGGCAGGACCGCGGTGCCGTAGACGTTCGGCATCAGGTCGGGGAAGTCGGCCGCCATCTTCGGCGTGGCCAGCGACCAGACGCCGGCGATGGCCTTGACCGTGGTCGGCTTCAGGACGCGGGCGGCGCGCAGGATGCCGACGTATTCGTTCTCGTAGCCGACCATGGCGATGAATTCCGAGCGGTCGCGCAGCTTGACCTTGTTCAGGATCGGCTTGAAGTCGGTGATGGCCGGGTCGAAGGCGTGCATCGCGACCTTGATGCCCTTGGCGCCCAGGGTCTTCTCGACGTCGGCGGCCAGGCCGTGGGTGGCGTCCTTGGTCGAGTAGATGATCGAGACCGACTTCACGCCCAGGTCGCCGATCAGGCCCACCAGGGCTTTCTGGTAGCCCTCGGTATTATTAATGCGGAAGAAGTTCTTGCGGCCGGCCTTCACCAGGCCGTCGTCGACGCCGCCCGAGGTGATGTAGGCCAGGCCCAGCTTGTTGGCGGCGTCCGAGGCCGGCGAGATGTTGTTCGAGCCGTAGCCGCCGGTGACGGCGACCACGCCCTGGCTGGCCAGCTTCTCGACGGCGGCGACGGCCTTGGCGGGGGCGGATTCGTCGTCGACGGTGACCAGCTTGATGGTGTGCTTGCCGTTGGTCTTGTTGAAGACCTCGGCCGCCACGCGGATGCCTTCCTGGGTGCCCATGCCGACGCGCGCCAGCGGGCCGGTCAGCGGGATCTGCACGCCGACCAGGAATTCCTCCGCATATGCCGAGCCGGCGCCCAGGGCTGCGCACACTGCGAAAGCGATTGTCTTAATCTTGCTCATTGTCTCCACCTTTTCAGATTGTTGTCGATACTGGCTCCGCTGGCGGAGCCGCCTTTCCGTGCCGGCGGGCGCCCGCCCGTCCGTCATTCGTTCTACAAAATCGATGGCAAGCCGGGGGCGTCGCACCATGCCGCGATAGCGGGACGGTGCGGGGATCCCCTGTTTGCCGGGTTGCGGGGCGCCCGCCTAAGCGATGTGGCGCCCCATGCTCGTTCCCACGTTGCGCACCAGTTGCACCAGGCGCGGGCCCAGGTCCTCGACCAGCTTTTCCTTCGGCAGCAGGAAGGCCGGTCCGCCGCAGTTGAAGGCCATGGTCTTGGCGTTCTCGGGGTCGATCAGGGGCACGCCGACGGCGCTGATGTTGGCGTCCCACAAGCCCGAGGACAGCACGAAGCCGCGGTCCTGGTAGTCCTTGAAGCCTTGTTCGAGATCGGCCTTGAGCTTCGGCCATTGGGTTTCCGCGTGCAGGCGGATGTGGTCCATCAGGAAGTCGCGGTCGGCCTGGGGCAGGCCGCACAGATAAGCCTTGCCCATCGCGGTGGTCGCCAGCGGGATGCGCGAGCCGGCGTCGCGGCGCAGGGTGACGGCGGCGCTGCCGCGGCAGGCCTCGACGTACACCATGTCCAGGCGGTCGCGGATGCCGATCGCGACGCTGCACTGGGCGTATTCGGCCAGTTCCTGCATCGCGGGACGGGCGAGCTTGCGCACGTCGATGTTGGCGAGCAGGGTGTAGCCGAGGGCGAGCACCGGGGCGCCGAGCTGGTAGCGGCCCTGGTCGGGGGAATAGGTCAGGTAGCCGAGGCGGGTCAGCGTATAGGTCAGGCGCGAGATCGTCGGCTTCGGCATGCCGGTGCGCTTGGCCATTTCGCTATTCGTGAGCGACGCCTCGCCGGGCCGGAAGCAGCGCAGGATCTCGAGGCCGCGCGCCAGGGCGGTCACGAATTGACGGTCCTTGGCGTTGTCTTCCTCAGTGAATGACTGGATTTCGTCCATCTCGTATGTCTCCAATGCCCAGCATCTGTGGCTGAGTCTGGAATTGATGATCACATACGAAAAACGGGGGTGTCAACTGTTTTGTGAAATGGTCGTTCGCACTGCGAAATGTCGGATATTGACGCTCCTATGAGGGCTGGGTAAAAAGGCGGGAAAACGATTTTTGCGGGCGTGAAATCGGCTGCGTTCGGGCGTTTACATCCGCGTTAAAAATGGGTTATCGTTGACTTCGCTGCAAATTGCAAAACACTATTTCGCACAGCGAACCGCTGCTCAGGCAGCCGCAACTTTGCGATCCACTACAAGACAAGGAGACAGGATTCATGAATTCCGGCGCAGCTGCCCAGGTCGTGCGTGAACAGCATGGCGACATCCTTCTGGTAACCATCGATAACCCGCCCGTCAACGCCCTCGGCGTCGACGTGCGCCGCGGCCTGATGGAGGCGATCGACGCCGCCGACGGCGACGCCAGCGTCAAGGCCATCGTGCTGGCGGGCGCCGGCCGCAACTTCCTGGGCGGCGCGGACATCCGCGAATTCGGCAAGCCGCCGCTGCCGCCGGCGCTGCCCGATGTCTGCAACCGCATCGAGGCGTCGAACAAGCTGGTGGTCGCCGCCATCCACGGCGCGGCCCTCGGCGGCGGCCTCGAGATCGCGCTGTCCGCCCATTACCGCATTGCGCTGCCGAGCGCCAAGCTGGGCCTGCCGGAAGTGGCGCTCGGCCTGCTGCCCGGCGCCGGCGGCACCCAGCGCACGCCGCGCCTGATCGGCGCGCAGGCGGCGCTGGACCTGATGCTGTCGGGCCGCCACGCGAGCGCGGCGGAAGCGGCAAAACTCGGCCTGGTCGACCGCGTCGCGCAGGGCGAGGACGCCGCCGCCGGCATCGCCTACGCCAGGGAACTGCTGGCATCCGGCGCCCCGGTGCGCCGCACCAGCGAAGCGCAGGCCCTGGCCAACCGCGAGGAACAGCGCGCCGCCATCGAGGCCGCACGCGTCGAGACCGCGAAGAAATCCCGCGGCCTGTTCTCGCCACTGAAGATCGTCGATGCGGTGCAGGGCGCCCTCGACCTGGGCTTCGACGAAGGCCTGGCGCTCGAGCGCAAGCTGTTCCTCGAATGCCTGGACAGCCCACAGCGCGCCGGCCTGGTGCACGCCTTCTTCGCCGAGCGTGAAACGGCCAAGTCGCCGGAAACGCGCGAGGCGAAACCGCGCGCGGTCGCCAGCGTCGGCATCGTCGGCGGCGGCACCATGGGCGCCGGCATTGCTGTCGCCGCCCTAGACGCCGGCCTGCCGGTCACCATGATCGAGCGCGACGAGGAAGCGCTGGCGCGCGGCCGCAAGAACGTCGAAAAAGTCTACGACGGCCAGGTCAAGAAGGGCCGCATGACGGAAGACGCCAAGGCCGCCGTCATGGCGCGCTGGAACGGCTCGACCCAGTACGATGCGCTGTCCCAGGTCGACCTGGTGATCGAAGCCGTGTTCGAGGACATGGGCGTCAAGAAAGCCGTGTTCGCGGAACTCGATCGCGTCTGCAAACCGGGCGCGGTGCTGGCCACGAATACCTCCTACCTCGACATCGACGGGATCGCGGCCAGCATCTCGCGTCCGCAGGACGTGATCGGCCTGCACTTCTTCTCGCCGGCGAACATCATGAAGCTGCTCGAGATCGTGGTGCCGGCCAAGGTGTCGAGCGACGTCGTCGCCACCGCCTTCGAGCTGGCGAAAAAGCTGAAGAAGACCCCGGTGCGCGCCGGCGTCTGCGACGGCTTCATCGGCAACCGCATCCTCGCGGTGTATGGACAGGCCGCCCACCACATGATGGAAGACGGCGCCTCGCCTTACCAGATCGACAAGGCCCTGCGCGACTTCGGCTACCCGATGGGACCGTTCCAGGTCTCGGACCTGGCCGGCGGCGACATCGGCTGGGCCACCCGCAAGCGCCGCGCCGCCACGCGCGACCCGAAGGCGCGCTACGTCCAGATCGCCGACCGCCTGTGCGAGCGCGGCTGGTTCGGCCAGAAGACCGGCCGCGGCTACTACCTGTATCCGGAAGGCGCCCGCGTCGGCACGCCGGACCCGGAAGTCGAAGCCATCATCGAGGCCGAGCGCCAGCGCGCCGGCATCACACCGCGCAGCTTCACCGACGAGGAGATCGTGCGCCGCTACCTGGCCGCGATGATCAACGAGGGCGCGAACGTCGTGCACCAGAAAATCGCCTTGCGTCCGCTGGACGTCGACGTGACTTTCGTCCACGGCTACGGCTTCCCGCGCTACCGCGGCGGCCCGATGAAGTACGCCGACAGCGTCGGCCTGCCGAAGATCCTGGCCGACATCCAGGAATTCGCCAAGGAAGACCCGCTGTTCTGGCAGCCGTCGCCGCTGCTGGTGGAGCTGGTCGAGAAGGGCCAGGATTTCGGCAGCCTGAATCAGCTCGGTAAATAGCGCTTCTATAAGCCATGCGAATAAATAAGCAGTTCAGATAAGTAAAGCTAATAAACCAGGAGACTCGCCATGCGCGAAGCCGTCATCGTTTCAACCGCCCGTACGCCGCTGACCAAGGCGCACCGCGGCGAATTCAACATCACCTCCGGTCCCCAGCTGGCCGCCTATGCCGTGCGCGCCGCCGTCGAGCGCGCCGGCATCGACCCGGCGCTGATCGAGGACGCCATCCTCGGCTGCGGCTATCCGGAAGGCACCACCGGCCGCAACGTCGCGCGCCAGACTGTGATCCGCGCCGGCCTGCCGATCTCGATCGCCGGCACCACCGTGAACCGCTTCTGCGCTTCCGGCCTGCAGGCGATCGCCATCGGCGCCGGCCGCATCGTCGTCGACGGCGCTCCGGCCGTGATCGCCGGTGGCGTCGAGAGCATCTCGCAGATCCGCACCCGCGAGAAGGGCGACTCCGGCATCGATCCGTGGATCCTCGAGAACAAGCCCGAGCTCTACCTGCCGATGATCGATACCGCCGACATCGTCGCCGCCCGCTACGGCATCAGCCGCGAAGCCCAGGACCGCTTCTCGGCGGAGTCGCAGCGCAAGACCGAGGAAGCGCAACTCGCCGGCCGTTACAAGGACGAAATCGTCGCCTGCACCACCACCATGCAGGTCACCGACAAGGAAACCGGCGCCGTCTCGCAGCGCGAAGTGACGGTCGATGCGGACACCTGCAACCGCCGCGGCACCACCTATGAAGGTCTGGCCAAGCTGGCGCCGGTGATGGGTCCGGACAAGTTCATCACGGCCGGCAACGCCTCGCAGCTGTCGGACGGCGCCTCGGCCTGCGTCATGATGGAGGCGAAGGAAGCCGAGCGCCTGAATCTTTCCCCGCTGGGCGCCTTCCGCGGCCTGGCCGTGGCCGGCTGCGAGCCGGACGAGATGGGCATCGGGCCGGTGTTCGCGGTGCCGAAGCTGCTCAAGCGCTTCGGCCTGACGGTGGCCGACATCGACCTGTGGGAGCTGAACGAAGCCTTCGCCTCGCAGGCCATTTATTGCCAGCAGCGCTTCGGCATTCCCGACGAGCGCCTGAACGTGAACGGCGGCGCGATCTCGATCGGCCACCCGTTCGGCATGACCGGCGCGCGCCTGGCCGGCCACGTGCTGCTGGAAGGCCGCCGCCGCAAGGCCAAGTATGCGGTCGTCACGATGTGCATCGCCGGCGGCATGGGCGCGGCGGGCCTGTTCGAGATTTTCTGAGGATAGTCATGGATCTGAATTTCACCCCACAAGAAGAAGCATTTCGCGAAGAAGTCCGCGCCTTCCTGGCCGAGAAGCTGCCGAAGCGCCTGAGCGACAAGGTCGCCAACGGCAAGCATTTAAGCAAGGCCGACATGGAAGAGTGGCACGCGATCCTGAACGCGCGCGGCTGGCTGGCCAATCACTGGCCGGAAGAATACGGCGGCCCGGGTTGGAACGCGATCGAGAAGTTCATCTTCGAGAACGAGTGCGCGCTGGCGAACGCGCCGCGCATCGTGCCCTTCGGCGTCAACATGCTGGGCCCGGTCCTGATCAAGTACGGCAACGAGGCCCAGAAGCGCTACTGGCTGCCGCGCATCCTGGACGGCTCGGACTGGTGGTGCCAGGGCTACTCGGAACCGGGCGCCGGCTCCGACCTGGCCGCGGTGAAGACGACCGCCGTGCGCGGCACCGATGCGGGCGGCGACCATTACATCGTCAACGGCCAGAAGACCTGGACCACGCTGGGCCAGCACGCCAACATGATCTTCTGCCTGGTGCGCACCAACCGCGAAGCCAAGAAGCAGGAAGGCATCAGTTTCCTGCTGGTCGACATGAACAGCCCGGGCGTCGAAGTGCGCCCGATCATCACGCTCGACGGCGAACATGAAGTGAACGAGGTGTTCTTCACCGACGTGCGCGTCCCGGCGGAGAACCTGGTCGGCGAAGAGAACCGCGGCTGGACCTGCGCCAAGTACCTGCTGACCTACGAGCGCACCAACATCGCCGGCGTCGGCTTCTCGGTGGCCGCGCTGGCGCGCCTGAAGCGCATCGCCGCCACGCAAACCCGCAACGGCAAGCCGCTGCTGGACGATCCCTCGTTCGCGTCGCGCCTGGCCCGCGTCGAGATCGACCTGGAGAACATGAAGACGACCAACCTGCGCGTGATCGCGGCGGTGGCTGGCGGCGGCGTGCCGGGTGCGGAAAGCTCGATGCTGAAGATCCGCGGCACCGAGATCCGCCAGGAGATCCTGTCGCTGACGCGCCGTGCGATGGGCGTCTACGCCCGTCCGTTCACCCAGGACATGCTCGATGCCGATTACGCGGGCGAGCAGTTCGGTCCGGACTTCGCAGCCGCCGCGACGGCCCAGTACTTCAACAACCGCAAGCTGTCGATCTTCGGCGGCTCGAACGAAATCCAGAAAAACATCATCTCCAAGATGATCCTCGGACTGTAAGGGGAGACACATGAACTTCGAACACACTGAAGAACGGCGCATGCTGGCGGATAGCCTGAACCGCTACATCGCCGAACAGTACGACTTCGAGACGCGCAACCGCATCGCCGCCTCAAGCCAGGGCTTCTCGTCCGAACAACTGGAAAAATTCGCGGAACTGGGCGTCATCGGCGCGCTGCTGCGCGAGGAAGACGGCGGCTTCGGCGGCGGCGGCTTCGACGTCGCCGTGGTTTTCGAGGCGCTGGGCCGCGGCCTGGTGCTCGAACCCTTGCTGGGCAGCGCCGTGCTGGCGGCCGAGGCGATTGCGTTTGCCGGGAATGCCGAGCAGAAGGCCGTACTGGAAGAGATCGCGGCCGGCGCCACCATCGCCGCCTTTGCCCACGACGAGCCGGAGACCCACTACGAACTGGCGCGCGTGCAAACCACCGCCCGGCGCGAGGGCGAGGCCTGGGTGCTGGACGGCGCCAAGGCCGTGGTGCAGGCGGGCGAATCGGCGAACGTGTTCGTGGTCTCGGCCCGCACCTCGGGCGCCATCGACGCGGAAGACGGCATCTCGCTGTTCCTGGTGCCGAAGGACGCGCCGGGCGTTTCGGTGCGAGGCACCCCGACCATGGACGGCGGCCGCGTGGCCGACGTCACGTTCAAGAACGTGCAGCTGACCGGTGCGGCCCTGCTGGGCGAAGAGGGCAAGGCGTACGCCACGCTGGAGCGCGCGGTCGGCCGCGGCATCCTGGCGCTGTGCGCGGAGGCGCTGGGCGCGATGGAAGCGGCCAAGGCCGCGACCCTCGACTACCTGCGCACCCGCAAGCAGTTCGGCGTCCCGATCGGCTCCTTCCAGGCCCTGCAGCACCGCATGGCCGACCTGCTGCTGGAAATCGAGCAGGCCCGCTCGGCCGTCATCAACGCCGCCGCCGCGCTGGAGCTTGATCGCATCACGCGCGAGCGCGCCCTCTCGAGCGCGAAGATGAGCATCGGCCGCATCGGCACCCTGGTGGCGGAAGAATGCATCCAGCTGCACGGCGGCATCGGCATGACCTGGGAACTGCCGATGGCCCACTTCGCCAAGCGCCTGGTGATGATCGACCACCAGCTCGGCGACGAAGACCACCACCTGGAGCGCTACATTGCGCTCGGCCGTGAATTGGTCGCGGCATGAGCGACGCGCTTCTTGTGCGCACCGAGGGCGCCGTGCGCGTCCTCGTCAACAGCAATCCTGCCGCGCGCAATGCGATCCGGCCGGAGCTGTATGACGCGCTGCAGTCGGCCCTGCTTGATGCGGCGGCCGACCCGGCGATCGGCGCCATCGTGCTGGTCGGCGACGGCGAATTCTTCTGCGCCGGCGGCGATCTACGGGCGCTGGCCACGCGGCGCGAACTGGCCCCAAGCGAACGCCGACTGAAGATCGAGCGCCTGCACGAGACCATCCGCGCGATCCGCGCCTGCCCGAAGCCCGTCATCGCGGCGGTCGAGGGCGGCGCGGCCGGCGCCGGGCTGTCGCTGGCGCTGGCCTGCGACATGCTGGTCTCGGCGCGCGACGCTTTCTTCGCCATGGCGTACGTGAAGGTGGGCCTCAGCCCGGACGGCGGCGCCACCGCCTTCCTGTCGCAGTTCCTGTCGCGCCAGCTGATGACGGAACTGTGCCTGCTGGGCGAGCGGCTCACGGCCGAGCGCCTGCACGCGCTGAGCGCGGTGAACCGGCTCACCGAGCGCGGCGCGGCGCTGGCGGAAGCGGTGGCGCTGGCGGCGCGCGTGGCCGATGGTCCGGCGAACGCGAACGCGCGCATCAAGACCCTGTGCGCGCAGGCGGGCTCGAACAGCCTGGCCGAGCAGCTCGACCTCGAGGCCAAGCTGATGGTCGCGTCGCAGGGCGACGACGAGGCGCAGGAGGGCATCGCGGCCTTTTTCGCCAAGCGCGCGGCGGATTTCACCGCGCTGCGCCTTGCCAAGAACCGGCACCAGCAACAAGAATAGCGTGCCCGGCGACGCACCCTGCGCGCCGGCATGCGGAGAATAGTGGAGTGTATGTTGACTAGCAAATCGAATCTGCCGCTCGCGGGCGTGCGCGTGCTCGACCTGTCGCGCGTGCTCGCCGGCCCCTGGTGCGCCATGGTGCTGGGCGACCTCGGCGCCGAAGTGATCAAGGTCGAGCATCCCGAGCGCGGCGACGACACGCGCGACTGGGGCATGCGCATCGGCTCGACCGAGACCGCCTACTTCAACAGCGTGAACCGCAACAAGCGTTCTGTCTGCCTCGACCTGAAGACCCCGGAAGGACAGGAGATCGCGCGCGAACTGGTGAGGAAGAGCGACGTCGTGATCCAGAACTTCAAGTTCGGCGACGTCGAGCGCATGGGCCTGGGCTACGACGCGTTGAGCAAGGAGCAGCCCGGCCTGATCTACTGCTCGATCACCGGCTACGACCGCACCGGGCCGGAAGCGACGCGCCCCGGCTACGACCTGGTGATCCAGGGCGAATCGGGCCTGATGGCGCTGAACGGCGAGCCGACCCAGCCGCCGCTGAAATTCGGCGTGGCGGCAGTGGACATGATGACCGGGATGTACGCGGCCCAGGGCGTGCTCGCCGCGCTCTACGAGCGCGAAAAGACCGGCACCGGCCGCCACGTCGGCATGGCCCTGTTCGACTGCGGCCTGATGATCACCGCCTACTATGGCCTGGAGGCGCTGCTGCGCGGGAACGATCCTCCGCGCTTCGGCAACGGCCATCCCTCGATCATGCCCTACGGGGTGTACGAGGCCGAGGACGGCCCGCTGGTGATCGCGGTGGGCAACAACGGCCAGTTCCTGCGCTTCTGCACGGACGTGATCAACCGCCCGGACATCGCGGCCGACGAACGCTTCAAGACCAACCTGACCCGTACCCAGCACCGCGACGAGCTCATGCCCGAACTGCGGCGCGAGATCGCCGCCCGCAAGCGGCGCGACCTGCTGGACGCCATGAGCCGGGTCGGCATCCCCTGCGGCGAAGTAGCCGGCCTGCACGAAGCCCTGACCTCGCAGCGCGCGGTCGACGGCGGCCTGGTGAAGACCATGCCGCACGACGAAGTCGGCAGCGTCCAGGTGCTGGCCTCGCCTTACCGCTTCAACGGCGAACGCCTGCCGGTGCGGCGCGCGCCGCCGAAGCTGGGCGAGGGGACGGAGGCGGTGCTGTCCGAGCTGCTCGGGCTGTCCGCGGACAGGCTGGCGAGCTTGAAGGAACGCGGCGTGGTGTGAGCCTGTCATTGCGGGCCGCCTGCCCGGCAGCAGGAACCCCTTCTTCGCAATCGCACTCCAACGAAACAGGCGGCGCATCCTTGCGCCGCCTGTTGGCCTTGGAGGAGTGCCAAATGAAACGTCTTGCAACCGCAGGCTTTGCCGTGGTTCTGCTGGCGGCCTGCGCGGGACCCGTCACGCCGCGCCAGGACCTGGTCGGCACGCCGGTGCCGCCGTCCGCCGCCACCCGCACCGTCGTCATCGGCCCGGAAACGCGCTACGTCAACGTGGTCGGCGGCGACGTCGTCCGTTTCGAACGTGGGGGAGAAGCGTTCGGCTGGGCCTTCGACGTCAGCCCGATCGTCGCCATGTTTGGGCTGAACCAGGTGGCGCCGCCCGGCATGCTCGACCACGAGGTGCTGGTCTACGTCGAGCCGGATCCGCGCTACAACATCGGCGGCTATACGGCGGGACGCTAGCGGCCGTCATTGGCTGCGGACGGGTGCCGTAGGGTGGGCACCCCGTGCCCACGCGTGAAGCGTGCGTCGTGTTGGCGCTTACAAGGCGCAGCGTCTGCTCATCGTTTACGCGTGGGCACGGAGTGCCCACCCTACACCGGGTCGTGCGACAGGGCGGCCGCCCTGGCCGCGCCGGCGCGCGGGTCGCGCATCCTCAGCATGGCGGCAATCGCCAGCGCCTTGGCCGCGATGGCGGTCCAGAACACCAGCGCGAAGCCGAACTGCTGCGCCAGCACGCCGCCCAGCAGCGGCCCGAGCGCCATCATCAGGTGCGAGGCCGTGTCCGACACCGCGATCAGCATCGGCAGTTCGTGGTGGGCGCCGAACTCCAGCACGAAGTTCTGCGAGGCGATCTGGTAGCCGCCCAGGCCCGCGCCCAGGCCGCAGAAGGCCAGCACGAACAGCGGCAGGCTGGTCGAAAACATCAGCGCCAGGGTCGACAGCAGCCACAGGCCCACGCTGAGCAGGAACACCAGCCGGTAGCCGCGCGCGTCCGCGATCCGTCCCCACGCCAGGTTGCTGGCGGTCTGGGTCAGCAGGAAGGACAGCGACAGGTAGCCCAGGGTCGCGCCCGACAAATCGACGAACTTGCCTGCATGGATGGCGTAGAAGGGCGCGGCCGCCATGCCGAAGGCGGCCAGGGCGCGCGCCGTGAAGAAGCGCGCGAACTGGCGGTCAGCGCCCAGCATGGCCGGCACGTCGCGCAGGCGTTGCGCCAGGCTGGAGGCGGCGCGCACGGCCAGCGATTCCGGCTCGCGCAGGAAGCTCAAGGCCGAGATGCCGATGCTGGTCAGGACGAAGGCGACCATGAAGGTCGAGGCATAGCCGTTGCCGAAGGCGTTCGCCTCGACCAGGTATTTGCCGCCGAGCCAGGCGACCGCCGACGCCGACAGCCCGCCGAGGAAGTTGCGCATGCCGGCCAGCTGGCCGCGCCGATTTGCCGGAATGACCTTCGCCATCACGAAGTTGAAACTGACCGCCTGCATGCCCCAGAAGAAGCCGAACAGGGCCAGGAACACGCAGACCGCCACCAGGGCGGCGTCGCCCTCGAGGAAGAAGCCGGACAGGGCCAGGCCCAGCACCTGGGCGCGCATCAGCCAGCCGACGCCGAACACCACCGGCATCACGCGGCGCCGGTGTTCGATCAGGGTGGCGCTCCAGATCGAGGACAGCGCCATCCCCAGCGACTGGCCGGCCAGCGCCAGGCCGACCGTCAGGTTCGATTGGGACAGCAGGAAGATATAGGCCGGCACGAAGGTCGGCGCCGTCACCAGCCGGAAACCGGTCACGCCGAGGAAACCGTGCACCAGGTTGGCGGCGTAGTTGCGCGGCAGGTCGCGCGCGACCTGCGTGTCGTAGGCAGCCTGCTTGCGCGTGGCCGCGTCGAGCGCCGGCGGCATCGCGCTCATGCCGGCCTCGGCGTACTGTTCATGGACGACCTTCAGCCGCGCGGGCGCGCATTCGTGAGGTCGGCGATCCGCTCCCACTGCGCCGCGACGTCGTCGGCGCTGGCCTGGGGTCCGAGCTCGACCCAGGGGCTCTCCACGATGGCGGCCAGGCTGAAGCTGCCGCCGGCCGCCTGCAGGATGGCGCCGCTGGGCGCGCCTTCGCTGCACAGGTAGACCACGCCGGGCACGATGTGCTCCGGGCCGAGCTTGTCGAGCTGCTCCTGCGGCATCAGCCCGGCCGTCATGCGCGTGGCCGCGACCGGCGAGATGGCGTTGACGTGGACGTGGCGCTTGGCGCCCTCGATGCGCAAGGTGTTCATCAGGCCGACCAGGCCCATCTTGGCGGCGCCGTAGTTGGCCTGGCCGAAGTTGCCGTACAGGCCTGAGGGCGAGGTGGTCATCACGATGCGGCCGTATTCCTGTTCCATCATCACCGGCCACACCGCCTTGGTGCAGTTGAAGGCACCCATCAGGTGCACGTCGAGCACGGCCTGGGCGTCGTCCAGTTCCATCTTCATGAAGCTCTTGTCGCGCAGGATGCCGGCGTTGTTGACCAGGATGTCGATGCGCCCGAAGGCACTCATCGCCTGCTCGACCATGGCGGCCACGCCCGCGCGGTCGGTGACGCTGGCGCGGTTGGCGATCGCCTCGCCGCCCATGGCGACGATTTCGGCGACCACCGCGTCGGCCGCGGTGCCGGAGCCGCGTCCGTCGGCGGCGCCGCCCAGGTCGTTGACGACGACGCGGGCGCCGCGGCGGGCGAGTTCGAGCGCGTAGCAGCGACCGAGGCCGCCGCCGGCGCCGGTGACGATGGCTGTTTTTCCTGCGAAGCTGATCATGGGTTCGGCCTTGTTTAGTGGTGGCGGTATGTGGATTCGAAAATCATAGCACAGCGCTGCCTGGCATAAGCGCTGTTGCGTCGCATTTTTGGAAAAGACGGTCTGCTCCATGCGGGCAGCTATAATGCTCGTTGCCCAACTGCTCATTTACTTCTGAACCTGTGCCGCCATGGAAGAACCCGTCAACGCCAGCCGCATGACCCAGCGCTACGCGAAGAAGCGCGAGGCCATCCTGCACGAGGCCGCGCGCCTGTTCAACCGCAGCGGCATGAAGGGCGCGACGCTGTCGGACGTGGCCGGCGCGGTGGGCCTTTCCACCAACAGCATCACCTATTACTACAAGAAGAAGGAAGACCTGGTCGTCGCCTGCCTGCTGCGCTCGATCGAGACCGTGAGCGGCATCATTGCCGCGGCCGCGCAGGAAGCCGGCCCCGAGCAGCGCGTGCGCGGTTTCGTCACGCTGTTCTTCGAACGCCTGGCCCGCACCGCCGCCGGCGATGTCACCGACGGCAGCGAGCTGATGACCTTCCGCGACGTGCACCTGCTCGGCAGTCCGCACTCCGAAATCGTGTTCGCGGCCTATGTCGAGATGTTCCGCAAATGCAGGCGCCTGCTCGCAAGCGGTCCGATCAAGCCGGGCAAGCGGGTCGAACTGAATGCGCGCACCCACCTGCTGTTGACGCTCACGCTGTGGACCATGTCCTGGAGCGGGCGCTACAATCCCGAGGACTACGGAGTGGCCGCCGCGCGCATGGCCGACATCCTGGTCGGGGGCATCGGCGCCAAGACGGCCCGGTGGGGGACGACGGCGCTCGATGACGCGCTTGCTGCCGCGCTCAGCGCGCCGTCCGGCTCGGAGAGCGCCCAGGACGCCTTCCTGCGCGCGGCCACGGCCCTCATCAACGAGGCCGGCTACCGCGGCGCCTCGGTCGAACGCATTTCCGCCCGCCTGAACCTGACCAAGGGCGCCTTCTACCACCATCACCCGAGCAAGGAAGACCTGATCGCGGCATGCTTCGAGCGCAAGTTCACGGTGATCCGCGAGTTCCAGCGCATTGCCATGGTGGGCAAGGGCTCGGGGTGGGACAAGCTGTGCGCCGTGTCGCGCGCGCTGGTGCGCCACCACTTCTCGGAACACGGGCCGCTGCTGCGCACCTCGGCCTGGAGCGAGCTGCCCGAGGAGATGCGCGTGGCCAAGCTGGACGAGACTTCGCGGCTCGACCGGCGTTTCGTCAGTTTGCTGGTCGACGGCATGCAGGACGGCTCGATCCGGCCACTGGACCAGGCCATCGCCGGCGACCTGGTGAGCGGGATGGTGAACGCCGCCGTACTGCTCGACCGCTGGGTGCCGGACGTGAACGGGGAGAATGCGCTCGAGCTGTTCGTGCGGCCCTTGTTCGAGGGGCTGCTGGCGGAGCGGTAGCTTCCTCCCTTGGCGCGTTTTAGGGGTTGCGGTATTTCGCTGTGCGAGCTGGTACGCGGCGTTGTCAGGATTTTTAGTAAAAGGGGTATTGCGCTGCTGCGGATTGCGCGATAACGTTACCGCAAACCCGTAGGGTGGACGGCTCCGCCGTCCACGCGTCGAACGTTACCGGCTCCGATGTCGCGCGCGGTGATCTTGCCGCCAACGATCGCCGCGTGGACGGGGAACCCGTCCACCCTACGTCCCGCGCACACATAACGAAATAAAGACGCAACCAAGGAGGAGACACATGTCATTGTTCGATCTGAGCGGTAAAGTCGCCATCGTCACCGGTTCCTCGCGCGGCATCGGCCGGGCGATCGCGGTGCGGATGGCGGAGCAGGGCGCCAAAGTCGTCATCTCGTCGCGCAAGGCCGAGGCCTGCGCCGACGTGGTCGCCGAGATCAACGCGGCGCTGGGCGAGGGCACGGCGATTGCCGTCCCCGCCAACATCTCATCAAAAGAAGACCTGCAGCGCCTGGTCGACGCCACCAATGCCGCCTTCGGCAGGATCGACATCCTGGTCTGCAACGCCGCCTCGAATCCCTACTACGGTCCGATGGCGGGCATCAGCGACGACCAGTTCCGCAAGATCCTCGACAACAACGTGCTGGCCAACCACTGGCTGATCGGCATGGTGGCGCCCCAGATGATCGCGCGCCGCGACGGGGCGATCATCATCGTCTCCTCGATCGGCGGCCTGCGCGGCTCGCCCGTGATCGGCGCCTACAACGTCTCAAAGGCGGCCGACATGCAGTTGGCGCGCAACCTCGCCGTGGAGTTCGGACCGCACAACGTGCGCGTCAACTGCATCGCGCCGGGCCTGATCAAGACCGACTTCGCACGCGCCCTGTGGGAAGATCCCGAACGCCTGAAGGAGGTCAACGAGCGCGCGCCGCTGCGCCGCATCGGCGACCCCGACGAGATCGCCGGCACCGCCATCTACCTGGCCTCGCGCGCGGGCAGCTTCGTCACCGGCCAGAACATCGTGGTCGACGGCGGCGTCACCATCTGAGGGGAATGCGCGCTTTCATGCGGATCGCTGCGCGCGCTCGGGCAGGTACTGGTCTTTCGTACGGTAGGTTCTCGAACCACGCGGTGCGGCGGGTGCGGGTAGAAACGTCTGTCGGGGCACGCAAGCGCACGAAAGACCGCGTGGACACAGGTGTCCACCCTACAAAGTCAACGACACGTAGGGTGGGTTCTCGAACCCACGCGGTGCGGCGGGTGCGGGTAGAAACGTCTGTCGGGGCACGCAAGTGAACCGCCTCGGGTTTTGTGGAGGCTCCATTCTTTGAGAAAATGGAGCTATGAAGAAGCAACCC
>NZ_DAMCPG010000062.1:0-20930 GCF_032106685.1 Massilia sp.
TGCAATAGGGTTCCCGTGGATACAGCATGTCCTGCCTCCTTACTGTTCGTCGGTGAGAATGCGGATGCGCGCGATATGCATCGCCTCGCGCTCGAGCAACCCGGTCTTGCCGGCGGCGTCGCTGACGCCTGTCAAGGTGCTGCCGTCGCTCATCTCGATCTCGAAGCGGCGGTTGGCGGCGGGCACGGCGTCCTCGCCATGACCGCCGTACTTCAGGACGAATTTCTGGTCGGGGCTGCCGCTCTCGAAGGTCGGGAACTCGGCCGCCATCGTTGCCGGACCATCGAACGGGAAGTTCGCTGCCTGGTGGCTGATGTCGCCTTTCGTGCCGAGCGTAATGCCGCCGCCGACCTTGATGAAGGAACCGTCCTCGGCAATGATCTGGATTTCCTTGGCCATCAGGATGATCATGCCGTCGGTGGCGGTGAGCTTGACGTTGTTGGCGGCGTTGATTTCGGTGTCGTCGTGCTGGCTCTGCAGCAGGAACTTGCCGTGATGGGCAATCGCCCGGATCCCGCCGTGGTGAGAAAACAGCGAGACGCCCTGCCCCGCATTGAGGTTGAAGCGCTGTCCGGCGGTCAGCTGGATGTGCTGTTGCGCCACGTTGTCGAGGTTGGTGCCGGCATAGCTGACGATCGCCTTCGGCGTGGCGAAGCTGATGCCCTCGGGCGCCGTGACGCCGATCAGGGCCTTGCCGCCGCCCTGGCCTTCGGGCGCGGTATTGCTGCCGTGTTCCCAGTCGTTCAACTGCGACCGCATGTCGCCGAGCGGTTCCGCGTCGAGCGGCAAGGCCTGGTGCTCGGCCGCGTAGTTCCCCAGGCTGCGGCATTGCTCCAGGCACTGCTCCATCAGCGACAGGAACTCGGCGCGGGCCAGCTGGCTGTCGACCGCGTTCAGGCGCTGCCATGCCGTTAGCAGCATGCCCTTGGCCGCGCGCACGGCCACGTGCTCGTCGCTGCGCAACTCGGCACCCTCGCCCCGCGCGCTAGCATCCCCGTCGCGGCGCGGATGCCGCAAGTGGCCGAGGTTGAGCTGGCTGTGCCCATGTTCGCTCGCCAGCTGGGCGCTGATCTGGCCGGGCGTGTCGTCCAGGCGCAGCTGGTTGTAGCGCTGACCCTTCACCTCGCGGCTCTTGATCCCCGACAGGAAGCGGTTGCCCGGCAAGCTGCCCGAGTGCGTGAAATCAGGCGGCGGCGTGCGGCCTCCATGCACGCGGCCCGTGATCACGGGCCGGTCCGGGTCGCCTCCGAGGAAGGAGACGAGGCACTCGTCGCCAGCGCGCGGCAACGAGATCGCGCCGTAATGGCTGCCGGCCCAGGAACTCGAGACGCGGATCCAGGCCGAGTCGGTGTCGCTATCGGATGCGCCTGCGCCCTGGGCATGCGCGTGGTCGCCGGGGCGGCAAGCAGGAAAGCGCACCTTGACCCGGCCCTGCTGGTCGCAATGCACTTCCTCGTCCCCCGGCGTCACCACCATCACGCTCTGCACCTGCGCATTCGGCAAATCGACACGCGGGTCGAAGGCGGGCACGATGGGAATGGTGCGCCGCACGCAACTGAACCGGTTCGTGTAGCGCGCTCCGCGTTCGGCACTCGCGCGTTCCAGGCCATCGTCGGGCTGGCGCCACTTGTTCAGCGTGAACAGGCGCACGATGCGGTCGTTCAGCGATTTTGGCAGGTTGTTTTCGGCGTCGACCTGCAGCTCGGTCACCACGAATTCGCGCTCCTCGGCGGTATGCGCGTCGAGTTCCGCGTGCCCTTCCACGGCGATCCACTGCCCGGCATCCAGGTCGCGCACTCCGCTCTCGGCCTCGAAATGCTTGGACTCGTATTCGCGGTGCTGCATGCGCAGGGTGGCCAAGGAGCGGAAATCAGCCGCGTTATTACCCGCGTGGGGCGGGTCGACCAGGTACTCGTCCAGGTTCGCGGCGAACCTGTTTCCGTATTCTCCCTGGTCGTGCTGGCCCGGGATCGCCATCTCGCTTGCCGATGACTGCTTATAATCCCAGCTATGGCGCGTCACGCTCCCGGCAGTCAGCGAGCGCACTGCGTGCCATGCGGTAATGCTGTCGCGGGCTTCGGTCGCGTCGTCGCGGTGATAACGCACCGTTCCGGCCGGGCTTCGCGCAAGGGATTGCGAATCGTCGAACAACACCAGCCGATGGCCACGCACGGCGTCGTGCCGCGTCGGCTCGCCTGGTTCGAAGGACCATCCCAAGCCGCGCCGTTTCCACAGGCGACGCAGGAATGCAGCATCGGATTCGTTGTATTGCATGGTGAATTCGCGTGGCTCGGACGAAGCGCGCACCAGCAGCCTGAAATCGAAGAAGCGCGCCAGGACCGGGTTTTTCTGCAACCATTCCCGCAGCAGGATGCGGGTGATGTCGAGCTCGCTGGCCTGCCGGAAAATGCGCGTATTGGTGCGCATTTCCATCAGCGACAGCGCGTCGCGGATGACCAACTGATAGCTTGCCAGGCCGCCATCGCTCTCGCCTTCGGCCGCCTGCGCCACGATTCCGCAGACCGAATGCAGGTTCCCGCGGTCGGTCACGAACTGAAGTTCGGCCGCCGTCGCGATGAAACGCTTGAGCGGCAACCCGGCCTGGGACGCGACGCATAACAGGCGATACTCGAACCCGCCGCAGATGCTTGCCCGGCCTTTGACATGCTTGACCAGCAGGCGGGCGGCAAGCGGTCCGTCTTCGCCCGACAGGCGCAGGCGGATCGGACGGTTCGCATCGGTGAGTTCCCGATGCAGTGCATGAAGGTGTGGAGAATGCATGATGGATTCCAGTGGCAGCAGGAGTTCGCCATCGAAGCAGTCGATGGTGTTAACCATTGGAATGGTGCGGGAGTGCGGAAAGTAATTGTTGATTTGTATCAACGCCAGCTGGCTGGTGACGATCTGACGTGAAAACCTCCCATCAAGAAACGCTGCAACGCGCGAGAGCGGAAAAGCGTTGTAGCTTTCTACTTTGGCAATTTCCCTATACACCCTGACCACGTTTGAGGACGCCACGCGACACCTCGCGCCTCATCGCAGCGTCGGCGTCTTGACGCTCTCCCGGCGCTCGGGCAGAGTTGCGCCATGGCACTGTCCCTATGGCAGTGCGCGCCGTGCCGATACCTTCCGCTTTCATTTTTTTCGCAGCCAATGCCCATCGATTTCCAGCCTCCTCCGCAGTCCACCGCACAGATCCAGCCCGCCACCAACGCTTCCTTCGACGAGCAGTACGAACAGGCCCGCGCGCTGGCCAATGGCGGCCAGCCGGCGCTCGCCGTGGCCGCCTACGACGCCCTGCTGGTGCGCTCGCCCGGCAACGTCGACGTGCTGCTGGGGCGCGGCATCGCCTACACGCGCCTGGACCGCTGGGCCGAGGCCCAGGCCGACCTGGAAGCGGCGGCCAAGGCCTCGCCGGACTACGCCGACGTCTGGCTCGCGCTGGGCAACATGCACCAGTGGCATGACCAGCCCGAGCAGGCCATCGCCGCCTACAGCCGCCTGGTCGCGCTGCGGCCGGACGACGCGGCCGGCTGGCTGGCGCGTGCGCGCGCCTGGCGCGCCGCCGGCCGCATCGCGGAGGCCCGTGCCGACCTGGCCAAGGCGCGTAGCGTCGGCGGCAACGCGGCCGAGATCGACGCCTTCGATGCGGCCCTGGTGGCGGCCCCGCTTGCGGCGCCGCTTGCGCCCCAGTCGCCGCAGCCGCGCGCCGGCAACCCGGAAGCGACGCTGGCTGCCGGCTATGCCTGGGCGGCCAGTTTGTCGGGCAGCTGGACGGACGTGGGCAGCGGCCCGCGCTGGAACGACCAGACGGCCAGCGTGCGCCACTACATGCAGCGCGGCTCGATCGGCTTCGAGACCCTGCGCGCGCACCGCTTCGACCAGAGCGGCTATGCCTGGGCGCTCGACGCCTACGCCGACCTGTGGCCGGGCGCCTATGCCAACCTGCGCTACCAGCGTGCGCCGGCCGCCCGCCTCTTCCCCGGGAATTCGGGCCGGGTCGAGATCTGGCAGTCGCTCGGCAGCGGCTGGGAAGTGTCGCTCAGCGACGACGTGCTCGGCTTCGATTCGCGCGTGAACATCTACGGCGCCACCGTCGCCAAGTACGTCGGCAACTGGTACATCCAGCTGCGCCACCAGAACATCGTGTCCGAAGGTTCGCACAGCAGCGGCGACCGCCTGATGGCGCGCTACTACTACGCCGGCGACGCCGACAGCTATCTCGAGGCGACGGCCAACCGCGGCCGCAGCGACGATCCGCTGTCGCTGGCCGGCGGCCGCGCGCGCTCGGGCGGCGGCAGCCTGACCTGGGTACGCTACTGGTCGGGCGACTGGGGCACAAAGGTCGGCGCCAGCTTCTCGCGCGACAGTGGCGACGCGCGCGAACGCGGCGTCTCGATCGGCCTGTACCGCCGGTGGTAAGCGTGCAGCGCACGATGTTCGAGCGCCTCGGGCGCGCGCTCGCCTTTGCCTGCGAGGCCCTGCCGGCCCTGGTGCTGGCCTGGCTCTGCCTGCGCATCGCCGAAGCGATCCACGCCAGCGGCGCCGGCGTGGCGCAATCGAGCCTGTTCGGCGCCAGCCTCGGCAACGACCTGCTGTCGCTGCTGCGCTTCGGCTTCGTCTTCCTGCTCGGCGCGCTGCCGCTGGCCCTGGTCCCTTCGCGCCGCTGGCGCACCGTCCTGCTCGGCCTGGTCTGGAGCGTGCTGCTGCTGGCGCATGCGGCGCTGCTGCAATACCACTGGATCTCGGGCGTGCCGCTCGGCGCCGATTTGTTCGCCTATTCGGGCGACGAAGTGAAGTCGACCGTGGCCGGCGGCTTCCAGCTCAGCCCCCTGCTGGGCGTGGCCGCGCCGGCCGCGCTGGCCGTGCTGTGGCTATTCCTGGCGCTGACGCTGCGCGACTGGTGGCCGCGCGCCCCGGCCCGCACCGCCGCCGTCTTCCTGGCCGCCAGCCTGGCCGGCTTCGTCCTGCTGCCGCAGCGTTTCATGCCGCCGGTCGCGCGCAGCGACGCCGACGCTGAATACCTGCTGAACAAGACCGCCTTTTTCATCGACAGCAACCTGGCCCAGCTGCGCGCGCCGGATGCCGATGCCGCCGCGCCGCACGCCAGGGCGCAGACGCCGTGGTCGGGCAGCGACCCGGCCCATCCCTTCGCGCATATCGAACGCACGCCCGATACGCTCGGCCCGCTGTTCGACGCGCGCCCCGGCGCGCCGCCGCCGAACCTGGTCTTCGTCATCGTCGAAGGCCTGGGCCGCAGCTTCTCCGGCCCGGGTGCGCGCCTGGGCAGCTTCACGCCCTTCCTCGACGAGCTGGCCGGCAAAAGCCTGTATTTCGAGAACTTCCTGTCCGGCCAGGGCCGCACCTTCGGCGTGCTGACCACGGTGTTCGGCTCCCTGCCCTTCGGCGAGAACGGCCTGGCCGCGCTCGGCGACAAACTGCCGCGCCACGAATCGCTGCTGACGGTGCTGAAAAGCCAGGACTACCGCCTGCGCTTTTATTCCGGCTCGAACCTGGAGTTCGACAACGAGGGCCTGTTCCTGCGCCGCCAGGGCGTCGACACCCTGGTCAGCGAAAAGGATTTCGGCCCGCCATACAAGCGCAGCAACGACTGGGGCTACGCCGACCGCGACCTGGTGGAGGTGGCGCTGGCGCGCGAAGCGCAGGCGCCGGCAGGGCCTTTCGTGAGCATTCTCCAGACCACCAGTATGCACAGTCCTTTCACCTTCCCCGGCAAGGACGACTACCTGCGCCGCGTCGACGCGCGCCTGGCCGAACTGAAGCTGGCGCGCACGCCGATCCACGAGAACGGGCGCGACATCTTCGCCAGCATCCTCTACACCGACGACGCGCTGCGCCTGTTCTTCGAGCGCGCGCAGAAGCTGCCTGGCTACGAGAACACGATCTTCGTGATCACCGGCGACCACCGCCTGCCCGAGCTGCCGATGGACACGCGCATCGAGCGCTACCACGTGCCGCTGATCGTCTACTCGCCGCTCCTGAAGGCGCCGCGCGCGATCAAGTCGGTCTCCTCGCAGTTCGACATCGCGCCCTCGCTGCTGGCCTACCTGTCCAATAACCACGGCCTGAAGTCGCCAAAGGAAGTGAGCTGGATCGGCACCGGGCTGGACACCGAACAGTCGTTCCGCAACCTGCACGCGATTCCGCTGAAGCAGACCAAGACCGAGATGAGCGACTTCGTCTCCGGCACCGCCTACCTGGCCCAGGGGCAGCTGTACACGCTGGGCGACGGCATGCAGACCGACCGCAATGCCGACGCCGGTGCGCTGGCGCGGGCCCAGGCCCAGTTCCGCGACTTCTTGCAGGCGAACGGCACCGCCGGGCGCAGCGCGGCCCTGCTGCCCGCCGCCAAGGTGGAACTGGCCGCCTACGGAGGCGAGCGCACGCTGCGCGGCACGGCCCTGGCCGTCAGCGCGGGCGACGTCGGCGTCAGCGGGCTGCGCCGCGTCCCCGGCGGCAAGGAGGCCGAGTTCGAGGCGACCTTCACCAACCACGGCGCCCACGCTTCGCCGGACTTCGTGCCGCTGCTCGTCATCACCAACGAGCACGCACTGGAACTGAACGAGACCGTCGCGCCGGCGCTGACCCTCGGCCCCGGCGAGTCGCGCACCGTCAGGCTGCGCCCCCGCCTGGACAAGGTGGCGCCGGGCAGTTATTTCGTTTCCGTCCTGCCGTCGCACCCGGCCACCGGCCGCCCGGTCGGCGTCGGCCAGTACCACGTGGAGACGCGCCTGTGAAACGCCTGCTCGCCACGCTGCTCGCAGCGCCACTGATCGCCGCCGCCGCATGCTGCGCCCAGGCCGCCGAGCGCATCGGCCCGCGCGCGATCTGGACCTGGGAAGAGGATTCGTACGCGATGCTCGAGGACCCGGCCGCGGCCGGCCGCGCGATCGGCTTCCTGCAGGAAAAGGGAATCGACACGGTGTTCCTGTACGCCGACGCCTTCGACCGGCGCAACCTGATCGTCGCGCAGCCCCAGCTCTACCGGCGCCTGATCCGGCGCCTGCACGCCTCCGGCATGAAGGCCTATGCCCTGCTCGGCTCCGGCTACCTGCACACCGAGCGCTACGTGCTGCCGCAGCACCGCAAGGAAGCCCTCGCCATGCTGCAGCGCGTCCTCGACTACAACAAGACGGCCGCGCCCGAGGAACGCTTCGACGGCATCAACGTCGATATCGAGCCGCACATCCTGGACGAATGGGCGACCCGCAAGATGGCGCTGCTGGCCGAGTTCGTGGCGCTGTCGGACGCGCTCATGCAGGCGAAGCGGGCCTCGGGCCAGGCGCTGCCGATGGGCCCGGCGATCCCGTTCTGGCTGGATGGCCTGTTCATCGAATGGAAGGGCCAGCGCAAACCGGTCAGCCAGCACGTGCAGGACATCTACGACTACGTGGCGCTGATGGACTACCGCGACCGCGCGCTGGGCGGCGACGGCATCGTCAGCCATGCGATGGATGAGCTGCGCTACGCCGAACGGATCGAGCGCCGCGTGCTGATCGGCGTGGAAACGCTGCCGAACGCGATCAAGAAGGTGTCCTTCCACCACCTGAAGGAAGCGGACCTGGAACGCGAACTGGGCGTGACGGCGCAAAGCGTGGGCGCGATGCAGCCCTTCGGCGGCTTCGTGATCCACCATTACGGGTCGTACCGCAAGTGGCTGGGGCTGGCGCCCTGAGGTCGTGCCGCAGGCCGTGATCCCGTACCGCCTCAGACCCGGGTCAGCCGCACCGTATGCTGCTGCTCCTTGCCCTCGGCGGTCCAGCGCTGGCAGGCTTCCAGGGTCGCGTCGTCGATCCGGCGCCACTCGAAACGGGCGGGCGCGCTGACCGGCTCGAACACGGCGCCGTCGTTGCCGATGCTCGCGGCCTTCCAGGTGAACTCCCCCCACTGCGAGATCACCTCGCCATCCTTGAACGAGATGGTGCTGCCCTCGCTGCGCCCGTCGAAGGCCGCGCTGGCGTAGCGGTGCGACTGGAACACGTCCGGCGCGGGCCGCCCGTATTCCTCGTAGAACTCCTTGCCGTCGGCGCTATGGCCTTTCCAGCGGCCGACCAGGAACTGCAGCCGGGCGAAGTCTTCAGGGCTGAACATGCGCGTCTCCTCGCAGCGGAAGTGATTCGCGCACTGTACGCTCCTGCTCCGTCCCGCGGCACACGATAAGCCGCGCCGCCCCTGGCCGGCTCAGTCGGTCACCACGTGCCAGACGTCCTTCATCTTGTCGCCCTTGCGCTCGCCGGGCTTGGCGTCCTTGGCGAACAGGTAGAGCGGCTTGCCCTTGTAGGCCAGCTGCTTGGCGCCGTCGTCGCGCGTGACGACCGAATACGGCGAGGTGACGCTATCGCCGGTGACGGGCACCGGCGGCCACATCTTCGCGCATTCGCCGTTGCAGGCGCTTTTTCCGGAACCGGCCTTGTCCTTGTCGAAGGTATAGACCGTCATGCCGGCGGCGTCGGCCAGCACGCCATCGACTTTCTTGAGCGTCTGGGCCGGCGCGCTGGCGCTGGACAGCACGAGCGCGACGCCCAGTGCTGCAAAGACAGGATGAATCGCTTTCATGGCAATCTCCTGGTGTGAACGGAAGAAGATTCAGTATAGGACAGGCGGCGGATGATTCGGTCTGCCGCGTCGGCAAAAGGCAACACGCCCGCGGCCGCGTGTGCAACGCCGCAACGGTTTGTCGCCTGCGCCATGCAGCGCAGCTTACGCGGCAGCCTGGCGGCGAAAAGGCATTGACAGGCAGACCACAAACCGGCGACATTGCTGGTTGCCATTTTTCATTTACAAGATGTCATGCATGATGTTGCCGCCGCGGCTGGCGCGTTCCCGATCGACACGACTGCGCCCGCAGAGGATCCTCCTGCCGCGCGCACGCTGCGCTTCGCCTTCACCGGCAGCGGACGCGAATATTTCCGCATCTGGGTCGTCAACCTGCTGCTGACCCTGGCCAGCCTCGGCATCTACTCGGCCTGGGCCAAAGTGCGCAGGCTGCAATACTTCGACCGGAACACCACGCTGGCGGGCGCGCGCTTCGACTTCCACGGCAACCCGAAGGCCATCCTGCGCGGCAGGGTGCTGGCGGTGCTGCTGCTGGTGGCCTATCACTACGCGTTCGGCATCTCGCTCACGGCCGGACTGGCGACCATTGCCATGCTGCTCGCTTCCCTGCCCTGGCTGATCCGCGGCGCCCTGCGTTTTCGCCTCGGCAATACCAGCTACCGCGGCCTGCATTTCCATTTCTCGGGATCGGCGCCGATGGCTTACCGGGTCTACCTGGCGCCGATCGCCGTCTTCCTTCTGCCCGGCGTGCTGGTGGCGGTGTACGGCGAAACGCCCTGGGTAACGGTGGCCTGGCTGCTCTACCTCGGCTGGCCGCTCATGTACGCCTGGATGAAGCACTACCAGTACGGCTACGTGGCCTATGGCGACCAGGCGTCCAGCAACGCGCTGACCGTGCCCGGGTTCTTCAGCATCTACGTGCGCGGCTCCCTGCTGGCCACCTCGATCGTGATCGTCGCCTTCCTGGCCGGTGTCGTGGCGATGCCGCTGGGCGCGCTGATGCCGGTCCGGAGCGCCGCGGTGGCCATCGGACTGATCGTGGGAGGGGGGATGGCCCTGATGGCCTATGTCCTGCTGGGCCCTTACCAGCAGGTGCGCGTCATGAACCTGTGCCTGCGTCACACGTCCTTTCCCGGCGTGCGCCTGGTCTCGAACCTGTCGGCGCGCGATTTCGCGCGCCTGCAACTGAAGAACCTGGCCCTGACCCTGCTTACCCTCGGCCTGTACCGGCCGTTCGCGGTGGTCAGCGCCTACCGCTACCGCCTGGACCACCTGGCGCTCGACGTCGACGAGGGCTTCGACCACGTCGTCTCGCGCGTCACGGCGGGCGGCGGCGCGGCGGGCGACGGCGCCGCCGACTTCGTCGGCCTCGACCTGTCCTGGTGAGCGCCATGACGACCGCATACTTTTTCGACGGACGCAGCGCGCGCCGTCACGAGGTGGCCCTGGGCGTCGCCGGCGGCGCCATCACGCTCGTGGGCGCCATCGACCGCCGCTACGCCTGCGGCGACACCCGCGTTGCCGAGCCCTTCGAAGGCACGCCGACGGTGCTGTACTTCCCGGACGGCGCACGCTGCGAGGTGGACGAGCCCGAGGCCGGCCGCATGCTGCGCGCGGCGCTGGGCTACCGTGCCTCGCGGGCGGTGCGGCTGACCGCCCATACCTGGTCCGTGCTGGCGGCGCTGGTGCTGCTGGTGGCGCTCGTCCTCGTCACGACCTTCTGGGGCATACCGACGGCCGCAAAAAAGATCGCGGACGAGCTGCCGCCATCGGTCGACCGCTCGCTCGGCGAGAGCGCCGTCGATGCCTTGCGCGCCAGCGGCGTGCTGCGCCAGAGCCGCCTGAGCGACGAATGGCTGGCCGAGGTCCAGCAGCTCATGCGCCGCGTCGCGCCGCCCGACGTGCCGGTCCGCCTGCTGATCCACGACGTCAAAGCGTTCGGCGCCAACGCGGTTGCCCTGCCCGACGGCACCATCATCATGTCCGACCTCATGGTGCGGCTCGTGGTCGGCAAGCGCGGCGCGATCGGCGAAACCGAGGCCGCGCAGCTGGCCGGCGTGCTGGCGCACGAGATCGGCCACGTGCGCCTGCGCCACGGCACGCGTATCCTCGCCGGCTCCTCGCTGGCGGCGGCCCTGAGCGCCAGCCTGTTCGGGGACTTCAGCGCCGTCGCCGCCCTGCCCGGCGTGCTCGCCGGCCTGAGCTACTCGCGCGAGATGGAAGCGGAAGCGGACGACTACGCCATCGCGCTGCTGCGCAGGAACGGCATTTCCACGCTCCCCCTGGCCGACCTGTTCGAGCGCATGGAGTATGGACCGGAGGAGGAAGACCGCAAGGAAGCCCCGGGCTGGATCTGGGAAGCGGCGGAGTCCTTCATGTCCAGCCATCCGCTGAGCGAGGAGCGCGCCGAACGCCTGCGCGAAGCCGCCGGCGAGTAGGCGGGACGCGCCGGAAGAAGCCGCTTCAAGCGACGAGCTGGCCGATGCTGAAGACAGCGGCGACGATGGCGAGCCCGAGCAGCCCATTGGACAGGGACCGGTTCCCCTGGCGCGCTTCCTGTAAAGCCGCCACGCCCAGGCCGAGCGCCATGATCAGATTAATGAACTGCAAGCTTGCCATGCCGGGCTCCTGCTAACTCATTCCCAATCCATGGCGCCTTTTTTCCATTCGTAGGCCAGCCCCACCGTCAGGATGGCCAGGAAGACCATGCCGGCCCAGAAACCGAGCAGGCCGATCTCCCTGTAGGCGGCGGCCCAGGGGAAGAAGAAAACGACTTCCAGGTCGAACACGATGAACAGGATGGCCACCAGGTAGTAGCGGATGTCGAAGCGCATCCGCGCATCGCCGAAGGCCTCGAAGCCGCATTCGTACTGGGACAGCTTCTGCGCGTCCGGCTTGTGCGGCCCCAGCACCCGGCCGAGCACCTGGGGAAGAACGCCGACCGCCGCGCCGATCAGGATAAACAGCAGAACTGGGAAATAGGCTTCGAGATTCATAGTGACAGTACCAGGTGGTTGATGAAAAAGATTGCGCTGGGCAAGGACGCAGGGCGACGACCGCCCTTGCCTCAGGAGGAACTGGAAAGCTTCATGAGAACCAGGCCGCTGACGATCAGGACGGCCGCGATGACGCGCAGCGGCGTCAGCTGTTCGCCGAGGACGGCGATGCCGACGATGAAGGCGCCGACGGCGCCGATGCCGGTCCAGATCGTGTAGGCGGTGCCGAGCGGCAGGGTGCGCATCGAGAACGACAGCAAGCCAAAACTGGCTGTCATCAGGACGAGCGTGAGAACGGTGGGGATGGGTCTGGAAAAGCCTTCCGACAGCTTCATCGAATAGGCCCAGGCGACCTCGAGAATTCCAGCAAGCACAAGCAGTATCCAGGCCATGACACACTCCTGTAGAACAGAGCGGGTCGTCCCGATGCAGTTGCCCTTGATGAGGGGGAGGTCGTCCTCCTGAAGGCGCCCGGGAAAACCAGGCGCATGTGGATGCCTGGGATTATAGGAAACAAAACCGGCAGGGTCAACGCGCCGGGAAGCGGCCAGCCTGCCCGCCCTGGCCCGGCCCGCCGCCGGCGGGTCTTGCCGTCAGCAGAAATCCCGGCTGTTCGTCGTCAGCCTTCCCAGCAGGTGCGACATGTCGACCAGCCGCTTGGCGACCAGGTGCCGCACTTGTCCTTCGCTCTGCCAGACGCCGTAGACGCCGAGCAGGTTCGCGCCCAGCACTTCGCGCCGCTGCTGCTCGACCAGGTCGGGCCAGACGATGACGTTGACGTTCCCGGTTTCGTCTTCGAGGGTGATGAACAGCACGCCCTTCGCCGTGCCCGGGCGCTGGCGCACGGTGACGAGGCCGCAGCCGCGCGCCAGCCGGCCGTCGGCGTATTCGTTCAGTACGGATGCCGGCATGAAGCGCTGCGCCAGCAACTGCTTCCTCAGCAGCGCCAGCGGATGGCGGCCCAGGGTCAGGCCTTGCGCGCGGTAGTCGCCAACGATCTCGTCGCCCTCGGACGGCGCGGCCAGCGCCGGCATCTCTTCGGCCACCGAGGTCGGGCGCAGCAGGTCCTTGTCCGGCACCGCGCCCACCGCCTGCCACAGCGCCTCGCGCCGGTGTCCGGCCAGCGAGCGCAGGGCGTTGGCGCCGGCCAGCACCTGCAGGTCGGCCCGATCCAGCCCCGCCCTTCTCGCCAGGTCGGCCACGCTCTCGAAGGGCCGGATCGCGCGCGCTTCCTCGATGCGCATGGCGGCCTCGATACGCATGCCGCGCTGCAGGGACAGGCCCAGGCGCACCGCCGGCTGGCGCGTGCGGTCGTGCAGTTCCTCGAGGGTCGACTCCCAGCCGCTGATGTTGACGTCGGCCGGACGCACCTCGATGCCGTGGCGCTGGGCGTCCTGCACCAGTTGCGAGGGGCTGTAGAAACCCATCGGCTGGCTGTTGAGCAGCGCGCACAGGAAAGCCGCCGGCTCGTGGCACTTGATCCAGGAACTGGCATAGGCCAGCAGCGCGAAGCTGGCCGCGTGCGACTCGGGAAAGCCGTATTCGCCGAAGCCCTGGATCTGGCTGAAGATCTGCTCGGCAAACGCCAGGTCGTAGCCGCGCTCCAGCATGCCGCGCACGATGCGCCCGTAATACTGCTCCAGCCCGCCCTTGCGCTTCCAGGCCGCCATCGCGCGCCGCAGCTGGTCGGCCTCGCCCGGCGAGAAGCCGGCGCCGAGGATCGCCACCTGCATCACCTGTTCCTGGAAGATCGGCACGCCCAGCGTGCGCTCCAGGGCGATCTTCATCTCCTCGCTCGGGTATACGACGGGTTCGAGGCCCTGGCGCCGGCGCAGGTAGGGGTGGACCATGCCGCCCTGGATCGGGCCAGGCCGCACCACCGCCACTTCGATCACGAGGTCGTAGAACACGCGCGGCTTCATCCGCGGCAGCATGCTCATCTGGGCGCGCGACTCGATCTGGAACACGCCCACGGTATCGGCGGCGCAGATCATGTCGTAGGTGGCCTGGTCGTCGGGCGGGATGTCCTGCATCTCGAAGGGCATGTCGTGGCGCAGGCTGACCAGGGCCAGCGCGCGGCGCAGCATCGACAGCATGCCCAGCGCCAGCACGTCGACCTTCATCAGGCCCAGTTCCTCGAGGTCGTTCTTGTCCCACTGGATGACGCTGCGGTCAGGCATGGCCGCGTTCTCGATCGGCACCAGGCGAGAAAGCTTGCCCTGCGCGATGACGAAGCCGCCCGGGTGCTGCGACAGGTGGCGCGGAAAATTCAGCAACTGCTGCGCCAGGGTCGCCCACTGGCGCGACAGCGGCGCTTCCGGATCGAGGCCGCTCTCGGCCAGGCGGTTCAAGAGGTCGGCCTTGCTGTCGAACCAGTGGTGGTTCTTGCAGACCTTCTCGATGATGGCGAGGTCGATGCCGAGCGCGCGGCCGCTGTCGCGCAGGGCGCTTTTGGGGCGGTAGCTGATCACCACCGCGGCCAGCGCGGCGCGGGTGCGGCCGTACTTGGCGTAGATGTACTGGATAACCTCTTCGCGGCGCTGGTGCTCGAAGTCGACGTCGATGTCCGGCGGCTCATTGCGCTCCTTCGAGATGAAGCGTTCAAATAACAGGTTCGCCCGCGCCGGATCGACCTCGGTGATGCCCAGGCAGTAACAGACCGCCGAATTGGCGGCCGAGCCGCGGCCCTGGCACAGGATGTCCTGCGAACGGGCGAAGCGCACGATGTCGTAGACGGTCAGGAAGTAGTGCTCGTACCGCATGTCCGCGATGAGCGCCAGCTCGTGCTCGATCTGGGCCTGCACCCTGGCCGGGATGCCTTCGCGGAAGCGCCGGTGCGCGCCGATATAGGTTTCGGCGCGCAGGAAACTGCTCGCGCTCTGGCCCGGCGGGACCACCTCGTTCGGGTATTCGTAGCGCAGTTCGTCGAGCGAGAAGGTGCAGGCGGAAGCGATACGCAGCGTCTCGTTCAGCGCTTCCTTCGCATAGATGTTCGCCAGGCGCAGGCGCGCGCGCAGGTGCTGCTCGGCGTTCTGCGCCAGGCCATAGCCGCATTCGGCCACGGGTCTGCCCAGGCGGGTGGCGGTGAGGGTGTCCTGCAGGGGTTTGCGCGAACGCACGTGCATCGTCACGTGGCCCAGCGCGACGATCGGCAGGCCGTGCTGCCAGCCGACCTCTTCCACCGCCAGGCGGTGCGCCTCGTCGAAGGCGCGGTGCAGCAGGGTCAGGCCGAGCCAGGCGCGGTCCGGGAAGTGCGCGGCGATCCAGGCGGCCTGCGCGTGCAGGCGGTCGACGCCGGCCCGGTCGTGGCCGGGATAGGCGGGCAGCAGGATCGCCAGGCAGCCGGGCATGCTTCTCAGGTGCGCCAGCTCGCCTGGCGGATTGCTGATATCGTCGGGCGTGAGGAAGTAGCTGCCCTTCTCGCTGCGCGTGCGGCCCAGGGTGATGAATTCGGACAGGTTGCCGTAGCCATTGCGGTTTTGCGCCAGCAGGATCAGCGACAGGGCCGGACTACCGTCGGGCTGCTTCAGGTGGAAGTGGGCGCCGACGACGAAGGGCAGCGCCGCCTTCTTCGCCTCGGCATGGGCGCGCACCACGCCGGCCAGCGAGCACTCGTCGGTCAGCGCCAGCGCCGCATACCCCAGCCGCACCGCCCGTTCGACCAGCTCCTCGGCGTGCGACGCGCCTTGCAGGAAGGAGAAATTCGAGAGGCAGAACAGCTCGGCATAGTCGGGCAGGCCCTGCATCGATGGGTCGGGTGGCAAAGGCATCGGTCGATCGGCTGGCAGATGAGTTGAGAAAAATTAAAACGTGCAAACCGCACAAAAGTACTGCATAAAAACACAGTATCACTGACGAGATCACTTTGGCAAGGACCAGCAATGCAAGTTCATGAGTTCGTTTGTTTCGGCGAGCAGCCCGGCGAAGGCAATCCGGCGCTCGTCGTCGTGGGCGGCAACGGCAACCCGGGGTGGCGCCGGGCGCTGGCGCGCGAGCGCAACCTCACCTGCGTCTTCCTCGATCCGGGCGACGGGCTCGATACAGCGGCGGTGCTCGACTTCGTCTATCCGCACATGCGCAGTCCGCTGTGCCTGCACGCCACGCTGGCGGCGGCCCAGCTGCTGTTCGAGCGCCACGGGACACAGCCCTTGAGAGTGAAGACGGCGATGCATGGCCAGCCGCTGCTGCTCGCGCGCGATGGCGACAACGTGTTCGTGCGGCTGGCGCGCCAGGAAGCGCCGCGGGCCGAGACGCTGTTGGACATCCATGGCCTCCTGCCCGAGCGCCTGCTGGCCGCGCCCGACCTGGCCCTGGCCAGCGCCCCGCGTGTGGCCTCGGTCGGCAGTCCCAAGCTGCTGCTGGAAGTGGCCGACGTGGACACGCTGTACGGCCTGGCGCCGGACCTGGCACTGATCCACGTCTGGGGCAAGGAAGTCGGCGTGAACGGCTGCTACGTCTGGTGCAGGACGGACAAGAACAGCGGCGAGGGCGAAGTCGAGGGGCGCAACTTCAACCACCTGGAGCCGGGCCTGGAAGACAGCGCCACCGGCGTCGCGGCCGGCGCCCTCACCCTCGCGCTCGGCCACGGCCTGGTGGTGCGCCAGGGCCGCGCCACCGGGCGCCACTGCCTGATCCGTACCGCGCTGGACGCTAACACGGTGCTGGTCGGCGGGCTGGCAACCCGCGTCGCTTCGGCCTGAACGAAAGCCGGGTCACCCTGCTCCATCATGGTGACAATGTGCGCGTTTCTTTTTGACATTGTTTGCTATCGTACAAGGCCTTTTCCTCTCATCGGACTGCCATGCCCAAGCGCCTTGTTCTCATCCTGAGCTGCACGCTCCTCGCCTCGTCCAGCCAGGCGGCCCCTCCACATGCCGCCGCGCCCGCCGGCTGCGAGCACGACCGCACCCGCCTGCTGGCGCTCGACGAGAACCAATTCGACCAGGACCTCGACGGTGGTTGGCGTACTCTCGCCGAAAAACCGGGCTGCAAGCTGGTCGCCGCGGATTTGATACGCGCTTATCGCCAGGCGCATGGCAACGAAGCCGGCATCCTGTACTGGCACGAGGCGCAAGTGCGCGCGTTTGCCGGCCAGACCGAGACGGCAATCGATTTGATGAAAAAGTCGCGCCGGCCAGCGCAGGCCGATGCAGGAGGATGGAACGCGTATGTGGACGCGAGCATTGCCTTCCTGCGCAGGGATCGCCCGGCCCTCGACAAGGCGCGGCAAGAACTTGCCGCAGTCCCCTTCCCTACCGACAAAGGCCTGCCGCCCCTGAAAGACGGCATCATCGAGATGCCCATGGAAGATGGCAAGACGATGAAAATGCGTTGGCCGCCCAACATCGACGTCGTCGACGGCTTCGTCAACTGCTTCGACAAGCCCTACGAGCAGGCCTACGCCAACGCCTGCCGTCCACCCGCTCCCTGAGCACAGGGGCGGCGTAGGGTGGGCGGCTCCACCCTGGCCTCTGCGATCCCGCAGCCTGTGCGCCGCCCACGCGTCCAACCCGGGCCGGCACTACCGGACCGCATTACAAAGCCGTAGGGTGGGCGGCTCTACCTTCAACAGGTGCGCCGTCGCGGCATGCGCGCCGCCCACGCGTTCAACCCAGGCGCGCAGCCACGCGCCGCATCACGAAGCCTGCATCTACAGCAAGCTAATCCCCGGCAAGGACAACAGCGAGGTCTCGCGCATCACCTGCACGAAATCAAGCAAACAGGCATTGCCCGCCAGCCGCCTCGGCGTCACCGCATACAGCCGCCCCGTCAAGCCATCCGGCCCGATGCGCTGGCGCGCCACATAGCCCCGCTCCAGGTAGCCGTTGACCGCCCACAGCGGCAGCGCGGCCAATCCGCGTCCACTCGCCACCAGCTGCAGCATGCCGACCGTCAGCTCGGTCGTGCGCCGCGGCGGCTCGACCCCGGCGGGCTTGAGCACCTGCCGCACCAGGTCCAGCATGTCGTCCGGCACCGGGTAGGTGATCAATGCCTGGGTCGCGAAGTCCTGGGCCGTCAGGTGCGGCTTGGCGAGATAAGGATGGTTCAGCGGCAGGATCGCGACCATCTCGAATTCGAACAGCGGATGGAAGTCGACCTCGGTCTCGCTCTCGTCCAGCTCCGACACGATCGCCACCTCGGCGCGGTCCTGGTGCAAGAGGCCGATCGGATCGGCATGGAAGCCCGACACGATGTCCTGCTCGACCTCCGGCCAGCGCGCGCGCAGCGCGTCCATCGAGGGCATCAGCCAGTCGAAGCAGGTGTGGCATTCGACCGCGATGCGCAGCTTGCCGGTGGCGTTGCTGACCAGGCGCGCCAGGTCGCGCTCGGCCGCGCCGACCAGCGGCAGGACCTGCTCGGCCAGCGCCAGCAGGCGCTGGCCCGCCGCGGTGAAGGCCACCGGGGCCGACTTGCGTTCGAACAGGCCGGTCTCGTATTGCCGCTCCAGCGCCAATACCTGGTGCGACAGCGCCGATTGCGTCACGTTCAGCAATTGCGCCGCGCGCGAAATGGTGCCGGCTTCCTTCAGGGCCAGCAGGGTGCGCAGGTGGCGCAGTTCAAGGATGGAAGTCGCCATGAATTTTTTTCACGTTTTCTCAAAATTTATTCGTTTGAATTATGCACGAGTTCTGACGACAATCTTAGCATTGTTCATACGAATTGAGATTATCATGATTAGAATTCATACCCTCGGCTATCCACGCATCGGCCTGCAACGCGAACTGAAGTTCGCCCTCGAGGGTCACTGGCGCGGCGAGAAGAGCGAAATGGAACTGGAAGCGGTCGGCGCCGCCCTGCGCGCCCGCCACTGGCAACAGCAGGCGCAGGCCGGGCTCGACTTCGTCACCGTCGGCGACTTCGCCTTCTACGACCACGTCGCCAACCACATCCAGCTGTTCGGCTGCGAATCCGCGCGCTTCGGCTTCGACGGCAGCGAGTCGACGCTGGCGCGCTACTTCACGCTGGCGCGCGGCGTCGCCCGCGAATCCGGCCGCGCGCACGAGGGCGGGCATGACAGCGCCGCCTGCTGCGGCCGGCACGGCGAGGGCAAGCCGGCACTGGAAATGACCAAGTGGTTCGACACCAACTACCACTACCTGGTCCCCGAGTTCGACCGCGCCACGCGCTTCGCGCTGGACGCCCAACGCCTGCTGGGCGAGGTCGCCGAGGCGCAGGCGCTGGGCCACCAGGCCAAGGTGGCGCTGCTCGGCCCCCTCACCTTCCTCTGGCTGGGCAAGGCGAAGGACGAGGGTCTCGACCGGCTCGACCTGCTCGACACCCTGCTGCCGGTTTACGTCCAGCTGCTGGCGCAACTGAAGCGCGCGGGCGTGGCCTGGGTCCAGCTGGACGAGCCCATCCTCGGCCTGGACCTGCCGGGCGCCTGGCTGCTCGCCTTCGAACGCGCCTACCACCAGTTGGCCACAAGCGGGGTCCCGCTGCTGCTGGCCACCTACTTTTCGCCACTCGAAGGCCAACTGAGCATGGCGTGCAAATTGCCGGTGGCCGGCGTGCACGTCGACGGCGTGCGCGCCGCCCACGAGCTGCAGGCGGTGGCCGACTGGCTGCCCGATAACAAGGTGCTCTCGGCCGGCATCGTCGATGGCCGCAACATCTGGCGCACCGACCTCGACCGCGCGCTGGCCCGGCTGCGGCCGCTGGCCGAGCGCCGCGGCGAACTCTGGCTCGCGCCTTCCTGCTCGCTGCTGCACGTGCCGCTGTCGCTGCGCGAGGACGCCGCCCTCGACCTTGAACTGCGCGGCTGGCTGGCCGGCGCCGAGGAGAAACTCGACGAGCTGCGGGTCCTGCGCAACGCGCTGGTGGAAGGCGACGGCAGCGTCTGGACCGAGCTGTGCGCTTCGCGCGCCGCGGCCGAGGCGCGCGCCGCCAGCCCGCGCGTGCGCAATCCCGAAGTTGCCCGCCGCCTCGCCGCGCTGGCCCCGAACGCCGACCGCCGCGCCAGTCCCTTCCCCCAGCGCCAGGCGGCGCAGGCAGCGCGTTTCCAATTGCCGCTCTACCCGACCACCACCATCGGCTCGTTCCCGCAGACGCCGGCGATCCGCGCCGCGCGCGCCGCCTTCAAACGCGGCGCCCTGGCGCGCGACGACTACGAAGCGGCGATGCGGCGCGAGATCGAGCAAGCGGTGCGCGAACAGGAGCTGCTGGGCATCGACGTGCTGGTGCACGGCGAGGCCGAGCGCAACGACATGGTCGAGTACTTCGGCGAGCAGCTCGACGGCTTTGCCTTCACGGCCAACGGCTGGGTGCAATCCTACGGCTCGCGCTGCGTGAAGCCGCCGGTGCTGTTCGGCGACGTGGCGCGCACCAGGCCGATGACGGTGGCCTGGAGCGCCTATGCCCAGGGCCTCACCACGCGTCCGGTGAAAGGCATGCTGACCGGCCCGGTGACCATCCTGCAATGGTCGTTCGTGCGCGACGACCAGCCGCGCGCCACGACCGCGCTGCAGATCGCGCTGGCGATCCGCGACGAAGTGAGCGACCTGGAGGCGGCCGGCATCGGCATCATCCAGATCGACGAACCGGCGCTGCGCGAAGGCCTGCCGCTGCGCCGCGCGCTCTGGCGCGACTACCTGGACTGGGCCGCGCGCGCCTTCCGCATCGCGGCCTCGAACATCGCCGACAGCACCCAGCTGCACACCCACATGTGCTACGCCGAGTTCAACGACATCCTGCCGGCGATCGCGGCGATGGACGCCGACGTCATCACCATCGAGACCAGCCGCTCGGACATGGAACTGCTGCGCGGTTTCGGCGACTTTGCATACCCGAACGCGATCGGCCCGGGCGTCTACGACATCCACTCGCCGCGCGTGCCCGCCGTCGACGACATCCTGCGCCTGATGCGCAAGGCGGCCGCGGCGATCCCGCCGGCGCAGCTGTGGGTCAATCCCGATTGCGGCCTGAAGACGCGCGCCTGGCCTGAGACGCGCGCGGCGCTGCGCAACATGGTCGAGGCGGCGAAGGTATTGCGTAGGGTGGGCACCTGTGCCCACGCGGTGATACGTGACAGCAAAATCACCGAGAACGATGCCGGAGCGATGATTTGATCCTTTGTAGGGTGGGTTCTCGAACCCACCATCACAAGGTTTGACCGTTCGCAATGCACGCCGCGAGACCGGGTGGGTTCAAGAACCCACCCTACGAACCCGTTACATCTCAGCCGATACGATTGGATCAGGGGTCGTCTCCATGCACGCCGTGAGACAGCGTGGACACAGGTGTCCACCCTACCAAAACCGCAGCATGGACACTCGTAGGGTGGGTTCTCGAACCCACCATCACAGGGTTTGACCGTTCGCAATGCACGCCGCGAGACCGGGTGGGTTCAAGAACCCACCC
>NZ_DAMCPG010000063.1:0-20724 GCF_032106685.1 Massilia sp.
ATGGTGCCGACGTTGACGTGCGGCTTGGTCCGTTCGAATTTACCTTTTGCCATTTTGATCTTCCTTTAAAAGAACAACTTTTTTACTGTGTTGTTATTGTAGCTGCGGCGCCTGAGTGCCGCAGCCATCATGTTTTATTACTTGGCCTTGGCGGTCACGATTGCGTCGATGACGTGCTTCGGCGCTTCCGAGTAGTGCTTGAATTCCATCGTGTAGGTTGCACGGCCCTGGGTCGCCGAACGCAGCGAGGTCGAGTAACCAAACATTTCCGACAGCGGAACTTCGGCCTTGATGATCTTGCCGCCGCCGCCCGGGATTTCGTCCATGCCCTGCACCATGCCGCGGCGGGACGACAGGTCGCCCATCACGGAACCGGCGTAGTCTTCCGGCGTTTCCACTTCCACGGCCATCATCGGCTCGAGGATGACCGGCGACGCTTTACGGCAGCCTTCCTTGAATGCCATCGAACCGGCCATACGGAACGCGTTCTCGTTCGAGTCGACGTCGTGGTACGAACCGAAGGTCACGGTGACTTTCACGTCAACGACCGGGTAGCCAGCCAGGACACCGGTGGTCAGGGTTTCGCGCACACCCTTCTCGACTGCCGGGATGTATTCGCGAGGAATGACACCGCCCTTGATGGCGTCGACGAACTCGAAGCCCTTGCCCGGCTCTTGCGGTTCGATGGTCAGGACAGCGTGACCGTACTGGCCGCGGCCGCCCGACTGCTTGACGAACTTGCCTTCGACGTCGGTGACTGCCTTGCGGATGGTTTCGCGGTAGGCAACCTGCGGCTTGCCGACGGTTGCTTCCACGCCAAACTCGCGCTTCATGCGGTCAACGATAATCTCCAGGTGCAGCTCGCCCATACCACCGATGATGGTCTGGCCCGATTCTTCGTCGGTACGCACGCGGAACGACGGATCTTCCTGTGCCAGGCGGTTCAGCGCCAGGCCCATTTTTTCCTGGTCGGCCTTGGTCTTCGGCTCGACAGCCTGCTGAATGACCGGCTCCGGGAACACCATCTTTTCCAGGGTGATGACAGCCGAAGGATCGCACAGGGTTTCGCCCGTGGTCGCTTCTTTCAGGCCGACTGCAGCGGCGATGTCGCCGGCGCGGACTTCCTTGATTTCTTCGCGCTGGTTGGCGTGCATCTGCAGAATACGACCCAGGCGTTCTTTCTTGCCCTTGATCGGGTTGTAGACGGTATCGCCCGAATTGATCATGCCCGAGTATACGCGGAAGAAGATCAGCTGGCCGACGAACGGGTCGGTCATGATCTTGAACGCCAGTGCCGAGAACTTCTCGTTATCGTCAGCCTTACGGGTGACCGGCTGGTCGTCTTCATCGGTACCTGCCACTGGCGGGATGTCGACTGGCGATGGCAGGTATTCGATCACGGCGTCGAGCATGGCTTGCACGCCCTTGTTCTTGAACGCGGTACCGCACAACATCGGCACGATTTCCGATGCGATGGTGCGCTGGCGCAGGGCGGTCTTGATCTCTTCTTCCGACAGATCGCCTTCTTCCAGGTACTTGTTCATCAGGTCTTCGTTCGCTTCAGCAGCGGTCTCGACCAGTTTTTCACGCCATTCGTTCGCCTGCTCAACCAGGTGCTCCGGGATGTCAGCGTATTCGAATTTCATGCCTTGCGAAGCCTCGTCCCAGATGATTGCTTTCATCTTGACCAGATCGACTACGCCTTGGAAGTTCTCTTCCGCGCCGATTGGGATCACGACCGGGATTGGGTTCGCCTTCAGGCGTGCGCGCATCTGTTCGTACACTTTGAAGAAGTTCGCACCGGTACGGTCCATCTTGTTGACGAATGCCAGACGTGGGACTTTGTACTTGTTAGCTTGACGCCACACGGTTTCCGACTGTGGCTGCACGCCACCGACTGCACAGTAAACCATGCAAGCGCCGTCGAGCACGCGCATCGAACGCTCGACTTCAATGGTGAAGTCAACGTGGCCCGGGGTGTCGATGATGTTGATGTGGTGAGGCTGGAAGTTCTTGGCCATACCGCTCCAGTAGCAGGTCGTCGCTGCCGAGGTAATGGTAATGCCGCGTTCCTGCTCCTGCTCCATCCAGTCCATGGTGGCGGCGCCGTCGTGCACTTCGCCCAGCTTGTGGTTCACGCCCGTGTAGAACAGGACGCGTTCGGTGGTGGTGGTCTTACCAGCATCGATGTGAGCGGAAATACCGATATTGCGGTAGCGCTCAATGGGGGTCTTGCGTGCCATAATTTTTCCTAAATCTTTGAATGGACAAAACCGGGCGGCATCTTGGAGTCAAAATGTGCCCGGCCTGAACAACGAATACTGCGTTGGCCGCGCCCCCTGAAGGGTTTGGCCCTGTGCTTAGAAGCGGAAGTGCGAGAACGCCTTGTTCGCTTCTGCCATGCGGTGCACTTCGTCACGGCGCTTCATTGCGCCACCGCGCATTTCAGCCGCTTCCATCAGTTCACCACCCAGGCGTTGTGGCATGGATTTTTCGCTGCGCTTGTTTGCGGCTTCGCGCAACCAACGCATGGACAGCGCCATACGACGGACCGGACGAACTTCCACTGGCACCTGGTAGTTGGCGCCGCCGACACGGCGGGATTTCACCTCGACCATCGGCTTGCAGTTGTTGATCGCGGCCGCGAACACTTCCAGCGGGTCCTTGCCCGATTTGGTCTGGATGTATTCAAACGCACCGTAGATGATGTTTTCAGCGACCGACTTCTTGCCGGACAGCATCAGAACGTTGACGAACTTGGCGACATCGGTGTTGCCGAATTTTGGATCCGGCAGAATCTCGCGCTTGGGTACTTCACGACGACGTGGCATTTCAATTCCTTCCTATCTTCAGTTGAGTGCTTGAACCGCACTCGCGAAAGACCCTCATGATCTTTCACTTACTCGGCCTTCCGGCCGGCTCAACTTAACTTTTTAATGTGACCTCGATGTGTCGAGACCGTGTGACCGACGAAAAAAATTACTTCTTCGCAGCCTTGGCACGCTTCGCGCCGTACTTCGAGCGAGCTTGCTTACGGTCTTTCACGCCCTGGGTATCCAGTGCACCGCGGACCATGTGGTAACGCACACCCGGCAAGTCTTTCACACGACCGCCGCGCAGCAGCACGACCGAGTGTTCTTGCAGGTTGTGGCCTTCACCGCCGATGTACGAAATGACTTCGAAACCGTTGGTCAGGCGCACTTTGGCGACTTTACGCAGTGCCGAGTTCGGCTTCTTCGGGGTGGTGGTGTAAACACGGGTGCACACACCGCGCTTTTGCGGGCAGTTTTCAAGTGCCGGCGACTTGCTCTTCACAACCGCAGCAATGCGCGGCTTGCGAATCAGTTGATTGATGGTTGGCATCGTTCCTAATCCAACAAAGTTACTACCGTTGATGACCCGGACCAGATACAGCGCGGCCCGGGGACTGAAACCTAGTCCCGACTCAAGACTGACAGCGGAGGCGACGAAAGCCACTCAGCGGATGAGCGGCAGCGAGTGCGTATACGATGTGCAGAATAAATTCGAGAACTCGCGAGTATAGACTTCTCGCAAAGGGCGGTCAACCGATTTGCTTGCCGCGTAGGCAGTGTTGGGCCGGAAGGACGGTCGGCCGGGCGATCTGTGGCGGCCCGGATACAAGCGGCGCCGCGCACGATTGCACACTTCCGGGCCAGGAATAGCCTTTCCGGCGATAAAGATCGGATAATAGCCGACTTTTCCCTGCCGTTCGTTTCCATGCGCCCGCTGCCGCGTCCCGCCCACCTGTATCTCGTGCTGACCTACCTGGTGCTGTCGGCGATGCCCTTCTTTCCGCTGCTGGTGGGCTTGCCGGTGCCGCGCCCCGGCCAGGTGCTGGGCGTCGAAGTCATCGCCTGGATCGCCGCCTGGGCCCTGTTCAAGCGCCCGGCCTGGTTCCACCCATTGCTGCTGCCGGCCTTCCTGGCCCTGCCGACCGAACTCTACCTGTACGTTTACTACGGCCAGGGCATCTCCACCCACCACCTGGGCATCATCGCCGAGACCAGCCCGGCCGAGGCGCTGGAATTCATGGGCAGCAAGGTCTGGCTGGCAGGGGCGGCGCTGGCGGGCGTGCTGGCCTGGTGGGCCAGCAGCTGGCGCGCCGCGCTGCGCACCCGCGAACTCGACTGGAACGACCGCTCGCGCTGGGTGGTGCTGGCCGTGCTGGCCCTGGCCGCCGCGGTGTTCGCCTACGGCAAGAAGTACGGCATCGCGCCCGAACCCGTCCCGGCCGCGCGCGCGCGGTCGGCCCAGGTCCACCTGGTCGCGGCCGGCAAGGCCACGCCCGCGCCGGCTGCGCGGCCGGCCGCCCTTCCCCGCCTGCCGCACTGGGCGCGGCTGCCGGTCGAGCTCGACGCCTTTGCGCGCTCCTGGCCCTTCGGCCTGGTCGCGCGCGGCGTCGACTTCTACAAGGAGCGGGTCTATCTCGCCGAGCTGAACGGGCGCAGCGCCGCCTTCCGCTTCGACGCGCGCCAGGCCGACCCGGACAAAACGCCGGACGTGCTGGTGATGGTGCTGGGCGAATCGGCGCGCTACGACCGCTGGAGCATCAACGGCTATGCGCGCCAGACCAATCCCCTGCTCGAGCAGGAACAGAACCTGGTGCCGCTGCAGGACCTGATCACCTCGGTGTCGGCGACGCGCCTGTCGGTGCCGGTCATCATCTCGCGCAAGCCCGCGATGCAGAGCCTGAAGGACGGCTTCAACGAAAAATCCTTCCTGACCGCGTTCAAGGAGGCCGGCTATAAAACCTTCTGGCTGTCGAACCAGATCTCGTTCGGCAAGTTCGACACGCCGGTGTCGGTGTTCGCCAAGGAGGCCGACCGGGTCGAGTTCCTGAACCTGGGCGGCTTCACCACCCGCTCGAACCTGGACGAGGTGCTGTTCGAGCCCTTCGCGCGGGCGCTGGCGGATCCGGCCCCGAAAAAGCTGATCGTCCTGCACACGCTCGGCAGCCACTGGAACTACGCGCACCGCTATCCGGCCCGCTTCGACAAGTGGACGCCCTCGCTGCGCGGCGTCGACAAGCCGGTCGTCACCGACGACGCGATCGAACCGCTGCTGAGCAACAGCTACGACAACGCGATCCTGTACACCGACTGGTTCCTGGCCCAGGTGATCGGCAAGCTGAAGTCGCCCGACAAGGCGGCGACGCTGATGTACGTGGCCGACCACGGCCAGACGCTGTACGACAAGTCCTGCAAGCTCGCCTTCCACGGCCACAACACCCAGTACGAATTCCACGTGCCGGCCTTCGTCTGGTATTCGGACCTGTACGGCGAGCGCTTCCCCGGCAAGGTGGAGCAGGTCCGGCGCCACCGCAAGGCGCGCCTGTCGACCGAAAACGTGTTCCACACCCTGGTCGACCTGGGCGACATCCGCTATCCCGACGAACGCCTCGAGCGCAGCATCGCCAGCGACAAGCTGAAGCGCCACAAGCGCTACGTCGACAGCTACGGCTGGGCCGACTACGACAATGCGCGCTTCAAGGGAGATTGCCGCGAGGTGATCGACAAGGGGACGCCGCTGCCGCGTAGGTGAGTGTGCGCCAGCACGGTTGTGCGGGCCTCGTGGGGCTGTTGCCTGTTCCTTTCGTGGTGTGTTGAATCCGCGTGGGCACGAGAGGCCACGCGGATCATGCAGACCGATAACATCACAGGCAACAGCCCCGACGGCGCGCGCCGCCTCGCCGGAATGCGCTACATTGGCCACGCAGCGAAATAATCCGGACGCTGCCGGCAGCGCCCAAGAACCCTTTGATCATCAGCATCAGACGGAGGCTGGAACATGAATCGCAGATCGACGCCCTGTGTCATCCCTGCAGTGTTAGTGGCAATCCTCCTCCCCGGGCTCGGGCACGGCGCTGAACAATTCCCTGACGCGGTTGCTTCCGACCCAGCCCGGCTCGGCTGGATGGTCGGCTCTCCGCCGCCGCCCGACCGCATCCTGCGCTTCGACGACGGCAGTTACTTTCGCTTTCCCGCTTTACGCTGGAGCGTGTCGAACTTCAGGCAGCTGATGCCGACCGTGAACGTGTCGCGCGGACTGGAAGCGCCGGCGGCGCTCAAGCGGTCCCTGCGCGACGATATCGATGGCCTCACCTTCCAGCCCCTGGGCGGCGGCAAACCGATGACCTGGCAGGATGCGCTGCTGGCCAACTACACCGATGGCATCGTCGTGCTGCACCAGGGGCGCGTGGTCTACGAGCGCTACTTCGGCGTGCTCAAGCCGGAAGGCCAGCATGGCGCCATGTCGGTTACCAAGACCTTCATCGGCACCCTGGCCGCGATGATGGTGGCCGAGGGGACGCTCGACCCCGGGCGCAAGGTTGTGGAATATGTCCCGGAACTGGGACGCTCGGCCTTTGGCAATGCGACCGTGCGCCAGCTCATGGACATGACGACCGGGATCAAGTTCAGCGAGGACTACGCCGATCCCAAGGCCGAGGTCTGGATGCACGCCGCCGCCGGCAACCCCTTGCCGAAGCCGAAGGACTACAGCGGCCCGCGCTCCTACTACGAATTCCTGCAGACCGTGCAGCCGGAAGGCGTGCACGGCGAGGCCTTCCACTACCGCACCGCCAATACCGACGCCCTCGGCTGGGTCCTCGCGCGCGTGAGCGGGCGTTCGGTGGCGCAACTGCTCTCGGAGCGCATCTGGAGCCGGCTGGGCGCCGAACAGGACGCCTACATGTCGGTCGACTCCATCGGCACGCCGTTCGCGGGCGGCGGGCTCAATACCGGGCTGCGCGACCTGGCGCGCTTCGGCGAGATGATCCGCAACGAGGGACGCTACAACGGACAGCAGATCGTCCCCAGGGCGGCGATCCAGGATATCCGCAAGGGCGGCAAGCGCGACGACTTCGCCAAGGCGGGCTACACATTGCTCGACGGCTGGACCTACCGCAGCATGTGGTGGGTGACCCACAACGCGCATGGCGCCTTCATGGCGCGCGGCGTGCATGGCCAGGCGCTGTACATCGATCCGAAGGCGGAAATGGTCATCGCGCGCTTCGCCAGCCATCCGACGGCGGGGAACACGGCGAACGATCCGACCTCGCTGCCCGCTTATCACGCGCTGGCCAGATTCCTGATGCAGGGCGCAGGAAAAGACGGCGCCAACTAGCCCGTCCGGGCCGCCCGCGGCTGTGTCCGCGTACGTACGGACCACGCCGGACGGACAGTGCGGACACCCTGTCCGCACTGTCCGTTCCTTATAAAATCAAGCACTTAGCGCTTGGCACGGATCGTGCAATAACGACAGCACCAACGTCGTTACTGGACACCCCATGATCCGCGATACATCCCTGCAAGACGCCCTGCTCACCCCGCCGCCGGCGCAGAAGGCCAAGCGCCGCGCCCTGCTGGCCGGCGGCGCCGTCGCCCTGGCCGCGCTGGCCGTCTTCCTGCTCTCGAACTGGAGCGCCAGCGAGCGCTCGGTCAGCGCCAGCCGCCTGCGCATCGCCGAAGTCGGCCGCGGCACCCTGGTGCGCGACGCCTCGGTCAACGGCCGCGTGGTCGCCGCCGTCAGCCCGACCCTGTTCGCCACCGCGCCGGCAATCGTCAACCTGAAGGTCGCCGCCGGCGACACCGTCAAAAAGGGCGACGTGCTCGCCGTGCTCGAGTCGCCCGACCTGTCCGACGCCCTCAAGCGCGAACAGTCGACCTACGAACAACTGAAGGCCGAGGTGGCGCGCCAGCAGATCCTGTCGCGCAAGCAGAAACTGCTGGCCCAGCGCGAAGCCGATACCGCCGAGATCGAGCGCCTGTCGGCCCAGCGCACGCTGGAGCGCTACGACAGCGTGGGCCAGGTCGGCATCATCGCCAAGATCGACTACCAGAAGGCGAAGGACGCGCTGAACTCGGCCCAGATCCGCGCCCGCCACGCCGCCCAGGCCGCGAACCTGGAAGGCGACGACGTGGCGCTGGCGATCCGCACCAAGACCGGCGAGATGGAGCGCGCGCGCCTGGCCATGGCCAACGCCCAGCGCCGCGTCGACGAACTGACCGTGCGCGCGCCGGTGGACGGCTTCATCGGCACCCTCAACGTCCAGAACCGCATGATGGTCGCCGCCAACGCACCCCTGATGACCCTGGTCGACCTGTCGCGCCTGGAGGTCGAACTCGAGGTGCCCGAGACCTACGTGTCCGACCTCGGCCTGGGCATGAACGCCGAGATCGCCCTGCCCGCCGGCACGGCGACCGGCAAGCTGACCGCGCTCTCGCCCGAAGTGGTCAAGAACCAGGTGCTGGCGCGGGTGCGCTTCGACGGCGAACAGCCGCAAGGCCTGCGCCAGAGCCAGCGCGTCACCGCGCGCCTGCTGATCGAAGAGAAACCGAACGTGCTGATGGTGGCGCGCGGCCCCTTCGTCGAGAGTGAGGGCGGACGCTTCGCCTACGTGGTGCGCGACGGCGTGGCGGTGCGCACGCCGATCCGGATCGGCGCCACCAGCGTCTCGGCGGTCGAGATCCTGTCCGGCCTGAAGAGCGGCGACAGGATCGTCGTCGCCGGCACCGACGCCTTCGAGAACGCGGCGAGCGTCTCCATCGACTGACAACAGAACCAGAACCTCTTGAAAGGACATCCCATGCTGCGCATGACCAACCTCTCCAAGGTGTACCGCACCCACATGATCGAGACCCACGCGCTGCGCGGCTTCGAGATCCAGGTCAACCAGGGCGAATTCGTGACCGTCACCGGCCCCTCGGGCTCGGGCAAGACCAGCTTCCTGAACATCGCCGGCCTGCTCGAGGAATTCACCAGCGGCGAGTACATCCTCGACGGCGTGAACGTGAAGGGCATGGACGACAATGCGCGCTCGCGCCTGCGCAACGAGAAGCTCGGCTTCATCTTCCAGGGTTTCAATCTGATCCCGGACCTGAACCTGTTCGACAACGTCGACGTGCCGCTGCGCTACCGCGGCTTCAACAAGGCCGAGCGCAAGGAACGCATCGAGGACGCGCTGGCGAAGGTCGGCCTGGCCTCGCGCATGAAGCACTTCCCGGCCGAGCTGTCGGGCGGCCAGCAGCAGCGCGTGGCGATCGCGCGCGCGCTGGCCGGCTCGCCGAAACTGCTGCTGGCCGACGAACCGACCGGCAACCTGGACACGCAGATGGCGCGCGGCGTGATGGAACTGCTGGAAGAGATCAACGCCGCCGGCACCACCATCCTGATGGTCACCCACGACCCGGAGCTGGCCGTGCGCACCCACCGCAACGTGCACATCATCGACGGCCAGGTGTCGGACCTGGTGCGCAAGGGACCGACGCTGGCCGGCGAGCGCAACGTCCAGGCCGCGGTCTGAGGAGCGCCCCATGTTCGCCTACTACATCAAGCTCGGCGTGCGCAGCCTGCGCCGCAACCCGGCGCTGACCGCCCTGATGGTGCTGACCCTGGCCGTCGGCGTGGCGGCCAGCGTCTCGACCCTGACCATCCTGCACATGATGTCGGGTGACCCGATCCCGCACAAGAGCGACCGCCTGTTCGTGCCGATCTTCGACGTCCAGCCGGCCGAAGGCTACGTGCCCGGCACGCCGTCGGACGAGCAGCAGGTGACCTACATCGATGCGATGAACCTCCTGAAGAGCGGCCAGGGCGTGCGCCGCACCGCGCTGTACGGCATCGCGCCCTCGGTCGAGCCGCTGCGCAAGGACATCGGCGCCTTCACCGCGCCGGGCATTGCGCCGACGCGCGACTTCTTCGCCATGTTCGAGGTGCCCTTCCTGCACGGCCAGCCCTGGAGCGAAGCCGACGACGCGCGCGGCGCCAGTGTCGCCATCCTCGGGCGCCAGGTGGCGGAGAAGCTGTTCGGCGCGGCCAGCCCGGTCGGCCAGCGCCTGAACGTGATGGGCCAGCCCTTCACCATCGTCGGCGTGGTCGACGACTGGGAGCCGCAGCCGCGCTACTACAAGCTGGTCGGCGGCGACTACTTCGGCGTGCGCGAAGAGATCTTCATCCCGCTCGCCACCGCCGTGCGCCTGGAAGCCTCGCGCAACGGCGGCATGAGCTGCAGCGCGCGTCCGGAGCCCGGCTTCCAGGGCATCATGCGCTCGGAATGCACCTGGCTGCAGTTCTGGTTCGAGACCGCATCGAGCGCCGAGCGCGGCGCGCTGCACGATTATTTGAACGGCTACGCCGCCGAGCAGCGCAAGCTCGGCCGCATGCGCCGCGGCACGCCGGCCGAGCTGTACGACGTCAACCAGTGGATGGAGCACGAGAAGGTGGTCGGCAAGGACAATAAACTGTCGGCCTGGCTGGCCTTCGGCTTCCTGGCCCTGTGCCTGGTCAACACCATCGGACTGCTGCTGGCGAAGTTCTCGGTGCGCGCCAGCGAAGTGGGCATCCGCCGCGCCCTGGGCGCCTCGCGCCGCGAGATCTTCCGCCAGTTCCTCACCGAGAGCGCCGTCATCGGCCTGGCCGGCGGCCTGCTCGGGCTGCTGCTGGCCTTTGGCGCCCTGGCCCTGATCGGCATGCAGAACCGCGAAGCCGCCGCGGTGGCGCGCATGGACCTGACCATGCTGGCCTTCACCTTCCTGTTGTCGGTGCTGGCCGCGGTGCTGGCCGGGCTGTTCCCGACCTGGCGCGCCTGCCAGGTGACGCCGGCGATCCAACTCAAGTCGCAATAAGGAGCGAGACCATCATGGAAATCCGTCCCATCCTCTCCGCGCTCCTGCGCAACAAGACCGGCGCGATCCTGGTCGCGCTGCAGGTCGCGCTCAGCCTGGCGATCCTGGCCAATGCCGTGCACATCGTGAGCGAACGCCGCGCCGCCGCCGCCCGCCCCAGCGGCATCGCCGACGAAACGGCGGTGTTCAAGATCGACGTCAGCCACCTGTCCAGCGACAGCCCGGAACAGCAGCTGGCCCGGCAGAAGCGCGAAGCCGAGCTGCTGCGCGCGGTGCCGGGCGTCGCCGCCGTCGCCCAGGTCAACCAGGTGCCGATGTCGCAGTCGGGCTGGAACAACAGCGTCGCGCTCGACCGCCGGCAGACCGACGAGTCCTCGCCCTCCTCGGCCTACTTCTCGCCCGATTCCCTGGTCAAGGCCTGGGGCCTCAAAATCGTCGAAGGGCGCGACTTCCTGCCCGGCGAAGCCCAGGACATCGACATCAACAAGAACGACGTGCCGCACGTGGTGATCCTGTCGAAGGCACTGGCCGAGAAGCTGTGGCCGGGCCAGAGCGCGGTCGGCAGGATCATGTACTTCGGCACCGGCGAAGGCGCGATGGAGGTGCGGGTGGTCGGCGTGGTCGAGCGCCTGCAGAGCCATGGCGCCGAGGTCAGCGCGCGCGGCGAGCTCTCGAGCATCGCACCGGTGCGCCTGTACGGCAGCAACCAGGCCTATACCTTCACCATCCGCGCCGAACCGGGGCAACGCGACCGCGTGATCCGCGAAGCCGAGGCAGCCCTGCGCAAGGCCTCCGCCACGCCGGTCATCCTCGAGACCCGCACCGTCGAGGGCTTGCGCAAGTCGCGCTACCGCGCCGACATGGCGCTGTCGTGGATGCTGGTGACGGTCAGCGTGCTGCTGCTCCTGATCACCGCCAGCGGCATCGTCGGCATGGCCAGCCTCTGGGTCACGCAGCGGCGCAAGCAGATCGGCGTACGGCGCGCGCTCGGCGCCCGCAAGGTCGACATCCTGCGCTACTTCCTGACCGAGAATTTTTTGATCACCAGCGCCGGCGTGTTCGGCGGCGTGCTGCTCGGCGTCGGCCTGAACCAGCTCCTGGTGAGCAAGCTGGAGATGGCGCGCCTGCCGCTCGGCTACCTCGGCGGCGGCGCCATCCTGTTGTGGGCGCTCGGCGTGCTGGCCGTGTACGGACCGGCCTGGCGCGCGGCCAGCACCTCGCCGGCGCTGGCCACCCGCAGTACCTGATGCAGTACCTGATATAAATCCGCCAATGCTATGCTAGCGGCCATGCCTACCGTACTCATCATTGACGACAACGCCGCCGTCGGCGTCGCCCTCGACGTGCTGTTCTCGCTGCACGACATCGCGGCGCTGCACGCGGCTTCTCCCGAGGAGGGACTGGCGGTCCTGGCCCGCGAACCGGTCGACCTGGTGATCCAGGACATGAACTTCACGCTCGAGACCACCTCGGGCGAGGAAGGCGTGGCGCTGTTTCGCCGCATCCGCGCGCTGTATCCGGACCTGCCGGTGATCCTGCTCACCGCCTGGACCCACCTCGACGCGGCGGTCGACCTGGTGAAAGCCGGCGCCGCCGACTACCTGCCCAAGCCCTGGAACGACGAGCGCCTGCTGGCGACCGTGACCAACCTGGTCGAACTGGGGCAGGCCAACCGCGCCCTGCTGCAGCGCGTCGGGCGCGAACGGCGCGAGCGGCGCGAACTGGAGGCGCAATACGACCTGCGCGGCCTGGTCTGGGCCGACCCGGCCACCGAGCGCGTGCTGCAGCTGGCCTGCCAGGTGGCGCGCGCCGACGTGCCGGTCCTGATCACCGGCCCGAACGGCACCGGCAAGGAGCGCATCGCCGAGATCATCCAGGCGAACTCGCAGGTAAAAGATGGCCCTTTCGTGGTGCTGAACTGCGGCGCCCTGCCTTCCGAACTGATCGAGGCCGAGCTGTTCGGCGCCGACGCCGGCGCGTATACCGGCGCCTCGAAAGCGCGCGAGGGCAAGTTCGAGGCGGCCGACGGCGGCACCCTGTTCCTGGACGAGATCGGCAACCTGCCGCTGGCCGGGCAGATGAAACTGCTGCGCGTGCTGGAAACCGGGCGCTTCGAGCGGCTCGGCTCGAACCGCGAGCGCCAGGTCAGGGTACGCGTGATCAGCGCCACCAACGCCGACCTGGCGGCGATGATCCGCAACGGGACCTTCCGCGAAGACCTGTTCTACCGCCTGAACGTGATCGAACTGCGTTTGCCGCCGCTGGCGGCGCGCCCGGGCGACATCCTGCCCCTGGCGAACGGCTTCCTGGCGCCGGGCAAGCGCCTGGACCGCGGCGCCGAAAGCGCGCTGCTGGCCCACGCCTGGCCCGGCAACGTGCGCGAGCTGAAGAACGTGATGGCGCGCGCCAACCTGCTGGCCCAGGGCGAGTCGATCCGCGCGGCCGACCTCGGGCTGCCGGCGGCGGCCGCGTCGTCTCCGGCGCAGGCACCCGACGCGGAACCGGACCGCGAGGCCATCGCGGGCGCGCTGGCGCGCGCCGGCGGCGTGGTCGCCCAGGCCGCGGCCGAGCTGGGCCTGTCGCGCCAGGCCTTGTACCGGCGCATGGAGCGCCTCGGCATCGCCCGCGGCGCCTGAACCGCGCCGCCCCATGCGCCTTTCCCTCGTCACCCGCTTCTCCGCCCTGGTCGGCACCCTGCTCGCGGTCGGCATCCTGATCGCGCTCGCGCTCGATCACTTCCTCCCCGGCCGCCCCCTGCTGGTGTTCGCGCTCTGCCTGGCCTGCGTGGTCCCGATCGCCATCATCACCGTGCGCTCGCAGGTGCAACCCATCCTGTCGCTGTTCCGGGCGCTGGAAGGCACGGTGACGAGCTACCGCGACGGCGACTTTTCCTTCAGCCTGCACTGGCCGCAGAACGACGAGCTGGCCGACCTGATCGCCGCCCACAATGCGCTCGGCAACGTGCTGCGCGAGCAGCGCCGCGACCTGGTGCAGCGCGAGCTGCTGCTCGACACCATGGTGCAGAACACGCCGGTGGCGATGCTGCTGCTGGCCGACGCGCCCCAGCGCGGCGCGGCCGTGGTCTACGCCAACCTGGCCGCGCGCCAGCTGCTGGCCGACGGCCGCAAGCTCGAAGGCCACCGCCTCGACGAGCTGCTGGCCGAGGCCGCGCCCGCGCTGAAGGAAGCGCTGGCGCGCGGCGGCGACGGCCTGTTCACCGCCGGCGAAGGCGAGGAGGAAGAGGTCTACCACCTGGCGCGCAGCCACTTCAGCCTGAACGGCCGGCGCCACGAGCTGCTGCTGCTGCGCCACCTGACGGCCGAGCTGCGGCGCCAGGAAGTGCGCACCTGGAAGAAGGTGATCCGCGTGATCAGCCATGAGCTGAACAACTCGCTGGCGCCGCTCGCTTCGCTGGCCCACTCGGGCGCGGAGCTGGTGCGGCGCGGCCAGACCGAGCGCCTGCCGCAGATCCTGGAAACCATCGGCGAGCGCACCCGTCACCTGGAAAGCTTCATCCTCGGCTACGCGCGCTTCGCCAAGCTGCCCTCGCCGCGCCTGCAGCGCTGTCCCTGGCCGGCGCTGGTGGCGCGCCTTGGAACGCAGGTCGCCTTCCGCGTGGCCGGCGAGCTCCCCGAGGAAGCCGCGCAGGTCGACACCGCGCAGATGGAGCAGGCCCTGCTCAACCTGCTCAAGAACGCGCACGAATCGGGCTCGCGGCCGGAAGACGTGGAACTGCAGGTGCGGCGCGTCCAGGACATGCTGCGCATCGACGTGTTCGACCGCGGCAGCGGCATGAGCGAAGCGGTGTTGACCAACGCGCTGGTGCCCTTCTACTCGACCAAGCGCAGCGGCACCGGCCTGGGCCTGGCGCTGGTGCGCGAGATCGTCGAGGCGCACGGCGGGCGCGTGCTGCTGGCCAACCGCGAGGGCGGCGGGCTGGCGGTCACGCTGATCCTGCCGGCCAACTGAAGCGCCGCCGGCGGCTCTGGTAAGATCGGCCTTCATCACCGCCGATCCCGCCATGCCCAGCAAGCCTCCCCCTTTCGATCCCCGTTTCGCCCAGCCGGGCCATCCCCCCGCCACCATCACCGAATTCGACGGCGTGCGCTCGCTGCACCTGGGTACCTCCTGGGAACAGGGCGCGATGCGCCTGGCGCGCCCGGACGCGATCGAGCTGACCTACGTGCAGATGATGATGGCCTGGATGCTGTTCCTCGACACGCCCCGGCACATCGTGCAGCTGGGCCTGGGCAGCGCGGCGCTTACCAAGTTCTGCCATCGCCGCTTTCCCGAGGCGACGGTGACGGCGGCCGAGCTGAACCCGAACGTGATCGCGATCTGCCGCGCCCTGTTCGAGCTGCCGCCGAACGACGCGCGCCTGGACGTGCGCGAGATGAACGCCCTCGACTTCGTGCTCGACCCGGCCAACCACGGCAAGGTCGACGTGCTGCAGGTCGACCTGTACGACGAGGAGGCGCGCGGGCCGGTGCTCGATACGCCGGAGTTTTACCAGGCCTGCTTCGATTGCCTGGGCCGGGACGGCATCATGACCACCAACGTGTTCGGCGACATCTCCTGCTACGACAGGAACCTGGACGCGATGCGCGAGGTGTTCGACGCCGTGGTCTGGCTGCCCGAGGTGCACGACGCGAACATCGTCGTCCTCGCCTTCAAGAACGCGCCGGAGATCGACTTCTCGGTGCTCTACGAGCGCGCCGGCGCGATCAAACGGCGCTACAACCTGCCGGCCAAGGACTGGGTCAACGGCCTGAAGGAGTGGATGCGCGACCAGCAGGAGTAGGTCACTTCCAGAGCGCCTGCATAACCTCCAGGGCAAGGAGCGTTGTCGAAGACAGTACGAACGTACGGCGAGACAATGCAACGCTGCCATGGAGGTTTTTCAGGTGCTCTAGCGACATTCCTCGGGCAGTGCATCCCGCATGATGCCCTCGGCGCTGCAGGCCCAGGAGATGTTCTTCTCCTCGTCCATCGAAGGCTCGAACACCAGCACGCCGGCCCCCTCTTTCGTTTCGATGCTGGTCAATACGCGCAAGGTCGCGTTCTTCGGGTCGATTTCCAGTTCGCGCACCGCCGGAGCGCCGGCGCCGGCCTGCACGCCGGCCTGGGCCAGCGTCGGAATGCTGCCGTGTTCGACGAGATACGCCTCGACCCTGGCGCTGGCGTCCTGGCCGGCCGCATAGGCGCTGGCCACCACCGCCTTCTGCTGGTAGGCCTGGTAGGCCGGGACACCGACCGCCGCCAGGATACCCGCCATCGCCGCCAGCACCACGACACCGCCCGCGCCGCCGGCACCCATGCGCGGCACGAACAGCGCCATCAGCGCGGCCAGCCAGTGGCGGCGCGGCTGTTGCACTTCCTGCCCGGCGGCCAGGGCGCGCACCGCAGCCATGCGCTTGACCAGCCAGGGGTAGTCGCCGACCAGTTCGTGGAAGGACATCCAGAAGCCTTCGGTCTCGCGCGACTGTTCGATGTATGCGCTCTTGTTCATGGTGCGCCAGCGCTTGCCGCCGGCCGCCAGCGCGGCCATGCCGAATTCGGCGTTGATCGGCTGCTCGCACGCCGCCAGGCCGTGGCGGTCGCAGGTGTACTCGCGGGCGCGCGAATAGGCGGCGCCGACCAGCGGCAGCACCGAGGCCGGCAACAGCACCGTCGCCCAGCTCAGGTGCTTGCGCTTGATGTGGCCGATCTCGTGGCCGATGTAGAAATTCAGCGCATCCGGATTATCGTGCAGGCCGTCGACCACGTCCGTGTACAGCACCAGGAAGTCACGTCCGAGGAAGCGGGTGGCGAAGGCGTTCAGCGAGCCGCCCATCTGCAGCAGGTAGGCCTCCGGCTCGCGCTCCAGGCCCAGCTTGGCGCAGCAGGCCAGGATCTGGCGGTCGAGGTCGGGAAACTGCTCGGCGGTGATGCGCACGCCCGTGCCCTTGATATAGGAAATCAGCGCCGACTGCGCGAAGCAGTAGAACAGGAAGAACATCAGGGCATAGCCCAGCACGGTCCAGCCGAGGCCCAGCACCAGTCCGGCCCAGACGAGGAGCGAGAGCACCAGCATCAGCACGAACAGTGTCTTCTCGTTCTTGTAAACCAAATCCATTTCCTGACCTTTCGATTGGCGGTTTGTAATTACAACCAACCAACTGTACAGTATTGTCGGAAGGAAATGTACAGTCAGCTCAGCTAGTTGTTGCCGGTTCGACACAACATGAGCGATTCCCCGGCCGGTATTGTCGTAACTCAAGTCCAGCGGAGTTACCGCGAGCAAGATTCCTTGGTTAATGTCAATGTTAAAGAGGAATCCGATGACCCACCCGACGCTCCACCCCACCCTGCTGGCCGCTTTTCCCCACGCGCAGGCAGGAACGGCTGCGGCCGCCACGAGCGACGCGGACACCCAGACCATGGTCGTGGTAGGCTCGCGCGGCGCCGCCCGCTCGGCCCTGGACATCTCGGTGCCGGTGGGGCTGGTGGGCGCCAAGGACCTGGCCTCGACCGGCGCCCTGGAACTGGGCAAGGCCCTGCAGGAGCTCGACCCCTCGTTCAACTTCAGCACCACCTTCATCAGCGACGGCATCGACATCATCCGCCCGGCGACGCTGCGCGGCCTCGGTCCGGACCAGCTGCTGGTGCTGGTCAACGGCAAGCGCCGGCATCGTGCTGCGCCCGGCGGCCAACTTCAGCATCACGGCCGACCTGTACCGCACCGACATCATTGATCGCATCGTCTTCTCCAGCACGATCGCCCCCGAGGGCGGCGCCTGCCCCACGCCCGCGGCCTGCCCGATCCGCGCCATCCTCGACCCGTTGCGCGTCGGCCAGGCCCAGTTCTTCACGAACGCGATCGACACCGAGACGCGCGGCCTGGACGTCGTGCTTGAGCACACGACGCGCGGCGTCGCCGGCGGCACGCTGGTGCTGTCCGGCCAGCTGGGCCTGAACCGCACGGAGGTGAAGGCGCGCCATTCGCAGTCGGCCGTTCTCACCGGCGCCCAGCTGTTCGACGACGCCCAGGTGACGCTGATCGAGCGCGGCCAGCCGTGCCAGCACCACGTGGTTGCGGCCGACTTCTCGCGCGGCGCCTGGAACGCCAACCTGCGCGCCAACTACTACGGCGAAGTACAGGGCCAGGGCTTCACGGCGCCGTTCGTCCAGACCTGGAAAGCGAAGTGGCTGCTCGACCTCTCCAGCCGCTATTCGCTCAGCAAGGCCTTGAGCTTCTCGGCCGGGGTAAACAACCTGTTCGACACTTATCCGACCCGCTGGGACCCGCAGCGCGCGGCGCCCTTCCCGCAGATGGGCTTCACGCATTGCTGGGAAACCTGCCCGTTCGGGATCAATGGCCGGACCATGTATGCGCGGGCGGAGTACGCGTTCTGAGCAGGACCGGCAGCGCTGACGCTGCCGTCTTCAACAGGGACAGATCCGGCCTCCCGGTCCGGGCCTGTCCCTGCCGAACAGCTCCCTGAACTGTTCAAAAAGAGCAGCGAGCGCTATGTCCGTTTTCGCACGGAACAGCCCCATGCGCAGTCGTATGCTGAGCGTACGGCTCGGGCAATACGATGCGCCCGGCCATAGAACGACGGCACGAGCGAGGGCATGCAGCGCTCCGGGACGCCTTCCGGAACGCTTTCCTGCACATTCTTCGGGATCATCGACATCGCTCGCGCCGGGCATTGGAAACCCAGGCGATCACCGATACCGAACGACCATGACTACGCCTACCCTCGCGCCGCCCGTCGCGCCTGCCTCCGCCACCGGCGCCGCAACCGGAGAGACTCCCGCGGCGCAGCACAAGCCGCGCCGCGCCGCCCCCTTGTCGCTCGCGGCCTGGAAGCAGTTCGTCAATGTGGCGAAGCCGTACTGGCTGGGAGAGGAAAAACGAACGGCCTGGACCCTGCTCCTGCTGCTGATCGCGCTGATGCTGGTCGAGACCAAGCTGGCGGTCATGCTGAACGACCAGGCCGGCGAGATGACCTCGGCGCTGGCGGCGAGGAACGGCGACCGCTTCTGGACCTCGGTGCGCGCCTGCCTGCTGGTCCTGGCCTTCGCGATACCGGTCTACGCCTTCTACTACTACATGCGCGACCGCTTCGCCAACCAGTGGCGGCGCTGGCTGACCGGCCGTTTCCTCGACGGCTACCTGACAGGACGCAAATACTATCGCCTGCGTGCCGACAGCGAGATCGACAACCCCGACCAGCGCATCAGCGAGGACATCAACACGTTTACCGGGCGCTCCATCCACTTCCTGCTGATCTTCCTGGGCTCGATCATGCAACTGGTGGCGTTCAGCACCGTGCTGTGGTCGATCTCGCGGGTGCTGGTCGGCGTGCTGGCCGTGTACGCGCTGGCGGGCACCGTGGTCGCCCTCTACATCTACGGCAACCCGCTGATCCAGCTGAACTTCCGGCAGTTGCGGCGCGAGGCGGACTTCCGCTTCAGCCTGATGCGCCTGCGTGAAAACGCCGAATCGATCGCCTTCTACCGTGGCGAAGCCCAGGAACGCGCGCACATCGACGGCAAGTTCGAGCAGGTCATCCAGAATTTCGCCCAGTTGATCCGCAAGCAGTGCTCGCTCAACCTGTTCCAGCGCACCTTCAGCCAGCTCACCCTGGTGCTGCCCTTCGTGATCCTGGCCCAGGGCGTCCTGTCGGGGGAGCTGGAAGTGGGTCGGGCCGTCCAGGCGGCAGGCGCATTCACCGCCGTGCTGGCCGCCGTGGGACTGATCGTCGACAACTTCGAGAGCCTGAGCCGCTTCGTGGCCGGCATCGACCGCTTGCAGGCCCTGTCCAGGCTGATGCTGCCGGAACCGCCAGCGCCAGCGCAGGCCGCCGAAAGCACGCAGCCGCGCATCCAGATGCGCCCGGGCGCGCAGCTGGCTTTGGAATCCCTGACCCTGCACCCGCCGCAATCGGACCGGGTGCTCATCAAGGACCTGAACCTGAGCCTGAAGCCGGGTGACGCGCTGCTCATCACCGGCGAGAGCGGCTGCGGCAAGAGTTCGCTGCTGCGCGCGATCGCGGGCCTGTGGAATACCGGCAGCGGCGTGATCCATCATCCGCCCCAGGAGAACTTCTTCTTCCTGCCGCAGCAGCCCTACCTGCAAACGGGCACGCTGCGCAGCCAGCTCATGTATCCCAGCGCGCATACGGACCTGAGCGACGCGCAGCTGCTGGCCATCCTGGAAGAGGTGCAGCTGCCGCGCCTGGCCGAGCGCATGGGCGGCCTCGATGCCGTGCACGATTGGGAAAAGTTGTTGTCGGTCGGCGAACAACAGCGCCTGGCTTTCGCCCGCGTGCTGGTGCATAAGCCGGATATCGTGATCCTGGACGAAGCGACCAGCGCGCTCGACAGCGGCAACGAAGCGTCCTTGTATGCCCGCCTGCGCGAGAGCGGCACCACCCTGATCAGCATCGCGCACCGCGCCGCCGTGCTGCGCCACCATACCCACGTGTTGCGCCTGTCAGGAGACGGCGCGTGGGAGATGCACGAGGCGGGGGCGTATCAGTTTGGCGAGACGGCGCTACCCTTGCGAGGCGGGGCTGCTAACTTGCAGCTGGTGCAGCCGGCGGTTGCGATGGCGGCTGCGGCGCGCTGAGCGAGCGCGCTCAGCCGCGCTGTCAGCGGGCGGGCTTACCGAATATGCGACTGTGCCAATACATCTGCGGTGCGGCAAACCAGTCTTCGTTCCTGGCCGTTCGAAATTGAGCAAGTTGAGCCATCGGGATTTGATAGCGACTGAACAAAGCTAACAGTTCTCTAAGGGACGCCTGCGACAGGTTCGTTCTGACTACCAAGGTATCCTGCTCCCACCGAAGGACGCCGGGGATCTCCGAGGCCCACTCAAACAGATGCTTCTCGTCGAGCTGCGAACCAAAATGCAACCCCGAACAGTCGAGATAAATCATTGGTTTCCTTGTTCTCCTGCGTCTGCTCCTGGCCGACAGCGGACGTATTGTAGCGTCCGCTTACGACCCAAAGCGGACATCCGACGACGATGTTAGATGTCGAGTCCTGTTTGATCGTAAACGCGTTTAACGAATAATTCTGGCCGTTTTTG
>NZ_DAMCPG010000064.1:0-20684 GCF_032106685.1 Massilia sp.
CCTTCAGGTGGTACTCGATCTTCGGGCCGTAGAAGGCGCCCTCGCCCGGCAGCTCGGTCCACGCCACGCCGCAGCTGCGCAGGGCCGAACGCAGGGCTTCCTCGGCCTGGTCCCAGACCTCGTCCGAACCGATGCGGTTTTCCGGGCGCAGGGCGATCTTGACGTCGATGTTGCCGAAACCGAAGTCGTCGTAGACCTGCATCGCCTGGGCGTGGAAGGCAGTCACTTCGCCGGCGATCTGGTCTTCGGTGCAGAACACGTGGCCGTCGTCCTGGGTGAAGCCGCGCACGCGCATCAGGCCGTGCAGCGCGCCCGAGGACTCGTTGCGGTGGCACTGGCCGAATTCGCCGTAGCGCAGCGGCAGGTCGCGGTAGGAACGCAGGCCGGCGTTATAGATCTGCACGTGACCCGGGCAGTTCATCGGCTTCAGGGCGTAGGTGCGGTTCTCGGAATCGGTCGTGAACATATTGTCACGATAGTTGTCCCAGTGGCCGGTCTGCTTCCACAGCGAGACGTCGATGATCTGCGGCGCCTTGACTTCGTTGTAGCCGGTGCTCTGGTAGGTCTTGCGCATGTACTGCTCGACCTGCTGCCAGATGGTCCAGCCCTTCGGGTGCCAGAAGATCAGGCCCGGCGCCTCGTCCTGGAAGTGGAACAGGTCCAATGCCTTGCCGAGCTTGCGGTGGTCGCGCTTCTCGGCCTCTTCCAGCATGTGCAGGTATTGCTCCTGGTCTTCCTTCCTGGTCCAGGCGGTGCCGTAGACGCGCTGCAGCATCTCGTTGTTCGAGTCGCCGCGCCAGTAGGCGCCCGCCAGCTTCATCAGCTTGAAGACCTTCAGCTTGCCGGTCGAGGGCACGTGCGGGCCGCGGCACAGGTCGGTGAACCCACCTTCCGAATACAGCGACACGTCCTCGTTCGCCGGGATCGAGGCGATGATCTCAGCCTTGTAGTCTTCGCCGATCGACTTGAAGTAGGCCACGGCCTCGTCGCGCGGCAACACCTTGCGGGTGACCGGCTCGTCCTTCTTGGCCAGCTCCTGCATCTTCTTCTCGATCGCCTGCAGGTCCTCGGGGGTGAAGGGGCGCTTGTACGAGAAGTCGTAATAGAAGCCGTTGTCGATGACCGGGCCGATGGTGACCTGGGCTTCCGGGAACAACTCCTTGACCGCGTAGGCCAGCAGGTGGGCGGTCGAGTGGCGGATGACGTCCAGGCCCTCCGGATCCTTGTCGGTGACGATGGCGAGATCGGCATCGGACTCGATCAGGAAGGAGGTGTCGACCACCTTACCGTTGACCTTGCCGGCCAGGGCCGCCTTGGCCAGGCTCGGGGCGATATTCTGGGCCACCTGGGCCACCGTCACCGGTCCTTCGAATTGACGGCTGGAGCCGTCCGGGAGTCGCACATTCAACATCTTGATCTCCAATCGGCGCCGCTTGCGCCCGCTAACATTGATAAATTTGAAATGGAAAAGACAGGGACGAAAAAAAACGCGCACCAGGCGCGTTTTTTCAGTGTTGTCAGATCCTTGAGAGAAGAGATCCTTGAGACAAAAGGCCACCGTACCGCGTCTAGCGATTCCCCCACAACCAGGTTGTAGTTCGCGGTGTCATAACCGTTTGTGCCTTTCTCGCTCTTACTGACGACAAGAGCGGAAAACCGGAGTTTCCCGCGCTTGCCTGTGTATTCTGGTGGGCGGTGCAGAATTCGAATCTGCGACCCCTTGGATGTCGACCAAGTATTCTAACCAGCTGAACTAACCGCCCGATGACGTGCATTATAGAGACAGCGCGCCGCGCGTGCAAGGGATGATCGAAATTAAGTAAAAGCGGCCGGCGCCGGCGCCCTCCCCCTCGGCCGCCGGAGGCCGATATCCATTACACTTCGGGATTGTCGAAACCTTGCGCAACGCCCATGCCATCCCAGCCAGCCCCAGACCAGGCCCCGAGCTCCGAACACCTGCACGCCCACCTCGACGGCGACGCCCGCCATGGCCACACCATCGAGACCCGCAGCCACAAGGCGCTGGGCTTCGCGCTGGTGCTGACGCTCCTGTTCGCGCTGGTCGAGGTGGTCACCGGCTTCGTCTCGAATTCGCTGGCCCTGATTTCCGACGCCGGCCACATGGTGACCGACGCCGCCGCCCTCGGCCTGGCCCTGCTGGCCCAGCTGATCGCCAGGCGCCCGCCCTCGAGCCGCCATTCCTTCGGCTTCGTGCGCGCCGAGGCCCTCGCCGCCTTCGTCAACTGCCTGGCGATGCTGGCCCTGGTCGCCTGGATCGTCTACGAGGCGGTGCAGCGCCTGAGCCATCCGGAACCGGTGCAGGGCGGCGTGGTGCTGGTGGTGGCGGCGCTCGGCGCGGCCATCAACATCGTGGTCGCCTGGGTGCTCTCGCGCGACACGGACAGCATCAACACCCGCGCCGCCCTGGTCAACGTGCTCGGCGACCTGCTCGGCTCGGTGGCCGCGATCGCCGCCGGCGCCATCATCTATTTCACCGGCTGGGTGCGGATCGACCCGATCCTGTCGATCTTCGTGTCGCTGCTGATCCTGAAGTCCACGGTCGGCATCCTGCGCGAGTCCTACCACTTCCTGATGGAAGGCGTGCCGCACGGCATCGACTACCTGAAGGTCGGGGCCGACCTGGCCGAGGTCGAAGGCGTGCTGTCGGTGCACGACCTGCACGTCTGGGACATGTCGCCCGGCCACCCCGCCCTGATCGGCCACCTGGAGATCGCCGACCTGGCCGAATGGCCGGCGGTGCTGCGCCGGGTACAGGCCATGCTGCTCGACAAGCACGGCATCGACCACGTGACCCTGCAGCCCGAGGCGCCGGGCGGCGGTCCGCTCGACGGCACATCCCTGTAACGCTGTAAGCATCCTCTTACCCGGCCTGGGCACGCGCGCCGATGGAAGGCCGGCGCCCGCTTCCCGATAATCGGGAGCATGGATGACATCACCGAACACGTCTTCGACACCCTGATCATCGGCGGCGGCCCCGGCGGGCTGACCGCCGCCATCTACCTGCGCCGCTTCACCCGTAACATCGTGCTGGTGGACAAGGGCAACAGCCGCCTCTGCCTGATTCCCGTCTCGCACAACTATCCCGGCTTCCCCGAGGGCGTGCCGGGCTCGCAGCTCCTGGTCAATCTCACCGAACAGCTCAAGCGCTACGGCGGCGACGTGCGCCATGGCGAAATCACCGGGCTGCGCCTGGAGGACGGCGCCTTCGTGGCCGACTACCTCGACGACGCCGGCGAGACCCGCCCGGTCCGCGCCCTGACCGTGCTGCTCGCCACCGGCGTGGCCGATTGCGGGCTGCCGATCGAGAGCTGGCGCGAGGCCGTGGCCGCCGGCGCGGTGCGCCTGTGCCCCGTGTGCGACGGCTACGACGTGATGGACAGGCGCATCGCCGTCGTCACCTCGGAAACCAATCCGGTCGGGCACGCGCTCTTCATGCGCTCCTTCAGCGCCGACGTGACCCTGTTCGACCGCGGCAAGGAGTCGATGCTCACCGACGAGGAACGCCGGCAAATCGAAGTGGCCGGCGTGCGCTACGTCGAGTCGCCGCTGCTGGGCGTGACGATGAGCCCGGAAATGAAGCCGGTCCTGAACACGGCCGACGGCGAAAGCCGCGAGTTCGACGTGTTCTACCCGATGCTGGGCGAGTCGGCGCGCTCGAAGCTGGCCGCCGACCTGGGCGCCGAGACCGGCGACTGCGACAAGCTGGTGGTCGACGACCACCAGCGCACCACGGTGCCCGGCCTGTACGCCATCGGCGACGTGGTGATGGGCCTGAACCAGATCGCGGTGGCCGCCGGCCAGGCGGCGATCGCGGCCACCGCCATCCACAACGCCCTGCCCTGGGCCTTGCGGCCGCCGGCCGAGGCGCCCCGGCCGGCGCTGCCGCGGGTTGCCGCTTCGGGCCACGCGCTCTGACGAGGGCTCAGGCCCCCATGGCCAGCTCCTGCAACAGCCGCTCGAACCCGGACGCCGGCAAGGGCCGGCTGAACAGGTAGCCCTGGATTTCGTCGCAGCCGCGCTCGCGCAGGAATTCGCGTTGCGGCGCGGTCTCGACGCCTTCCGCGATCACCCGCATGCCGAGGTCGTGCGACAGCGAGACGATCGCCGCCACCATGGCCGCGCTGCCGGCATCGGTCTCGATGTCGTGCACGAAGGAGCGGTCGATCTTCAGCACGTCCACCGGGAAGCGCTTCAGGTAGGCCAGGCTGGAGTAGCCGGTGCCGAAGTCGTCGATCGCCAGCTGCACGCCCATCTCCTTCAGTTCGCGCATGGTCGCGATCGCCTGTTCGACGTCGTCCATCACCAGGCTTTCCGTGATCTCCAGCTCGAGACAGCGCGCCTGCAGCCCGGTCTCGCCCAGCACCGCGCGGATCAGGCCGACCAGGCCAGCCTCCTGGAACTGGTGCGACGACAGGTTGACGGCCACGCGCAAGGGGCCGTGGCCGGCGCGCTGCCAGGCCGCCGCCTGTTGGCAGGCGCAGCGCAGCACCCAGGCGCCGATCGGCACGATCAGGCCGGTGTCCTCGGCGACGGCGATGAAGCGGTCCGGCCGCATCATGCCCAGCTGCGGATGGCGCCAGCGGATCAGCGCCTCCATCCCGGCCACCTGGCCCGACGCCAGCGCCAGTTGCGGCTGGTAATGCAGCTCGAACTGGCCGGCGTCGAGCGCATCGCGCAGCGCCTCGGCCAGCGCCAGGCGGTCCTGCACCCGCTCGTTCATGCCCGGCAGGTAGAAGCGGAAGGTATTGCGCCCGGCTTCCTTGGCGCCGTACATCGCGATCTCGGCATGCTTGACCAGGGTTTCGGCGTCGTCGCCATCGGCCGGAAAGCTGGCGATGCCGGCGCTGCAGCCGACGTGGATGCGCTGGCCGTGCTCCTCGAACGGCTGGGCGACCGCATGCAGCACGTCGGCGACCGTGGCCGCGGCCTGGTCGGCGCCGGCGCGGTCGACCAGCAGCAGCACGAATTCGTCGCCGCCGGTGCGCGCGGCGGTGTCCGCCGGGCCGACGGCGGTACAGATGCGCTGGCCGGCCTGCTTCAGGAGCCGGTCGCCGGCCGGGTGGCCCAGGCTGTCGTTGACGTACTTGAACTGGTCGAGGTCGAGCGCGACCACCCACAGCGCCTGCCCGTGCTCGCGCGCATAGGCGATCGCGCGCTCGATGCGGTCGCCCAGCAGGACGCGGTTGGGCAGCCCGGTCAGGGTGTCGTAGCGCGCCCGGTGCTCGAGCTGGGCCTCGTATTGCTTGGTGGTGGTGACATCGTACTCGGTGATCACGAAATGCTCGACCTGCCCGCGCTCGCCCAGCACCGGCGCCACGTACACCTCGGCGAACAATTCGCTGCCGTCCTTGCGCCGCAGCCGCAGCAGCGCATGCCCTTCGCGCTCCTGGCGCATGCTGTTCTGCAGCTCGTACACGGCCGCCTGCTCGCGCAGGCCGTCGATCAGGTCCTCGATCGGCTTGCCGGCCAGCTCGTCGGCGCGGTAGCCGCGCATGCGTTCGAAGGCCGGATTGACGTACTCGATCGGGTAGCCCTCGCCTCTTGCGTCGACCAGGATCACGGCGTTCGCGCTCGACTCGATGGCGCGGAAATACAGGCGCATCGAGTCGGAGGCGCGCCGCAGGTCGGCCGTGCGCAGGTCGACCAGCTGCTCGACCCGGCGCCTGCGGCTGACGCTGGCCTGCACGTAGCTTGTCAGGGCCAGCGTGAACGCCAGGCCGAGCACCAGCAGCGCGATCGACCCGGCATGCAGCGAAGCCGGCTCGCGCGAACGCGCGTGCAGCTCCCAGGGCTGGCCGTAGACGTCGAAGCGCCGCTTGCGCTCGACCATGTGGGCGCCGCCCAGGGCGGCCCACCAGTCCGGCTCGTCCGGGAAAGCGCTGCCGTAGCGCGCCACTTCCAGCAGCGCCTCCCGGCCGTCGGCCTTCCCGAACAGGATCAGCTCGACGCCGCGGTGCCTGAGCAGGCTGGCGCGCAGCAGGTTCTGTTCAACCAGGTCGGCGACGTTGACCACCACTTCGGCGACGCCGTCGGCCGCGCCCCCCCACCGCGCCCGCGCTGCGCAGCGGCAGCACGATCACCAGGCCGTGGGCGCCGCTCGGTTCGATCAGGGGGACCACGCCGCTGGCGGTCCAGGAACCGCCTGCCAGCGTGCGCTCGGCCAGCGCGCGGTGCGGCGCAAAGGCCCAGATGTCGTAACCGTGGGCGACGTGGTTGACCGGCACCGGAATGATCATGTCGAGCGCCAGGTACAGTGGACGCTGCGCGGCGCGCACGAAGCCGCTGCCGCGGCGTTCGCGGATCTCGAAATCCGGCCAGTCGCGGCGGCGCCGCGCCTCGTAGGCGGCGCGCTCTTCGCCGCGCACGAAGCGAAATACCGTCAGCGCCTGGATATAGGGATGGTCGCTGGCCAGCGGCGCGGCGAACGCGGCGAACTGCGCCTCGCTCACATCCTTCGTCGAACTGAACAACAAACTGACCGAGCGCACCGCTTCGGCGGCGTCGTCGAAACTGCGCGCCACGGCCGCCGCCCGGGCCTCGATGCGGCGGTCGGCGGCGGCATCGCTGCTGGCGTGCTCGGACGCCTGGAGGAAGTAGAACAGCAGCCAGCTCACCGCGACGCCGCACAACAGCGTCGCCAGCGTCGCAGGATGCAACGCGCGCACTCGGTGTTCGCGGGATGTCGACGACGTGGCCATGGGGCCAGTCTCGCAGAAGGCTGCATGGCCAGACGGCCTGCTGCGCAGGCGGTGCTGTGGACCCGAGCGCCTCCCAGCGTACGGCGACAGCGCCGGGGCTGGCCAGCCGCAGGCCACGGGCCGCCAGGACCAGTGGCCGGGGCCGGTCCTAGCGCTGCGGCGCAGCGCCCGACGCCAGCGCGATGCGCCGTTCGATCCGCGCGGCGGCAGCCGTGTCGCCCGCCGCCCGCGCCCGCTGCAGCGACACGCCCAGCCACGTCAGGAGCGGACGGCGCCAGCCCTGGCCAGACGCCGTCTCGGTGGCGGCTTCGATGTCGGCCGGCGTGATGCGCCCGGCCTTGAACAGTGCGCCGGCGGCGACCAGCTGCGCCAGCGGATCGGCGGCGGCGGGCAGCCTGCCCTGGGCCACGACCGGGCGGTGCTGCTCGGGCAGCAGCGCCGCATCCAGCCCCTCCCAGCGCCCGGCCAGGTAGGACGCATAGGCGCGCTGCTGCGCGCTGGCGTCGGGCGCCAGCACGGCGAAGCCGGGGCAATCGTCGAATTCGAGGCTGGCGGCGCGCGCTGCGCAGCGCACCAGCTCGACCTGGGCTACCAGGTCGGCGCGGCCGGTGCTGGCCGTCTCGCGCCGCGCCCGCGCGAAGTCGGCGCCGGCGGCGGCCGTGTGTCCGCGCAGGTAGTCGTCGGTATAGGCGTCGATCGCGTCTTTCGCGTCCGCCTGCCAGCTCGGCGCCAGCGGCTTGCTGGAGCAGGCGGCCAGCAGCAGCGCGATCAGAATGACGGAAGTCTTCATGGCAGCTTGATCTCCTGGCTGGCGCGGCCGAAAGGCCACTTGCGGTTGACCTCGTCCACGAGGCGGTTCACCTTGCGCAGGCTGGCGTCGACCTCGCCGCGCAGGGCGCCCAGGTCCTCGGTGGCGACGCGCGCGTTCGCGCCCACGGCCTGGGCCTCGACCAGCACCGCGTCGACCCGCTTCAGCGTGGCGCGCGCATCCTGCAGCACGCCCTGCAGCTCCACCACCGCGGCCTGGGCATCCTCGACCATGCCCTTCTTGCCGTACAGGCGCTGGTCGGTCTTGGCCAGCAGCGCGTCGACGCGCTGCAGGGTCTGGATGAACTTGGCCGCCTCGTCGTCGCCCAGGGCCCCGCCGAGCAGGCCGTACTTGCCCGACAGGCGGCCGGTCACGGTCTGGATGTTTTCCAGGCTGCCGCTGATGGCCGAGCCCTCGGAGGTCAGGTTGTCGAGGTTGTTCAGGACCGAGCGCGCGGTCGCGACCAGGCCCGGGATCTCGGCCGTCACGTCGCCGCGCAGCACCGGGCGCTTGGCGCCGTCAGGCAGCGGCGGGTCTTCCAGCAGGCCGGTGAAGGCGCGGATGCGGGTCTCGCCGACCACGCTGCGCTCCAGCGTGAACACGCTCGAGGTGCGCAGCCACCTGGCGTCGTCCTTCGAGACGTCGATCACGATGTTGACCTTGCCGTCCTTGGCCAGGTCGACCAGGCGCACGCGCCCGATCGGGAAGCCGGCGAACGTCATGTCCATGCCGGGGATGACGCCCTCCGAGTTGTCGGTTTCGAGGATCAGCTTCTGGGTCGGCTCGAACACGCCGCGCGCGTACATCACGTACAGGATGAAGGCGACGATCAGGGCTGAGACGACGACCAGCAGGATCATCGCCTTTCTTTCCACGTGGGCCGGTTCGTCGGGAGTGTTGTCGATCATGTTGGCGGATGGGAGTCAGATGTATTTGATGGCGAGCGAGGCGCCCTCGATCAGCAGCAGCACGAACAGCAGGCGCAGCGCGCCGGGCTGCACGCTCGAGGCGAGCCGGCGCGGGTAGCGCTGCAGTTCCAGGATGGCGGCGGTCGGGATCACCGCCACCGCCAGGCCGAACAGCACCGTCTTGAGCACGAAGCCGACCGTGACGACCGGGTCGAACACGCGGCCGACGGTGCGGGTGTAGTCCTGCAGGCCCCAGGGCGACAGGCCGTAGACGTTCAGGTAGGCCAGCACCAGCACGATGGTCGAGCTGACCATCGCCAGGCTCAATACCGAGAAGGCGTTGGCGAACAGTTGCGGCACCAGGTCGCGCCGCAGGCGGCGCAGCGCCTCGGCGTTGATCTCGGCGGTCGGCAGGCCGGCGCGCGCCAGCCCCAGGGCCGTGGCGTCGAAGGCCATGCCGGCGCGCAGGGCCGCGAACAGCGCCGCCGACAAGGGGATCAGTTCCAGCACCAGCACCCGCACCACCATCTCGAGCGCGTAGCGCGACAGGCCGTAGCTGAGCGCCGTCACCAGCACGATGCGGATGATGACCAGGCTGATCAGGGCGGAAAGCAGCGTGAACCAGGGCAGCACCTGCCAGGTCCCGGCGTGGATGTAGCGGGCGGTGGCGTGGCGGGTGGCGCGGCTGTAGGTCGAGGGGGTGAGCGCCGTGACCAGGGCGATGGCGCCGAGGTGGAACATGTACCACCAGCTGCGCAGGTAGCGCACGAGCGCGCGGCCCCAGAGGCTGGGCGTGGTGCTGAGGTGGAGGGTGCGGCGCATCGTCATATGATACGGTTTTTACAAGGATAGCCCGCAGTTTGTATCACATCCGGCGGTGTCGGCATCGTGGGTGAAACCATCGCGCCATTGGCACAAGGTGAGACCGCGTGGGCACGAGTGCCCACCCTACCAAGGCGAGGCCACCAACGGGGCATCATTGGCGGCGCGCTTCCTGTACCCCGGACACCTCGGCGATCGCCGCCAGCGCCTTTTGCAGCTGGCCGGTCGAGCCGATTTCGGCGGTGAAGACCATGCGCGCATGGCCTTTCGCGCTTTGCGTGTTGACGCCGATGACGTTGATCTTCTCGCGCGAGAACACCTCGGAGATGTCGCGCAGCAGGCCCTGGCGGTCGCCGGCGAGGATGAAGATGTCGACCGGGTAGACCGTGTCCGACAGCGCCGCGCCCCATTCGGTCTGGATCACGCGCTCGGGCGCCTTGGCGCGCATCTCGGCGAAGTTCTTGCAGCTGAGGCGGTGGATCGAGACGCCCTTGCCGCGCGTGACGAAGCCGACGATGGGGTCCGGCGGCGCCGGCTTGCAGCACCTGGCCAGCATCGTCATCAGGCCCTCGGTGCCGACCACCAGCACGCCGGACTTGGCCCCCTGCTCCACGCTCGAGGCGCGGCTCTTGTTGACCACCGCCGCGTCTTCCAGCGGCGGCGCCTCCGGGGTGTCGTGCAGCGCCGCTTCCACGTGGCGCAGGCTGAATTTTTCCTTGCCCACCGCGATGAACAGCTCGTCGACCTTGGCGAAGCCGAGCTTGTGCGCCAGCGCTTCCAGGTTGACCGCGGTCTTGCCCTCGCGCTGCAAGGATTTTTCGACCAGCGCCCGGCCCTGGGCGAGGGTCTCGGCCAGGTCCAGCGCGTGGAACCAGGCGCGGATCTTCGAGCGCGTGCGGCTGCTCACCGCATAGCCCGGGCTGAGCCAGTCGCGCGATGGTCCGGCGCTGCCGGCCGGGCCCTTGGCGGTGATGATCTCGCAGGTCTGGCCGTTCTTCAACGGGGTATTCAGCGGCACCATCGCGCCGTCGATCCTGGCGCCGCGGCAGCGGTGGCCGACCTCGCTGTGCAGGTGGTAGGCGAAGTCGATCGGCGTCGCGCCCACGGGCAGCTCCAGCACCCGCGCCTGCGGCGTGAGCACGAAGATGCGGTCGTCGAGCGTGGTCGCCTTGAGTTTTTCGACCCACTCCTTCTGCACGTCCTCGCCGGCCACCGCGTCGGCGACGTCGCTCTTCCAGGCCAGCAACTGGCGCAGCCAGGCGATCTTCTCGTCGTACTTCTCGCCCTTGAAGGTCGAGCCGCCGGTTTCCTTGTAGCGCCAGTGGGCGGCGATCCCGTACTCGGCGAAGTTATGCATCTCCTGGGTCCGGATCTGCACTTCCAGCGGCCGCCCGTCCTCGGCGGTGACGACCGTGTGCAGCGACTGGTAGCCGTTCGGCTTCGGGCGCGAAATGTAGTCGTCGAACTCCTTCGGGATCGGGGTCCAGATGTTGTGCACCAGGCCCAGCACCGAGTAGCAGGCCTTGATGTCGGCCACGATCACGCGGAAGGCGCGCACGTCGTAGAGCTCGGAGAAATCGAGGTCCTTGCCGCGCATCTTGCTCCAGATGCTGTAGATGTGCTTCGGCCGGCCGCTGACGTCGGCCTTGATGCCGGCCGCCCGCAGTTCGCCCTGCAGGCGCTCGATCGCCGACTGCACGAAGCCTTCGCGCGCCATGCGCTTCTCTTCGAGCATCTTGGCGATGCGCTTGTAGGTCTCGGGCTGCAGGAAGCGGAAGGACAGGTCCTCTAGCTCCCATTTCAGCTGCCAGATCCCGAGGCGGTTCGCCAGCGGGGCGTACAGGTCCATCACCTCGCGCCCGTAGTCGCGGGTGACGTCGTCGAAGCGCTTCTGCTCGGCGAAATAACGCAGCATCGTCACGCACGAGGACAGGCGCACCAGCACCACGCGCATGTCGGACGCCATCGCCAGCAGCATCTTGCGCAGGGTCTCGATGTGGGCGGCCGCTTCCTGGGCCGCGTTCTTGCCGCGCCCGACCGCCGGCTGGCCCAGGGTCAGGTCGCGCAGGCGGATCAGCTGCTGGACGCCGCGCACCTGGGTCGCCACCTCGGCGCCGAACAGCTGCTCGAGCGTCTCGACCAGCTCCGGTTCGAACAGGGCGAGCTCGAACAGCAGGCCGGCGATGCGCGTCTCGACGTCGCTGCGCAGGTAGGCCAGGGTGCCGGCCACCCCGAGCGAGAACTCGAAGGCGTTCTGGCCCGAGGCGATGACGCGCTCGCCATAGGCGGCAGCGGCGTAATCGAGCGCGTGCTGCACGCGCGCGCATTCCTCGGGACTGAGACCCTGGATCAGCTGGGTGGTGGCGTCGCCGAGCGCGGCGGTGGATACCATTGCCTAGCGCAGCGCGGCGGTGACGACGATCTCCACCAGGCAGGCCGGGTTGGCGAGCTTCGATTCGACGGTGGCGCGCGGCGGCGTGTGGCCCTGGGCGACCCACTCGTCGTAGACCGCGTTCATGCCGGCGAAGTGGGCCATGTCGGAGATGTAAATCTGGCACATCAGGATGCAGGTCTTGTCGCTGCCGGCTTCCATCAGCAGGCGGTCGACGTGGCCCAGCACTTCGCGGGTCTGGCCCTCGATGCCCTGGGTCGTGTCTTCGGCGATCTGGCCGGCCAGGTAGACGGTGCCGTTGTGGATGGCGGTTTCGGAGAGGCGCTTGCCTACGTGGTGACGTTTGATTTCCATGGTCTCTTTCTAAAAACAGCGGGCCGGTCAGCCCAGTAAAAATTCGCGTGCGATCGCGATCTGGTCGGGATGGACAAACGTGGGCGCATGGCCCACGCCCGGGATCTCGACCAGCGTCGGGTGCGGCCCGCGCCGCGTCATCTCCTGCGCGGTCTCGCGCGAGAGCAGGTCCGACAGCGCGCCGCGCACCAGCAGCGTCGGGCAGCCGATGGCATCAAAAGCGCGCCACAACGCGGCCTGGTCGCGCTCCGCGCGCTCGCCGGTGATGGCGCGGAAGGGCTCGGCCAGCGCCAGGTCGTAGTGGCGCACCCATTCGCCGTCCGGCGCCTGGCGCAGCACGTCGCGCGCCAGCTTGTTCCATTCGTCTTCCGAATGCGGCCCGAACGAGCTGGATACCTCCTTCACGAAGCGCGCCCCGGCCGCGAAGTCCGGGAAGCGCAGGTCCTGGCCGATGTAGTCGGCGATGCGGCGCATCGCGCCCTGGTCCAGCACCGGGCCGATGTCGTTGAGCACCAGCTTGTCGATCGGCGTACCCGGCATCGCGGCCAGCATCATGCCGATCAGGCCGCCCATCGAGGTGCCGAACCAGTCGACCCGGCCGTCCTCGCTGTTTGCGGTGACGCGGGCGATCAGGGTCACCATGTCGGCCACGTACTGCGGCACCGCGTACAGCCGCGGGTCGCGCAGGCGCTCCGAGCGGCCGCGGCCAGCGACGTCGGGACAGACCACGCGGTAGTCCGTGCACAGGGCGCGCGCCAGGTCGTCGAAATCGTCGCCGACCCGGGTCACGCCGTGCACGCAGACGAGCACGCGCGTATTCGCAGGATCGCCCCACTCCTTGTAGGCGATGCGGTGCAGGCCGGCCGGCGAGCTGCACTGCACGCTTTTCAATCTCGCTTCGCTCCGTTCCTGCGCCATCGCCCGCTCCATCCTGACAATATTGTCTGCCTCGACCGCCGTAACCGACATTTTAGCTGGCAGTGCGATTAGAATTCTACCAATTCTGAGGAGACACCCCGATTCCAACACTTACGGAGGGCACAATGAAATCAAGCATGTTAAGCGGCAAAACGGCACTCGTGACCGGCTCTACCTCCGGCATCGGCCTGGGGATAGCGCGCGCGCTGGCCGAACAGGGAGCAAACATCGTCTTCAACGGCTTCGGCGACGCCCAGCAGATCGAGAAACTGCGCAACGACGTCGGCGACGCCTTCGGGGTCCAGACCGCCTACCACAACGCCGACATGTCGAAGCCGGCAGAGATCGAGGCGATGATGGCGTTCGCCACCGCCAAGTTCGGCGGCGTCGACATCCTGGTCAACAACGCCGGCATCCAGCACGTGGCCAACGTGGAAGACTTCCCGGTCGAGAAATGGGACGCGATCATCGCGATCAACCTGAGTTCGGCCTTCCACACCACGCGCCTGGCCCTGCCCGGCATGCGCCGGAACAACTGGGGCCGCATCATCAACCTGGCCTCGGTGCACGGCCTGGTCGGCTCGGCCGGCAAATCGGCCTATGTCGCGGCCAAGCACGGCCTGGTCGGCTTCACCAAGGTGACCGCGCTCGAAAACGCCCAGACCGGCATCACCTGCAACGCGATCTGCCCGGGCTGGGTCCTGACCCCGCTGGTGCAGAAGCAGGTCGACGACCGCGCCAGCCGCGAGGGCCTGTCGAACGACGAGGCGCGCCGCGCCCTGTTGCTCGAAAAGCAGCCGTCGGGCGAATTCGTCACGCCGGACGAACTGGGCGCGCTGGCGGTGTTCTTCTGCTCGCCGGCCGGCGCCCAGGTGCGCGGCGTGGCGTGGAACATGGATGGGGGCTGGGCGGCGCAGTAATCCCGTCCGCGGCTTGACCGGTTTTTGTAGGGTGGGCACCTGTGCCCACGCGGTCTGGCCGGTTGATCGGAGGCGAATGCGAACGGAGCCGACGGCGCGTGTCGGCAGGCGATGATCCCGCGTGGGCTCAAGAGCCCACCCTACGAACACCCCGACAAGGTGTGCGACAATCCTGCCCCCTTCGATCTCGACAGGCAGCATCCGCATGCAGCACTTTGAACGGCGGCGCGACCGCTTCGAACTCTTCGACCGCATGGACAGCCCGGCGGTCAACCTCGGCTTCACCCTGGAGCTGCCGGATTTCCGTCCCTGGTGCAAGGCGCAAAAACTGGGCCCCTTCCACGTCCTGCTGTGCGCCGTGCTGCGTTCGGTGCTGGCGATCCCGAACTTCCGCTACCGGGTCTTCGAGGGCGAGGTCATCGAGATCGACCGCCTGATGCCCTCGTTCACCGTCACCAACCAGCACCACGACCTGAACTTCGCCCTGTTCGACTGGTCAGACGACCTGCGCGAATTCGTGGCCCGCAGCGTGGCCGCGCGCGACGAGGCCAGTACGATGCAGGCGCTGAACAACAAGTACGCCGCCCTCTCGCCGCGCCAGGTCAAGGACCAGGTGTTCGTCACCTGCATCCCCTGGCTCGACTTCACGTCCATCCAGCACCCGGCCGCCACGCTCGGCGCGCCCGACATCCCGTCGCTGGCCTGGGGCCGCTTCAAGGACGCCGGCAACGGCCGCCTGGCGCTGCCGTTCTCGGTGCAGGCCCACCACGGCTTCGTCGACGGCTACCACGTCCACCTGCTGGCGCAACGCATCGCGGCCGAGCTCGACGGCTTCATGCACTAGGCGCGCGCAGGACCGCGACCTGGCCGACGATCGCGGCGCCGTTCTCGCTGCGCAGCGGCGCCGCGTCCAGCAGCAGGATCTCGAAACCCTGGGCCGCCGCCAGCGCGCGCAGGTAGGCGCCCGCGTGGGCATAGCGGTTCGAGGCCTGCAGCACGAAGCCCCCGCCCTCGCAGCGCTCGGTCGAGAAACAGAACACGCCGCCCGGCCTTAGCGCCGCGCGCACCTGGGCGAACACCGCGGCCAGCTCGCCGAAGTAGACGAAGACGTCGGCCGCGACCACCAGGTCGTAGGCGGCGCGGCAATCGGCGAGGAAGGCCGTGATGTCGGCGCAGGCCAGGCTGTCGTAGAGGCCGGCCGCGCGCGCCTTGTCCAGCATGCGTTCGGACAGGTCGACGCCGGCCAGGGACCGCGCGCGCGGACGCAGGAAAGGCGCGCACAGGCCGGTGCCGCAGCCGAGATCGAGCACGTCGCCGTCCGCCGCCACGCCCGCCCGCGCCAGCGCCGCGTCGATGGCCTGCGGAGTGCGGTAGTCCAGCACCTCGGTCAGGTGCTGGTCGAAATGGCCGGCGTACTGATCGAACAGGGCCTTCACATAGTCCTGCGGCGCACGGCCGGGCGCCTCGCCCTCGCCCAGCGCGGCGAGCGCGAAGGCGATGCGGCCTAGGCCTGCAGAATCGGCGCCCTGGGCCGCGAGCAGGCGCTGCGCGGCCCGGTACTCCGCGATGGCATCTCCCTTTCGGCCGAGCGCCCCCAGGGTCGCGGCGCGCTGCTCGCGCGTGCCGGCGTGCTGCGGACGCAAGGCCAGCGCCCGGTCGTGGGCGCGCAGGGCTTCGTCGAAACGCTGCAGCCGGTGCAGGGCCAAGGCGCGGCCGGCATGGGCTTCGGCAAGGGTATCGTCGACGGCGAGCGCGTGCTCGTAGCTGTCGAGCGCGTCGCGCAGGCGGCGCAGCAGGTACAAGGCGTTCGCGCGCACGCACAGCGCCTGCGCATGGCGCGGCTGGGCCGCGAGCGCCTGCTCGGCGCTTGCCAGCGCGGCCGCGGGCTGGCCCAGGTCGAGCAGGGCCGCCGCCCGGTTGCAGGACGCTTCCGGATAGCGCGGCTGCAGCGCCAGCGCGCGCTCGTAACTGTCGACGGCTTCGCGCGGCCGCCCGAGCCGGCGCAGGGCATTGCCCCGGTTGGCCCAGGCCATCGCGTAGCGCGGGTTCAGGCGCAGCGCCGCGTCGTAGCTGGCCAGCGCGTCCGCGTCGCGCTTCATGTCGTGCAGCGCGGCGCCCAGGTTGCAATGGGCGCTGGCCTGGTCGGGCTTGAGCGCGAGCGCCTGCCCGATCAGCTCAACCGCGCGCGTCGCGTCGCCCTGCTGGCGCGCGATCACGCCCGACAAATGCAGGGCGTCAAACTGGCGCGGCACGAGGCGCAGCACCTCGCCGTACAGTTGTTCCGCCTCGCCGAGCCGGCCTTGCTGGTGGAGCGCGACGGCCTGCTGCAACAGCGGCGTCACGTTGGGCGTTCCTGCCTGGTTCATACGTGTTTTTTCTTGGATGCGCGAGGCCGCAAGGATACCGCAAGCCGAAGCCGCAAAATCGGTATCGTCCATTATCATTTCATCTTCACAACTTTTCGGAAGCATGCCATGCCTCGCTGGACCAGCAAACTTGCGTTCGCCACCCTCGCCCTGCTTGCCCTTGCCTTTCAAGCGGTCCAGGCCGCCGAGCCGCGCAGCATCCTCCTGACGGCCGACCGGGTCTGGACCGGCGACGGCCACGCGCGCGCCGGCTGGGTCGTGCTGGTGGAAGACGGCCGCATCAAGGAAGTCGGCCCTGCGGGACGCGTCAGCGCCCCGGCCGACGCCGAGCGCATCGCCCTGCCCGGCAAGACCCTGATCCCGGGCCTGATCGACCTGCACTCGCACGTGCTGCTCCATCCCTACAACGAGACCACCTGGGACGACCAGGTGATCAAGGAGCAGGTCGAGTTCCGCACCCTGCTCGCCGGCAAGCATGCGAAGGACACGCTGCAGGCCGGCTTCACCACCCTGCGCGACCTCGGCACCGAAGGCGCGAACTATGCCGACGTCGGCATCAGGCGCGCCATCGAACAGGGCGTGATCGAGGGGCCGCGCCTGCTGGTCGCCACAAAAGCCATCGTCGCCAGCTTCAGCTACGGCCCGGGCGAGCGCAACTACCGGCCCGACATGGAGATTCCCTACGGCGCCCAGGAAGCAACCGGCGTCGACGAAGTGACGAAAGCCGTGCGCGAGCAGGCTGCGCATGGCGCCGACTGGATCAAGTTCTATGCCGACTACCGCACCGGCGTGGACGGCAGCAGCCGCCCCACCTTCACGCTGGAAGAGATGAAGGCGATGGTGGCCGCGGCCCACGTCACCGGCCGCAAGGTGGCGGCCCACGCCAGCACCGACGAGGCGATCCGGATGGCGGTGCTGGCCGGCGCCGACACCATCGAGCACGGCTACGGCGCCAGCGAGGCGACCCTGCGCCTGATGAAGGAACGCGGCACCGCCTACGTCCCGACCCTGACGGCGCCGGAGGCGATCGGCGAGTACTTCCAGAAGCACGTGCGCGGCGGCGAGCCGACGCCCTCGATGAAGGAGGCGGCGCGCGCCTTCGCACTGGCGCGCAAGCTCGGCGTCGTGATCGGCAACGGCAGCGACGTCGGCGTGTTCGCCCATGGGACCAATGCGCGCGAGCTGGAGTGGATGGTGCGCCTGGGGATGACGCCTGTGGAAGCGCTGCGGGCGGCGACCTCGGTCGCGGCCGACATCCTCGGCAAGGGCAAGGAGCTCGGCCGCCTGGCGCCGGGCGCGCTGGCGGACGTGGTGGCCGTCGAGGGCGACCCGACGGCCGACATCGCCGCGCTGCGCCAGGTCGGCTTCGTGATGAAGGGCGGGAAGATCTACCGCCGATGATACGCCGGTGGGTTCGAGAACCCACCCTACCGTTAGCCGTGATGCATTTGCAGGGTGGACTCCCGAGTCCACGCCGTCTTTCGTGTCGATGCGTTCCCGGCCGCTTGCAAGCGGATCGACACGCAAGCGCCGTACCGCGTGGACTCGGGAGTCCACCCTACCAACTCCAGCACACGTTCACCATTTGTGTCCGCACTCCGTAGGGTGGGTTCTCGAACCCACCTTCTCTCGTTCCGATGGGAGCCCAACCGTTGGTAAGGTCTCGACACGCACGCGCCGTACCACGTGGGTTCGAGAACCCACCCTACCTTTAGCCGTGATGCATTTGTAGGGTGGACTCCCGAGTCCACGCCGTCTTTCGTGTCGATGCGTTCCCGACCGCTTGCAAGCGGATCGACACGCATGCGTTCGACGGTGGGTTCGAGAACCCACCCTACGGAACTACCAAGCTGACGACGCACTCCAACAGTGCACCGCGGCACCATCATCTGTCATGACGTTTCTTGATACCTGCCATCAATACGGTAATCACGAATCGATATGACGGCCATTCACGGACATGCGGATATCCACAATATCCACGTCCGCGGGTTTTTGTGATGATGTCTTCACCATCAACCTCTCGTGAAGAGTTGTCATGAAAAAGCCATTTTATAAAATCCTGTACGTACAGGTGCTGTTCGCCATCGTGTTGGGCGTACTGCTCGGCGTGTTCTACCCCGAGCTGGGCACCAAGATGAAGCCGCTGGGAGACGGCTTCATCAAGCTGATCAAGATGATCATCGCCCCGGTGATCTTCTGCACCGTCGTCGCCGGTATCGCCGGCATGCAGGACATGAAGAAGGTCGGCCGCGTCGGCGGCAAGGCCCTTCTCTACTTCGAAGTCGTGTCCACCTTCGCCCTGGTCATCGGCCTGGTCGTGGCCAACCTGGCCAAGCCGGGCGCCGGTTTCAACGTCGACGTCGCCCACCTCGACACCAAGGCGATCGCCCAGTACACCGAGAAGGCGCAGCACCAGAGCACCGTCGACTTCCTCATGAACATCATCCCGAACACCTTCGTCGATGCCTTCGCCAAGGGCGACATCCTGCAGGTGCTCCTGATCGCGATCCTGTTCGGCACCGCGCTGTCGATCCTGGGCGAGCGCGGCCGTGCGACCACGAAGATCATCGAGGACTTCTCGCACGCCATCTTCGGCGTGGTGAACATCGTCATGAAGCTGGCCCCGGTCGGCGCCTTCGGCGCGATGGCCTTCACGATCGGCAAGTACGGCCTGGCCTCGCTGATCCCGCTGGCCAAGCTGATGGGTTCGTTCTACCTGACCTGCGCCCTGTTCGTCTTCGTCGTCCTCGGCTTCATCGCCAAGATGACCGGCTTCTCGATCGTCAAGTTCATCTCCTACATCAAGGAAGAACTGCTGATCGTGCTGGGCACCAGCTCGTCGGAATCGGCGCTGCCGGCCCTGATGCGCAAGCTGGAAAAGCTCGGCTGCTCGAAGTCGGTGGTGGGCCTGGTGGTCCCGACCGGTTACTCGTTCAACCTGGACGGCACCAACATCTACATGACCATGGCCGCCCTGTTCGTTGCCCAGGCAACCAACACCGAGCTGACCCTGACCCAGGAACTGACCATCCTGGCGGTGGCGATGCTGACCTCGAAAGGCGCATCGGGCATCACCGGCGCCGGCTTCATCACCCTGGCGGCAACGCTGGCCGTGGTGCCGACCATTCCGGTCGCCGGCATGGCGCTGATCCTCGGCATCGACCGCTTCATGAGCGAATGCCGCGCCCTGACCAACTTCGTCGGCAACGGCGTGGCCTCGGTGGTGGTGTCGAAGTGGGAAAACGAGCTGGACAAGGACCGCATGAACGCCGTGCTGTCGGGCACCTATGTCGACGACGACGCCAAGGGCCTGCAGCCGGTGCGCGAAGCCGCCTGATCCGGCCCCTTCGCAGCAAGAGGAACCGCGCTTCGGCGCGGTTTTTTTTTCGCCTCAATTCGTCCCGGCAATCCCGTCCTGGCAATGCTAAGATCGCTTGCTGGAAAGACAAGCACGGATAAAGGGGATAGCGACATGGAAACACACGGCAGCGACAGCAGCACCCGGCACGTCTTCGACGCCGCCATCGCCCTGGTGGGCGAGGACGATTCGGCCCTGCAGGGCCAGACCAATCCCGACTACGGCAACATGGTCGGCCCCTTCGGCGGCGTGATCGCCGCGACACTGATGAACGCGGTGCTGCGCCACCCGCAGCGCCTGGGCGACCCGGTATCCCAGACCGTCCACTTCGCCGCGCCGATCGCCGATGGCGGCTTTTCGGTGCAGGCGCGCATCATGCGCACCAACCGCACGACCCAGCACTGGCTGGTCGAACTGTTGCAGGAAGGCGAAGTCGCGGCCTTCGCCACGTTCGTCACCGCCGTGCGCCGCGAGACCTGGTCGACCCTCGACGCCGTCTTCCCCGAAGTGCCGCCGGCCGCCAGCATCGAGCCCGCGGCGCCGATCGCGCGCGCCGCCTGGACCGCGCGCTACGAGATGCGCTTCGTGGACGGCGCCCCGCTGGTCACGGACGCGCCCGGCGAAAGTTCGCATACCCGACTCTGGATCCGCGACACGCCCGATCGCCCGCTCGACTTCCTGTCGCTGGCGGCCATGTGCGACGCCTTTTATCCGCGCATTTTTGTGCGCCGCCCCAAATGGGTGCCGATCGGCACCGTCGCGCTGACCACCTACTTCCATGCCGATGCCGCCCAGCTGGCGGCCCAGGGCGCCGCCCCGCTGCTGGGTGTGGCGCGCGCACTGCGCTTCGGGAACGGCTTCTTCGACCAGAGCGCCGAGATGTGGAGCGAACAGGGCGAGTTGCTGGCGACCAGTCACCAGGTCGTCTACTTCAAGGAGTAGCACGCCGGCGCAACTGCCCGGCGCCAAGTCGCGGCGATGCGCTGCAGGGGATGGTTGAGGCAATGCACCCTTGACCTATCGATTTTGCTTACTAGAAATTGTATGTACACATTGATAACGCGCGGAAATTTTTCCTCAAATAAGTTGAACTAAGGAAGTTTCCACCCCTCAAAG
>NZ_DAMCPG010000065.1:0-19340 GCF_032106685.1 Massilia sp.
CGGCCTACCACGAATACACAGGAAGCCCACGAATTTCGGTTCGTGGGCTTTTTGCTTTCTGGCCTGTCTTTGACTTGAGACAGTCGGTCATATCGGTTCTCCAACAATGACGATGACAGGTCTATTTCCGCCGATGACTTCACATTGCTGGCGTCACGCGGCAGCGTCCCCGCGTTTTTTGCGTCCAACGCTTAAGCGGCCACAGCAGGCAGAGCGCCGCCGCCAGCAATAGCGGCCAATTCCCCAGCACCATGAACGGCGTCTTTCCGGCCATCAGCCGCACCCGTCCGGCCAGCACGCCGGGCTCGTTTTCCGGCAGGCGCGCCTGTATGCGGCCGTGGGCATCGATCAGCGCCGTGACCCCGGTATTCGATACCTGGATGAACCAGCGCGCGTTTTCCAGGGCGCGCATTTGGGCCACCTGCAGGTGCTGCACCGGAGCGTAGGAGCCGGCGAACCAGGCGAAGTTGGTGAGGTTCAGGATCACGTCCGCGTCGCTGGCCTGGCGCGCCAGCGCCGTCTCGAACAAATCCTCGAAGCAGATGGTCACCGCGACGCGGGCGCCATCGACCAGCAGTGGCGGCTGCCCCGGACGGCCGGGCGTCAGGCCGTTGGCCCCCATGCCGAGCCGCTCGCCGATCCAGGCGCCGCCGGCCGGCAGCGATTCGGCAAACGGCACCAGGTGCTGCTTGTCGTAGCGGTAAGGCGTGGCGTCCGTGCCGGCGCGGCGCGGGCGTAGAGCGATGGCGCTGTTCATCAGCTCGCCCGGGGCGCCAGCGCTGCCGGCCCTGTGCACGACGCTGCCGATGACGATGGTTGAACCTGTCGTGTCTGCAATATCCTGGAAGGCCAGCCCGACCGCCGGAGGCATCAGCGACCATTCGAGCGGCAAGGCGGTTTCGGGCAGCACCGTCAGCTGGCCCTCGGCCGTCGCGGCCATGTTGCCGTAGATGTTCACCGCACGCGCGAAGCCGGCGTCGGTGAACTTTTCCGACTGCGGCAGATTTCCCTGCAGCAGGCTCACTGCAAGGGTGCGTCCCGTATCCGTGCTCCAGTCGACCTGCCGCAGCAGCGCGCCGCCGGCAAGCACGAGCAGGACAGGTATTGCCGTCTCGAGCCACAAACGCAGGCCCTGGTCTGCGCGTACCTGCCAGCATGCGCATGCCAGCAGCGCCGCAATCCACGCGTTCACGAAGCCCAGCCCGACAACGCCGACGATGGGCGCGAACCCGGCCAGCGGGCCGCTGGTGTGCACATAGCCTGTCGCCAGCATCGGAAAGCCGCCGAACAGCGTCCCGCGCGCCCACTCCGCCATCGCGAATACCAGCGCCATCCGGGTGGCGGTCCATAAGCGGCCGCGCAGGCCGGGCCTGGCCGCCTGCCGGCAACGTGCGAGGAGGACGGCGGCGCAGGCCGGGAACAGGCTCAGGTAGACGACGAGCGCGGCCGTCAGCTGGAAGCTGAACAGCATGCCCGCGTCCGAGAAGCTGTCCAGCGCCGGCAATATCCACCAGAATCCCGCGCCGAACCAGCCGAGGCCGAAACAGCCGCCGATGACGAAGGCGCCGGGCCCGCGCCCGCTTACCAGCAGCATCAGGCCGGCCACGCAATACGGTGCGAACCACCACGCCTCGGCCGGCGCGAAAGCCAGTGTCAGCGCGGCGCCGAACACCAGGCCCAGGATGGACTGGAGCAGCAAGGCCCCTGCCCTCGCCCGTTTCAGGACGCGCTCGGTTGCCACGACGCTGGCCGGCAGGCGTGCGCTCACGACAGCACCAGGCACTGCCGGTGCAGGTGCGGACGGCGCCACACGACCGATTCGATGTGGTAATGCATGAAGGTCAGGAAAAAGTTAATGGCGATGAAGAGCGGAAACTCATTGATTTGAAGCGCATACGCCAGCCCGACCGATACCGTTGGCAAGATCCAGAATGCCACCGCGCGGCCCCGCCGCCCGCGCCGGTAGAGCAGGTTATGGCCGTACTGCGCATTGCGGTTGCTGTCATGGTTGAAATAGACCAGGAAGGCAGTCAGGTCATGGATGATGCGCGGGATCAGGAGGATGAAGACAGGGTAGCGCCAGGCGAAAGCGGCGAGGATCGCAGCCACCATGGCCCAGTTGCTCCACACGTAAACGACTGCGCAGCGGTCGACCGCGCGGCGCGCCAGGACCGCCGTCGGCACCAGCAGGAGCGCCAGCAGCCCCGCTCCGCCCAGCACCACGAGCGCATGCGGATCGAGGCCGCCCAGCGACGCATCAGGAAGGTTCATGTCCAGAAACAGTCCGGCGTACACGAGCACACCGAGCACGAGCATCGTCCATTTCCACAGCCGCATCCAACCCACGGGCGGCTTGTGCAGCATCGTGAAGGCGAGGCCGATCTGCTGGGTCAGCAAATGCGTGACCGTATAAAAACCGAGCCAGAGCGCGACGCTGAACGCCAGCTGTCCCGGCCCGGTCGCCGCGGCGATCGAGATCGCGCCGAAACCCAGCAATGGCCAGCAAAAGCGGCGCCGGTAATAGCCGAGGTATTCGCGGTCGGCCATCGTGAGCAGGCCGGCGATCACGTGCGGCATGCCGAACAGGATCGTCCAGGCCGGCCATTCCTCGGGCGCCACCGGCAGCACCGCCCGCCGCAGGTGGCTGCCCAGCAGCGCCTGGTCGAGCAGCATGAGGCCCACGGCAAACGGTATTACCGCATACAGGGCGAGCAGCCAGCGCCGGTCGAGCGTGTGCATCGGCAGCGCGCCGGCGGCCGCCTGCGGGTCAGCTGGCACACCCATTGCCGTGCTGCGCGATCAAGGCGTCGCTGCCGGATACGTCAGGGTGACGGGGAAGCTCGTGACGTTCTCCAACGGCGTGGTGATGGTCACTTGCGTCGAACCGGTTGCCTTGGCCGCGCCGCCCTCCACGCATTTGCCGGCGTCGGGCGTGAGCGTAATCAGGTGGCGCGTACCCTGGTCGCCGACCACGACACCATTGGTAAGGACCGGCGCTTTCGATGGCACCGCCGCCGGCAGGATGGCCGCAACCAGGTTGGTCTGGACAGTCGGCTCCAGGGCCGTATCGCTGGGCATCGGATTCCGGTTCACGTCGCTCACGCGAATCTCCACCTGCGTGGGTGCGCAGCTCGCGGTCAGCAGTTTGATCCCTTCGGCCGTGACCGGCGAGACGCTGCCGTTCTGGATGCGCGTGACGTAGGCGTGGCTACCGCTGAAGAACACACGCAGTTGGCCCGTCAGCGGCACCGTCGTATTGTCGCTGGTGGACACGGTGACCGTGGCCATGCCTGCCCTGCCCCGTGGTGCGCCGGCATCGGTGGGATAACGGGGATTCTGGCTGCGCAGCGGTACGCTGCAGCTGCCGTTGACGGTCGTACAGCCGCCACGGTCAGACGTGCCGACCGCCCCGCTGTCGGTCTGGAACACCACCGGCGTGCCATCGGCCACCGGGTTGCCGAACTGGTCGGCGAGCAGGAGCAGCAGCTCGGTCTGGATATTGTCGTACTGCCAGCCTTCGATGTTGTACGTCTCGCTGCTGAGCGAAAACGCCGCCTGGATCGGCAATCCGGTCGTCACCGTAATGCTGTCGGAAATCGTCGACAGCCCGCCGTCGAGCGTCGCCTGGACCCGTACCGCCGTCGGCTCGGTGCCCGAGGTGACGGCGGTCGAGACTTCGCCCGCCGCGTCGGTGACGTCCGTGGTCTTGCTCAGCCCGACCGCCTTGGTGGAAATCGTCGCGAACGTCACCTTCTGGTTCGCCAACGGATTGCCGAACTGGTCGACGACGCGGAACGTGACCGTCGCCGATTCGCTCCGCCCGCTGCCCCCCGAGCCCTTGATGACGATGGAACGATCGGCGGGGGCGATGGTGGCGACATCGATGGAGGCCGCATCGGGCGGACTGATCTGGAAGCTGAGCTTCGCGGTGGCACTGGAGCCGACGATCGACGCGGTGACGGTATCCGATTGTGCGCAGCCGAGGTCGCGATAGACCACCTGGGCGCGTCCGTTGATGGTGCGGACCTCGGACGCCAGCGACGCCTTGCCGGCGCTGACGCAAGGAGATGCGAGGTTGATCGACTGGGTGTCGTCGACCAGCAGCTTGCCGTCGCCGAGGACGTCGAGGGTGATGACGCCGGAACCGTAGGCCTTCAGCAGCGAGGGACTGGCCGTGGGGCTGACGACGCGCAGGCTGATGTTCGGGGCGCCGATGCTGAAGGTGGTTTCGGCCAGTACCGCCTGCTCGCCGACGGTTGCCGCCACCTTGAGCAGGCCGGCGCCGCTGGCCTGCAGCGATGGGGCCGTCAGGCGCACCGTTGCCTTGCCTTCGCTGTCGGTCAGGACCGTGCCCGCCGATGGCGCCATGGTCGCCAGGGCCGGATCGGCGCTGAATGCAACCAGGGCATTCGGGATCGGCTTGCCGGCCGCGTCCTTGAGGACGGCGGTGGCCGTCAAGGGAGCGCTCACGCTGAGGAAATTGGTCGCCGCACCCGCCCCGTTCGTGAGGGTCAACGCCAGGGTCGACCTGGCAATCGCGCCGCCATTGCCGGAACCCGGTATTTGCGAGTTGAGCCCCGGTACGGCGCCCGGAGAATTATCGCTGCCGCCGCCACAGGCGGTCAGGACGGCGACGGTCAGCAGGGACAGCGCAAGAACGCGCAGGCCGCAAGGAAAGGTAGACGGTGTCGACATAAAAGGGCTTGGTCCAGTCAATAAAATAAAAAGGAAGTGGTCGCCTGCAAAACGGTCTTGGATCAACGCAAACCAGCGAGTTCGCGCTTGATCGCCGCGATATTGCCCAGGTGCCGGCGTTGCACGTCCGCCGCCGCCTGGCGCGCACGGGCACGGGCCAGCAGTTGCTGCTCGTTGTCGAGCTCCTCGTTCAGGATGGCTTCCCGGCCGAGGTCACGCTTGCGCTGTTCGGCCCGCGAAATCCTGGGAAAGCCGGCAGCCGCCGTGCCCGCCGCCGCCGCCCGCGACGGCCGCGCCGCGGGCTGGTCCACACGCGGCCCGCTCGGGATGTTCGAGTACACGGTCACGCCGCCAGGTTCGCGCTTGGTGAAGATGCCCGCCAGGGCCGGCGCGGCGCACGCCAGGTTCAGCAGGAGCATGGCCGTGGCGAGCATCCTCATCGGCGCCTCCCGAGTGCCGGCAACAGCGGCGCCAGGCACTGGCCGACCTCGATGCCCAGCGCCGCCGCGTTGCCGCTGCGCAGCTCCAGGCAAGCCCGGGCGCGGCGTGCAACCGCGACCCGGAACGGCCCGAGTTCCGGGCAGACCGCCACCACCCTGGCGTGTTCGTCGACGAATACGGCATCGATGGCAAAGCGCATGAAAGCCGTATGGATGTTGTTGCAGGGCGTGATCAGGAGGCCGCTGTCGTCGGCCAGGCCGCGCCGGCCCAGCAGGCCGACGAGGCGCTGCGAAAAGCTGCGGGCCACCTCGACTTGTAGTCCGGGCAGCTTGATGGTCTGAGGCGCGCCCACTAGAAATTGCTTTCGATTGCAGGGGCGGTCATTCGCACCACGGCCTCCGACTCGATCATCACGCCATGCCCCATGCGACCATCCGGCAAGGGGTGCTCGAGCATACAGGGCAGGTTTTCAACAGGAGGAGGAAACAGGGGGTTCTCGGCGTAGACTGCCCAGATCGCCTTGCCGATGAGGGGCATCGCGATCTCGTAGCAATGCCGGACCCGGATCTTCAGCAGCAAGGCATCAGCCCGGGTCTGCTGCGACGCGGCGCCCACGGCTGTGTCGGTCAACAGCCCGGTAGCCGGGATGATGCGTGCTTTTCCGCCATTTGGATTGGGAACCCCGAAGTCGGTGAACGCTTTTCTTGTCGGGTTGAGGATCTTGATTTCATTGGTCGGCATGCTCGCCACGGCATAACTGTAGGCAGTGGAGCCGCTGATCACCTGCTGGAAATTCCCGCCTGAAACATCGGTCAAGCCATTCGAGCCTGCCAGGCGCAGTCCTTTGGCCACGTACAAGCCCGACAAAGCCTTGGCGAACGCTTTTTTCATCTCGCCTTTATCCCCGCCAGACGCGGCCCCGGCCCGCGCCGCGGCGAAGGTGGCGAGGTTGACCGTATTCTTGGCAACCATGAACATTCCCATCTGCAGGACAGCCATGATGAGCGTGATGGCGACGAGGAAAATAACAAAGAATTCCACGGATGCGGCGCCGTCCTGTCGGCGCGGCGCCCACGTCGACACGGGACGGCGCGCGCTCATTGCGTTCCTGCCGACGTCAGGGCCGGCGCCGGGAACAGCGCCTGGTTGACGTCGCGCATCAGCGAACGCAGGGTTGCGCGATTCGCGTCGCTCACCTGGTCGCTGGCGATGGCCTGCGCGGCCGCCACGCGGAACTCGTGCAGGTGGGTCAACGCCAGGTTGGCCTGCGCCTTGCTCATGCCCGGGTCGACCTGCAGCGCCCGCTCGAACGCGTACTGCGCCATCCGCATCTGCCTGGCCTTGATGCGCACCGTGCCCAGCCTGAACCAGGCCTGCGCGTTACGCGGACTGGCGGCCACCACGCGCTCGTACAAGGCGATCGCCTGCGGGTAGCGGCCGAGGGCGATTTCCTGTTCGGCCTGCCCGCTGAGCGTGTCCACCTCGGCCTGCGACAACTGGTCCGCCGCCGGCGCCACGGCCGGCTTCCCGGTACTGCATCCGACCAGGAAGCAGCAAGCGGCCAGGACGGCGCCGGCTGCGCGTCGTTTCAACTCCATACAACCTCTTTCACGAAAATGCATCCATCAGCTTCATCCCAATCGGGAAGCCGATGACGACGAAGGTACAAGGGAAAATACACAGGATCAGGGGGCCGAGCATCTTGACGGGCGCTTCCATCGCCAGCTTTTCGGCGCGCGCGAAGCGTTCGTTGGTGCGCTGGGTCGATTGCGCCCGCAATACCGTGCCCATGCTGGCGCCGGTCTTTTCGGCCTGGACGAGCGCGCTCACCAGCGACTGCACGGGGGGCAGGTCCAGCCGGTCTTCCAGCGAACGCAGCGCGTCGATGCGGGTACGGCCCGAACGGATCTCGCGCAGCAGGCGCGCAAAGGCGCGGCGCAGCGGATTGTCGGGCGTCTTCTCGACGCCGATGGTAATGCCGGTCGTCAGGTTGCAACCGGATTCGACGGCGAGCGTCAGCATGTCGAGGAAGTTCGGCAGGTTTTTCAGCACCTCCAGTTCGATCTGCTTCATGCGGTCACGCAGCCAGATATCCAGGTACACGAAACCGAAAGCGGCGCCGCCGAGCGGCATCATCCAGCTGTCCATGTCGAGCCACAGGCCGATCCCGAACATCAGCGCGCCGACGATCGCTGCATACACGAGCTTGGCGCTGAACCATTGCTGCGGCGACATCGCATAATCGAGCTCGGCCTTACGCAGCTTGCGGATGGTTTTTTCGCGATACTCGACCGACAGATAGGGGCTGACGTAGAAGGAAAACAGCTCGACCAGCGGCCATACCCGCGCAATCAGTTTGGGCGGCTTGTCGGCATAGGTGCGATCCTCGAACTGCACCGCGACCACCAGGCGGTAGGCGACGACCACGAGCCCGACGACCGCGAGCGCAAAGACCAGGGGTAGCAAATATTCAAACATGGCGGCTCCGGTCAGACATCGATGTTGACGATCTTGCGGATGAAGATAAACCCGATAAACTCGAGCATGAAGATCACCAGCAGCACGCCGTAGCCGAGCCAGGTACTGAAGAGCGGCGCCATCGCCTCGGGCTCCATGATGTTCAACACCCACATCAGGAACAGCGGCAGCAGGCCGACGATGATGCCCTGGATTTTTCCCTGGGACGTCAGCGCGCGGATCTTGTCCTCCATGTTCAGCTTGCGGCGCATGGTGTCGGCCAGGCGTTCGAGCGATTCGGTCAGGTTGCCGCCGACTTCACGCGCAATGCGCATGCTGGTCGTGAACATCGTGTATTCCTGCGACTCGATGCGCTTCTCCAGTTCTTCCAGCACGTCGTCGAGCGCCACGCCCATGCGCACCTTGCGCACCACGAGGCCGAATTCCTGGTTCGACGGCGACGGCAACTGCTCGGCCAGCAAGGCGAGCGCCTGCTGCAGGCTCATCCCCGAACGCAGGGCGCCGACCAGGGCGTCTAGCGTGTCCGGCAACTGGCGGATCAGGCGCGTGCGGCGCTTTTCCTTGAGCCGCTTGTGCACCAGGTTCGGGCCGAACAGGCACACTGCCGCGCCACCGACGGCCAGCAGCAGGTTGCCCGTGACCAGCATGAGCAGCAAGGGAATGAACACGGTCGCCACCACGCTGATGCGGCTCAGCACGGCGGTGTCCATGAAAATGAACATGTCCGACAGCTTCACGCTGGTCGAATCGAGCACCGTCTCGCGATAGCGCCTGGCGAACTGGCGCCCCGCCATCCACGTGGCGAAGATGAGGAACACCATGCTGAGCGCGATCCCGACCGCTACCAGGTCGGGCAGGAGCGACGGATCATCCATTTCTCAGCTGCCCACCGTTGTCGAATGCATCTGCATCCCGGGTACCGAAGATCGACAGGTCGAGCTCGACGCCGAATTCGCGCAACTCTTCGTAGAAGCTCGGCACGGCGCCGCATGGCGTGAAGTAGCCGCGAATCTTGCCGTTCTCATAAAAGCCCTGGCGCTGGAACTTGAAGAGTTCCTGCATCTGGATGACCCCGCGCTCCATGCCAGTGATCTCCGTGATGCTCGTCACCTTGCGGGTGCCGCAGGCGAAGCGGGTCTGCTGCACGATGATCTGCACGGCCGACGCAATCTGCTCGCGGATCGCCGCGACCGGCAAGTCCATGCCCGCCATCAGCACCATCGTTTCGAGACGGGACAGCATGTCGCGCGGCGAGTTGGCGTGGGCGGTCGTCAGCGAGCCGTCGTGGCCGGTGTTCATCGCCTGCAGCATGTCGAGCGCCTCGCCGCCGCGGCACTCGCCGACGACGATACGGTCCGGGCGCATCCGCAGCGAATTCTTGACCAGCTCGCGGATCGACACCTGCCCCCGCCCTTCCACGTTGGCCGGACGCGCCTCGAGCGTGACCAGGTTGTCGTGGTACAGCTTCAATTCGGCCGCATCCTCGATGGTGACGATGCGCTCGAGCGGCGGAATCAGGTTCGAAATAATGTTGAGCAAGGTGGTCTTGCCCGAACCGGTACCGCCCGAAATGACGATGTTCTTCTTCTGCTCGACGCAGATCTTCAGGAAATCCACCATCTGCTGGTCGACGGAGTCGAATTTCACCAGGTCCTCCACCTGCAGGCGGCGCTGGGCGAATTTCCTGATCGAGATCGAGGGCCCCTTCAGCGCGATCGGACGAATCACGATATTGACCCGCGAGCCGTCTTTCAGGCGCGCGTCGCACAGCGGCGACGACTCGTCGACCCGCCGTCCGATCGGCGCGACGATACGCTCGATCACGCCCATCAAGGCTTTTTCGCTACTGAAGGCGATGTCGGAACGCACCGTCTGGCCGCCGCGCTCGATGAAGATGTCCTCGACGCCGTTGACCATGATCTCGGTCACCGACGGATCGGCCAGCAGGCTTTCCAGCACCCCGAGACCGACGGCCTCGTCGAGCACGAATTTCGCCAGCTCATCGGGATCGGTCTGCGCCGGCAGCGTCATTTTCTGGATCAGCTCGCCGATCAGCCTGCTGGCCACCGTGCGCAGCTCGTCGTCGGCCATGCGGGTCACGTCCTGGCGCCGCAGGTCCAGGGTCTGGATCAATTCGTTGTGCAGCACGACGGCGTTCGTCGTCAGCGCCAGCTGATGCGCGCGCGCGGCGTCGCTGCGCTGCGGAACGCCATGCGCCACGACGGACGCAGTCGCCTGGGGCGCCGGCTGCGCCATGAACTGCGCTGCGGGCTGCGTTGCAAGCTGAAAACCGGCCGCGGTCCGGCTCGGCATCTGGACAACCGCCGCCCCGCCCTGCTGCGGCGCCGGCGGTGCGCTGGCATGCATGGTCGGCCTGGCCGGCTCGACGGGACGCTGGGTGCCGACCGCCTTGACCCGCAGCGGCTGGCCGGCAATGGTGATCACGTCGTCGGCGCGCAACGGGCCGTAGCGGACGATGCGTTCGCCATTGACGAATACGCCGGATGCACAGCCGAGGTCCGTTATGTGGACATTGTCGTCCTTGTCGAATGCCACCGCCAGTGCGCGCTTGCCGGCGCTCGGTGGCAGGGGTACCGGGCCCGCGCTGCCGAGAACGGTCGGTTCGCCGACCGTATATTCCTGCAGCTGGCCGCTGGCATTCCTGGTTTCAAACACAATCATGGCTTTACTCGGTGACAGTCAAGGGTTGGGGCATTTGGGGCGACAGGCCGCGGTCGCGGATTTTCTTCTCGAACTCGTAGAGCTTTTCGGCGTTGACATCCTTCGGCTGCGGGTTCGGATTCGGCGTGGCTTGCACGATACGCGGGGTAATGATGATCGCCACTTCGCGCGTCGAACTGCTGCTGCCCTTGTTGCGGAACAGGCCGCCGATCAGCGGCAGGCCGCCCAGTCCCGGCACTTTCTGCGTGTCGCCCGCCCTTTCATAGGAATACAGGCCGTTGAGGACGACGGTCTCGCCATCCTTCGAATTGAATTCGCTTTGCGAATGGCGCTTGAGCAGTCCGGGAATGCCCAGCACCGCCACCGAGCGGTCGATCGAACTCACTTCCACGTCGACCTTGGCGTAGATCGCGCCGGATTTATCGGTCACCGGCGTAACGTCCAGGATGATGCCGTATTCCTTGAATTCGACGGTGGTCTGGCCAAACGCACCTTGTACCGGCAGCGGAATCTCGCCGCCCGCGACGAAGCGCGCCTTGGAGCCGCTGCGGGTGGTCAGGCTCGGCGCCGCCAGCACTTCCGCCTCGCCATCCTGCACCAGCAGGTTGATCTTCGAGGTAATCAGCGATGCCAGGGTGATGAACCCTTTCGGTGGCCAGACCCTGTTCGGCAAGGGAACGTTGCTGAAGTCCAGGCCGCTTTGTTCCTCCTTGGGGACGTAGCGGTACAGGTTGTTCGAGGCAATGTCGGCCAGCACGCCGGCGTGTGGTCCGTTGATCTGTGCATCCCAGCGAATGCCCAGGTCGCGCGAACCTTTCTCGGTCAGTTCGAGCACCTTGACGTCGAGGTAGATCATCTTTTCCCAGCCCACCTTGCCGACGAAATTCACGACCTGGTCGGGATACATCTTCTGGATTGCCTGCGCGCGCTCCTGGTCGCTGTCGCTGACCATCTCCCCTTCCAGCACGATCTTGGAACCGGCGATGCGGGCCTTGACGTTATCCACGCTGCTGAGCAGCCGCTCGATATCGGCCAAGGTCTGTTTCAGGTTAGCTTCCAGCACCACCACGGTCATCTTTTGTTGCGATCCGTCCTTCAGCCACAGCTGCAGGGTGGACGTGCCGGGGCCTTCGGCGAGAACCAGCAGCTGATTGGCGGCGATGCTCGACACCGAGATCACCTTGCCATTGCCCACCACGATGCGGTTCACGGACACCGGCAGCACCCGGGCTTCCCCACTGAACAGTTCAAGCGTTTGCTCTCCTCCCGCAGCTGCCTGCGCCACCCCGCACATCGACATCCAGCACAACAAGATAAAAGTCTTCAGGTATTTCATTATTGGTTTCGGGTCAAAGGAAAATGGGTTGCTGTGTTTTTCGTGGCCGGCGCCGGCGCGGCGATACCAAGGCGGCTGCGCACGTCGAGCGCAGTGGGACCCGGTGCCGGCGTTGGCGCGCTTGCGGGCGCGGCCTGCGGGGCCACGCCATCGAGCCGAACCGTGATCGGCGGCGCCGCTTCCTGTTGAGTGCGGGAACGTACCGCGCCGCCGCCAAGACCGCCGACGTACATCTCGATGTAGGAAGCGTTGAATCGTCCCCCGCGCGCTTGCGGAGCGTCCGCCACCTTCTTGAACCTGGTCTCGTCGAGCACCATCTTCGGCAGCGACGACGTGTCTTCCGGATTACGCAGCACCGCGGTCAGCGACCCGAGGCTCTGGCCCATCAGCACCTCCTGCGCCTGGGCCGGCGTCACCTTCAGCGTGACGGTGGTGAAGTCCATGTTCACTTCCTCCGAGCCGCCCGCCTGCGTCTGCACGACGCGTTTCCGGGTGGTCTTGCCGGTCGCGATCACCTGGACCGCCTGCAGGATCGGCCGAACGTGGAGCAGCTCCTTCGGACCCGGTTCCGCCCCTGGTTGCCGGCGATACGAGTTCTCGGTATTCCCGGGTCCGGTGTAGAGCAGGTCGATCACGTCGCCCGGCACCAGCATGCCGGAAATGGAGCTCACCTCGTCGACGGGGAAGGTGATGGCGCGTTCGCCGTTGGCGACCGTGGTCGACAGCGCCGCGCGGTCGGAGCGGTCCAGCGCGCCCCGGTCGATCGGATCGCCGGCTTTCACGTCGACCACGATTTTCTGGCCGGCGACGATGTCGAGATCGTCCGGTCCCAGCGTGGTACTGGACAGATAGCGTTGAGGAATGCTGCGGGCGGCCAGGTTATCCTCGCTCAGGACGCCTCCGGCGGGGATGTCGGTGGCCGCGACGATGACCTGGCGCGTCTTGTAGTCACCGGCCAGTCGTGCTTGCGCGGCCGACAGCGAGGATCGGAGATAGTACTGCGCGCCCACGTAACAGACGATGCCCAGGACAATGGCTCCACCGAGCAACAGGGTATTTTTCGAGATTTTCAAGACGGAAAACTTTGAAGAAGAGTGTTAAAAAACCGAAACGAGAAAGCTATATCCACGGAAAAAAGACCGTACTGCACGCGCCAGGAAATCGGCTGGCGCGATATTGTTCGTCAGTGATGACGGGGTAAACAGCACGATTGCGACGACGCCGACGAGCAGCAGGTACTCGATCATGGCCTGGCCGCGTTGCGCATGCCTCCACTTTCCTGCTTCATTGGTCGTCCGGTGCCGCATTGCTGCTCCTATTGTTTGGGTTGATCGGCAATATTCATCATGACCATCGACCCGTTCTTCTCGGCGGTCAGGATGGCATCGAATTCCCTGCCCTGGCGATTGGCCGCGAAGACCAGCGTCCTGGCGTTTTTCTTCATCACGTGGCGCTCCCAACCGGCCGCTTTCAGGCTTGCTTCCAGCGCCGCGCCGGTGGCGTCGATCGAGCGCTTCGACACCGCCACGATCTGCTGGGAACTGCGGCCGTTGTCGACCGAATCGACGATCTGCACCGGCGTTACCCCGGGCGGCAGGCGGATCAGGGGCTTGGGTTCACGCGCCAGGGCGGGCGAGGTCAGCGCCACGAACCCTTCGTAGCCGCCGTTCGGGCTCGCCTTGATCTGGAAACTGCGGTGCTGGGCGCCGACCGTTTGATTCAGGACGGTCCACGGCGGCATGCTCGTGCGGGTCACCGACGTGCGATCGCGGTTCCGGTCCCAGGCCTCCTGCACCAGGTTCACCACCTGTTCGGCGGGCATGGAGGTGTGGAAGGCACGCACCGTCATCGGGATGCCATTGACCACCATCTTGTCGCCGATGTGCTGCAAGGTGATCGTGTCGGGAATGTCCTGCCAGCCCGCGCACGCGGGTGGCGCGAACAGCGCAAGGGCCAGCACGAGTGCGAGCGCCCTTGCAAGGGCATGCGATGGTTCAGGTTTCAATAGCACGGCTGGGCACCTCGGTACACCGGCCGGTTGGCGTTGCCGTTCAGCGCCGTGATCCTGTCCATCGGCACGACGTCCGGGCAGATCTGCCCCGGGTGAAAGTTCTTGAATGCAGGCTCGATCTTTCCCAAGGCCACTTTGATGAGGCTGAAAGGCCCGGTGTCGAGGAAATCGAACACGCTGCCGGGGGTGAACGCCTCGGTACGCGCCGCCACCTGTTTCGGCGAACCGGCATCCCAGTTGTCCGCGACAACCGCCGAGCTTTCCGTCAGTCTCAGGTTCATGGCGTCGAGCGGCGCCGGCATATGCGCCAGGTTGGCAATGTTCACGTTCACCGTGCCGGTAAACAGGCCGCCCTTCGGCAGCTTGTTGGCGCCGCCGGCCGCGTCGATTGCACTGACGAGGGCAAGGGTTGCGCCAACCGATTTGCCCGGCAACCCGGCGGAGGCGGTCCGCAGCGTGACGTCATTCGGCGCCTTGATCAGGCGCTTGTCGTTGGCATGGTCCATCCACATGGTCGTCTGCTGGTTCCACCCCTGCCCGTTGTTGATGCCATCGTTCGCCTTGTAGGCATCCTTGTTCCAGCTGAACAGACGGGCCCGGACCTGGCTTTGCAGCCGCGTGTCCGAATACGAGGACGGACGTACGGTACGCTCCCACGCCGCATAGCGCGCTGCCTGGATGGTCGTGGCCTGGATGTCATGAAACTTGCCGATGTACCAGATGCCCAGGAATAAGCCGATCGTCGTCAGCGCGATCACGACGAATTCCACCATGGCCTGTCCCGACTGCGATGAAGGCATGGCCGGCGGGTTTTTCAGCGCTCGCATCATTTGGCTCCCGATAGCGCAATGCGCTCCGGACTGACGGGCTTGCCGATCTGCACACTAACCGGCTCGGTCAGCACGACCATCTTGTCGGGCCCGGGAACGACGTTGCGCGCATGCAGGACGACAGGGTCGCCCGCGCCATCGCGCAGCAGACCCGCGTTCGTGTTGGCTGCGCACTGGTCCAGCGTCATGCCTCCGAGCAAGGAGGCAGATAAACAACGCATGCCAATGCCGCCGACCGTTCTGTTCTCGGTATAGGAAGCTTCGTCGGAAGCCGCTTTCGACGAATCCCACCCCGAAGGCGCTGGCGGATCCACCTCGGTATGGCCGTCGATTTCGCGCCGCTGCCCATATACCTTCCCCTCGCGCGCTACAGCTTCGGTGATGGCTGAACCAATACGCGTCTTGCAGTCTGTCTCATCCATGACGACATTGAACTCCTCATGCCGGATGAGGTAGCCGCTCCCGCTGCCGAGATAGGTACTGCGCTTCATGACGAAATCGGCCGGCAATGTCACCAGCGGCGGTGGTGGCGCAAGCTGCTGCATGGCGCGCACGCGTGCACATACGTCGTACATCTGGCGATGCGGTCGCATGTAGACATCCAGCGATTCCGGCCGCATTTGCGTGACGATGTCGTAAGACTGGGCCGCCGCATCGACAGTCTGCCGGTCGCAGGCCGCAAGGGCCGCAAACATTCCCAGGGCAGCGCCCATACAACGTACTGCTCGTCCCATCATGAACAGGTATCTTTCGTGAAAACAGTAGAGATCGGCGGAATCAGCCCCTTCCGGCCATCCACCCATGCACGCGCCAACGGGCTTTCGGTAGCCAGCGACGCCGTCCAGTAAGGGTTGAACAGGCTGGGGAACTCGCGCGCCTTGTCGGCCCGATCCTCGCGATAGGGCCGCGCAAAGCGCACGCAGGCCTCCGCCAGGGCATACACGCCGCCACCGCCGGCGTAATTGGGGTCGTGCTCGATCTGGGTGCCGTCGGCCAGGGCGGCCTTGCCATGCAATGCGCTGGTCCCGGTAGGAATATCGGCTTTGGGGACCACGACTTCCACGGAAAACGGAAGCTGCAGGTCAGCCTTCTTGTCCTTCGGGTTGCTGATGTCGTAATAGCCCTGGAAGGGGATCGCAATGCTCTTGGCGTTGGCCCGGGCGAAGAAGCTCGGGGTCATGGCGTTGGCTTCCGTGCGCGCGCGCTGACCATCGGACCGGTTCCACTTGTTCTCCTCGCCGTGCTTGCCGATCCCGGTTTTCCTGGTCGGGGCATAGCTTTGCGCGCCGCCCCAGGCCAGGGGCGTCTTGCTGGTCCATTTTCCGGCAATTTTCAGGGTCCTCAACTCGGAGGAGTCCAGGGCTTTCCAGGAATCGTAGTCGATCAGGTCGGTACCACCTTGCTTGGCTACTTCGAAGGCAGGGCTCAGCGCCAATGCGGTATTGTCGCGATTCTGGGAAAAGCCATCGCGCGAATCGAGGGTGACTGCCTTGATGCGGGCGCGGTCCTTACCTTCGTACGGCCTGGTGAATGCGATCCAGTTCGCCGTGTTAGAGGCCATCAGCTCTACGCCGGCAGGCGACATCCTGGCCTTGTTTGCTTTTGCCACCTCGGTCGCCAGTTCCTGGGCAATGATCGATCCCGAAGCGTAGAAACCATGTTGCGCCGAGTGCGCCGCCAGGTTGACCCCGCGCAGCGCCATATCCGCCATTGGCAGAAGATTGTTCATCGAGGTGCTGACCTGGTTCAGGACCTGTTTGATCTCGGTCGTTACCGTGCCCACCCAGGGAATGAACTGGGTGATCATGTTGACGTTCGCGACGAAGCGCGCAACGTACGAAATCCAGGAACGCAGGCTGACCGACTGCGCGATGGTCACTTCGTTGACCACCATGGCGCGGTTCATGTACGCCTGGAAGTTCAGGCTGCGCGCTTCCCACACGGCGCCGCTATATGCGGCGGCGTCGGCGGCATTCATTGCGCGCATCTTGGCGTTGGTAACCTGGCCGGAATTAAAAACGACCAGCATCATACCCACCATAGCAGCGACAAACCCAAGGAATAACACCAGGGTTTGTCCTCGATTTCTACTGTGGTTGAAACGCATCCGGGATCCTATGGCTTGACGCAGGAGGACGACCTGCATGACACGAAAAAGGGCGGCGCGCGCCGCCCCGGTACGTCTTATTTAGCGGTGTTCGCGTCGAAGTTTTTCAGCGTCTTCGTGTTCTTCGCTTCGTTGCCACTGTCGGTGGCAGCGGCATTGGCTGCCGCGCGGCCGGTGGTGGTGGCGCTACCGCTGAGCGCGGCAGCTGCAACGGAAGTCTGGCCGCGGACGACTTTACCGAAAGCCTGGTACACGCCGATTGCTGCGACGGCGATCAGGGCAACGATAATGATGTACTCGGTCATACCTTGACCGCGTTGACGAACGGGATTACGGGCGGCGAATTTGTTCATGAATTACTCCGGACGAAAGTTAAGAAACCAGCGAGGTGACAGCGGACGAATCTTATTCAAAACCGCCGATACAACTCAACAAAATTATTTTTCTAGCACGGGCGCAGCCGCGCCTTTTAAATAATTTTCTGCTCTGCATGATTAGTTGCATTGCCATTTCATCGCGCAAACCGCCTTTCTCCTATGACGAGCTAGCTGTCATGCCCTTTCTCGACAGGAGAAGCATGCATAAAGAATCTGTGAGAATTAGATGAAGGAAAGAAAATTTTCACATGATGAGATGTGTGTTCCTTGCGCTGGAAAATTGACAAGACAAAGGATTTGTCGTATCACGCGCGCAAGCGCGATATATATGCAAGCGATCGCGAATTGCCAGTGTTTCGTAAAATACATAGGAGCATTCCTACATAAATCCACTCTACAGTCCTACACCAGCGTTTATGCGCCATGAATAGGTAATAGAAAATCCAAGGTTATCTCGAAAAAAATCACCAAATATCACTATTCCGGTCCAGGCTGCATGGACCACAAGCATGCCGCTGCATCAAACACGGTATCAACGGCAGGCAGGATATTTAAAATGCATAAAGTGAAAATGCCCGAAAGCCGGCATGTTATCAAAATGTATAAAGAGATGATTCCATGTTATCGAAAGTTTCTTTTGTGCACTTTTAAAACAATTGGCATTATCTCCGCTGATGGCTTTTGATAACATCGGCTAAAATCTTGCAGATTTCATTTCGAAGAAAACGAACATGTCCCGATATTCCGCAGTGATCGTCCTCGCAGCCTTGAGCATGTCCCTGGCTGCTTGCAAACCCAAAGCCCCCGCACCGCAGCCGGACGCTGCTGCCTCCACCGCGGCTTCATCGCCGGAGTCGAACGCAGCAGGCGCGACCCCGACCAAGGACAGCGCGCCGGCGTCCCAGGCACAATTCGATATCGAGAAAGTCCCGGTCAGTAAAGGCGCGCTGCCGCCTTTCCCTTATCTGGAATACCCCGCAGGCATCAACGAGGAAGGCCGCTTTACGGACAAGGCGAATTTCGATTCCCTCTACGTGGTCGCGGGAAAGCAGCTCAGGAAAGTAGAGGGGCGCGTGGAGTCGCATAAGTTTTATCTGAGCGATGCGAATCTGAGCGAAGCCGAGGCACGGCGCAATTACGAAAACCTGATAGCACAGATGGGTGGGGTGAAGGTCAACGAAGCGATCCCTTCCGAGCTGGCTCCCGCCTCGAGCGAGGCGCCCGCGGCAAACGACCAGAAAACCCGTTCGGACTGGAGCATGTCTTACGACGCCTATCTGGTAAGGAAACCCGACCAGCTGGTGTGGATCGTCCTCATGTCGAGCAACAGCAACATCGGCACGCTCGTGGTGGCGGAGCAGCCCTTCAAGCAGACGGTCGCCTTTGTCACGGCCGATGCCATGCAAAGCCAACTGGCATCGGCCGGCCACGTCGCGCTGTACATCAACTTCGATACCGACAAGGCCAGTATCCGCCCGGACGGCAGGCCGGCCGTGGACGAGATCATCAAGCTGCTCGAGAAGGACCCTTCGCTGAAGCTGACCATCGAAGGCCATACGGACAACGTCGGCGATCCGGCGCACAACAAGGTCTTGTCGCAGCAGCGGGCGGACGCCGTGATGGGTTCGCTCATTGCCGCGGGCATCGCCAAGGAGCGCCTGAATGCAGTCGGCCTGGGCGATGCCAAACCGGTGGCCGCCAACAAGGACGAAGAGGGACGCGCCAGGAACCGTCGCGTCGAGCTGGTCAAGCGTACCTGAAGCGCGGGCCGACCAGGCGCCCCGGCATTGCAGAACCACCCATCACGTAAAGGAATGACATGAAACACGGTTTGACACTGGCCGCCATGATCGCTGCCATCGCCCTGCATTTTCCCGCCCACGCCGACGAGAGGATGGACGGATTGAAGAAGATGAATGTGGAGGGATGCGAGTCCGTGATCGAGCTCGACAAGACCGCACCCAAGGATCCCAAGCTGGCGAAGCCGTATTGCACCTGTGTCTACGACACCTACTTCGACAACTTCACCCAGGCGGAAAAGAACAATATGTTCCTGGGGACGCCGGCGCCGCCGAACATGCAAAAGAACCTGCAGAGCCGCCTGCAGGCTGCCCAGGCGGCGTGCCGCAAGAAGGTCGAATCCCGATCGTAACGGCCTTCGGTCATGCTGCGACAGGCAGCTTGCTCCCGCAGGCGCCGCAAGCGTTTCCGGCAATGCAGTGCTCCGGAGGCCGTTCGGCGCGACCGGTTTGACCGGGCAGCCGTCCAGGCCGGCGTCCAGCAAAAAAGGCACCATGAGCGATCATGGTGCCTTTTTGCGTTTTCATCGGCGCTGTCACCGTTACCTGTTGGTTTAATTGAACTGCCGAGCTACGGCGTGGTC
>NZ_DAMCPG010000066.1:0-18439 GCF_032106685.1 Massilia sp.
GATCGTCGACTGGTACATGGAAAACAAGATCAACATCGACGACCTGATCACCCACACCTTGCCGCTCGAGCGCATCAACGAGGGCTTCGATTTGATGAAGAGCGGACAGTCGATCCGCTCGGTGGTGCTGTACTGAACTTGTCCAATAGCGCTTGAAAAACAAGGAGACCGACGATGAGCAGCGAAATCCACATCCACCCCGCCGTCGACAACGGCATCAAGCCCGCCGCGCCGAATTTCGCGGGCGGGACCCTGACCTGCCTGTGCGCCACCAATCCGGTGACGGTGGAAATCAAGGGGCAGGTCGCGCACAACCACGTGTGCGGCTGCACCAAGTGCTGGAAGCCGGCCGGCGCGCTGTTTTCCCAGGTCGCGGTGGTCCCGCGCGAGAACGTCAAGGTGACCGCCAACGCCGACAAGCTGGCCGTGATCGACGCCTCGGCCACGATCCAGCGCTACGGCTGCCGCGAGTGCGGCGTGCACATGTTCGGCCGCATCGAGAACACCGCGCATCCCTTCCATGGCCTGGATTTCGTGCACACCGAGCTCTCGCACGAGGACGGCTGGGCGCCGCCCGAATTCGCCGCCTTCGTGTCCTCGATCATCGAATCCGGCGCCGATCCGAAGAACATGGGGGCGGTGCGCGCCCGCCTGACCGAGCTCGGCCTGCCGCCCTACGACGCGCTGTCGCCGGCGCTGATGGACGCCATCTCGACCCATGTAGCGAAGGCGAAAGGCGTACTGAAGGAAGCGTGATGGGCAGGCGCGGTGGCCGCGCCGGCCGTGGCCACCGCCTGCCTGGCAAATCGTATATGGAGACGAAGAAATGAAGCGAACGCACTTGTTGCCGCACTTGCTGCCGTACTTGCTAGCGGCGGCAGCCCTGGCTGCCCCGCTGGCAGCGCATGCCCACGATTTCCCGACCAGCGGACGGGTGGAATACGTATTGGAGTGCATGCAAAAGCACGACGGCAAATACGAATACCTCTACAAGTGCTCGTGCGTCATCGACCAGATCGCCAAGGCCATGCCCTACGACGACTTCGTCACGATGTCGACCGCGCTGCGCAACCAGGCCATGGCCGGCGAGCGCGGCGCGTTGTTTCGCGACCCGGCGCCGGTGAAGGAAATGGCCAGCAAGTACAAGGCGATCCAGGCCAGCGCCAACAAGACCTGCAACGTGCCGCCGCGCTGAGCTTCGGTGCGAGCGCCGTATGCGTCACGGATGACACAGCGGCGCTGCGGACGGTGTCCTGAAACTGAACATGTGTCACGTGGCAGGGGCGGTTCAAGCGGGGCGCCGCCATGCATACACAGATTTGCGCTACTGGCACGCTAAGTGCTGTGTACGAATGTGGCACCTCGCTGAGGTGACGCAGGGCCAAGCAGCCGCACCGCTAAAAACCATAGGAGACTTTAATATGTTAGTGCTAACAAGACTCATCCGCTGGTGGCCGTGCCTGGCACTGGCCGCCGCCCCGGCCTTCGCCGCCGACTCCGATGTCGAAAAGCTGAGCAAGGACCCGAAGAACTGGGCGATGCAGTCCGGCGACTTCTCGAACCACCGCTACAGCGAACTCAAGCAGATCAACAGCAAGAACGCCAAGAACCTGCAAGTGGCCTGGACCTTCTCGACCGGCGTGCTGCGCGGCCACGAAGGCGGGCCGCTGGTGATCGGCGATACCATGTACATCCACAGCCCCTTCCCGAACAAGGTGTTCGCGATCTCGCTGGAAGACCAGAGCATCCGCTGGAAGTACGAGCCGAAGCAGGATCCGACCGTGATCCCGGTGATGTGCTGCGACACGGTCAACCGCGGCGTGGCCTATGCCAACGGCAAGATCTTCCTGCAGCAGGCTGACACCACCCTGGTGGCGCTCGACGCCAAGACCGGCGCCGAACTGTGGAAGAACAAGGTCGGCGACCCGAAGATCGGCGAAACCACCACCAACACCCCGCACGTGTTCAAGGACAAGGTCCTGACCGGCATCAGCGGCGGCGAATTCGGCGTGCGCGGCCGCATCACGGCGCACGACATGAACACCGGCAAAATCCTGTGGAAAGCCTACAGCACCGGCCCCGACAACGAGCTGATTGTCGACCCCAACAAGACCATGACCTGGACCGACGGCAAGATGGCGCCGATCGGTCCCGATTCCTCGCTCAAGAGCTGGCAGGGCGACCAGTGGAAGCTGGGCGGCGGCACCACCTGGGGCTGGTACAGCTACGATCCGGCCACCAACCTGGTCTATTACGGCACCGGCAATCCGAGCACCTGGAATCCGCGCCAGCGCCCCGGCGACAACAAGTGGTCGATGACCATCTTTGCGCGCGACCTCGACACCGGCATGGCGAAATGGGTCTACCAGATGACCCCGCACGACGAGTGGGACTATGACGGCGTCAACGAAATGATCCTGGCCGACATCAAGGTCAAGGGCCAGCCGCGCAAGGCCCTGGTGCACTTCGACCGCAACGGCTTCGCCTACACGCTCGACCGCGTCACCGGCGAACTCCTGGTCGCCGAGAAGTTCGATCCGAAGGTCAACTGGGCGACCCACGTCGACATGAAGAGCGGCCGTCCGCAGGTCGTGGCTGCCTTCAGCACCGACAAGAACGGCCCCGACGTCAACACCAAGGGCATCTGCCCGTCCGCCCTCGGCACCAAGGACCAGCAGCCGGCGAGCTATTCGCGCAAGACCGGGCTGTTCTACGTCCCGACCAACCACGTGTGCATGGACTATGAACCGTTCCAGATCGAGTACACCGCCGGCCAGCCGTATGTCGGCTCGACGCTGTCGATGTATGCCGCCCCGAACAGCCATGGCGGCCTGGGTAACTTCATCGCCTGGGATGCCGGCACCGGCAAGATCGTCTGGTCCAAGCCCGAGAAATTCTCGGTCTGGAGCGGCGCGCTGTCCACCGCCGGCGACGTGGTGTTCTACGGCACCCTGGAAGGCTTCATCAAGGCGGTCGATCACAACGGCAAGGAGCTGTGGAAGTTCAAGACCCCGTCGGGGATCATCGGCAACGTCCACACCTGGGAATACAAGGGCAAGCAATACATCGGCGTGCTGTCCGGCATCGGCGGCTGGGCCGGCATCGGCCTGGCGGCCGGCCTGACCAAGGGCACCGAGGGCCTGGGCGCGGTGGGCGGCTACAAGGACCTGGCCAAGTACACCGAGCTGGGCGGCGTGCTCACCGTGTTCGCGCTGCCGGATCGCTGATCGGAACGCAAACACAGTCGGACTGTTGAAATGAAGTGAACCGGGGACGGCGCTGGCCGCAGCATGCCGGCGCCGCTTCCCGCATCGTCAGGAATGAATATGAACAGACTCACGAAGAACGCAGGCATCGCGGCCGCCTGCTGGGCCCTGCTTGCACTGCCCGGATTGCTGGCCACGCCCGCCCTGGCGGCGGACGCGGCGCCCTACACGGTCGTCGACGGCAACAAGGTCGACGCCCAGACCCTGAGCGGCTGGAAGACCTGGCGTGCCATGGCCTGCGAACGCTGCCACGGCGCCGCCCAGGAAGGCATGGTCGGCCCCTCGCTGGTCAACAGCCTGAAGGTCTTGAGCAAGGACGAATTCAAGGCCGCGGTGCTCAAGGGGCGGATCGAGAAGGGCATGCCGAATTTCGATACCAGCAAGATGGTGAACGAAAACATCGACAGCCTGTACGCTTACCTGAAGGGCCGCTCGGACGGCGCCATCGAACCGGGCCGGCTGCAGGAGATCGGCAAATGAGGTGGCGGCAACGAGGGGCGGGCGCCGCCTGCGCCCTGGCCTGCCTGGGCAGTCCGGCACTTGCGCAGGAGGGAGCCCCTGCGCCCGGCCAGGACAAGGTGTTGCGCGTCTGCCAGGACCCGAACAACCTGCCGCTTTCGAACCGTGACGGCGCCGGCTTCGAGAACCGGATCGCCGCATTGCTTGCGCAGGAGCTAGGCTGGAAGCTGGAGCACACCTGGTTCCCGCAACGGATCGGTTTCATCCGCAACACCCTGCGCGCCAAGGAAGAAAACACGGACCGCTACAAATGCGACCTGGTCACCGGCGTGCCCAAGGGCTTCGAGCTGGCCGCGACCACGCGCCCCTATTACCGCTCCACCTACGCAATGGCCTACGTGAAAGGCAAGGGCCTGGACCGCGTGCGCACGCTGGACGACCTGCTGGCGCTGGACCCCGCGCAGCGCAAGCGGCTGCGGATCGGGGTGTTCACAGGTTCGCCGGTCACCGAGTGGCTGCTGCGGCACGGCCTGATGGAACAGGTCGAGTGGTACCAGAGCCAGACCGGCGACGCCGCCCAGTATCCTGGCGAGATCGTCGAGAAGGACCTGGCCAGCGGCAAGATCGACGTCGCCCTCGCCTGGGGACCGATCGTCGGCTACTTTGCAAGGAATGCGCGCACGGCGCCGATCGCCGCCATCCCGCTCGCCCCGGGCCCCGGCATGAAGCTCGATTTCGAGATCGCGATGGCGGTGCGCCATGGCGACAAGGAGTTCCGCACGCGTATCGACCAGCTGCTCGCGGCCAACGCGCCGAAGATCCGCGCCATTCTCGAACAATATGGCGTGCCCTTGCTGGCGCTGCAGGAGGCGCCAGGACCGGGGCAAGCATTGGCACAACCAGCGGCACAACCAGCGGCGCCAACCTCGGCACAACCAGCGGCGCCAACCTCGGCGAGGGCGCCATGAACCGTTGTCGTCTCGTTGCCGGCGCCGCGCCGGCACGGCGTGCCGCTGGCCTGTGCGCGGCGGCGGCCCTTGCCGCGCTGGCGCTGGCGCCGGCCCACGCCCAGCCGGTCTCGCCGGCCGAGGTCCTGCTGTTCGAGACCGATCACCTGGCGCGGGTCAAGGCGCCGGCCACCCTGGTCTACGAGTTCCGCAAGGTCAGCAACGTCGAACCTGCATTCACCGACAATGTCCAGCTCGAGGTCTCGCGCAGCAAGGGAGATAACGGGGCGCTGCACGCCGAACTGCGCTTCCTGAGCGGCGAGCGCAAGCACGACCTGCCGGGAATCGACGACGTGCACGGCAATCCGGTCCTGCTCGGTTTCCTCGAGCGCGACATCGCCGAAATGAAACGCCTGACCGGCGGTTCGTCCGGCTATTTCCGCAAGCGCATCCGGCTGGCGCTGGCCGAGGGTGCGCAGGTAACGTCGCAGCGCATCACCTACCAGGGCAAGACCCTGGACGCCAAGGCGATCCGCATCCAGCCCTACCTGGACGACCCGCTGCATGCGCGCTTCGAGCACTATGTGCGCAAGACCTATACCTTCGTGATGAGCGACGCGGTGCCGGGCGGGGTCTACCAGCTGAGGACCTCGCTGGCGAATGCGAGCCTGCCCGGCGCGGTCGTCGCGCGGACGGCTTTGCCCGGCACGGCTGCGCCAGGCAAAGCAGGTTCCGGTACAGCGACGTCCGGCATGGCGACGTCTGGCACACCGGCCGCCGGTGCCGCGCGGACCGGCACGGCGGCACCCGCCACCGCGATGCCGGCGGCCGCGGCGCCTGGAACCACGCCCCCTGGCGCCGCATTGCCCGTCATCGACGAAACGCTTACCCTGGTCAAGGTGGCCGAACCGAAGCGCTGAGCTTGGCGCCGCGACGCCCGACATGGAATCAGCCGGAGGCATACATGGCGCCGTTGAAAGTGTTTGCGTTCGATTACACCTCCGACGGCGGGCCGGTGGCGCGCTCCCTGCCGCACGCCTTCCGGCAGCAGGGCGTCATGCTGATGGATGCGCTGCTGGCCGACCTGGGCGCCATTCCCGGCGTCGACGTGTGCACGATGGCTGCCCTCGGCGCATCCGACCCTGGCGCCACGCCGGTCGCGCCGACCTTCGGCGAGCGCTTTGCGGCCTGCGTGCAGGCGGCGGATGCGGTATGGCCGCTGGCGCCGGAATGCGACGGTTTGCTGGAAAACCTGTCGCGCGAGGTGCTGCGCGGCAAGCGCATCCTGTTGGGCAGCGCGCCCGGCGCGGTGCGGGTTGCCGCCAGCAAATTCAAGGCAGCGCGCGCGCTGGCCGAGAGCGGGGTGCCGGTGGTGCCGACCTACCGGCCGCATGCCGCGCTGCCGGCAGGGCAGGGCGCCTGGGTCGTCAAGCCGGACGACGGCGCCGGCTGCCTCGACGCGCGCCTGTTCAGCGACCGCGCGGCGGCGCTGGCCTGGCTGCGCAGCAGCGCCGTGCAGGGTTACGTGCTGCAGCCTTTCGTCTCCGGCAAACTGGGCAGCCTGTCGCTGATTTGCTGCGACGGCGCGGCCCGGGTCCTGTCCCGCAACCTGGAGCGCATCGCCATCCACGACAACCGCTTCCACTTCCTGGGCTGCACCGTCAACGGGTTGGACGATGCGGATGGCGCGCTCGAACGCCTGGCCCAGCGGGTCGCAGCCGCGCTGCCCACCTTGTGGGGCTATGTCGGGGTCGACGTCATCCTCGGCGAGCGCGGACCGGTGGTGCTCGAGGTGAATCCGCGCCTCACCGCGGCCTATGCCGGCCTGCACGCTTCGCTCGGCTGCAATCCGGCCGCCCTCGTCATCGATCTGCTGAAAGGGCCGGGCGCAATGCCGGCGCCGGCATCGCGGCGCCGCGCGGTCAGCGTCGACGTCGCCGGCTTCGATCCGGGCGCCGCTACCTGACCGCCACGCCCCAGGGCAGCTTGCCGACGGCGACGTCGCGCAGCCTGGTGTTGCTTGCGGTGTCGATCACGCTCACGTTGCCGGAGCGGCCATTGGCGACGTAGAGCTTCTTGCCGTCCGGCGTGAGCGCCATGTTCCACGGACGTTGCCCGACCGGGACGGTGGTCACGACCTTGTTGCTGGCGGTGTCGATCACCGACACGTTGGCGTCGCCGCCGTTCGACACATAGACCTGCTTGCCGCTCGGATGGACCGCGATGCCGTTGGCGCGCAGCCCGGCTTTCACGCGCGCGACGATGCCGTAGCTGGCGGTGTCGATCACGAAGACCTCGTTCGCGTTCTCGGTGGCGACGTAGGCGCGGCTGCTGTCCGGCAGGAAGCCGATGCCGCGTGGGCGGGCGCCGACCGCGACTTGCGCAACCTGCTTGCGGCTGGCGAAATCGACGATGTCGACAGCGTCGCCTTCCTCGGCGCTGACGAACAGCAGGCGCCCGTCCGGGCTGAACACCGCATGCTCGGGATTCTTGCCGTGCACGGGGATGGCGAACGCCAGTGCGTTGCTGCGCGTGTCGATCACCGCGATCTCGTTCTTGCCCTCCAGGGCCGCCACCACCCAGCGCCCGTCCGGGGAAATCGATACCCCTTCGGGCGATTCGCCCAGCGCCACCGTGGCGCCGGCCTTGCGTGCCTGGATGTCGACCAGTTGCAGGCGGTTGTTCGGCTGGTCGCTGACGTAGAGCCAGCGGCCGTCGCCGCCCACGGCCAGGCCGCGCGGTTTACTACCGCCGGGCATCTCGCCGACGACCTGGTCGGTGGCCGTGTCGATCACGGATATCGTGCCCGAGCCTTCGTTCGGCACATAGGCAAAGGGGGCGGCACACAGGAACGAGGGAAGCGCGGCGAGCGCCACGGCGGCGCAGGCAAGGAGGCGGGCAGGGGCAATGGTCATCGGGTCTCCATCGGAAGGTCGGAAGGGGAGGGTTCGGCACGCGCGCCGCGCCGCGGCCACATGCGCAGCAGCAGTCGGTCGCGATCGACGAAGCTGTGCTTGGCGACCGCCAGCAGGTGCAGGCCGACCAGCAGGGCCAGCAGCAGGGCGGCAAGGTGGTGCGCGCCGTTGAAGAAGGCATACAGAGCCTTGTCGTCCGGCCCCCAGGGCGCCCAGCGCAGCGTGTTGAAGAACTTGATGCCGTGCCGGCTGACGTTGGAAGCGAGGTAGCCCGACAGCGGCAGCGCCAGCATGCAGGCGTACAAGGCGGCGTGGCTGAACCATGCGGCGCGGCGCTGCCAGGGCGCCATGCCGGCGGGCAGCGGCGGCGGCTTGTGCGCGAGGCGCCAGCCAATGCGCAGCAGGATCAGGAGCCCGATCAGGATGCCGACGCTTTTATGCAGGTTGACGTAATAACCGCGCGCCGGGGTGCCGCGCGGAATATCGTCCAGCGCCAGGCCGAAGGCATACTGGCCGAGCAGCAGCAGCGCGACCAGCCAGTGCAGGGCAATTGCGGTGCCGGTGTAGGACGCTGGCGCTGGCGTGGCCATGGCTCCGACCCTCAATGAAACAGCGATTTCTCGGGATGCTGGATGTTCAGCCGCTGCAGCTTGCGATACAGGGTGTTGCGGCTGATGTTCAGTTCGCGGGCGACGCCGCTCATGTTCCATTGATGGCGCCTGAGCGTCTGCTGCAGCACCTCGCGTTCGGCGCTCTCGAGGGCGGTCAGGCCGCTCCCGGCCTCGCTCCCGGCGGCGTCGGCGCAGGCCTGGCCCGCCGTCGCCGTGGACGTGGACGCAAGGTCGGGCTCAACGGCGGATGCGGCGGCCGTCACGGCCACCAGACGGTACTCGGGCGGCAAGTCGTGCACACTTAAACGGTCCGATTCGCGCAGGGCGATCATGGTGCGCAGCAGGTGGCGCAACTGGCGCACGTTGCCGGGCCAGCGCTGCCGCTCCAGTTGGTCGAGCAGGGTGTCGTCGAGCTCGACCGGCGCGTCGCCCTCGCTCTCCTCGGCCGCCAGGTGGCGGATCAGGGCGCGGCGGTCGGCGCGCTGGCGCAGCGGCGGCAGGGTGAGCGTGACGCCCTGCAGCCGGTAATACAGGTCCTCGCGGAAGGCGCCGCTGTCGATCTTTGCCGGCAGGTCGCAGTGGGTGGCGCTGATCAGGCGGATGTCGAGCTTGACGGGCGCTTCGCCGCCGAGCGGCACCACCTCGCGTTCCTCGAGCACGCGCAGCAGCCGGGCCTGGAGCGCGACCGGCATGTCGCCGATCTCGTCGAGGAACAGCGTGCCGCCGTTCGCCTGCAGCAGCTTGCCGCGCTGCCCATCCTTGCTGGCGCCGGTGAAGGCGCCCGAGCGGTAGCCGAACAATTCGCTTTCGACCAGCGACTCGGGGATCGAGGCGCAGTTGATCGCCACGAAAGGTTTTGTCGCCCGGCTGCCGGAGGCGTGGATCGCGCGCGCCATGCGCTCCTTGCCGGTGCCGGTCTCGCCCAGCAGCACGATGGCCACGTCGCGTTCCATGACCCGCTTGGCGGTGGCGATGATGGCGCTCATTGCCGGGTCGCCGAATTGAAGCGCATCGAGGGCGCTGGCCGGCGCCGGCAGCGCGCTCGCGTTGCGCTGCGGACGGCGCGCCGCGCCGGCCGTGACCGGCTGGTACATCACGGCGAAGAAGCGCGCGTTGCTGCGCACTTCGAAGATCGGCAGCGGGTGGTAGGCGCGCCGCATGCTGCTGTCCACCAGGCCCGGGAATGTGAGGTTGAACAGCTCCGAGATGTCGCGGCCGACGATCTCGGCCGGGCTGCGGTAGCCGAGCAGGGCCAGGGTCGCGCGGCTGGCCGCCAGCACCGTACCGGTAACGCTCAGCGCGATCGCGCCCTCGCTGAGGGTGCCGACGAACTCGGGCCGGTTGTGGAAGCGCAGGATGAAATCGTGGCGGAAGCGCTGCAGGAAGACCCGGTTCTCGATCATCTGGACCGACATGCTGACCAGGGCCAGCGTGTGCTGCTGGGCCAGGCGCGATTCGCCGGAGGCGTCGAGTACGCCGACCAGGTCGCCTTCGTGGTCGAAGATCGGCGCCGCCGCGCAGGACAGGCCGATGTTGCGCGACAGGTAGTGTTCGTCCTGGTGGACGGTGATCGGACGGCGCTCGACCAGGCAGGTGCCCATGCCGTTGGTGCCCTGCACGCGCTCGCTCCAGACCGCGCCCTGCATCAGCCCGGTGCGGGACGCCGCATGGGTGAAGGCGGGATCGCCGAAGTAGTTGAGCAGCACGCCTTCGCGGTCGGTCAGCATGATCGCGTAGCCCGAGCCGGCCAGCTGCTGGTACAGGTTCGCCATCTCGACCTTGGCGACGGCCTGGACGTCAGCCAGCCGCTCCTGGCGCTCCTGCAGCTCGGCGGGCGCCACCACTTCCGGTTCGGCGCAGGTACCGGGGTCGAGCTGGTATTCGTTGAGGCAGCGGATCCAGGACCGGGTAATGCGGTTTCCGCCCCCGATGCCGTCTCCCACCCGGCCATGGACGACCGAGTGGACGCGCTTGACGTGTTCCACGGCAAACTTCGACATGTTGTCTCCTAGGCCTGCGACTAGGTGGTGCTGATGCCGCGCTGTCGCTTTATAGGCTTATTGTGTGAGTGACACCTCATCTGCTGTGGAGAATACACCCTTCCGTTCACGAATTGTCGAACGGTTCATGAAATTTTTGAACAGGCCGGCGCGGCCGGACATGCAAGAATGCGGGGCGCGAGACCGGCATCAGCAGGTCTGCAATTGATGGGAACTTGGAGGACGATCGGCAGTCAGCGGCCGTGCCGGCGGCAAGCGGGGGAACGCCTTCATGCATGTCGCATGAGGCTTGCTGCACGGCGCGGCGGTGGACGTTTTCGTCCGCCCGCCGCCGCGCCGCCAAGGGGCGCTGCTATGCCGCTTACTTTGCGATCAGCACCAGCGTGCCGCGGCCGCACAGGCCGTAGTTCGTGGTTTCGCCGCCGACCAGGACTTCGCTGCCCGGCGCCGCCACCTGGGCGGCGCCTTCGGCCCAGGGGCAGGTGTCGGTGACGCGGTACCAGTTCTTGCCGCCGCCAGGCCAGGGCAGCGCGAAATTCACCTGCGCGCTCCAGGCGTTGTGCGCCACGTAGATGGCGGAGGCCGTGTCGCCGAACTCGGTGCCGTCGATGCGCCAGGCGATCGCGTGGTTGTCCGCGTTATTGAAGTAGCTGGCGTCGGCCACCCCGCCATCGGGCTTGAACCAGCGCAGTTGCTCCATCACGTTGCCGTTGTTGTCGACGCTCGAATAGAAATTCGCCGGACGCAGGGCCGGATGGGCCTTGCGGAAGGCGATCATCGCTTTCGTGAACGCCTGGAAGTTGTTCTGGTCCGTGGTGCGGGTCCAGTTTTGCCAGTTGGCCGTCGAGTCCAGGTTGTAGGGATTGTTGTTGCAGTTCAGGGTTCGCAGGGCTTCGTCGCCGCCGACCATCATCGGCACGCCGGCGGACACCATCATCAGCGCCATGCCGTTGCGCGCGGCTTTTCTCTGGTCCGCCGCGATGCCGCCCTGGTCCCAGCTGTTGTTGTGGTCTTCGCCGCCGTCGCTCGGGCCGTAGGGCCAGGCCTGGCTGTTGTTCTTGTTGTTGCAGCTGTACAGGTCCTTCAGCGTGAAGCCGTCGTGGGCCGTGACGAAATTGATCGAGTGCCAGGGCTTGCGGCCATCGTCGCCATACAGGTCGCTCGAACCGGCGAAGCGCGTGGCCAGCTGGCCGGTGGTGACGGCTTCGCTGCCCAGCTTGTTCTGCGCCTTGCGCACGGTGTCGCGCCAGGCGCCGTTCCACTCGGCCCAGCCGCTCGGGAAGCCGCCGACCTGGTAGGAGTTGCCGCCGATGGCCCAGGGTTCGGCGATCAGGTCGACGCCGCCGCCGCCCGCCGCCGGGCGGGGCGGCAGTTCGGCCACGATGCGATTCAGCGCGTTGCCGGCATCCATCTTGTCGAAGTTGAAGCAGCCATGCTGGCAAGTGTTGCCCAGCACCGAGGCGAGGTCGAAGCGGTAGCCGTCCACGCCCAGCTTGTCGCGCCAGTAGGCCAGCGAATCGACGATCAGGTTCTGGGCGATGGTGTTGCGCGTATTGTAGTTGCCGCCCACCCCCGTGTTGTCCCAGGAGAACTGCAGGTCCGAAGTCAGGCTGTAGTAGGTCGGGTTGTCCAGGCCGCGCATGCTCTGGATGTTGTAGGTCGTCTTGTCGCCGCTGTTCCAGGCGCCGCCTTCGCCGGTGTGGTTGTAGACCACGTCGATCAGCACCTTGATGCCGTTGTCGTGGAAGGCTTTTACCATTTCCTTGAATTCGCGCGTCGGGCCGCCGGGCGTCTTGTCGTAGGCGTAGCGGCGATCCGGGGCGAAATAGTTCAGGGTCATGTAGCCCCAGTAGTTGTCGCCGCTGGTGCTGGCCGGGTCGTTGTCGTTGGTGTCGTTTTGCGTTTCCTGCACCGGCAGGAATTCGATGGCGGTGACGCCCAGGCTCGCCAGCCAGGCCGCCTTCAGGCCGGCGCCTTTATAGGTGCCGCGGTAGGCGGCGCTGATGCCGGTGTCGTTCATGGTCAGGCCGCGCACGTGGGCCTCGTAGACCACGTCGTCCTTCAGCGCCCGGGTCGGTTTCACGCCGATCGACTGGGTGTCGCCGGCGAGCACGATGCCTTTTGGCGCGGACGCGCCGCTGTCGATGTTGCGGTACAGCGGGCCGCTGGCATAGATGGTGCCGTTGGTCATGGTCGCCGTAGTGGGGTCGTGGCTCAGTTCGAGCGCATAGGGGTCGGACAGCAGCTTGTTCGGATTGAAGCGGTTGCCGGCGGCGTCGACGTCGCTGACGAAGCCGACACTGGAGCCCTTGGTCCAGCTGGCGCTGTAGGGCCAGTTCGGCCCCCAGGCGCGGTAGCCGTAATACAGCGTGCCGCCCAGGCCCTGGCTGGACAGGGTCGTGGTCGGGATCGTCACGCTCCAGATGCCGTTGGTGTTCGTCATCACGTAGCGCGCCTTTTCGGCGCTGCCGGTGGCGATGCTGTACAGGTAGAGCTCGATGCGCGTGGCCTTGCTCGAATACACCTTGAAGGTGACGTTGGCCTTGGTGGCGTCGTAGGCGGCGCCGAGTTTATTCGGGTTGATCGCGGCATGGGCCGGGGCGCCCAGCAGGGCGCCGCTGACCAGGGCGGCCAGCAGTGTGCGGTGCAGCTTCATGGTTGTCTCCGTATTTTGTTTATTTTGTTAAACATTTGTTTGAAGGGGCCATGGCCGCGCGGGGCATGGTTCCCGGTGTCGAGGCCCATCGTGGGCTTCGCATGTACTTTCGCTACCTCTTCCGGAAGGCTCATCAATACACCGGGCAGACGCTACTCCCGGGCTCGCTTGAAGTCAATCGTGTGCCGTAGTTTTCCTACGGCTGAGCTGCACCGTGCGGCCGGTGCTGGGGCTTGGTGCGAATCTGCGGCACAATGTGGGTATGGTGTTGCCAATCCAATAAACCGGGAGACGCATGAACGAACAGGGTGCAAGGCGCGTCGTGCTGGTGCGCGCAATCGAAACGGCCGACACCGGCCACCAGGTGCTCAGCGAGGACGACCGCAAGTACGCCAGCCGCAGCGCGCGCGAACTGGCGGCCTGGCAGGCTTCCGACAGCAAGAGCGCGGTGACGCAGGACCTGTTTCTACAGCAGCGCTCGGAACAGATCCTCAAGCGCCTGGCCGAGCGCACGCCGGCCTTTGCCGCCTTCCAGAAGCGCGCCCTCGGCCTCCCCGGCTTCTGGGCGGCGCTGCCGCTGCTGGCGCTGTTCGCCGGCGCGCTGCTCGACCGCATCGCCGATCCGCACCGTGTCGACCTGCTGTCGGCGCCGCTCTTGTTCATCGTCGGCTGGAACTTGCTGATGTACGTCGTGCTGCTGGTCTGGGCCCTGGTCCCGAGGCGCAAGACCGGCCTGGCCGGGCAAGGCCTGCTGCGCCGCCTCAGCGTCGGCAAGGCGGTGACGCCGCGCAAGCTGCCGGCGCCGCTGGCGGCGGGCCTGACGGCCTTCATGACGGAGTGGACGCAACTGAGCGAACCGCTGACCCGGGCGCGCCTGTCGCGCACAATCCACCTGTCGGCGGCCGCCTTCGCGCTCGGCGCCGTGATCTCGCTGTATGCGCGCGGCCTGCTGAGGCAATACGGCGCCGGCTGGGAGAGCACCTTCCTCGATCCGACCCAGGTCCATACCCTGCTGTCCTGGCTGTTCACGCCGGCGCTGACCGTCTTCCCCTTCCTGCAGGGTTTTTCGCTGGCCGACATCGAAGCGCTGCGCATCGTCCCGGGCGTCACGACGGCTGTCGGGACGCTCGCCGCCGGCGCGGGGGAGCGCTGGGTCCACCTGTACGGTGCGACCATCTTGCTGCTGGTGATCCTGCCGCGCCTGGCGCTGGCCCTGTTCGCCGCGCTGCGCGCCGGCCGCCTGGCGCGCCGCTTCCCGCTCGAACTCGAGCACCCGTATTTCCGCAAGCTGGCCGACAGCATCGGCGCCGGCACCCCGGCCGTGCTGCGCGTGCTGCCCTACAGCTTCACGCTCGACGAAGCGCGCGACCGCGGCTTGTGGACGGTGGCCGCGATGGCGCTGGGCGCCCAGGCGCGCGTGCTGCTGCGCCCCACGGTGCCGTATGGCGAGGAACCGAAGGAGGCGCTGCGCGAGGCCGCGCTCGATGAAGCGGGCGTGACCGTCACGGCCGCCCTGTTCAACCTGGCGGCCACGCCGGAGAAGGAAAACCACGGCGCCTTTCTCGATTACCTCAGCCGCAACAGCAAGCGCGGCGTCGCGGTGCTGCTCGACGAATCGGGCATGCTCGAACGGGCCGCCGGCCAGGCCGGCGTCGACGCCCGCGTCAACGAGCGCATCGCCCTGTGGCGCCAGTTCTGCAGCTTCCACGGCACCGCCGCCACCGTCGTCAACCTGCTGCAACCCGAGCGCCGCCCGATCGAGCTCGGCGCCGGCCTCGCCCTGCCGGAGCTGCGATGACGACTGCGACGACGATGTCCGCGACGAATGACGCGCCCGTGAAAATCCAGTTCGCGCTGGTTTCGCACACGAACAACGGCAAGACCACGCTGGCCCGCACCCTGGTCGGCGTCGACGTGGGAGAGGTGCGCGACGCCGCCCACGTAACCACCTTCGCCGAGGCCCATCCGCTCCAGACCAGCCCGGCTGGCGACAGCCTGCTGCTGTGGGATACCCCCGGCTTCGGCGACTCGGTACGCCTGCTCAAGCGCTTGTCCCTGGCGGGCAATCCGATCGGCTGGTTCCTGCGCGAGGTGTTCGACCGCTACCGCGACCGTCCGTTCTGGCTCAGCCAGCAGGCCTTGCGCGCGGCCAAGGACGAGGCCGATGTCGTGCTCTACCTGGTCAATTCGGCGGAACCTCCGGGCGACGCCGGCTATCTACCGGCAGAGATGAACATCCTCGAATGGCTGGGCAAGCCGGTGGTCGTGCTGCTCAACCAGATGGGGGCGCCGCGGCCCGGCGCGCAGGAAGGCGCCGAGCAGCAGCAATGGAAGACGCACCTGGCGCGCTTCCCGGTCGTGCGCGAAGTGCTGGCGCTGGACGCCTTCGCGCGCTGCTGGGTGCACGAGCACGTCTTTTACGAGGCGGTCGCGCCGCTGATCGATCCGGCCAAGGGGGCCGGCTACGAACGCCTGCGCGCGGCCTGGGAAGCGAATAATCGCCAGCGCTATGCCAGCGCCCTGCGCATGACGGCCGAGCAGGTGGTCGCCGCCGCGCGCGACAGCGAGCCGGTGCCCGACGCGGGGCGCGGCATGGTGCGCACGGCGCTGAAGGCCGTGGGCTTGGGCAAGGACGAGCAGAAGCGGCAGGAAGCGGCGATGGCGGCGCTGGTCGAGCGCCTGAACGGGGAGATCAACAAGACGACGATGCGCATGCTGGTGCTGCACAAGGTCGATCCGGGCGAGGCCGTCAAGATCAATGCCCGCGTGCGCGAGAATTTCGCGGTGCGCGCGCCGATCGACAAGGCGCAGGCCGGGCTGCTCGGCGCCGTGGTCTCGGGCGCGGCGACCGGGCTGTCGGCCGACCTGATGGCCGGCGGCCTGACGCTCGGTGGCGGCGCGCTGCTGGGCGCGATCGTCGGCGGCCTGACGGCGGCCGGCGCCGCCTGGGGTTTTAATCAGCGCGCCGACCGCAACGAAGCGGCGGTGCAGTTCGCCGACGCCTTCCTGCAGACACTGCTGGTCGGCGCCGTGCTGCGCTACCTCGCCGTCGCCCACTTCGGGCGCGGCCGCGGCAACTATGTCGAGAGCGAGGCGCCGGCCTTCTGGCAAGCCGAAGTCGAGCAGGCCCTGGCGGCTCACGGCGGCGACTTGCCGGCGCTGTGGCGCACCGTGCGCGCCGCGCCCAGCCTGGAGGCCGCCATCGCGCCGGTCAACGCGCTGGTGACGCCGGTGGTTGATGCCACCCTCGCCCGGCTGTATCCCGGCTTTGCACTGGCGCCGCCGGCGCCGGAGCCGATCAGCGGAACTGGTACTGCGCGCTGACGCCCAGCACCCAGTTGCGGCCCGGCGCCGGTTCGTAGTAGCGGCGGTTGCTGTCGCCCACGATCACCGAGCCGACGTAGTCGCGGTCGAACAGGTTGTTCAGGCGCGCGAATTCCTTGAACCGCCACTGGCCCGCTTCCTGGCGCGCCTGCAGGCGCAGGTTGACGATGCCGTAGCCCGGCGCCGGCGTGGCGGCGTTGGCGTCGTCCGGATGCACCTTGCTGGTGGCGATGGTTTCCAGTGCCGCACCGAGCTTGCCGTCGGTCGCGGTCCAGCCCAGTTCCCCATACAGGCTGGCGCGCGGCACGCCGGGCAGGCGGTTGCCGGCCGGGATGCTGCCGAAGCCGTCCTCGTATACGGCGCGCAGCACGTTGGCGGCGACGCGCGCGTTCAGGCCGGAACCGAAGCGGGTGTCGAACGACAGCTCGACGCCGCGGCGCAGGGTTTCGCCGGCATTGCGGTAGCTGGTGCGTCCGCCGCTGGCGGCGTCGACCACCACTTCGTCATCGGTGCGGACCTGGAACAGGGCGAGATCGAAGCGCGTGTCGGCGCCGAACATTTTCTTCATGCCGGCTTCGAGGTGGGTGCTGCGGCTCGCTTGCAGTCCGAAGTTCACGCCCGGGCCGGTGCTGGAATAGAACAGCTCGTTCAGGGTCGGCGTTTCGAAGCCGCGCGCGGCGCTGGCGTACAGGTTCAGGCTGGGCGTCAGTTTATACAGCGCGCCGAGCACCGGCGCGGTGCCGCTGTAGTCGACGCTGCCGCTGTCGTCGCCGTTGCCCAGGTAACGGTCGTTGACCTCCACACCCAGCGAAGTGCGGCGCAGCCCGGCGGTCAGCATCCACTGGCCGCGCTCCCACTCGGCCTGCACGTAAGGATCGAGGCTCGATAGTTCATTCTGTTCGTCGCGGCGCAGGCGGCCGCGCAGGCCGAACTGGTCGCCGATAAAATTCTCGAAGCCCTGGCGCGCATCCTTCGACGCTGCATATTCGAGACCGACCGTGGTGCGCAGCGTGCCGCCGGCGAACTCGCGCACGTCGCGCCAGTTCAGGTCGACGCCGTGGAAGTCGCGGTCGAAGTCGACCACGCCGCCCGAATGCGTGGCCGGCGCCTGGAAACCGCGCGAGAAGGACTGGTACTGGATCACTTGCCGGTTGCCGCCGTAAGCGGTCAGCTGCAGGCGGTTGGCGCCGAAGCGCTGCTGCCACTGCAAACCGATCTGCTGGTTGTCGATGCTCTTGCGGGTGTCGTAGCGCTCGGCGAAGGTGCGCTGCGGCGACTGCGGGTCGCTGGTGTCGATCTCGCCGGCGCGCGGATCGCGCTGGAAGGTCGCCCAGGTGATGCCGAGCGGGTCCTGCGTGTCGCGCTGGTGCAGGGAATTGGCGACGATGGTCACCTTGCCGTCGCTTGACGTCGGCACGGTCAGCTTGGCATACCCCTGCTCGCGCGTGGCGGCACTGTGCGCGCGGTAGCCATCGGTCTCGAAGCGCGAGGCATCGAGCACATAGCCGATCCCGCTGGTCTCGCCCTGCGCATTCAGGTCGGCCTTGCGCATGCCGTCGCTGCCGGCCGAAGCGCCGAACTCGATGGCCGGTGCGCCCTTGCCTTCGCGCGTGAAGAGTTGCACGACACCGCCCGAGTGGTTGCCGTACAGGGCCGAGAAGGGACCGCGCAGTACTTCGATGCGTTCGGCCATGTCGAGATTGAAGGTGGCGGCCTGGCCCTGGCCGTCCGGCATGGTGGCTGGAATGCCGTCAGTAATCAGACGAACGCCGCGTACGCCGAAGGCCGAGCGCGCGCCGAAGCCGCGCGAGGAGATCTGCAGGTCCTGCGCATAGTTCTGCCGGTTCTGCACCACGACGCCGGGCACGGCGGCGAGCGCCTCGGACAGGTTGACGCGTGGCTGGGTGTCGCGGATGCGCGCCGCATCGACGACGTCGATCGCGGCCGGCAGATCGAAGCTGGCCTGTTCCGTGCGGCTGCCGGTGACGACCACGACTTGCAGCGGGTTTTGCGGTTGGGGCGGTTCCTGCGCAAATGCAGAGGAGGAGAGGGAGGCCAGCAGTGCAGGGAGGAGTTTGAGGCGGGCAGGACAGATAGACATTGCAGCTTATATAGGCGTTGAGCAGCTGCAATGATAGTACGGCGAGCGAAAGCGCGTCGCCGGAGGTCCCGCGGCGCCGCAAAAACACCCTTGCCAACCGGGCGTCGTCTTTGCTATAGTCCTGTTCCTCGCGAAAACGACAACGAAATCAAGTAGTTGA
>NZ_DAMCPG010000067.1:0-18146 GCF_032106685.1 Massilia sp.
ACTTATCGACTGTTAATTGTTAAAGAACTGTGGCTTCCGCCGAGGATTCTGTACTACCTTGCTGCGTTGTGCGAATCGTTTTGTTCGTCAGCAGCAGAGAAGCGAGATTATGCAGTGTTTCGCGATCTTCGTCAACTCCTCTTTTTCTTCAGCGCCAGCGGCGTTATCGAAACACCGAGCTCAACTACTTGATTTCGCTGAACTTTTCTCGCACTGCAGAAGCAGGAACAGGACTATAGCAAACCGAAGGGCCTTCGCGCAAGACCCCGATGGCAAATACGCCACACCGTTTCAGCCGACCTGGCTGCGCAGCGCGGCATCGTTGCCGAGCACCAGCGGCATCGCCCGCGACCAGCGGTTGGCCGACAGCGAAAAGCTCAGCGAACGCACCTGGTGATACCAACCGGCCGGCACGTACAGCATGTCGCCCGGCTGGACGACGCATTCGATCAGCGCGGCCTGGCGCGCCAGCGGGAAGCGCTCGAAATCCGGCGCTTCGGGATCGAATGGCGAACCGAACAGCAATGCATTCGCCTCACGCGGATACAGAGAGGCGTCATGGTGCGGCGGCGCCAGGAAGATGCGCTTGCTGCCCCAGACCTGGGCGAACAGATTGTCGTCGTAGTCGCAATGCAGCGGCGTGACCGTGCCGGCCGGCCCCAGCCAGAAGCGCGGCGGCCCCGGCTTCCTGAGCCAGCCCGGCCAGTGGCAAAACCGGTTCAGGGCGCGCAGCTCCAGGTTGCCCACATACGGGGGCAGCGCCTCCCCTCCTTCCGGCGCCAGGTCGAGATAGTCGAGCATCGACATGTCGCGCATCGCCCGGTCGGGTGCGAAGGCGGTGCCGACATAGTCGCCTACGCGCGCCCGCACCGGCAGCGCGCCGAAGCGCTCGCGCAGGGTCTGCGGCGTCAGTGCGCACAGCGGCCAATGTTTGGCCGCGCCGGGCAGCAGGAAGGGGAGCCCTTGCGCCGCGCGGGCCTCGAAGCCGGCGCCGTCCAGCGCGCCCGCGCGCGGCACCTCGCGCAGGACCGGCAGGTCGCGCGAGGCGCGCCTGATGGCGTCGCGCATGGCCTCGATCGAGGTGACGCCGCGCACTGCGGCGTCCCGGTGAGCGCGTGCCTGCGCCCGCGCTTGCGCATCGTCGGCCGCCGCCGCTGGCCGCGGAGGCAGGCGCAGCGTCGGGCCAGTATGGATTGGGTTGTCGCCGGCCGGTGCGGCCTCGTTCTTGTTCAGCATGCGCTTGCGGGCAGTCGAGTTCATGTCGGGACGACAGCATAGCCTATGGAATGGCGCATGCCCAGGCCGGATGGCGCGCACATTGCCAGCACGTCCCAATCCACGGATGATTGCGTTTTTACCCGCCGAGACCGATGAGCATCCTGCGCCCCTGCCCCGACGACGACGGCCGCCCCGTCCCGATCCGCCAGCCTTCCATCCCCACGCCCCTGTCCAGGTGGAGCGATCCGCGCGAACTCGCGACCGTCGTTCCCGGCGGCCCGCTGCCGGCCGCGCTGAACGGCCTGCCCTTTGCACCCTGGACCGACGCGCCCGCTACGGCGCACGGTTGGAGCGCCTGCGCCATGGAAGCCGCGCTCGACGAGCCGCCCTTCGTCCAGCCCGCCGGAATGGCGGCGGCGGCCGGCGCGGTGATCCTGGAGGACGACGGGCGCGTGTGGCTGGTCGCGCCCTCGAACGGCTTCGGCGGCTACACGGCGACCTTCCCGAAAGGCCGGGTCGACCCCGGCACCAGCCTGCAGTGCGCCAGCGTGCGCGAAGCCTTCGAGGAGTCGGGCCTGCAGGTAGGCATCGAGGCCTTCCTGCTCGACATCCGGCGCACCCAGACCTACACGCGCTATTACATTGCGCGCCGCACCGGCGGCAGCCCGGCATGCATGGGCTGGGAATCGCAGGCCGTCCACCTGGCGCCGGTCGAGCAACTACGGCAAGTGGCGGCCCACCCGAACGACGCGCCGGTAATCGCGGCGCTCGAGCGCTGGCTGCACAGCCAGGCCTAGGCCGACTTCTTGTTCAGGCCCAGGTAGGTATCGATCACCCGTGGATCGTTCGCCAGCGTTGCGGCCGGCCCTTCCATCACGACCTCGCCCGTTTCCAGCACATAGCCATAGTCGGCTGCCTGCAGCGCGGCGCGCGCGTTCTGCTCGACCAGGAGGATGCCGACCCCGGTCTCCTTCAGGCGCACGATGACGCGGAAGATCTCCTTGACGATCAGCGGCGCCAGGCCGAGGCTGGGCTCGTCCAGCATCAGGAGCGACGGCCTGGCCATCAGCGCGCGCCCCAGCGCCACCATCTGGCGTTCGCCGCCCGACATCGTGCCCGCCGCCTGCGCACGCCGCTCACGCAGGCGCGGGAATAGTTCGTAGACGAAGGCGAGCTGCCCGGCATGGTCCTTGTCGCCGCGCTTGTAGCGGCTGTAGCTGCCGAGCAGCAGGTTGTCCTCGACGCTCATGGTGGTGAACAGGTCGCGGCTCTCGGGCACCAGGCTCATGCCGCGGGCGACGCGCTCCTCGACCGGATACGCGCTCACGTCCACGCCGCCCAGCAGCACCGCGCCGCGGGCCGAGGCCGTCGCACCCAGCGCGCCGGCGATGGCGTTGAGCATGCTCGACTTGCCGGCGCCGTTCGGCCCGATGACGGTCACGATCTGCCCGGCGCCCACCGTGATGCTCGGACCATGCAGGGCCTCGACCTTGCCGTAGGCGACGTGCAGCCCGTCGATTTCGAGAATGGGCGTATTCATTCAGTCTATCCCTCCGAGGTAGGCTTCGAGCACGGCCGGGTCCTGCTGGACCTGGGCCGGCGCGCCTTCGGCTATCTTTGCGCCGAACTCCATCACGACCAGCCGGTCGGCCAGGTTCATCACGAAGTCCATGTCGTGCTCGACCAGCAGGATGCTCATGCCCTCGGCTTTCAGTTTGTTGATGAGGCTCGCCAGCGCCTGCTTCTCCTTGTAGCGCAGGCCGGCCGCCGGCTCGTCGAGCAGGAGCAGGGCCGGATCGGCGCACAGCGCCCGCGCGATCTCCAGGATGCGCTGCTGGCCGAGCGCCAGGTTGCCGGCCTGCTCGTAGAGCAGCTCGCCCAGCCCCACGCGCTCGAGCTGGCGCCGCGCCTCGAACAGCAGCGCCGCCTCCTCCTCGCGGTCGAGCCGCAGCGCGCTGGCCAGCACGCCGCGCCGCGCGCGCAGGTGGGCGCCGATGGCGACGTTCTCCAGCACCGTCATCTCCGGCAGCAGGTGCACGTGCTGGAAGCTGCGGCCGATGCCGAGCTTGACGATCTCGCGCGCCGGCAGCGTATCGATGCGCGCCAGGGCGTCGCCGCGGCGCAGGCGGATCTCGCCGCCGCTGGCCGGCAGCACGCCCGTCACCAGGTTGAACATGGTCGACTTGCCGGCGCCGTTCGGCCCGATCAGGCCGACGATCTCGCCGCCGTGCACCGTGAAACTCATGTCGTTCACCGCGACCAGGCCGCCGAACTGCTTGCGCGCCTTGTCGACCACCAGCAGCGGGTAGCCCGGCGCCGCCTTTGCCCGCTGCGGCAGGGTCGCGGCACCCTCGGGCGCAACCGCCGCCGGCCGCTGCGGCAGGTACTGGGCGATGAAGGGCCAGAGCCCGTTGCGGGCGCGCTGCAGCAGGATCACCATCAGGATGCCGAACACGATGATCTCGAAGTTACCGTTGGCGCCGATCAGGGTCGGCAGCCAGCTTTGCAGCTGGTCCTTCAGGATGGTGAGCACCGCCGCGCCGAGGATCGCGCCCCACAGGTAGCCGGCGCCGCCGATCACCGCCATGAACAGGTATTCGATGCCGGAATTCAGGCCGAACGGCGACGGGTTCACGGCGCGCTGCAGGTGGGCATACAGCCAGCCGGAGACGCAGGCCAGCAGCGCCGCGGCCACGAAAATGCGGATCTTCATGGCCGCGGTGTTCACGCCCATCGCCTCGGCCATCAGGGCGCCGCCCTTGAGCGCGCGGATCGCGCGCCCGGAACGCGAATCGAGCAGGTTGCGCAGCAGGATGACAAAGCCGAGCACCGCCAGCCAGATCATGAAGTACATGCTCTTGCCGGAACCCAGGTCGAGGCCGAACAGCGTGATCGGCGGGATGCCGGCGATGCCGTCGTACTTGCCGAGGAACTCCATGTTCCCGAACAGGTAGTACAGCGACAGCCCCCAGGCGATGGTCCCGAGCGGCAGGTAGTGGCCCGACAGGCGCAGCATGATGGCGCCGATGAAGAGCGCGCAGCCGGCCGTGATCAAGAGACCGCACACCAGCCCCAGCCAGGGCGACAGGCCGTGGGCGGTCGCCAGGTAGGCGGTGGCGTAGGCGCCGAGGCCGACGAAGGCAGCCTGGCCGAACGAGGTCAGGCCGCCGACCCCGGTCAGCAGCACCAGGCCGAGGGCGACGATCGCATACAGCCCGATGTAGTTGCCGAGGGTGATCCAGTAGGGCGGCAGCGGCAGCAGGCCGAAGGCCAGCGCGGCCAGCCCGAAGATGAGCAGCGAACGGCGCGTCATGCTTCTTCCTCCTCGACCTGCGGATGAACGATCGAGCGCCACAGCAGCACCGGAATGATCAGGGTGAACACGATCACTTCCTTCAACGCGCTGGCGTAGAACGAGGAATAGGCTTCCAGCAGCCCGACCAGCAGCGCGCCGCCGGCGGCCAGCGGATAGCTCGCCAGGCCGCCGATGATGGCGCCGACGAAGCCCTTCAGCCCCATCAGGAAGCCGCTGTCGTAGTAGATCGTGGTGATCGGCGCGATCAGGACGCCGCACAGGGTGCCGATGATCGAGGCCAGCAGGAAGGCCAGGCGCCCGGCCTGGACCGTGCCGATGCCGACCAGGCGCGCGCCGCGCCGGTTGACGGCCGTGGCGCGCAGGGCCTTGCCCGACAGGGTGCGGTCGAAATACAGCCAGAGCGCACCGATCAGCAGCAGCGCCGCCGCGATCACGACCACGCTCTGGCCCGAGATCGTCACGGTGCCGACATTGAACACTTCCGTCCAGAACGGCGTGGTGCGCGAGCCCTCGGCGCCGAACAGCACCAGGCCGATGCCGAGCATGACCAGGTGCACGGCGACCGCCACGATCAAGAGCACCAGCACCGGGCTTTCGGCCAGCGGCTGGAAGGCCAGGCGGTAGATCATCGGCCCCATCGGCACCACGATGGCAAAGGCCAGCAGCAGTTGCGCCGGCATCGGCAGGGCCGCGCCGTCGACGCCGCGCGCGAGCGCGTAGACCGCCACCGGCAGCAGGACGAACTTGAGGAAGGACGCCGCCAGCGCACGGCCGGGATGGATCTGGCCGGCAGGGCTGCGCAAGGTGACGAAGGCCTCCTGCGCGAAGCTGGCGAGCCCCAGGATCACCAGCAGGGTGGCGCTCTGCGGGAAGTGGCCGGCCTGGAAGGCGGCCATGGTCAGGGCCCCGAAGGCGACGAATTCGCCCAGCGGAATGAAGATGACGCGGGTGATCGAGAACACCAGCACCAGCGCCAGGGCCAGCAGCACGTACACCGCGCCGCTGGCGATGCCGTCCTGGGTCAGGATGGCGAAGATAGATAAATCCATACCGCTGCCGATGGGCGCGACGGCTCCCGGCGGCGCCGACCGTACTGACCGCACGGCGCCGCTGGCCGGCCACGCCCGCGTGGCCCTCCTCTCTCCAATCGTTGTTATGGGCGGCGCTTCGCGAATGCTCTCGGCGCCGCCCGCTTATGCGTAGATGATATTCGAAAAACATTGAAAATCGACATTTTTTCCTGTCGAGCGGCCTATACTATGGCGTGTTCCCGCCTCGTTCGTCTTCGCTGGAATGGTTGGCGGCACCCACTTCAAAACAACAAAGGAGACTGGCAATGACCGCAGCACCCCGTTTTCCTCTCATCCGCAAGCGCGTCCTCGCGCTCGCCGCCCTCGCCACCCTGGCTGCCGCCAACGTCCATGCGCAGATCAAGGTCGGCGTCTCGATCTCGACCACCGGCCCGGCCGCCTCGCTCGGCATCCCGGAAAAGAACACCGTCTCGCTGTTCCCCGCCGAAATCGCCGGCCAGAAGGTGCAGTACATCGTGCTCGACGACGCCTCCGACGCCACCCAGGCCGTCAAGAACGCGCGCAAGCTGGTCTCCGAAGACAAGGTCGACCTCCTGATCGGTTCGTCGATCACGCCGACCTCGCTGGCCATGCTGGAAGTGGCGGCGGAAACCCAGACGCCGATGATCTCGATCGCCGGCGGCTCGCGCATCGTCGAACCGATGGACGCCAAGCGCCACTGGGTGTTCAAGACCACCCAGCACGACGGCCAGATGGCCGCCGCCATCACCCAGCACATGGCGAATAACGGCGTCAAGACCATGGGCTTCATCAGCTTCAGCGACGCCTACGGCGACGGCTGGTGGACCGAGGCGCAGAAGATGGCGGACGTGCGCAAGATCAAGGTCGTGGCCAACGAGCGCTTCGCCCGCACCGACACCTCGGTCACCGGCCAGGTGCTGAAGCTGGTCGCGGCCAACCCGGACGCGATCCTGATCGCCGCCTCCGGCACCCCGGCCGCGCTGCCGCAGAAGGCCCTGCGCGAGCGCGGCTACCGCGGCAAGATCTACCAGACCCACGGCGTGGCCAACAGCGACTTCCTGCGCGTCTGCGGCGCCGACTGCGAAGGCACCTTCATCCCGGCCGGACCGATGCTGGTCGCCTCCCAGCTGCCCGACGCCAATCCGGTGAAGAAATCGGCGCTGGCCTACGTGAACAAATACACCGGCGCCTACAACAAGGACAGCCTGTCGACCTTCGGCGGCCACGCCTGGGACGCCGCCCTGCTGCTGCAGGAAGCGGCGAAGAGCGCGGTGCCGAAGGCGAAGCCGGGGACGAAGGAGTTCCGCGCCGCGCTGCGCGACGGCCTGGAAGGCATCAAGAACCTGCCGGCCTCGCACGGCATCTTCAACATGACCCCGACCAACCACCAGGGACTGGACCAGCGTTCGCAGGTGATGGTGCGGATCGAGAAAGGGACCTGGAAGTACGTGCCGTAAGCGACACCTCCCCCTAAGCTTCCTTTCGCCGGCGCCCTGCACCATCGCGTGCACGGCGCCGGCGTCATGCCGGCTACCCGGCCGCCATCGCCCGGCTATCACGCGCCCTGTCTTTGCCAGGATCGCTATGCTTCCTAGCCATGTATTAGTGACAAGTACTTTTCTATAAATGTTTTTCCTGATTGCACGGGCTAACCCTTCCACAGGGCCTTGTCGCCGGTGCGGCAGGGTTTTCATTCAGGAGGAGAGGCATGGAATCCAGGGACAGCGTCGCCGACATCTGGGGCGAGCGCACGCCGTATGCCGGCGAAGACCAGTGGCCGGTCCGCGTCGACCAGCGCACGCTTGACGAACCCGAGCGCTGGGTGCAATCGGCCTGCGTGCTGTGCTCGAACGGCTGCGGCTGCGACATCGGGGTCAAGGACGGGCGCATCGTCGGCGTGCGCGGACGCGCGCAGGACGTCGTCAATCGCGGCCGCCTGGGGCCGAAGGGATTGCACGGCTGGGAAGCCAACAACAGCGCCGACCGACTGACTTACCCGATGATCCGGCGCCACGGCCGCCTGGAGCGGGCCAGCTGGGACGAAGCGATGACGCTGATCGTCGAGCGCACCCAACAGATCAGGCGCGACTTCTCGGCCGGCGCGATCGGCTTCTACACCAGCGGCCAGCTCTTCCTCGAGGAGTATTACACGCTGGGGATGATCGGCAAGGCAGGACTCGGCACGCCGCACATGGACGGCAACACCCGCCTGTGCACCGCCACCGCCGCCGCCGCGCTCAAGGAGAGCTTCGGCAGCGACGGCCAGCCCGGTTCCTATTTCGACGTCGACAGCACCGACTGCATCCTGATGGTCGGGCACAACATGTCGAACACCGACACCGTGCTGTGGATGCGCGTGCTGGACCGGCGCCGCACCGCCAACCCGCCGAAACTGATCGTCGTCGACCCGCGGCGCACCATGACCGCGCGCGAAGCCGACCTGCACCTGGCGCCGCGCATCGGCACCAACGTCGCCCTGCTCAACGGCCTGCTGCACCTGCTGGTCGCCGGCGGCCACGTCGACCGCGCCTTCGTCGACCGGCACACCACCGGCTACGACGCGTTGGCGAAGCTGGTCGCCGACTACCCGCCGGAACGGGTCGAGGAGATCACGGGCGTGCCCGCCGCCGACCTGCGCCGCGCCGCCGACATCATCGGCCAGTCGCGCATGCTGCTCTCGACCTGCCTGCAGGGCGTCTACCAGTCGAACCAGGCGACCGCCGCGGCGGTCCAGGTCAACAACATCAACCTGGTCCTGGGCCGCATCGGCCGCCCAGGCTGCGGCCTCCTGCAGATGAACGGCCAGCCGACCGCCCAGAACACCCGCGAAGCCGGCGCCGACGGCGACATGCCGGGCTTTCGCAACTGGCACAACATCGACCACATCGAAGACCTGGCGCGGGTCTGGAACGTCGATCCGGCCATCATTCCGCACTGGACCCCGCCGACCCATGCGATGCAGATCTTCCGCTATTGCGAGACCGGCTCGATCCGCATGCTGTGGATCCAGGCCACCAATCCGGCCGTGTCGCTGCCCAACCTGGCGCGGGTGCGCAACATCCTGCAAAAGCCCGAGTTGTTCGTGGTGGTGCAGGACGCCTTCCTGACCGAGACCGCGCAGATCGCCGACGTGGTGCTGCCGGCCGCGCTATGGGGAGAAAAGACGGGCTGCTTCACCAACGTCGACCGCACCGTCCACATCAGCCACAAGGCGGTCGAGCCGCCCGGCGAAGCGCGCGCCGACTTCGATATCTTCGTCGACTTCGCGCGGCGCATGGATTTCCGCGACAAGGACGGCGCGCCGCTGATCAAGTGGTCGACGCCGGAGGAAGCCTTCGAGGGCTGGAAGGCCTGCACCCGCGGCCGTCCCTGCGACTACACCGGCCTGTCCTACGCGAAGCTGAGCGAGGGATCGGGCATTCCCTGGCCCTGCAACGAGGAGCATCCCGAGGGCACGCCGCGCATCTATCAGGATCTCGTCTTCCCGACCGATGCCGACTACTGCGAAGACTTCGGCCACGACCTGATCACCGGCGCGCCGATCCCGGAGCAGGAATACCGCGCTTCCAACCCGGCCGGCCGCGCGGTCCTGAAGGGCGCCGAATACATGGCGCCCTTCGAGGAGCCCGACGCCGATTATCCGCTGTTCCTGACCACCGGGCGCCTGGTCTACCACTTCCACACCCGCACCAAGACCGGCCGCGCGCCGGCGCTCGCCGCGGCCGCGCCGGAAGACTTCGTACAGGTCGCGCGCGAGGACGCCGGGCGGCTGGGCATCGCCGACGGCGACTGGGTCCGCATCGCATCGCGGCGCGGCATCGCCGAGGCGCGCGCCAGCATCGCCGACATCGTCGCCGGCGAGATCTTCGTGCCCTTTCACTTCGGCTACTGGGACCAGCCGGGCCGCGCCCGTGCCGCCAACGAACTGACGATCTACGAGTGGGACCCGGTCAGCAAGCAGCCGCACTTCAAGTACGCCGCCGTACGCCTCGAGAAGATCGCCGCGCCGACCAGCACCCAGCCGGAACGGATGGACCCCGCCGCACCAGGCGTCAGCGACCCGGCATCGACCGGCACCGGCGTGGTGCATGCGCTGAAGCAGGCCAAGGAGGTGCTGGTCGAAGGCTGGGAAAAGGCGCGGCCGCTGCGCGCCCACGTCGCCGATTACCTGGGCCTGCTGCAGCTCAGCGAGCGGCGCCTGGTCAAGGCCTTCGAGCAGGTCCGTTCGACCCACCCGGACGAACCCGACATCGGCCCGCTGTGCCACGTCTTCGCGCAGTGGTCGGGCGCCTCGGCCGAGGCGCTGGAACCCTTCGTCCAGCAATACGGCGAACGCCGCGAAGGCGAGCCGAAGCGGCTCGACGATGCCCTGCTGGTCCAGCGCAAGCAAGGCGGCTTCGACATGCTGCGCGACCTGCACGACCTGTGGTTGCTGGTCAACGAGAGCATGATCTCGCTCGACATCCTGGAACAGGCCGCGCGCTCGCTGCACGACAAGGCCTTCGAATCCGCGATCACGACAATCCGTCACCAGAACAAGCGCCAGCTCCAGTGGCTGCACGGGCGCATCCGCCAGGCCGCGCCGCAGACCCTGGTGGTGCCCTCGTGAGCGGCGCGGACAGGCTCGCGCGCGCGGCCGCGCCGCCGCTCGCCGCCGCCCTGGTGCTCGGCCTGGTCGGACTGGGCGGCATCCTGGCGGGCGTGCCCTGGCTGTTTCCCAGTCTCGGACCGACCGTCGCGATCCAGGCCAGCACGCCGACGCAACCCAGCGCCAGGCCGTGGAACGTCTGCGCCGGACACCTGATCGGCCTGGCCTGCGGCATCGCCGCCGTGCATCTCACCGGCGCCGCGGCCCTGCCCGGCGTCACCGAGGCGCACATCCTGTCCGGACCGAGGCTGGCGGCCGCCGTACTGGCGGTCCTGTCGTCGATGGGCCTGCAGGCGGCGGCCAAGGCGCGCCATCCGCCGGCCGAGGCGACCACCCTGCTGTTCGCGCTGGGTGCAATGCAGCCCGACCTGCGCAACGCGCTGACCGTCGCCGCCGGCGTGGTGCTGGTCACGGTGCTGGGCGAAGGCTGCCGCCGGATGTTCGCGCGCGCGGCGCAGGACAGCTGAAGCGGCGGTCCTACTCCAGCACCCGGTTGCGCGACTCGACGTCGACACGGGCGATCGCCAGCGCGCCGAGCGCCAGGAAACCCGCCAGCATGGCCAGCGCCAGCGTGAAGTGGGTCGCCATCACCGGCGCCACGATGGCCGGCGCGAACAGCCCGCCGAAGCGCGCGACCGCGCCGGCCGTTCCCATCCCCGAGGCGCGCAGGTCGGTCGGATAGACTTCGGGCGTGAAGGCGTACAGGGCGCCCCAGGTGCCGAGCAGCGCGAAACTCATCAGGAGGGTCGAGCCGACCACCACGCTTGTTGCGCTGCCGAAGCTGTAGAGCATGCAGCCCAGGGCGCTGAGCAGCAGGAAGCCGATCAGCGTCGGCTTTCGGCCCCAGCGTTCCACGCCATAGGCCGCCAGCGCGAAGCCCGGCAGCTGCACCAGCGCCAGCACGATCAGGAACTCCTGGCCGCGCATGAAACCGAAACCTTGGGCGCTCAAGCGCACCGGCAGGTAGACGAACACGCCGTAGTAGGCGATCGAGATCAGCGCCCAGGCCGCGAACAGGCCAACGCTGCGACGCCGCAGTTGGTGCGAGAACAGCGCCGACAGCCCGTGCCTCACCGCGCTTTCCGGCTGCAGCGCCGGAATCGTCACCTGCCGGCCGTTGACCCGGGCGACGCGCTCAAGCACCGCGCGCGCCTGCTCCGGCCTGCCGCTGCGGTTCAGGTACATCGGCGACTCGGGGATCGACAGGCGCAGCACGACGCCCACCAGGGCCGGGACCCCGGTCACCAGGAAGATCACGCGCCAGGCATCCTCGCCCCAGCGCAGCGCCACCAGCGCCAGCACCGCCAGCAGGATGGTGCCGACCGCCCAGAAGGATTCAAGCAGCACCAGCCAGCGCCCGCGCCGGTCGCTCGGCAAGAATTCGGCCATCATCGTGTAGTCGACCGGCAGCGTGCCGCCGACGCCGATGCCGGTCAGGAAGCGCAGCGCCAGCAGCCAGGTGAAGTCCGGGGCAAAGGCGGAAGCGACTCCGAAGCAGGCGTCGACCAGCACCGCCGCCATCAGCACCGGCCTGCGCCCGATGCGGTCGGCCAGGCGCCCGAAGCCGAAGGCGCCGAGCAGCATGCCGACGAAGAACACGGTGCCGGTCTCGAGCGCCTGCGGCATCGCGATGCCGAAGGTCTTCGCGATCGAGGGCGCGGTGAAGCCGATCGACAATACCTGCATGGCGTCGGCCATCCAGACCAGGCCGAAGATCACGAACAGGCGGTACTGGAATTTGCCGACGCCGGCTGTCTGGATCCCCTGCTCCACGGTCATGCGCGCTGTCGGCATCTGTTTCCCTTCAACTTTGCTGTGCTTGCGATCAGGCAATTTTAACGTTTTCTCATCGGCATTGCGGCGTCCACCGCTCGCGCCGAGTGTGAAAGACATCGGCGGCGCTGACCGTGCAATGGACGACATAGCGGCGAAAATCAGGCGCGCTTCGGCATCGCGGCTTCGGCGAGCTCTTGACGGAGTCGATTACGGATGTAATCATCGAATTCGCTTACAACTGTAAATGATTCTCCCATGTCTTCCGAAACCAACATCAGCGACGCCGAGTCGCACGTCATGGAGGTGTTGTGGCGCGCGCCCGGACCGGTCGTGGCCGAGCAGGTCGTGGTTGCTTTATCCGAGAGCCAGCACTGGCAGAGCGCCACCGTCAAGACCCTGCTCAACCGGCTGCTCAAGAAGGGCGCGATCGCGGCAACGAAGGACGGACGGCGCTTTCTCTACCACGCTGTGCTACAGCGCGAGGCCTGGCTGGCGCGCGAAAGCGAGCGCCTGGTGCAGCGCCTGTTCGGCGGGCGCATTGCATCGCTGGTAGCGCACTTCGGCGGCCGCGGCAAGCTGTCTCCGGCTGACGTCCAGAAATTGCGTCGGCTTATCGAGCAATACGAGGCTCGCCAGTAATCACGCCCGCGCGCGCCCACGGCCATCAAGCCGCAGGCGCCTCCCGCGGCCCGGAACTCGGACCCGCCGTGACCGGCCGCCCGCCCTCCCACTCCAGCCGGTCGATGCACATCCGCCGCGCGGTCTGTGCCTCGTCCCAGGCGTGATACACGATCCAGGTCTGGCTCCCGTCCGGCGAGGTGGTAAAGGAGTTGTGCCCGGGTCCGACGATCCCTGGCCGGCTGCGCATCAAGAGCGCCTCGTGTCCGCCCTCGGGCCGCCGGTACGGACCGAGCGGGTGGTCGGCCACGACATAGCTGACGCCGTAGTTCTCGCGCTCCCAGGCGCCGCCGCTGTAGAAGCAGTAGAAGCGTCCCTCGTGCACCTGCACCGCGGCGCCCTCCACCGTGTGCCAGTCGTAGACGCCGCCGTACATGCTGCGCCCCTTGCGGAAGATGTGCCAGTCCTGATGCGGACGCACCACCACCTGCGGCTGGCCGGCCAGGGTCGTCATGTCGAGCAGGCGGTCGACCACGATGCCGGTGCCGATCCGGTGGTCGTCGTCGACGTCGAGGAAGTCGACGCAATAGAACAGGTACCACTGGCCATCAAGGTGCCGGTAGGGATGGGCGTCGATCGAGAACGGCTGGTCTGGCGCCAGGACCTTGCCGCAATCGACGAAGGGGCCGGCCGGATCGTCGGCGACGGCCACACGCAGCTTCTGGTCGGTGCCCTCGTCGGCCGAGCCGGATGAGTAGTACATGTAGAAGCGACCCGCGTGGAAGGCCACTTCCGGCGCCCAGCAGTGCAAGGCGCCGGTCGGCGCGAGCGCGTGGCCGAGCGGCTCCCACGCGACCAGATCGAAGGAACGCAGTACCGGCACCTGGCGGCCGTCCGCGCCGCCGGGCCCTGTGCCGTAGGCGTAGTAGACGCCCTCGTGCTTCAGCACGAAGGGGTCGGCGAAGGTGTCCGGATAGACCGGGTTCTGGTAGGTGCGCTGCAATCGCTTCTCCTTCAACGGGACCCTCGCCCTTACATCTTGTAGCGCAGGCTCAATGCATAGGTCGTCGGGTTGTAGCGGATGTCGCGCGGCTGGTATGGCCCGAGCGAACTCTCGAACTTCGCCTTGGTCAGGTTGATCGCGTCGAAGTGCAGCGACACGTTCGGCGACACCTCGTAGCCGATGCTCAGGTCGACGAAGGTGGTGGCCTTGACCACCCGGTCCTGGCCGAACGGCGGCTCGGCGATCTGCTCCACGTAGTCGCCGCGGCGGGTTGCGGCCAGGCGGCCGGTGATGCCGTTGCCCTCGTAGAGCAGCGCGAGGTTGTAGTTCTGCTTGGCCACGCCGATCAGGGCGGTCTTGTCGAACACGTCGCTGCCGAAGTCGGTCCTGGTTTCGTTGTCGCCGTCGATCCAGGTGTAGTTGGCCTGGATGCCGAACTCGCTCCAGAAACCGGGCAGGAAGTCGAAGAACTTCTGGCCCCCGAGTTCGACGCCGCGCAGCGTGCCCTTGCCCGAGTTCTGCGGACGCGTCACGCGGTAGGTCACGCCGTCGATGCTCTCGTCCTGGGTGAAGTTCTGCAGGTAGCCGTCGATGTCGCGGTGGAACAGCGCGACCTGGGCGTAGCCGTTCTTCGCGAAATAGTATTCGAGCGTGGCGTCGAGGTTCTTCGAGCGGGTCGGCTCCAGGTAGGGATTGCCGGCGCCGCCGCTGCCCGGGGCGTTCACCGTAGGCGGCACCAGCGAGAGCGCCGGGTTCAGCTCGCGGAAGCCCGGCCGGGTCAAGGTCTTGCCGGCGGAAAGGTGGGACTGCCACTGGTCGCTCCAGTTGACGACCGCCGAGACGCTCGGCAACACGTTGGTCTCGGATGTCGACAGGCTGACGTCGCTCACCACGTCGCCGATGCGGTTCTGGCCGCGCAGCGTGCGCTTGTCGCGCAACACGCGCGCGCCCGCTTCGCCGCTGACCTTGATGCCGCCGAACTCGGTTTCCCAGCGTCCCGACAGGTAGAAGGTGGCGTTGCGCTCCTTCTGGTCGAACAGGCGGGTCGGATCGTCCGGCACGCGTCCGCCCGGCTGGCCGTAGGCGTTGCGCACCACGTCCGCGTTATCGAGCAGGAAGTCCGACGACGGCGTGTACCAGGGGCCGCCCAGGCGGTCCAGGCCCGGCACCAGCTGTTCGAAGCCGGGGCCGAACAGGCCGATCGGGGTCGGACGGACGCTTCCCGCCAGGTCGGACGCCCGTTCGGCGCCGTGGTAGCTGGCCTTGCGCTGCGACAGCCGCACGCCCGCCAGGATCGCGCGGAAGAAGTCGCCGCCGAGGCGGTAGGTGCCGTCGGCGCGCCACTGCCACTGGTTGCCGGCTTGCTCGTTCCAGTTCTGGACCAGGCCGCGCAGCACGAACCCGTTCGGGTCGCGCAAGGCGTTCGCGCTGCCCGGCGTGGTGACGGCATTGTAGCCGCCGTGGCCGTCGGCGCCGACCGCATACACGCTGGAGCTGGCGCCCGGGATCTGCTGGTCGACGATGATGGTGTCGTTGACGAACTTCGAGCGGGTATGGGCCAGGTGGGTCTTCACCGTCAGCGGCCCGTTCGCGTAGCGCAGCGCGAGGTTCAGGTAATTGGTGCGGGTGCGCTCGTCCTGGCCCCAGGTGCTGGTGGCCATGTAGGGGTCCCAGTCATAGGCGCCCGGGCCGAACTGGGCGGCGGCGGCATCGGCCGACAGGATGGGGCAGATCGTGCCGCGCGGCGTGTTGCAGTGGCTGCCCTGCGGCGCCAGCACCGCGTTGGTCAGGCGCGGCGCCCAGGTGACGATGTCGAGGATGTAGTTGACCGCGTTGCGGCCCTGGTAGCCCATGCCCAGGTACTGCGCGCTGGCTTGCAGTTGCGGGCTGATCTTCCACTGGAAGGCGCCGTGGATGCTCTGGCGCTCGCGCTTGCCGCTGTTGTAGATGCCGCCGATGTTAGGCAGCTGGCCCAGCACTTCGCCGGGAGCCGCAACCGGCGGCACCCGGTTGTCGAGGCGGGTCGCGGTGCCGTCCGCGTTCACCGAGAACACGTTCTCGGGCCGGTCGACCCATTGCACCGGATAGGCCCAGTTCTCGCGGAAGACCGCGACGTCGAGCAGCGCGCCCATTTCGCCCACGCCCGTGTCCCAGCGGTTGCTGACCGAGAAGCCGCCGCCGGGGTTGTGCCTATCCTCCGTCGCGTCGCTGCCGTTGGTCTTGTGCATGCGGTCTTCGACGAAGCCGGTGACGCTGAGGCCCTTGGCGTCGAACGGGGAGCGCAGGCGCACGTTGACGGCGCCGGCGATCCCGCCCTCGAGCTGGTTCGGGGTGGCCGACTTGTAGACGTCGAGGCCGGCGATCGATTGGACCGGCAGGTCCTCGTAGGACAGGCGGCGCGCGGCAGCGGTGAAGATCTCGTTGCCGTCGATCGTGGTGGCCACATCCGGCAGGCCGCGGATGATCACGGTGCTGGTCTGCCCACGGTCGCGGCCCACCTGCACCCCGGCCACGCGCTGCAGCGCGTCGCCGGCCTGGCGGTCGGGGAACTTGCCGATGTCCTCGGCGTTGATGGCGTCGACCACCTGCAGCGCGTCGCGCTTGATGCTCTCGGCCGAACGCAGGCTCTGGCGCAGGCCGGTGACCTGGACCACGGACACCGCCTGGACCGGCTGGGCATCGGCGGCTGGCTGCTGGCCTGCCGGCTCTCCGGCCGTGGCGGACTGCTGGTCGGCCGCCTGGTCGGCCGGCGCGGCGGCGGCCGCACTGTCAGCGGCGCTTTGCGCCAGCGCCGGCGCCCCGTAGGCCCACGCCAGCATGAGGGCGGCGCAGAGCGGCTTGACTGTCAATCGGGTCATGCTTGTCTCCTGGGTTCTGTATGAGGGTGACGCGGGAGTGATGCTCCCGGGCCGCCGGGCCGGCCTGGACCTTGATGAGATCTTACGAGGCCGGCCCGGCCGTCACCCATAACGAAACGCGCGGGAGCTATCCGAAAACGTCATGTCGTGGGCGCCGCGCCACACTGTTCATGGCAAGCGCACGGCCGGAACCCGCGAAGCCGGCGGCTCGGCCGTGCTCTCGACCCAGCCCGGCGCGAACACCCGCCCCTCCTCGTCGAACAGGAAGGCGCGCGTGGCCGGGAACACCAGTTCCGCCCTGCTCCCGGGAGTCGGCGGCGCGGTGTCGGCGTCGCACTTGACCGCCACCATCTCGGCCACGCCGTCGACGTGGAAGTAGACCAGGGTGACGTCGCCCAGGTACTCGACCAGGGCGACGGTGGCCGCGATGGCGCCGCCTTCGTCCCCGGGCCTGGCCATCTGCAGGTGCTCGGGCCGCACCCCGAGCGTGACCCGCACGCCCGCCCGCACGCGCGCGGCATCGGCCGCGACCTGGACCCGCGCCCCGCCCGCCAGCGCCACGGTGGCGCCGCGTTCGCCCTGGTGGACAAGCGTCGCATCGAAGAAGTTCATGCGCGGCGAACCAAGGAAGCCTGCTACGAAGCGGTTCGCCGGGCGCTCGTACAGCTCGAAGGGCGTGCCGACCTGTTCGATCCGGCCGCCGTTCAGGACCACGATCTTTTGGCCCAGGGTCATCGCCTCGACCTGGTCGTGGGTCACGTAGATCATGGTGCTCTTCAATTCCCGGTGCAGGCGCGCCAGCTCGACCCGGGTCTGGCCGCGCAGGGCCGCATCCAGGTTCGACAAGGGCTCGTCGAACAGGAAGACCTCGGGTTTGCGCACGATGGCGCGGCCGATCGCCACGCGCTGGCGCTGGCCGCCCGACAGCGCCTTCGGCTTGCGCTCCAGCAGGTGGCCGATCTGCAGGATCTCGGCCGCGCGCCCCACCCGTTCCGCGATCTCCGCCTTCGGCACCTTCGCCAGCTTCAGCGCAAAGCCCATGTTCTCCGCCACGCTCATGTGCGGATACAGGGCATAGCTCTGGAACACCATGGCGATGCCGCGTTTGGCCGGCTCGACGTCGTTGCTGACGCGCCCGCCGATCTCGAGCTGGCCTTCGCTGATGTCTTCCAGGCCGGCGATGATGCGCAGCAGGGTCGACTTGCCGCAGCCCGAGGGGCCGACGAAGACCACGAATTCGCCGTCCTCGATGGTGAGGTCGATGCCCTTGATGACGCTGTTGTTCTCGTACTGCTTCTTGATGCCGCGTAGGCTGACCGATGCCATGTGCGCTCCTGAATGATTAGCCTTTGAGGCCGCTGGCCGCGAGGAAGCCCTGGGTGACCCGGCGCTGGAAAGCAATGTAGGCCAGGCCGACCGGCAGCGCGCCCAGCAGCGCGGCGGCCATCAGCTGGGCGTAGCGCACCCCGAAGGCGTCGTAGGTCTGGGTCAGGCCCAGCGGGATCGTCATCATCTCGTTCGAGGTGACGATGATGAAGGGCCAGAGGAAGTTGTTCCAGGCGCCGATGAAGGTGACGATCGCCATCGCCCAGACGATGTTGCCCGAGATCGGCAGGTAGACACTCCACAGCACGCGCAAGGGGCTGGCGCCGTCCAT
>NZ_DAMCPG010000068.1:0-17574 GCF_032106685.1 Massilia sp.
CAGCTGGCACCTGCATCAAACGCCCACACTTATCGACTGTTAATTGTTAAAGAACTGTGGCTTCCGCCGAGGATTCTGTACTGCCTTGCTGCGCTTTGCGAATCGTTTTGTTCGTCAGCAGCAGAGAAGTGAGATTATGCAGTGTTTCGCGATGTTCGTCAACCCCTCGTTTGCTTCGCCGCAGTTTCCTGCGTTCGCTGTTGCCACATCAACTACTTGATTTCGTTGACGTTTTGCTTCAGCGCCGAAGCGGAGGCGAACTATAGCAAACCCTTGGGTGGTCGCGCAAGACCCTGTCGCGAACTATCTACAGCAGCCAGTCGATCGGCAAGAACGACAAGATCCTGACGCCGGCGCGCTTCCACACGCTCGTGCCCGGCTCTTCGTCGTAGCGCACCGTCTTGTCGCCGGAACGCTGCAGCCAGTACAGCTTGCCGTTCGCCTCCATGCGCACTTCGTAGGCGGTACCGGGAATGCTTTGGTCCAGCGTCTGGCCCAGCTGGCGTGCCAGCGCCGGGCTGTCGATGACGAATCCCATCTCGGTATTCAGGTCGATCGAGCGCCTGTCCATATTGAAGGAACCGACGAAGACGCTGCGCCCGTCCACGCCGATGGTCTTCGCATGCAGGCTCGATGCCGAGCTGCCGAAGCTGGCACGGCCGGTGTCGGGCAGTTCCGCGCCCCAGCTGCGGCGCAATTCATACAGGGAGACGCCGGCCTTGAGCAGGTCGTGACGCCACTTGGCGTAACCGGCATGCACCGCCGCGACGTCGGTCGCCTCCAGCGAATTGGTCAGGAGCCGCACCCGGGCTCCGCGGCGGGCGATGTCCTCCAGTACCTGGGCGGCCTCCTTGCTGGGAACGAAATACGGCGACACGAGATCGAGCTGCCGCTTCGGCTCGCCCAGCAGCTTGGCGAGGTGGACGGCCATATGCGTGTCCCGCCTGGCCTTGCCCAGCACCTTGGCCGGATCGTCGCTGACCAGGCGCGTCGTGCTCCATTCCAGCGCCAGGCGCCGCCGCACCAGCTGCTCGACGAAAGGCGAGGTGCGGATCGCCTCCAGGTAGCGCTGCGCCTCGGGCCGGCGGCTCAATGCGGCGGCACGCTGCGCCAGCGCGCCGGCCGGCTCGGCATCGGCAGGGTCGACCAGGGTGGCGACCGGGTAGGCCGAGGCACTGTTCCAGTAGCGATCGAAGTCCCGCGACACCTGCTGCACCACCGGCCCGACCGCCATCACGTCGAGGTCGACGAACAGCATGTCGCCGGCCACGCCGAAGTATTCGTCGCCGATATTGCGTCCGCCGACGATGCTGGCCTGGTTATCCGCCGTGAAGGACTTGTTGTGCATGCGCCGGTTCAGGCGGCTGAAGTCGGTCAGGTAGCCAATGCTGCGCCAGCGCCGGTTACCGAAAGGATTGAACAGCCGCACCTCGACATTCGGCTCGCGGGCAAAGGCGGCCAGCACGGGATCGAGCCCGGCGGTGTTGTTATCGTCGAGCAGGAGGCGGACGCGCACGCCGCGCGCCGCGGCGCTACGCAACGCGTCCAGCATCAGCGTGCCGGTGAGATCGTTGCGCCATATATAGTACTGGACGTCGAGGCTGCGCTCGGCGGCGCGGGCCAGCAAGACGCGCGCCGCGAACGCGTCGCGGCCGTCGGACAGGGGGTAGACCCCGGCCAGGCCGGGATGTTTGGCCGCCAGCGGCGCGATCGCCCGGCCCAGCGGCGTCGTTTCGGTGCCGGCCAGCGCCACGCTGGCGGTGCGCTGGCCGAGCGGCGGCAGCGAGGTGCAACCGTAGGTCGCCGCCGCCGTGGCGACCAGCGCCACCGCCCCTATCCGGACCGCCGGCGCGCGCATCCTACATGCCTTCGAAGTTCGCCTTGCGCTTCGCGAGGAAGGCCGACATGCCCTCTTTCTGCGCCGGCGTGCCGAAGGCGGCGTGGAAGAAACGGCGCTCGTAGCGCACGCCTTCGGTCAGCGTGGTTTCATACGCGCGGTTGACCGAGTCCTTGATCGCCATGGCGACCGACACCGGCATCTCGGCGATGGTATTGGCCACCGCCAGCGACTCTTCCATCAATTTCTCGGCCGGGAACACGCGCGACACCAGGCCGGTGCGCTCCGCCTCGGCCGCATCGATCATGCGCGCGGTGAGCAGCATGTCCATCGCCTTCGACTTGCCGATCGCACGCGGCAGGCGCTGGGTGCCGCCGGCGCCCGGAGTCACGCCGACCTTGATCTCCGGCTGGCCGAACCTGGCGCTGTCGGCGGCGATCAGGAAGTCGCACATCATCGCCAGTTCGCAGCCGCCGCCCAGGGCATAGCCGGCGACGACGCCGATCACCGGTTTGCGCACGTTGAGGATGTGCTCCCAGTTGCGGCCGATGTAGTTGCCCGGGTAGGTGTCGGCATAGGTGTAGTTCGCCATGGCGGCGATGTCGGCGCCGGCCGCGAATACCTTCTCGCTGCCGGTCAGGACGATGACGTTGACCGCTGGATCGGCGTCGAACTGGTACAGGGCGTGGCCCAGCTCGTTCATCATGTTGTCGTTCAGCGCATTCATCGCTTTCGGACGGTTCAGGCGGATGACAACCACCTTGCCGTGGTTTTCGATCAGCAGGTCTGCGTATTCCATGGGACACCCCTCTCAAGTTGACGGTATGGCCGCGATTGTAGCGCCTCTGCAGCCCAAAAAGGACGGTATCATTGCTCGTTCAGCAATATCTTGCGCGAGTTCATCATCAATACAGTACGCAACGTCCTGCAGGGCCTGCGCGGCGACGGGCTGCTGGCCAAGCCCGACTTTCGCCGCCTCTGGCTCAGCAGCGCGCTGACCCACTTCGGTGCGCAGATCACCCTGCTCGCACTGCCGATCTGCGCCGTCCTCCTGATGCATGCGACCCCAAGCCAGATGGGCATCCTGGCCGCGCTCGAATCCCTGCCCTTCCTGCTGTTCGGGCTGCCGTCGGGCGTGCTGCTCGACCGCTGCCGCCGCCTGCCGATCATGATGTGCAGCGACGCAATGGTGGCGACCGCGCTGGCCAGCGTGCCCCTGGCCTGGTGGTTCGATGTCCTCTCGATCCACTGGCTGTACGCCGTCGGCTTCGTCCTCGGCACCGGCTACACGGTGGGAGGCAGCGCCGAGCAGGTCTTCCTGACCTTCGTCGTCGGACGCGAAGGGTTGGTCGACGCCCAGGCGAAATTCGCCTCGACCGAGTCGGCGGCGCGCCTGGTCGGCCCCGGCATGGCGGGCGGCCTGGTGCAACTGCTGGGGGCGCCGTTCGCCATCCTGTGCACGGTCGGCGGCTTCGCGGTCTCGCTGTCGAACCTGCGCCGCATCCGGGCACGCGAACCCCAGCCGCCGCGCTCGAACACCCATCCGCTGCACGAGATCCGCGAAGGCCTGGCTTTCGTGTGGAACCACCGCCTGCTGCGCACCCTGGCCTGGACTTCCGCTTTCTGGCACCTGCTCTTCTATGGCTACATGGCCCTGCACGTGCTGTTCGCCACGCGGGTACTCGGCATGACGCCGGGCGTGATGGGCACGGCGCAGATGCTGGGCGGCGTCGGCATCCTGGCCGGCTCGCTGCTGGTCAAGCCGCTGTCGACGCATTACGGCACCGGCCGCGCGATCCTGGCCGGCCTGTGCGTCTCGGCGCTCGGTTTCGCCCTGATGCCGGCGATTCCCGTGCAACTGCTGGGCAGCGCGAATCTCAGTGCCATCGCCTACGGCCTGGTGGTGTTCCTGCTCGACTGCGGCGCGACCCTGTTCTTCGTGCCCTACATTGCCCTGCGCCAGCGGGTCACGCCCGACGCCGTGCTGGGAAGGATGGTGGCGACCATGCGCTCGCTGACGGTGGCCATGGCGCCGCTGGGCGCGTTGCTGGCCGGGGCGCTGGCCGAGCGTTTCGGCGTGCGGACCGCGCTGGTGTGCGTGGCGCTGGGAGCGCTCAGCCTGGCAGCGAGCGCCGTGGCGGGCACCCGGCTGCGCGGCGTGAACGATTAGCGCCGGTGTGCGACGCCTATTTCGGCAGCAGCACCCACACCGACCCGCTCTGCTTCATGCGCCCCGCATGGTCCGCCGCATCGCCGCCGAAACCGAAGAAGAAATCCGCCCGCACCGGACCGCGGATCGCGCCGCCGGTATCCTGCGCCAGCATCAGGCGCTGCACCGGTGCGCCGTCGGCCGGATGGGTCGTCGACAGGAACAGCGGCGCGCCCAGCGGCACGAACGCGGGATCGACCGCCACCGAGCGGGCCGGGCTCAGGGGCACGCCGAGCGCGCCTTTCGGGCCGACCGAGGGATCGGGCAGCCGCTCCTCCCTGAAGAAGATGTAGCTGGGGTTCACGTTCAGGAGTTCCTGGCGGCGCGCAGGATTGGCCGCGATCCAGGCCTTGATGCTCTGCGCCGAGACGCCGTCGGCCGGCAATTCGCCCTGCTCCACCAGCCAGCGCCCGATCACTTTATAGGGGTGGCCGTTCTGGTCGGCAAACGCGATGCGCACGGTCTCGCCGGTCTCGTCGATGCGTACGCGTCCCGAGCCCTGCACCTCGAGGAAGAAGGCCTCGACCGGATCGTCGACCCAGACCAGCTCCTTGCCGCTCAGGGGCGCGCGCTCGATCTCGGCGCGGGTCGAATACGGCACCACGGTCTTGCCGACCAGGCGTCCGCGCAGGCGCATGTTCTTCAGGCTCGGATAGACGCCCGCCAGGTCGACCGTGACCAGGTCCTCAGGCACGCGGTAGAGCGGGGTCTGGAAGGCGCCGCCGCGCTTGCGCGAACCGCGCAGCATCGGCTCGTAGTAGCCGGTGATCAGGCCCGTGTCGGAGCCGTCGGGCGCGCGCATCTGGTTCGGCACGAAATACGCCTCGAAGTAACGGCGGATCGCCTTGCCGTCCTGCGCATCGACGCCGCCGGCGGCGCCGCAGGGCGTCTTCCACTCGGCCTTTTTGACCAGCACGCGGCAGGAGGCCAGGAAGGCCGGCCAGGCCTGGCGCAGGTCGTCTTGCTGCCAGCCGGGCAGCGCGTCGAAGCTCACCGGGGTCATCGGCGGCACTAGTGGCGCCGGCGCAGGCGCGGGAACGGCGACCGGGCCGACCGGCGGCGGCATCACGACATCAGGCTGCTGGGATGGCTGCGGCTGCGGCGCCTGGGGCGGCGTGCCGCAGGCGGTCAGCAGGAGCGGCAGCAAAGCGACGAGGGCGACGGAAGCGGGTACACTGCGGCGTATCGATTGCATAAGGACTGTCTATGTGGATCTTGATGCTGGAAGCGGGCGTGGCCTTGTTCCTGCTCGTGTTTATCGTCTGGTGGACCATGTTCTCGGGCCGGCCGGAAGAGCGCAAGCGCCCGCTGCGCGAAGAACGCAGCGACCCGGCCAAGCCCGACGCCGACGCCTGATCAGTGCAGGCTGCGCGGCAGCGACAGCACGAATTCCGGAATCGTCACCTCGAAGCGGTGAGCGTCCTCGGCCACGCAGAAGTATTCGCCGCGCATCGAGCCCTGCGGGGTAGCGAGCTGGGTGCCGCTGGTGTATTCGAACTGCTCGCCGGGCTTCAGCAGCGGCTGGTGCCCGACCACGCCCAGGCCCTTCACCTCCTGCACCCGGTTGTTGGCGTCGGTGATCACCCAGTGGCGCGAGATCAGCTGGGCCGGCACGCTGCCGGTATTGCGTATCGTGATCGTATAGGAAAACACATAGTTGTCGCGCTCCGGATTGGATTGCTCCGGCAGGTGCTGGGTCCGGACGGTGACGGTGAAATCGTAGGCGGACATAGGCTTTCCTCTTCTGGTTATTAGTTGCCTGCGCGAATGTAATGGCCCGGCGCCGGCCGGGCATGCGCAAAACGACCATCATACCGTGCCCAAAAAAAGCCCGTTCGCCCAAGCCGCATCAAGCTCGGCGTAAAATAGCCGGATTCTTGACCACCTCTCCGTCACCGCAATGACCACCTACCGCATCGCTCCCAGCATCCTGTCCGCCGATTTCGCCCGCCTGGGCGAGGAAGTCCGCAACGTCGTCGACGCCGGCGCCGACATCATCCACTTCGACGTGATGGACAACCATTACGTGCCGAACCTGACGATCGGCCCGCTGGTCTGCCAGGCGATCCGCCCGCACGTGCAGGTGCCGATCGACGTGCACCTGATGGTGAAACCGGTCGACCGCATCATCCCCGACTTCGCCAAAGCCGGCGCCAACATCATCACCTTCCACCCGGAAGCGTCGGAGCACATCGACCGCACCCTGCAGCTGATCCGCGACCACGGCTGCAAGGCCGGCCTGGTGTTTAACCCGGCCACCCCGATGCACTACCTGGAACACGTGATGGACAAGATCGACATGATCCTCATCATGTCGGTGAACCCGGGCTTCGGCGGCCAGTCCTTCATTCCGGAAGCGCTCAAGAAGATCGCGATCGCGCGCCGCATGATCGACGAATCGGGCCGCGACATCATGCTCGAGGTCGACGGCGGCATCAAGGCCGAGAACATCGCCGCCGCCGCCGCCGCGGGCGCCGACACCTTCGTTGCCGGCTCGGCCATCTTCGGCAAGCCCGACTACAAGGCCGTGATCGACGCCATGCGCGCCGAGCTGGCCACGGTCGGGAAGTAAGCGTGCAGCCCGGCGCCGCAGTCATCAAGGCTGCCATCATCGACCTGGACGGCACCATGCTCGACACGGTGCCGGATTTCGAACTGGCCCTGAACGGCATGCGCGCCGAGTTCGATCTCGCCCCGATCACCCAGGACATCATCAAGCCGATGGTCGGCAAGGGCTCGGAAAAGCTGATCCGCGACGTGCTCGCGCTCGACTTCGACGCTGCCCGCATCGACGCCGTGTATGACGAGGCGATGGCCGCCTACCAGCGCCATTACCTCGCCATCAACGGAGAAAAGAGCGTCCTGTTCGACGGCGTCATCGAGGGTTTGACGGCGCTGCGCGAGCTGGGCCTGCGCCTGGCCTGCGTGACCAACAAGCCGATTTCCTTCACCACGCCGCTGCTGGCGCAGAAGGGACTGGCGCCCTTCTTCGAGCTGGTCTACGGCGGCGATTCGCTGCCGAGGAAGAAGCCCGATCCGCTGCCGCTGCTGCAGGTGTGCAGCGACTTCGACCTGGCGCCGCAGCAGGTGGTGGCGATCGGCGACTCCTCGAACGACGCCGAAGCGGCGCGCGCCGCGCGTTGCCATGTGCTCACAGTGCCATATGGATATAACCACGGAAGGCCTGTGCAAGAGATCGATTCCGATGGTATAGTTAATTCGCTACTCGATGCGGCGACCCTGATTCGTGCGCATAACGGCGTCTAAATTAACTTATCTATACATGTTCTTCACCAAAAAACACACTGTCAACCAGACCGGCGCCCTTGAGGCCTGGCTGTGGCGACGCTGGCAATCCTGGGCTAACTAACCCGTATTGATTGCTGCCGGCGGCATTCGCGCATCCGGCAGGTTTTTTGGAACACCAACGCCGCCCTCCCCTACCTCGATAGCTGGCGGCCCGGAGAAGAACATGACCGAACTCGAATTCAAATCGCTGGCCAACCAGGGCTACAACCGCATTCCGCTGATCGCCGAGGCATTCGCCGATCTCGAGACGCCGCTGTCGCTCTACCTGAAGCTGGCGCAGTCGCAGGACACCGGCAAGAACACCTTCCTGCTCGAATCGGTCGTCGGCGGCGAGCGCTTCGGCCGCTATTCCTTCATCGGCCTGCCGGCGAAGACCCTGCTGCGTAGCAGCGGCATTCGCACCGAGGTCGTCACCAACGGCAGCGTGGTCGAGACCCACGAGGGCAATCCCCTCGAATTCATCGAACAGTTCCAGGCGCGCTTCAAGGTCGCGCTGCGCCCCGGCATGCCGCGCTTCTGCGGCGGCCTGGCCGGCTACTTCGGCTACGACACGGTGCGCCACATCGAGCGCAAGCTGGCTGGCCAGGCGCCGAAGGACGATCTCGGCCTGCCCGACATCCAGCTGCTGGTGACCGAGGAACTGGCCGTCATCGACAACCTCTCGGGCAAGCTCTACCTGATCGTCTACGCCGACCCGTCGCAGCCGGAAGCGTTTACCAAAGCGCGCCAGCGCCTGAAGGAGCTGCGCGTCATGCTGCGCCGGAGCGTCGACGTGCCGGTCACCACCGGCTCGGTGCGCACCGAGGCCGTGCGCGACTTTTCCAAGGAAGACTACCTGGCGGCGGTGGCGAAGGCCCACGAATACGTGATGGCCGGCGACCTGATGCAGGTGCAGATCGGCCAGCGCATCCGCAAGCCTTACGTCGATTCGCCGCTGTCGCTGTACCGTTCGCTGCGCTCGCTGAACCCGTCGCCCTACATGTACTACTACAACTTCGGCGACATGCAGATCGTGGGCGCCTCGCCGGAGATCCTGGTCAGGAACGAAACCTCGCCAACCGGCGAACGCAAGGTCACGCTGCGCCCGATCGCCGGCACCCGCCCGCGCGGCGCGACGCCGGAACGCGACGCCGAACTGGCGGTCGAACTGCTTGGCGACCCGAAGGAAATCGCTGAACACGTGATGCTGATCGACCTGGCGCGCAACGACATCGGCCGCATCGCCGAGACCGGCAGCGTGAAGGTGACGGACCGCATGGTCATCGAAAAATACTCGCACGTGCAGCACATCGTCTCGAACGTCGAAGGCAGGCTCAAGGAAGGCATGTCCAACCTCGACGTGCTGCGCGCCACCTTCCCGGCCGGCACCCTCACCGGTGCGCCGAAGGTGCGTGCGATGGAAATCATCGACGAACTCGAGCCGGTCAAGCGCGGCATCTATGGCGGCGCCTGCGGTTACCTCTCCTTTGGCGGCGAGATGGACGTGGCGATCGCGATCCGCACCGGCGTGATCAAGGACGGCAACCTGTACGTGCAGGCCGCGGCCGGCATCGTGGCCGATTCGATCCCCGAGTTGGAATGGCAGGAAACCGAAAACAAGGCGCGCGCCGTGCTGCGCGCGGCCGAACAGGTCCAGGACGGACTGGATGGGGAGTTCTGACATGCTGCTCATGATCGACAACTACGATTCCTTCACCTACAACATCGTCCAGTATTTCGGCGAACTGGGTGAAGAAGTGCGCACCGTACGCAACGACGAAGTCACGATCGACGACATCGCCGCGATGCGGCCGGACCGCATCTGCATCTCGCCGGGCCCGAAGGCCCCGGTCGACGCCGGCGTGTCGGTCGACGTGATCAAGCAGTTCAAGGGCAAGCTGCCGATCCTCGGCGTCTGCCTGGGCCACCAGGCCATCGGCGAAGCGTTCGGCGGCAAGATCGTGCGCGCCAAGCAGGTCATGCACGGCAAGACCTCGCTGGTGGCCCACACCGGCGTCGGCGTGTTCAAGGGTATTCCCAGTCCCTTCACCGTGATCCGCTACCACTCACTGGCGATCGAGCGCGCGACGCTCCCCGACTGCCTCGAAGTGACGGCCTGGACCGACGACGGCGAGATCATGGGCGTGCGCCACAAGGAATACGACATCGAGGGCGTGCAGTTCCATCCCGAGTCGATCCTGTCCGAGCACGGCCACGCGCTGCTGAAGAACTTCCTCGAGCGCTGATTCGCCTCTTCCCGCGCCGCGTCCTGTCGGCGCGGCGCCCACACACATTAGGAACGCCCATGCCGATCACACCTCAAGAGGCGCTGCTGCGCTGTATCGAACACCGCGAGATCTTCCACGACGAGATGCTGCACCTGTTCCGCCAGATCATGTCGGGCGAGATGTCGCCGACCATGGTCGCGGCGCTGACCATGGGCCTGCGCGTGAAAAAGGAAACCATCGGCGAGATCACCGCCGCCGCGCAAGTCATGCGCGAGTTCTCGACCAAGGTGCCGATGGCCGACACCACCAACCTGCTCGACATCGTCGGCACCGGCGGCGACGGCGCCAACACCTTCAATATCTCCAGCGCCTCGATGTTCGTGGCGGCGGCGGCCGGCGCGCGCGTGGCCAAGCACGGCGGGCGCAGCGTCTCGTCGTCCTCGGGCAGCGCCGACCTGATCGAATCGCTCGGCGCCGAGATCGACCTCAAACCCGAGCAGATCGCCCAGTCGATCGCCCAGACCGGCATCGGCTTCATGTTCGCGCCGAACCACCACGCCGCCATGAAGCACGTGGCGCCGGTGCGCCGCGAGCTGGGCGTGCGCAGCATCTTCAACATCCTCGGGCCGCTGACCAATCCGGCCGGCGCGCCGAACATTCTGATGGGCGTGTTCCACCCCGACCTGGTCGGCATCCAGGTGCGCGTGCTGCAGCGCCTGGGCGCCCAGCATGCGCTGGTGGTCTGGGGCCGCGACAACATGGACGAAGTCTCGCTCGGCGCCGGCACCCTGGTCGGCGAACTGGTCGACGGCGAGATCCGCGAGTACGAGATCCATCCCGAGGACTTCGGCCTGCAAATGATCTCGAGCCGCAACCTGAAGGTGGCGAACACCGCCGAGTCCAAGGCCCGCGTGATGGAAGCCCTGCGCGGCGAGCCCGGTCCGGCCCACGACATCGTGGCCCTGAATGCCGGCACCGCGCTGTACGCGGCCGGCGTCGTCGCCTCGATCGAGGAAGGCCTGGCCAAGGCGCGCGCCGCCATCGCCTCGGGCGCGGCCCTGGCCAAGCTCGAGCAATTCGTCACCATCACGCGCCAGCTGGGCGCCCGCTGACATGTCCGACATCCTGAATAAAATCCTGGCCGTGAAGGCCGACGAAGTGGCCGCCGCACGCAAGCACCGCGACCTGGCCAGCCTGCGCCGCGACGTCGAGAGCGACGCCGCACTGCGCGCCGATATCCGCGGCTTCGAAGCGAGCCTGCGCAGGAACATCGCGGCGGGCCGCGCCGGCGTGATCGCCGAAGTGAAAAAGGCCTCGCCCTCGAAGGGGGTGCTGCGGCCCGACTTCCGTCCCGCCGACATCGCGCAAAGCTATGCCGCCGCCGGCGCCTCCTGCCTGTCGGTGCTGACCGACGTCCAGTTCTTCCAGGGCCATGCCGACTACCTGCGCGAGGCGCGCGCCGCGTGCGAGCTGCCGGTGATCCGCAAGGACTTTATCGTCGACATGTACCAGGTGTACGAAGCGCGCGCGATGGGCGCCGACGCCATCCTCCTGATCGTCTCGGCGCTCGACCATGGCCTGATGGCCGAACTGGAAGCCTGTGCGCAGGAACTCGGCATGGACGTGCTGGTCGAAGTACATGACGGTGATGAGTTGACCGCGGCGCTGCGCTTGAAGACGCGCCTGGTCGGCATCAACAACCGCAACCTGCGCACGTTTGCGACCTCGCTCGACACGACCATCGGCCTCTTGCCGCGCATTCCGGCGGAACGCCTGGTGGTTACCGAGTCGGGTATCGCGGTGCGCGCGGACGTGGAGCGCATGCGCGCGGCAAACGTGCATGCCTTCCTGGTGGGCGAAGCCTTCATGCGTGCTTCCAGCCCGGGTGACGAACTGCGACGATTATTCGACTAACATGAAACCTTCCATCCGCATCAGGGCCGCTCTCCTCCTTCTACTACTGGCAGCCCTGGGCGGATGCGGCACGGCCCCGCCCGACGCTTCCACGGACGAACGCATCGTCCCGATCATTTCCGCCAGCCCTCCCGCCCCCACCGAAGCCCCGGTGCCGCCGCCTTCGCGCACCCTCGACGCCTACAAGGTGGAAGTGGCGCAGCACGTCATGCGCCAGAACCTCGACCAGACCTTCAGCGGCCGCCTGCCGCCGATACTGCCGGCCATCGTGGTGCTGAACATCACCGTGCGCGACGACGGGGAGGTCGAGGATGTGGAAGTGCAGCGCTCGCGCAACGACAACGCCTCGCGCGTGGCCGTGGCCTCGATGCGGCGCAGCGGAAAGCTGCCGAAGCCGGCGAACCTGCTGGCGGGGAATCTGCGCCGGCTGACGTTTTCGGAGACATTCCTGTTCGATCACCAATACCGGTTTCAGTTGAGGAGTCTTGCCGGACCGCAGTAGATGTTGGTAGGGTGGGCGCGGCCGGCGTAGGCACCTGTGCCCACGCGGTACGGCGTCTGCATAACGACTGCTTCGCTTCATCTACGACCGTCGGGAATTCCGCCGACCGCGCCACACGGCATATCGACTACGGATGAGAGACACGTAGGGTGGGCACTCCGTGCCCACGCGGTGCACGGCCTGCATGGTGGCTACGCTACATCATCTACGGGCAAATGAATTGCCATCGGCCGTGCTCCTTGGCATACCGAATGCGGATGCGTTTCGGGTATATTTTTTTCGTGCCGTGGCAGACCCAATCGATTCTTGCAAATGCCGCCGATACGACGCATACGTTTGGTGGGCACGGGGTGCCCACCCTACGGTCGTTCGCGACTTCGACTACACCGCGCTCGGCCGCGCGATCGTCCCGGCCTTGCGCACGCCGGCCACCGCCGACAGCGTGATGCCCGGCACCCGGTCGCCCTGCAGCGTGACGTCAAAGCGCATCAGCTCGTCGCGGCGGAAGGCGTGCACGGTCACCTTGTCGCCGACGCGGTAGCGCGACAGCAGGGCCTCGACGTTCGACGGATTGCCGTTCACGCGCAGGCCGTCGATGGCGATGACGACGTCCAGCGCCGACAGGCCGGCCTGGTGCGCCGCGCCGCCTTCGTGCACCTGGGTCAGCTTGGCGCCCAGCGGGTCGCGGCCGATGCCGGCGTCCAGCGAGGGCTTGCCGCTCTTGCGCTCGTCGACCAGTTTGACGCCCAGCGGCGCGTACAGCTTGGCCAGCGGGATGTCCTCGGTGCCGCGCACATATTTGTCGAACAGATTGCGCAGCTTGACGCCGCTGACCTCGTCGAACAGCGCCTCGACCTCAAGCTCGGTGACGCCGCGGCCCGCGCCCGCGTAGAAGTCGCGGCCGTAGCGTGCCCACAACGCCAGCATGACGTCGTCCAGCGACTTGGCGCCGCCGGTCTTGGCGCGGATCGTCAAATCGAAAGCCAGCGCGATCAGCGAGCCCTTGGTGTAGTAGCTGATGATCGCGTTCGGCGAGTTCTCGTCCTGGCGGTAATACTTGCTCCAGGCGTCGAAGCTGGAATCGGCCACGCTCTGCTTGGTGCGGCCGCTGCCGCGCAGCACGCTGGCGATGGTTTTACCCAGCAGCTTGAAGTAGGTCGGTTCGCCGATGATGCCGGCGCGCACCAGCATCAGGTCGTCGTAGTAGCTGGTGAAGCCTTCGAACAGCCACAAGAGCGGCGTGTAGTTTTCGACTTGCAAGTCGTAGGGCGCGAACACCGCCGGCTTGATGCGCTTGACGTTCCAGGTGTGGAAGTACTCGTGGCTGCACAGGCCCAGGAATTTCAGGTAGCCCTCGCTGGGCTCGCCGACTTTCGGCCCGCCGATGCTCGGCAGGTCGGCGCGCGCGCAGATCAGCGCGGTCGAGGCGCGGTGCTCGAGGCCGCCGTAGCCGTCGCCCACCGCCATCGTCATGAAGACGTAGCGGTCCATCGGCGCTTTCTTCGTGCCCGGCTCGAAGAAGGCGATCTGGGTTTCGCAGATGGCCTTCAGGTCGGCCTGCAGGCGCGCCATGTCCAGGTTCGGCACGCGGCCGGTGACCACGATGTCGTGCGGGATGCCCTGCGCCTTGAAGCTCGCCAGCGCGAAGTCGCCCATCTCGACCGGGTGGTCGATCAGCTCGTCGTAGTCGCCCGCCACATAGGTGCCGAAGCCATAGCGCTTGGCGCCCAGTTCCTTCATCGCGGTGGCGACGCGCCAGGTCTTGGCGGCCGGATCGCCTGGCCGCTGGATGTCGACCTGGTGCGGCGTGGCCTCCTGGCCGACCGCGCGCAGGAAGACGCTGGTGCCGTTGAAGAAGCCGTGGGTCTGGTCCAGGTGGGCGGCGCGCACCGACAGGTCCCAGGCATAGACGTCGTAGTGCAGGGTCAGCGGGCCGTCGACGGGCGCCGCCTGCCAGGAATGCTTGTCGAGCTTGGCCAGGGCGACGGCGGCGCCGTTCGATTCGGCGCGGATGCGCACGATGTTGCGCGCGAACTCGCGGATCATGTAGCTGCCCGGGATCCACGCCGGCAGTGCGAACACCTGGCCGTCGGCGGCGGGCGCCGGCACCGTCACGGTGACGTTGAAGAGGTGGCCCGCCAGGTCCTTGGGAACGATGGTGTAGGCGATGGCGGGCTGCTTGACGTGCTGCTTTCGTTGGGCTGGTTTTTTCATGAGGACGAAGGAAGTCTTGCCGATCTCTTTAGTGTAAACGATTCGGCAGCGCCAACCTCAATCCGTGCTTCCCTGCAGGTCGGCCGGCGTGTCGATGTCGCGCAGGATACCCGGGTCCTCGACCGCGACTTCCGCGACCTGGGCCGACTTCAGCAGCCCGCGCGCGCCGTGCTCCCCTTCCAGCGCCAGCAGGGCTGGCAGGTGGATGGCGCCGAAGGCCACCGGATTGCCGCGCCGTCCTCCATGCACCGGCGCGGCGATCCCCGCGCCGGCGGCGAGCGCATCGAGCAGCGCGCGCAGCGTCGGCGGCGCCACGAAGGGCATGTCGCCCAGCGCCACCAGCCAGGCGTCGGCCTCGCCGCCAGTCAGCGAGTGGCGAAGGGCATGGACCAGTGACGCGGCCATGCCGCTGTCGGCCTCAAGGCAGGTGGTGACCTCGGCGCCGAGCGCGCGCAGCGCATCGGCCACGCCGCCATCGCCTGGTGGCACCACCGCGATCACGCGCGGAAGGACGGCAAGCAGCGCACGCGCGCTGGCGACCACCACCGGCTCGCCACCGGGCAGCGCCTGCAGCAGCTTGTTGCGTTCGCCGGAGGGATCGAAGCGCCGGCCCCTGCCCGCGGCCAGCAGGATGCCGACAGGGTGCATGACGTCAGGAAATCAGGCCAGCGACTTCGCGGCGTCCTTGATGGCCGCGCGGATCCGCTGGTAGGTGCCGCAGCGGCAGATGTTGCCGCTCATGGCGTTGTCGATGTCGGCGTCGCTCGGCGCCTTGTTGGTGCGCAGCAGCGCGGTGGCGCTCATCACCTGCCCGCTCTGGCAATAGCCGCACTGCGGCACGTCGTGGGCGATCCAGGCGGTTTGCACGGCCTTGCCGACCGGGTCCTGGGCGATGGCTTCGATGGTCGTGATCTGTTGCCCGACGGCGGAGGCGATCGGCGTGACGCAGGCGCGGATCGGATCGCCGTTCAGGTGCACGGTGCAGGCGCCGCACAGGGCGGCGCCGCAGCCGAACTTGGTGCCGGTCATGTCCAGGTTGTCGCGCAGGGCCCACAGGATGGGCGTGGACGGATCGGCATCGATCTCGGTGTCGCGTCCGTTGATGTTGAGTTGAACCATTCGTTGCACAACCTATAAACTTATGTTTGACTAAAAAAAACAATTGTTTAATTGATCGACTGCAGCTTCGCTTCCAGCGTCTTCAGGTCGACCGCGCCCGGGATGCGGGTGCCGTCGGTGAAGAAAATGGCCGGCGTGCCCTGGATGTTCAGCTTGTGGCCGAGTTCCACGACCTTGTCGTTCGGGGTTTCGCAGCTGCTCGGCGCGGCCGGCGGCACCTTGCCGTTGATCATCCAGTCATCCCAGGCCTTCACGCGGTTCGGCGCGCACCAGATGTTCTTCGACTTCTCGAACGAATCCGGCGACAGGATGTTGTACATGAAGGTGTAGACGGTGACGTTGTCCAGGTCCTTCAGCGTGGTCTGGCGCAGGCGCTTGCAGTAGCCGCAGTTCGGGTCTTCGAACACGGCGATCACGCGCTTGCCGTCGCCCTTTACCTGCTTCAATGCCATGTTCAGCGGCAGGTCGGAGAACTTGATCTTGTTCAGGTCGTCCATGCGCTCGCGCGTCAGGTTGCGCGTGGTCTTGGCGTCGTACACCTGGCCGATGAACAGGTACTCGCCTTTCTTGTCGGTGTACAGGATGTCGGTGCCGACGCGCAGCTCGTACATGCCGCTGTAGGGGGTTTCCTTGATCGATTCGATCTTGGCGCCGCCCAGGCGCGGCTCGATGTTCTTGCGGATGTTGGCCTCGACCGTATTCTGGGCGTCGACACAACCCGCGATCAGGCCCATCGCCAGCAACACGGCGATCTTGGTTTTTAACATCACTCTGGTTTTCCTTAAGAAGATTTACTTACCGATGGCATGCGCCATCAGGCGCCGCTTTACGAAGGGCAACTTGTCGAGCAAGTTTAATCCCAAATTGCGCACCACGCGCACGGGTTCGAGGTTGGCGCCGAACAAACGCTCCAGGCCATCGGTGGCCAGTTGCATCAGGAGCACGTCTTCCTTGCGCGCACGAGCGTAGCGCGCCAACACCCGCTCGTCGCCGATGGCCCGGTGCTCCTCGCGCTCGGCCACCACGCGCAGCAGGTCGACCACGTCGCCGAAGCCCAGGTTCATGCCGTGGCCGGCCAGCGGATGCACCGCGTGGGCGGCGTCGCCGACCAGGGCCACGTGCGGCGCGACCAGCGCGTGCGGACGCACCAGCGCCAGCGGCACGGCCTTGACCAGCTCCGGCTGCAGCGGTTTCAGCGCGCCGAGCGGCTCGTCGGCGTATTCGCCCAGACGGATCGCCAGCTCGCCGAGCGACTCGTCCATCAGGGTCGCGGCCAGGGTTTCCGGCGCCGACCAGACCAGCGAGACGCGGTTGCCCGGCAGCGGCAGCAGCGCGACGATGCCGTCGGCGCAGGTGAACCACTGGTGGGCCACGCCATGGTGCGGCTTTTCGCAGGCAAAATTGGTGACGATCGCGCGCTGGTGGTAAGAGCGGTAGTCGACACCGATGTCGCACTGCCCGCGCACCCAGGAATCGCGCCCGTCGGCGCCGACCACCAGCCTGGCGTCGAGCTTGCGGCCGTCTTCCAGCTCCACCTGCGCGCCTTCCGGGCCGCAGGTCAGGCGGCAGGCGCAGCCGCTGACGATGTTCACGTTGTGCGCGAATTTCAGGGCGGCGTCGAGCGCGTTGTTCAGGTTGCTGTCCTCGACGATCCAGGCCAGCGTGCCGGTATGGGCGCCGAAGGCGTCGAAGCCGAGCGAGCCGCCGTTCTCGCCGTCGCCATTGACCGCCATCGCATCGACCGGCGCCACGCGCGCCTGGTCGAGCGCGCCCCAGACCTTCAGCGAGGCCAGCAGGTTGTGCGCGGTGTGGTTCAGGGCATAGACGCGCACGTCCCAGGGACGCTCGGCCGTGGAGGTGGCGGTCTGCAGCTCTTCTCCCCCGGAGCGCGCCGCCGGCACCAGCAGGGTGACGCTGTGGCCGGCCTGGGCGAAGCCGAGGGCCGCGGTCTTGGCGATGGCGCCGTTGCCGACGATGCAGACATCGCTGCGGCAATCGTCGCCGCGCGCGCCATGGCTGCGGGACTGTGCGGTGGAGGAATGAGGTGTCGTCATGTCAACCATTATAGCGGCATGTCACCGTTCCACCTGGACTGCCGCCTATGGTGCCGCACCACTGTGCCGCACTACCGTGCCGCAATTCGCTGCCGAAAGAAAGTTGCAAGTGGGACTTGCAGAGCCGGAAAGCGCTGGCTATAATCATGCCTCTCTTGGCCTGGTAGCTCAGTTGGTAGAGCAGAGGATTGAAAATCCTTGTGTCGGTG
>NZ_DAMCPG010000069.1:0-17194 GCF_032106685.1 Massilia sp.
GCTTTCTCGCCTGGGCCAGGCACGATCGGCCGGCACTGCTGTCCGGCATCGCCGAGGCCGATGAGATGTTCCTGCTCGAATCGCAGAAACGGGTCACGGACGCTGGATCGGCCGCCAAAGAAGCGTGGCGGCGGGATCCTGCGAGCGACGCTGGGCATGTTCAACACGTAAAGGTGACAGCGCCAAAAAAGCACGGTCGTGATAAAAAATCCTGGTTTGGTGTATGCTTCGCGCCGCATCGCCTCGGTCCCAGGCTCGGGGGGAGCGTTGAAGAAGACAAACCAGAAAGACAACCGTGAAACAGAAACACCTGCATTGCATGATCGCGCTGGCGCTGGCCGGCGCTTGCGCAACGGCCGGCGCGTCCGGCTACCGCTTCGGTTCCCAGAGCATCTCGGCCCAGGGCACCGCCGAGGCCAACGGCGCGGAAGCCGCCGACGCCTCGACCGTGTTCGCCAACCCGGCCGGCCTGTCGCGCCTGGAAGGGCGCCAGTTCTCGGGCGGCGTGACCGCCCTGGTCCCGCACTCGACCTACCAGGACGCCGGCTCGACCCGCTTCACCGGCGGCCCGACCGGCGGCAAGGCCAGCCAGGACGACTACGCCCCGAGCGCCGTCGCCGCGCCGTCCCTCTACTACAGCCACCAGATCGACAACCGCTGGACCGCCGGCTTCGGCGCCTTCGTGCCCTTCGGGACCGACCTGTCCTACGACCGCGACTGGGCCGGCCGCTACTCGCTCACCGAGATCAAGCTCGAATCGCTGACCTTGAACCCGTCGATCGCGTTCAAGCTCAACGAACAGCACGCCTTCGGCTTCGGCATCGACGTCGACTACATGAAGGCCAGCTTGGCGCAGGCGGTCGACGTGCCGGGGACGATTGTCGCCGCCCAGCACGGCGGCACCGGCGCCGTCCTGGCGCGCCAGATCGCCGCGCTCGGCGGCAATCCGGCCCTGCTGGCCGGCGCCGGCGACGCCTATGCGCGCGTGAAGGGCAAGGACTGGGGCGTAGGCTTCAACTTGGGCTACATATTCACGCTGGACCAGGCCACCCGTTTCGGCATCGCCTACCGTTCCTCGATCAAGCACGAACTGACCGGCAGCGCGGCCTGGGACTTCTCGGCCGTCACCCTTGATCCGGTGGTGAACGGCGTGCTGCAGGGCGCCTCGCGCCGCCAGAATTCGGATGCGCGTGTCGAACTGCGCACCCCGGAGACCCTGTCGCTGTCGGCCTTCCACCAGTTCGACCCGCGCTGGGCCGGCATGGCTGATGTCACCTGGTCGCGCAATTCGCGCATGCGGAACATCGACATCGAATTCGTCGGCACGGAAGAGGGCGACGAGGTGATCCGCCAGCAGTGGAAGAACACCGTGCGCGTCTCGCTCGGCGCCAGCTACAAGCTGAACGACGACGTGACGCTGCGCGGCGGCCTGGCCCACGACAACGCCCCGGTCGCCAGCCGCGAGCTGCGCCACGCCGCGCTGCCGGACGCCGACCGCAACCAGCTCTCGTTCGGCGCCAACTGGAAGCTGGGCCCGTCCTCGTCGATCGACCTGGCCTACAGCTACCTCGACTTCAAGGACGCCGCGGGCAACTACACCAACAACTGCAACCCGGTCGCCGTCGGCTGCACCGGCAACGGCGAAACCACGCGCGGTACGTGGAAGACCCACATGCAGCTGCTGGGCGTGGCCTACAACCAGCGGTTCTGAGCTTCATAGCAGGGCATAGAAAGCCGGCGTTCCCATGAAGGGGCGCCGGCTTTTTTGTGCCTGCTTGTGCGTGATAACCGTAGGGTGGGCGCCCCGTGCCCACGCGTGACGCCTGCGTCGTGTTGGCATCGATAAGGCATCGATAAGGCGTCGATAGGCATCGATAGGCATCGATAGGCATCGATAAGGCGTCGACAAGGCCGTCGCGTCTGCTCATCGTTTACGCGTGGGCACAGGGGCGCCCACCCTACTATGGGTGCGCAACGTGTGAAGAATTGGCGGAAGGCAGAAAGAGTCGAACTTACAGGAGAGCGGCTGACGCCCCCCACCGGGTTTGAAGCCCGGCCCCATCACCGGATGAGAATGCCTTCCATGGGATGGCGGCTGGTGCCGCCTTGTGTGCGCCGCGAACTTGTATCGCTAACCGCCAGGCGGGGCGCTGGTCGCTGCCGGCGCTGCCGGCGCTGCCGTCGGCTCCGGCCAGCTGGCCTGCGGCCTGGGCAGGTGGGTGTTGCGGACCCGGCGAGTATAGCCGACGCGGTCGAAAAACTCCAGGATCTGGATCGCGCGCTTGCGTCCCAGCCCGGTCGCGTCGCGGAAATTCGCGGCCTGGGCATCGGGCAGTTCGGCCACGATGCGCGCCAGTTCCGCCAGCGGCACCGGATGGTAGAACAGGTCGTGCACTACCTGGTGCAGCTGCCCGGCGCGCGCGAGTTTGCGCAGCAGGGCGCGCACCGTGTCCTCGGGGAGCTTGTACTTGTGGCCCAGGTCGCGCACCCAGGGCGGGTCGTAGCGGCCGGCCTGGAGCGCCGGCAGCAGGCGCGCCGCCATGGCTTCCTCGGCCGGCGTGAGGGCCACGCTGTGCGAGGGCAGGCGCAGGCTGGCGCCGCTGCGCGCCAGGCTGCCGGCATCGAGCATGCGCGCCACCAGCGCGCTCCAGATCGCGTCCGGCAGTTCCGGCGCGACCATGCGCTTCAGGCGCCACAGTTCCAGGCCCGGTTCGTCCGGCTGGCGCGCGTGCCAGGTAGCCAGGCCATCGAGGACCCGCGCTTCCAGCGGCGCGAGCATGGCCGGGGCCACCAGCAGGCTGTCGCCGCCGGCCAGCGGCAGGCGCAGGAAGGAGTCCGGCAGGCGCAGCGCCTCGGGCGCGAGGCCGCTCAGGCGCACCAGGGACGAGACGGCCAAGCCCGCCAGGCTGGCGTCCACCAGGCGCGCGGCGTCGCCGATCTCCAGCCACGCCGCCAGCGCGTCGAGCCAGGCCAGGCGCGCGGGGCTCCTGCGCTTGCGCGCCGGCCCGAAGGGGTCGAGCACGACGCCGCCGCCGATGGTCTGGGTGGCCTGGGCGTTGCGCACCACGAAGCGGTCGCCCGGCATCGCGTGCAGGGGCGCGTCGAACACCAGTTGCACCCGCGCGCGGCTGCCCGGCGCCAGCTGTTCGCCTTCGAGCGGCACCAGGTGGGCCGTATGGTGGGCCGCGCCGATGTGCACGTGCAGCGGCGCCCAGGAAGCCAGCGCCGGCGCGTCCGGCAGCAGCGACAGGACGGCGTCGACGCGCTCCGAGCACTCGCCGATGTCCGGCGCGACCACCCAGCTGCCGCGTTCGACGTCGTCCTTCGCCACGCCGGCCAGGTTCAGCGCCAGGCGCTCGCCGGCCTGGCCGGTGTCGGCCGCGCGGCCCTGGGCGTGGATGGCGCGCACCCGCGCCTGCTGGCCGCCGGGCGCCAGTTGCAGCAGGTCGCCGACGGCCACGCGGCCCGCCAGCGCGGTGCCGGTGACCACCGTGCCCTGGCCCGAGACCGTGAACACGCGGTCGACGCCGAGCCGGAACAGGCGCGCTTCGCCTTGCGCAGTCAGGCTGGCGGCGGCCCCGTCGAGGTAGGCCAGCAGGGCGGCCACGCCGGGATCGCCCGGCATGGTGGCGGCGGTCGGGAACATCGGCGCCCCGGCGAAGGGCGTACCGGCCAGCAGCGCCTCGACGTCGGCTTCGACCTGAACCAGGCGCACGGCGTCGGCGCGGTCGATCTTGGTCAGCGCCACGCAGGCGCGGCGCACGCCCAGCAGTTCGAGGATGGCCAGGTGCTCGCGCGTCTGCGGCATGATGCCGTCGTCGGCCGCCACCACCAGCAGGGCGAGATCGATACCGGTGACGCCGGAAGCCATGGTGCGGATGAATTTTTCGTGGCCGGGAACGTCGATCACGCCCAGCCGCGCGCCGCCGGGCAGCGGCGCATAGGCGTAGCCCAGCTCGATCGAGATGCCGCGCGCCTTTTCCTCCTTCAGGCGGTCGGTGTCGACCCCGGTGAGGGCGCGCGTCAGGGTGGTCTTGCCGTGGTCGATGTGGCCTGCGGTACCGACGATCATGCTTGCCTTTGCTCCCGCAGCCGGGCGAGCTGCTCGACGAAGAGGGGAAGCTGGTCCTGCTGCAGGCAGCGCAGGTCCAGCCACAGGGTGTCGTCGGCGATGCGGCCGACCACCGGGCGCGGCAGGGCGCGCAGGCGGCCCTCCAGTTGGCCCAGCGGGTTGCCGCGCACGCCGGGCTGGGCGCGGATCGCCAGGCCGAAACTCGGCAGCAGTTCGACCGGCAGGGCGCCGCTGCCGATCTGGCTGGTCATCGGCGCGGTGGCGACGGTATACGCGTCGCCGAGCGCCTCCCGCAGCGGCGCGGCCAGGCTGTCGGCCATGGCGCGCATCTCGGCGGCGGGGCGGGTCAGGAGGCGCAGCGTGGTCAGGCGCCGGGGCAGCAGGTCGGGCGCGCGGTACAGGTTCAGGACAGGTTCCAGCGCGGCCAGGGTCAGTTTCGAGACGCGCAGGGCGCGCTTCAGGGGATTCTTCTTGATCGCCGCGATCAGGTCGGCGCGGCCGGCGATGATGCCGCACTGCGGCCCGCCGAGCAGCTTGTCGCCGCTGAAGGTTACGAGATCGGCGCCGGCGGCGATGGTTTCCTTGACCGTCGTCTCGTGCGGCAGGCCGTAGCGTTCGAGGTCGACCAGGGTGCCGCTGCCCAGGTCCACGGCCAGAGGGATGTTGCGCTCGCGCGCCAGCGGGGCCAGCTCGGCCACCGTCACTTCCTTGGTGAAGCCGGTGATCGCGTAGTTGCTGCAATGGACCTTCAGCAGCATCGCGGTGTCCGGCCCGGCGTACTCGACGTAGTCCTTCAGGTGGGTGCGGTTGGTGGTGCCCACTTCGCGCAGGCGCGCGCCGGCGCGCGCCATGATGTCCGGAATGCGGAAGGCGCCGCCGATCTCCACCAGCTCGCCGCGCGAGACGACCACGTCGCGGTTCGGTGCCAGGGCGGCCAGCATCAGGAGCACGGCGGCGGCATTGTTGTTGACGACCGTGACCGCTTCGGCGCCGGTGAGGGCGCACAGCTGTTCCTCGACCAGGCTGTCGCGGTCGCCGCGCTTGCCGGTCTCGAGGTCCCATTCCAGGTTCATCGGCCAGCGCAGCGCCTCGACCACGGCCTGCACGGCTTCGTCGGGCAGCAGGGCGCGGCCCAGGTTAGTATGCAGGACGGTGCCGGTCAGGTTGAACACCGGACGCAGGCGCGAGGCGTTGGCCCCAAGCAGGCGTTCGCCCAGCCGGGCCAGGATGGCGCCGGCCGAGACGTCCTCGGCGCCGCCGCTGCGTATGGCGGCCCGTAGTTCGTCCAGCAGCAGGCGCAGCGCCGCCACGGTCTGCTCGTGACCGTATTCGAGCACCAGGGCCTGGCCGGCCGCCTCGCCCAGCAGGGCGTGCACGGCCGGCAGGCGCAGCGATGGCAGGGCGGCCTCGCTCACGCCTCTTCTTCCTTCAGCCAGAGCAGGGGATTGCCGCTGGCGCGCGCATAGCCGGCCTCGGAGACCAGCACGTCGAGCAGCATGCTGGCCAGGTCGTCGGCCACCGGTTCGATGTGGTAGTCGTGTTCCTGGTTGAAGATCTTGCGGTAGGTCCAGCAGTCGTCGCAGGTCTCGGCGCGCGCGACCTTGGTCGGATCGTTCGCCTTGTCGAGGGTCTTGCCCTCGGCGGCGGCGGCGACGTTGGCGGCCTGCGGGTCGGCATGCTTGTCGACCAGGCCCTGGTAGGCGACCTTGCCGTTCGCCTCGCAGCACGAGCACTTGACGCGCACCATGTGCCACTCGCTCTCGCAGCAGCTGCAGTGCAGGTAGCGGTAGCCCTGCGACTGGCCGCCGATGCGCACCGCGCTGGCGACCGGTTGCGAGCCGCACACCGGGCACAGGGTGCCGGTGACCAGCGGCTGGGCCCAGGCCGGATCGAGCTGGGCGGCCATGGTCGACCAGCTCACCTGCAGCGCGGCGGCCACGAAAGGCGCGCGCAGCGGGTCGATGCCGTCGCTGTAGCCGCCGAGGATGGCGTCGGCCAGGCCTTCGAGTTCGGCCTCGCTCATCGCGCGCAGGTGTTCCAGCGCGGCGCCCAGTTGCGGCGCGCTGCCAGCGGTAGCGGCGGCGCCTTGCAGCTGGTCGAGCAGGCGCGCGAAGACCGTACGCCACTCGGCCGGACGGCTGCCGGTGACCGGCAGCGGCGGCATGTTGTGGTCGTGCGCCAGCTTCAGCGCGGCCTGGTCGGGCAGGGTGACGCCGGTGGCGCCGATTTCTGCAACGACGGCCTGCTGGGCGTCGGCGACGTGCGCCATCAGGCCCAGGTAGCCGCGCAGGGAATCTTCGACGGGAATGCCCGGGACCTCGCCGGCCGCCAGCTGGCGCAGGCGCGCGGCGCGCGCGGCGAACAGGGTGGCGGGGTGGGGCAGCAGCAGGCGCGGAATGGCGTTGTGATCGAGTGCCTCGATCTCGCCCGGTTGAAGTAGACGTTGTACCAACTGTATCTCTCGAAATGGCAAGGCCGGGTCGCAAAAGCGAGCCCGGCCTATTTTAAATGAAGCTGAAGAAACGCGTCAGCGACAGGTTCAGCGCATTACTTCCCTTTGCGCATCAGCTGTTCGAACCAGCGCGGATGGTGCTTGCGCACCCAGCCGTAGGTCACATAGCCGCGGGTCATGGCGCCCATGGTGCCCTTGACCCAGATGCCCGCGTAGACGTGCACGATGATCGCCAGGATGATGACGAAGGCGAAGAAGGCGTGCAGCAGCGCCGACAGGCGGATCAGGCCGATCGGGAAGTAGCCCGAGAACCACTGGCGCCAGATCACGATGCCGGTCAACAGCAGGAAGGCCATGGCGACCACCAGCGTGAAGAACAGCACCTTCTGGCCGGCGTTGTAGCGGCCCACCTTCGGCAGGGCGTGCTCGCGGCCGGCCAGGACGTCGGACGTCTGGCTCAGCCACTGGCGGTCGCCCGGCTCGAACTGGTTGTGGTGCCAGAAGCGCACCACCAGCACCGCGAACGACGCGAACATCACCACCCCGAAGAACGGATGCAGGATGCGGGTCCACTGGCCGCCGCCGAACAGCGCGGACAGCCAGGCCATGACCGGGTGGAACATGGCCAGGCCCGACAGGCCGGCGAGGACGAAGCAGATCGCGGTGATCCAGTGGTTGCTGCGCTCGTTCGCGTTGTAGCGCTCGATCAGCGGGTTGCCATCTTTATCATGCTTCATGCTTTTCCCCTTGCAGCTTGCGTGCTTCAAGCAGGGCCTCGGCTTCCTCTTCCTTGCTGACCTCGTTCGGACCGACACGGGTGTAGTGGAAGAAGCCGGCCACCGCGGCCGCCGCCATGCCGACCAGCGCCAGCGGCTTGGTCAAACCCTTCCACAGGCCCACGGTCGGGCTGATGCTCGGGTTGTCGCGCAGGCCGCTGTACAGCGACGGCCTGTCGGCATGGTGCAGCACGTACATGACGTGGGTGCCGCCGACGCCGGCCGGGTCGTACAGGCCGGCGTTCTGGTAGCCGCGTTCCTTCAGGTCCTCGATGCGCTCGGCGGCGTGGATCTTCATGTCCTCTTTCGTGCCGAACATGATGGCGCCGGTCGGGCAGGTCTTCACGCAGGCCGGTTCCTGGCCGACGGCGACGCGGTCCGAGCACAGGGTGCACTTGTAGGCGCGGTTGTCCTGCTTCGAGATGCGCGGAACGTCGAACGGGCAGCCCGTCACGCAGTAGCCGCAGCCGATGCAGTTTTCCTGGTGGAAGTCGACGATACCGTTGGCGTACTGCACGATCGCGCCCGGCGACGGGCAGGCCTTCAGGCAGCCCGGATCCTCGCAGTGCATGCAGCCGTCCTTGCGGATCAGCCACTCGAGGTTGCCGTCGGGGTTCTCGTGCTCGGCGAAACGCATCACCGTCCACGACTTCGGGGTCAGGTCGATCGGGTTGTCATACACGCCCGAGTTGACGCCGACCTCGTCGCGGATGTCGTTCCACTCCATGCACGCCGTCTGGCAGGCCTTGCAGCCGATGCACTTCGAGGCGTCGATCAGCTTGGCGACGCTGCCGGAGACCGGCGCACGGGCGCCGGGCGGCGGCGTCGTCGTTGCCGACACGCGTTTGATATCCAAAGATTGTAGTGCCATTTCTTTTCTCTCCGGTCCTTAAGCCTTCTCGACCTTCACGAGGAAGGACTTGAATTCCGGCGTTTGCGAGTTGCCGTCACCGACCACCGGGGTTAGCGTGTTGGTCAGGTAACCCGGCTTGGTCAGGCCCTTGAAGCCGAAGTGCAGCGGGATGCCCACGGTGTGGGTTTCCTTGCCGTCGATCTGCAGGGCGCGGATGCGCTTGGTGACGATGACCTTGGCGACGATGTGGCCGCGCTTGCTGCTCACCTTCACCTTGTCGCCGCTGGCCACGCCGATCCGCTTGCCCAGCGCTTCGCCGATCTCGACGAACTGCTCCGGCTGGATGATCGCGTTCAGGCGCGCATGCTTGGTCCAGAAGTGGAAGTGCTCGGTCAGGCGATAGGTCGTCGCCACCACCGGGAACTCCTCGACCGTACCCATTTCCTTGCGGTCGTTCGGGAACACGCGGGCGCCCGGATTGCTGGTCGCGCGCGGGTTGTTCGGGTGCATCAGGTTCTTGCCAACCGGATTCTCGAACGGCTCGTAGTGCTCGGGGAACGGACCCTCGTTCATCATGCCGCGTGCAAAGAAGCGCGCCACCCCTTCCGGGTTCATGATGAATGGGTTCATGCCGCCGGCCGGATCCTCGTCCACCTTGAAGTCGGGCACGTCGGCGCCGGTCCAGGCCGCGCCATTCCAGCGCACCAGCACGCGGGTCGGATCGAACGGCTTGCCCTTGGTGTCGGCCGAGGCACGGTTGTACAGCACGCGGCGGTTCGCCGGCCAGGCCCAGGCCCAGTTCAGCGTGTTGCCGATGCCGGTCGGGTCGCTGTTGTCGCGGCGGCCCATCTGGTTGCCGGCCTGGGTCCAGGAACCCGCGAAGATCCAGCAGCCCGAGGTGGTGGTGCCGTCGTCGCGCAGCTGCGCGAAGCTGGCCAGCTGTTCGCCCTTCTTGACGATGACCTTGGTCGGATCCTTCGGATCGAACACGTCGGCCAGCGCCTTGCCGTTGAATTCCTTCGCCAGTTCTTCCGGCGTCGGGCTGTGCGGCTTGGCATACGGCCAGGTCAGGTTCAGGATCGGGTCCGGGAACTTGCCGCCTTGCGTCTGGTAGGCCTTCTTCAGGCGCAGGAACAGTTCCGACATGATCTCGATGTCCGAACGGGCCTTGCCCGGCGGCTCGGCGCCTTGCCAGTGCCACTGCAGCACGCGCGAGGACGAGACCAGCGAGCCCGCTTCTTCCGCGAAGCAGGTGGTCGGCAGGCGGAACACTTCGGTCTGGATCTTGCTCGAATCGACGTCGTGGAACTCGCCGTGGTTCTTCCAGAACTCGGCCGTTTCGGTTTCCAGCGGATCCATCACGACCAGGTACTTCAGCTTCGACAGGCCGGCCAGGACCTTGGCCTTGTTCGGAGCCGAGGCGATGACGTTGAAGCCCTGGCAGATGTAACCGTTCATCTTGCCCTGGTTCATCAGCTCGATGGCCTGCAGCAGATCGTAGGGCTTGTCCAGCTTCGGCAGGTAGTCGTAGGCGAAGTTGTTTTCCTGGGTGGCGGCGTCGCCCCACCAGGTCTTCATGAACGAGACGTGGAACTTCTTGTAGTTGCTCCAGTAGCTCAGCTGGTTCGGACGCATGGCCTTCGGCGCACGGGCGGCGATGTAGCCGTCGTAGTCCTGTTCGGCTTCGTTCGGCAGGGTCATGTAGCCCGGCAGCAGGTTCGACATCAGGCCGAGGTCGGTCAGGCCCTGGATGTTCGAGTGGCCGCGCAGCGCGTTCATGCCGCCGCCGGCGATGCCGATGTTACCCAGCAGCAGCTGGACCATGGCGCCGAGGCGAATGGTCTGGGCGCCGGTCGAGTGGTGGGTCCAGCCCAGCGCGTACAGGATGGTACCGGCGCGGCCAGGCACGGCGGTCGAGGCGAGGGCTTCGGCCACTTTCTGGAACTGCGCGGGCGCGACGCCGCAGATCTTCTGCACCATTTCCGGCGTGTAGCGGGAATAGTGCTTCTTCATCAGCTGGTAGACGCAGCGCGGGTGCTGCAGGGTCGGGTCGACCTTGGCGTAGCCGTCTTCGCCCATCTCGTAGTTCCAGCTCGACTTGTCGGCGTACTTGCCGGCGGCTTCGTCGTAGCCGGAGTAGATGCCGTCATTGAACGCGAAGTCTTCGCGGACGATGAAAGGCATGTCCGTGTAATTGCGGACGTATTCGTGCTGGATCTTGTCGTTCGTCAGCAGATAGTTGACGATCGCACCCAGGAAAACGATGTCCGTGCCGGTACGCGTCGCGACGTAATAGTCTGCAACGGATGCGGTACGGGTAAAGCGTGGATCGACCACGACCAGCTTGGCCTTGTTATGGGCCTTCGCTTCGGTCACCCACTTGAAACCACAGGGGTGTGCTTCGGCGGCATTACCGCCCATGACGAGGATCACATCGGCATTCTTGATGTCGACCCAGTGATTCGTCATCGCACCACGGCCAAACGTCGGGGCAAGACCTGCCACCGTCGGACCGTGTCAAACACGCGCCTGGTTATCGAACGTGAGCATGCCCAAAGACCGGACGGTCTTGTGGGTGATGTATCCTGCTTCATTGCTGCCGGCCGAAGCGGCCAGCATGCCGGTGGTGAGCCAGCGGTTGACGGTCTTGCCGTCTTCGGTCTTCTCGACGAAGTTGGCGTCGCGGTCTTCCTTCATCAGCTTGGCGATGCGGTCCAGCGCCTGGTCCCAGGAAATCTTGGTCCATTCGCTGGAGCCCGGAGCGCGGTATTCCGGCTCGAGCAGGCGGTTCGGGCTGTGGATGAAGTCCACCAGCGACGCGCCTTTCGGGCACAGGGTGCCGCGGTTGACCGGGTGGTCGGGGTCGCCTTCGATGTGGATGATCGAAGCGGCGGCATTCTTGGCGCCATCGCCAAGGCCGTACATCAAAATGCCGCAACCGACAGAGCAGTAGGGGCAGGTCTGGCGGGTTTCGGTCGTGCGTGCCAGCTTGTACTGCCGGACTTCGGCGAGTGCCGTAGCCGGAGCGAAGCCAAGCACCGCCAGGCTGGAGCCCGCGATGGTGGCGCCTGAAACCTTCAGGAACTGACGCCTTGACATCTGGTTCATTAACAATCCTTCTTAAAGGAAACGACGGTTTCGTCAGTTTAACACTTATAGAGGACTTAGGTCGGTGGTAAAATTTTCCAAAAGATAGAATTCATATTCGAAAATGCGGTTTCTACGTATGAATTGTTAAATTTGCCGATTTGGCGTGTGATGAAGATAAACAATCGACAATCTGATACTGATAGTGCGGGGCTTCCATCCACGGCCGGCCCGCGCCGCGTGTTGCGCATGCGCCAGGACGTACTGACGGAGGTCGAGGACTGGGTGGTCGAGGAAGCGGCGGTCGCCCTGGTCTACAACGGCATCTCGCATGCGGTGATGATGGCGAGTCCTGCCGACCTGGAAGACTTCGCGCTCGGCTTTTCGCTTAGCGAAGGCATCCTCGCCAGTCCGGCCGAGTGCTACGGCATCGAGGTCGAGAACACGCCGGCCGGTGTCACGGTGCAACTCGAGGTCGCCAGCCGCGCCTTCATGGAACTGAAGGAACGCCGCCGCACGCTGGCCGGCCGCACCGGCTGCGGCCTGTGCGGGGTCGACAGCCTGGACCAGGTCTGCCGCCCGCAGCGCACCCTCGCGCCGGCGCAGGGCTTCCACGTGGACGGCGTGCGCCGGGCGCTGGCGGCGATCGGCGCCGAGCAGCATTTGACGCGCCGCACCGGCGCCGCCCACGCCGCCGCCTGGTGCGCGATGGAAGGCAGCCTGCGGATCGTGCGCGAGGACGTGGGTCGCCACAATGCCCTCGACAAGGTGATCGGCGCCATGGCGCGCAGCGGCGCCCAGTCCGGCGAGGGCTTCTTCCTGATTACGAGCCGGGTCAGTTTCGAGATGGCGCAGAAGGCGATCCAGGCCGGCGTCTCCGCCCTGGTCGGCATGTCGGCGCCGACGCTGGCGGCGGTCGACCTGGCGGAGCAAGCCGGGATGACCCTGCTGGCGTTCGCGCGCGGGCGCGACTTCGTCTGCTACACCCATCCTGAACAGCTCGGGCTGGACCGAGACGGGCAGGGCGCATGAGCGAGCAATTGTGGACCTGGCTGGCGGGGCGCCGCAACCATCCGCCGCGGCGGCTCGTCGCCCCAGGCCCGGATGCGGCCGCGCTGGAGCGCATCTTCGAAGCCGCGGCGCAGGCGCCGGACCATGGGCAATTGCGGCCGTGGCGCTTCATCGTCATTCCCGCCGGGCGGCGCGCCGACCTGGGGACGGTGTTCGAACGCGCGCTGGCCGAGCGCGATCCTGCTGCCGATGACGAAGCGCGTGTTCGGGCGCGCGATAAAGCCTTCCACGCGCCCTGCCTGGTGGTGGCGGTGCTGGACGACGCGCCGAAGGGTACGATCCCGACCGCCGAGAAGCTGGTGTCGCTCGGCTGCGCAGTGCAGAACATGCTGACCGCGGCGCAGGCGCTGGGCTACGCCAGCGGCCTGGCGAGCGGCGCGGCGATGGACAGCGCCGGCATGCGCGACTTGCTGCGGCTGGCGCCGTACGAGCAGGCGATCTGCTTCGTGGCGTTCGGCACGTCGATGGCGGCGCGGCCGGCGCGCGAGCGGCCGCGGCCGGAGGAATTCGTCTCCAGCCTCTGATCGACAAGACACGTTGGTCCAAACGATACCTGCTCTCACGGCAGGATGGACCGCGGATTGAGCGTTGCATAGCGTCCGCAACCAGGCCGTCGGCTTGACCAAGCGATATCATGGCAGACCTACCCGCTGATCTCCACGAGCATTTGCAAACGCCTTTGGGCTGACGGTCAAGTATCTGTAGATCGCGCGCGTCTGGACCGGGCAATCGCGATCCACGATGAGCGAAGCTCGTCCCTGGACCAGAGAGGGAACAAGAGGCGAGCACTTGGGTGCTCGCGTCTATTCATGATGCAGCCGTCCTGCACGATGCTGCGGCGCTGGCGCTGGCGCTGGCGCTGATGCGCCCTATGTTGCAGTTGCGGTTTCAGACTCTCCAGGCGCGACAAATGAAGCATCCGCCGGTTCTCCCTTGAGACGAAACATTAACTTGTGCTTGTTTTGATCGAACGTGTAGATCGCAACGAGCGGGATGGCCATGACGATCATTCCCGTCATGACTGAAGAGATCTGACTGTTGAACCTGTTCAGCAACGGAACACTGCTGATTGCCGTGGTGATGACACGCTGTACATAGGCGCCGGCAATGGCCGACGCAGTACTGAACATGATCACCTTGAGGCTGTCGAGCTTGCCCTCATCGTTGCTGCACAACACGCGCACGCTGCGAACAACGCTCAAGGTACTTTCCCGAACAATCGCATAGACGAATGCGGGCATCTTCAGGAACAGGGAGATAAGTATTTGTGGCAGAACACTGAGGGCGCCGGATACGCCCGCCTCCATCCCTAGTTCGCGCGCCCGCGCCCATATCTGTCGCTCTTCGAACCGCTGATTCAACTGCGCACGGATGCGCTCGGTTCTCTCCTTGGCATCGTTGATCAAGCCATCTTCAGTATTGAGTTTGAAATGCTTGATCTCGGCCATGAAGATATCCATCGTCTCGATGACGATGAGGCCCACCACCTGCTGCAGGGCCATGGCAGCACCGGTCTTCACCACCGTGGAGGTAACTTCTACCGCTGCAGTGAGCCGGGCTTCATTAACGGCCTCTTTGCTGCGTTCGTAAGCCTCCTTGAGATCACGTTTATCGAGCACACGTTTTTCGCCAGTCGCCCGAATCGTGATCACGATTTTATTGTCGTCTGGTTGGTAGTCGTCCTTGAACTTGTCGATCCACTCCCACATGTCATAATCGTTCTTCTGACTATTGGTGCTTTTGTCGGCATAGACCAAATTCCGCGGATCATTCATGACATCACCGAGCTCCTTGGTGGTCAGCCCAACGCTTAGTAAAGTGTTGCTGAAGAGCTCCTTTCGCGACGTTACATGCTCAACGTCGATGTTCCCCTTCTGCTTGATCAGCGTTTCATCGCGGTTGTATCCGTTCTGGACGACCGTTCCTTGTTCCTTGATGTCGTCCGACATTGCCTTGTAGTTCTTGTGGTCACGCCCCACGAGGCTGCTGTTGCCGTCAGCTTTACGAAACTCATCCCAGCTATCACTCAGTTTGTCGTACTTCAAAGCGCTGCGTTCATCAACGCTGTTGAGCACTGGGCCAAGCATGAATGCAGAAATTGCTCTACGCATCGCCTCGTCGCGACATTGGTCGAAGAGTTCATCGACGGTGGAAACCGGTGTCGGTAGGCGCGAGCGCAGCTGCACCACCATGTCCATCGTGGTCTTATCGATCTCCAGCGTGCGCTTGAAGTACTCAGTCGTCTTCTCGACGCCATGAGCAAGCAAGTCGCTCGCCCGTTCCTTGGTCATTTCGTAGTCAAAGTTCCTCGCCGTGTCAGCGATGTCCGCAGCCACCTTCTTTGCAGCGTCTGCGGTGCGGTCACTCGCTTCGCGGCCTGATTCGACGGCTTTGGATCCCCACTCCTTGCTAGTCTCCAACGCCGCATTGCCAAGAGTCCCAGCAGAATTCTTCAATGCTGTCGCAGCCTCCGCAGCTTTACTTTTGGCCTCCGCCACCTTGTCTTTCATCCCCTCGATCGACAACGCCTTGCCAAAAAAACCCATAGTTATCCTCCATCCGTAATACTTGAAACTATACAGCGAAGTTGCATTTGGGCAAATATGCGTTAAGACAATTTCACACTGCGTGTCGGAACAGCGAAGCGTCGCGCTTACCCTCTGTCGACGCGATTTTTTGGCGATTGCATCAGGACGCGGCAGTCGGCCGCACTAAACGAACGATTGGTATCGATGGCGTGGCGTTGCCTTGTTACGCGCAGGGCAAAGGTATTGGTAGCAAAGCGACGGTGGAACACGCGAGCTCGCCGACCCGCGTACGCGCGGTTGCGCGCCCATGTGCTGGAGATAAGTCGAGATGTCTAGTTGTCGAGTCGGGCGCTTTCGTGCTTCAGCGTTCCTCGTCGCGGTGCGTCTCGGTCTGCTCAGGCCAGCGCGCCGTCGGCAGGTGCCAGCCACGGTGGATCGCCGCCAGCCGCAGCCCCAGGCAGAGCGCCGCGCCGCCGACGGCGGTGAAGGTCGTCGGCCAGCCCAGCACATGGCCGACCGCCACCACGGTGGCGCCGGCCAGGGCCGCCACCGCATAGATGTCCGACCTGAACACGCCCGGCACGTTCGACAGCAGCACGTCGCGCGCGATGCCGCCGCCGATCCCGGTCAGCATGCCGAGCAGGGCGGCCATCAACGGTGTCAGGCCGAACACCAGCGCCTTCTGGGCGCCGGCCACGCAGAACAGGGCCAGGCCCACGGCGTCGAAGAACAACACCGGGCTTTGCAGGCGGTTGATGACCGGGTACCAGAAGAAGATCACCACGCCGGCCATGAGCGAGACGGCGAGGTAGCGCCAGTCGCTGATCGCCGCCGGCGGCGTCGCCCCGATCAGCAAATCGCGCACGATGCCGCCCGAGTTGGCGGCCACAAACGAGAGCACCAGCACGCCGAAGATATCGAGCCGGCGGCGCGCGCCGGCGGTGGCGCCGGACAGGGCGAAGACGAAGGTGCCGACCAGGTCGAGCGTGAGAACGAGGGTCTTGATCGCCGCGTCCACGTCGAGGGAGAGAACATTAAACACTTGGATTGCCTTGGATTGCGGGGAGGGTGCGGCGGGGCGAATGCCTGCGGCCTGTATGGACAAGGGCGTCATGATAACGCACCAGCTCGGTGCGCAGGAAATAACCCTTTTCCGGTCACGGACCGTTGACCGTACGGTGGGCGCCCGTTCCACGCGGATCGAGGGAGCCTGACCCGGGGCCGACCCGGACGGTTGGCCCTCGCTCGTGCGGAACGGTTGCCGCCAGCCGTGACAGTGCGTGACTTTCGCGGCTGCCTGAGCTGCTATGCTGACTCGTACTGCCGGCTCCGGCATGGAGACGGCAGACGTCGGGTGAGCCTGGTTCTGGTCTACCGTTCAAGGGAATGCAATCGATGCACAAGCGCTTCGGCATATGGCTGATCACCAGCAAAAGATCCTTCCTTCACCCCGCGACTGGCGCGAGGATGCGAATGCGTATCCCATGCAGACGCGTCTCCAGCGCATCGCGGGCGTCAGGCATGCCGGGACCCGTTATCCGAAGCGTCCCGATTCCGTGATGGGCTTCGGTGAAATCGTGCCAGGTCGATACACCGCCTTTGCCTGCCTGGCCCTCGTCATGCATTCAGCCGGAGCAATCGATATACCGATGAACAAGGCCCTTGCAATGGAGGCGCTGGATTCGAAGACCTGCTACAGCACCGTCAAGAACGGTAGGCAGCTCATGGGGTATGAGCTCAATGAGCTGCTCGTCTCGTCCTCAGGGAAATTGGTCAAGCTGGAGGCAATCGGGAGTGCCGGCGTCGGCGACGGGCAAGCGCGCCGTTATCGCGGGCATGGGATCGAGGTGACGATTGTCTCTCGGAAGATTGCAAGCCACGAGGATGACGATCAGGAGCTGTACATCACCCTCGAGGAGGGATACGCCGTGATCAGGGAACATGGCAGGCAACGGCGACTCCAGGTCAAGGTCAGCCAGATTTGTACGCCGTGACCTGGTGCTGGGTTGCGGCGCTGGCGCTCTCGAGGCGGGCTGCGGTGGCCTGCGCCCGAGCCGCGGGGCGAATCGTTGCGGCAGCGGACGCCGGACGAGCGCGTAACGCGTGGGCACGGGTGCCCACCCTACGGGAATGAAAAACGCCGGCCGCGATGCTGGTCGCAGCCGGCGTTCCAGGGCAGGAGTCTTTAGAACGCCGCGATACCGGTCTGCGCGCGGCCCAGGATCAGCGCGTGGATGTCGTGCGTGCCCTCATAGGTGTTGACCACCTCGAGGTTGACCATGTGGCGGATGATGCCGAACTCGTCGGAAATGCCGTTACCGCCCAGCATGTCGCGCGCGGTGCGGGCGATGTCGA
>NZ_DAMCPG010000070.1:0-16591 GCF_032106685.1 Massilia sp.
GCCGCCGGCCGTGATCGCGCGCGCGCCGTAGGAGATGCGCTTGCCGCCTTCGAAATAGCCGCGGATCGCCGGGTGGGTCTTGTAGCGCTGGAATTCCTCGTACGGCGACAGATACGGGTTCTGGTAGGCCAGGCCGACCACGTAGCCGACCGCGACCAGGTTGTTCTCCAGGTGGTACAGGAAGGAGCCGCCGTAGGTGTCGGAAGGCAGCGGCCAGCCGGCCGTGTGGATCACCAGGCCCGGCTTGTGTTTCGCCGGGTCGATCTCCCACAGTTCCTTGATGCCGATGCCGTAGGTCTGCGGATCCTTGCCGCGGTTCAAATCGTACTTGGCGATCAATTGCTTGCCCAGGTGGCCGCGCGAACCCTCGGCGAAGAAGGTGTACTTCGCGTGCAGTTCCATGCCGAGCTGGAAGTCCGGACCCGGCTCGCCGTCGCGCTTGACGCCCATGTTGCCGGTGGCGACACCTTTCACGGAGCCATCCTCGTTGTACAGCACCTCGGCCGCCGGGAAGCCCGGGAAGATCTCCACGCCCAGCGCTTCGGCCTGCTGGCCCAGCCAGCGCACCACGTTCGCCAGCGAGACGATGTAGTTGCCGTGGTTGGTGAGGGACTTGGGCACCATGAACGAGGGCGTCGCGTAGGACTTGGTCTCGGTCAGGAACAGCACCTGGTCCTCGGTGACGGGGGTGTTCAGCGGCGCGCCGAGTTCCTTCCAGTTCGGGAACAGCTCGTTGATCGCGATCGGGTCCATGACCGCGCCCGACAGGATGTGGGCGCCCAGTTCGCCGCCTTTTTCGAGCACGCAGACCGAGACGTCCTGGCCTTTCTCGCTGGCGAGCTGCTTCAGGCGGATGCTTGCTGCCAGCCCCGCCGGGCCGCCGCCGACGATGACAACGTCGTACTCCATTGCTTCGCGCGGTCCGTATTGTTCGAGGATGTTGATAGGCTCTGTCATGGTCTTCTGATTGGTTAAAAAAATTTAAGCACGAGTGTGCGGGTTTTTGGGGCCATTTGCAACTTAGCCAGCTATTTTAGGGCCAAAATTAGATGCGGCAATCTAATAGCTGATTCTGTGACATCATTATGCCCAAGAGCGCCCGGCACGAGCGCCAGCTCGGCCGTAGTAGCGCAGACACCAGCACAGCCAACACCAGCACAGGAGCCAACGTGGGCATCGAAGTCAATTACGAAGGGAAGATTGCCATGGTCACCGGCGCCTCGAGCGGGCTCGGTGCGCGCTTCGCGAAGGCGCTGGCCGGCGCCGGCGCCCAGGTCGTGCTGGCCTCGCGCCGCATCGAGCGCCTGAAGGAGCTGCGCGCCGAGATCGAGGCCGACGGCGGCGCCGCCCACGTGGTCGCGCTCGACGTCACCGACCTCGCCAGCATCAAGTCGGCGATCGCCCATGCCGAGACCGAGGCCGGCCCGATCGACATCCTGGTCAACAACTCGGGCGTGCAGAGCACCCAGCGCCTGCTCGACGTCACCGAGGACGACTACCAGTACATCATGGACACCAACCTGCGCGGCGCCTTCTTCGTCGCCCAGCAGGCGGCGAAACGCATGATCCAGCGCGCCAAGGGCGACCCGCGCAAGCAGCACCGCATCGTCAACATCGCCTCGGTCGCGGGCCTGCGCGTGCTGCCGCAGATCGGCGTCTACTGCATGAGCAAGGCCGCCGTGGTGCAGATGACCAAGGCGATGGCGGTGGAGTGGGGCAAGTACGGCATCAACGTCAACGCCATCTGCCCCGGCTACATCTCGACCGAGATGAACGAGAAATATTTCGAGACCGAGCAGGGCAGGAAGCTGATCGAACTGCTGCCGCGCAAGCGCCCCGGCAAGCCGGAAGACCTCGATGGCCTGCTGCTCCTGCTGGCGGCCGACGAAGCCCACTTCATCAATGGCGCCATCATCACGGCCGACGACGGCATGACGGCGCAATAAGAATTTTTGCAACAAGCGTGGCGACACGAGAAACAGGAAGCATGAGCAACAAGAAGTTGGTACATACGATGCGGATGCCGGTCCGCTGGGGCGACATGGACGCGATGGGCCATGTCAACAATACGGTTTATTTCCGCTACATCGAAACGGCGCGCATCGCCTGGCTCGAAGAGGTCGGCGCCTTGCCCGACCCGGCCGGCACCGGGCCGGTCCTCATCAACGCCCAGTGTTCGTTCCTGAAGCAGCTGAAGTATCCGGCCGAGATCGAGGTCACGTCCTGGGTCGGGCCGCCGGGGCGTTCGAGCTTCGAAGTCTCGCACGAGATCCGCGTGGTCGGCGCCGACGGCCAGGCCGGCGCGCTGCACGCGCAAGGCGCTGCGAAGATCGTCTGGGTCGATTTCGCGGCGGAGAAGTCGGTGCCCTTGCCGGACGGGATACGGGAACTGTTGCCGGCCGTTTAAATATTTCATCGCTGTGAATGTTGGAGAGATTTCCAGCGGGTAACCAGTGTTAACGTGTCAGACCTGCATCACTTAGAAAAACGGTCGCCAGACCAACACTAGGGAAAACTCATGGCACGACTCTCCCGCTGCCCGGCGCAAGCCGCGGCAGCCATCTCCGCACTCGCGGTGCTCGCCGGCTGCGCCACCCAGGCGCCGCCAGTGGCGCCGGTCGAAGCGCCTCATTCCACCGCCCAGCAAAAGCAGGCACAGCAGGCTGTCGCCCAGGCGGCTGCGCGCCCCACGCTGAAACGCAAGATCGCCATCGGCCGCGTCTCGAACGAGACCAACTACGGCCGTTCGCTGCTGCGCGACGACGCCGGCGACCCGGTCGGCAAGCAGGTGTCGGACATGCTGGCCAAGGCCCTCACCGAATCGGGCGCCTACGTCGTCCTCGAGCGCACCGACATCGCGAAGGTGCAGCAGGAAGCCAATCTCACCGGCGCCAAGCAGGACCTGGTCGGCGTCGATTCCCTCATCATGGGTTCGCTCAGCGAATTCGGCCGCAAGACCGTCGGCCAGTCCGGTTTTGTCTCGAACAGCAAGAAGCAGGTGGCGTTCGCCAAGATCGACTTGCGCCTGGTCGACGTCAAGACGGGCCAAAGTTTCTTCGCCACTTCGGGCGCCGGCGAATCGTCGACCGAGTCGGCCACCACCTTCGGCTTCGGCTCGCAGGCTTCGTATGACGGCACCCTGAACGATGCGTCGATCCGCCAGGCGATCTCGGAAGTCGTGAACCGCCTGAGCAACGAGCTGCAACGCCGGCCGTGGCAGACCTCGCTGATCGGGGCGGAGCAGGGCAAATACTTCATCGCCGGCGGCAAGTCGCAAGGCCTGGCGCCGGGCATGGTGTTCTCGGTGCAGACCGTCGGCCAGAAGGTCAAGTCGCCGCAGACCGGTTTCGACATCACGCTGCCGGGGAAGGAAGTCGCGCAGATCCGGGTCGACAGCCTGTTCGGCGACACCGAAGTGAGCGAAGGCGCCAGCACCAGCGTCGTCAGCGGTTCCTTGCAGGGCCACGCGCTCGACCAGTTGACCGTCCGTGAAAAAGGAGCGCAGTAATGGGTAAGGGCATGATCATCAAGCGCGCGCTTGCCGCGCTGGCACTGGCCGCCCTGGCTGCCTGTGTCTCGTATCCGACCGAAAAGCAGGGCGTGGTCGACCAGCGGCCGCAGATCTCGTTCCGCGTCGGCGATGCCGACACCGACGCCCGCGTGATCGTCGACGGCCTCGACATGGGGCGCGTGGGCGACTTCGCCGAGAACAAGGCGGCGCTGCGCGTCCTGCCGGGCACGCACCAGCTGACTGTACAGGCTGGAACGAAAGTCCTCGTCTCCGAAAAGTTCTACGCCGCCGACGGCGTGTCGCGCACCTTCAACCTGCATGGAGCCGATCAATGAAGAAGATCATCATTCTTGCGGCGCTGCTGGGCCTGACCGGCTGCGCCACCAACCAGGGCCTGTACGACTGGGGCGGCTACGACACCCTGCTGTACGAGTCGTACAAGGACCCGGCCGGCGTGCCGAAGAACATGCAGGCGCTGGCCGCCCACATCGGCGCGCTGGAGAAGGGCGGCAAGCGCGTGGCGCCGGGCCTGCACGCGGACCTGGGCACGATGCTGCTGCAGGCCGGCGACAAGGATGGCGCACTGTCCAACTTCCGCCGCGAGCGCGAGCTGTGGCCGGAAAGCGCGGTCGTCATGGACGCCATGATCAAGAATCTCGAAGCGAAGAAGGGAGCCCAATCGTGAAGCGCCTGCTGACCCTGATGACGCTGGCGGCGGCTGCGCTGCTGACCGGCTGCGCCACGCAAGTGGCCAAGACCGACCTGAGCGCCTTCGAGGCGGCCAAGCCGCGTTCGATCCTGGTGGTGCCGGCCGCGAACAAGTCGGTCGACGTCGACGCGCCCAACTACCTGCTGACGACGCTGACCGTGCCGCTGGCGGAGAAGGGCTTCTACGTGTTCCCGGTGCACACCGTGAAGACCGTCCTGGAACAGGAGGGGATGTACGAGGGCGACCAGATCCACCAGCAAGCGCCCGAGCAGCTTGCCCGCATGTTCGGCGCCGACGCGGTCCTGTATGTGACCATCAACCAGTGGGATGCGAAGTACGTGGTGCTGTCGACCAGCGTGACCGTGGACTTCGATTACCGGCTGGTCGGCAAGGACGGTACGGAGCTGTGGCGCGCCAACAAGCGCATGGTGTACAGCCCGCAGCAGCAGAACACCGGCCATCCGCTGGCGAACCTGATCGCGGCGGCCGTCTCGGCCGCGATCGAGCGCGCCAAGCCGAACTACATGCCGCTCGCGCGCGGCGCCAACTACGACGTGTTCGTGCTCGGCCCGACCGCGATCCCGAACGGTCCCTACCTGACGGTGAAGTAAAACCCGGTCCCGCGCCGCCCGGCGCGGGGTTGTGTCGCGCCTGGGGGCGGCGCCCTCAGCGCGCCACCCCCACCAGCTTGTGCACCAGTTCCGACGAGGTCGAGGCCGAGAACTTGCGCATCAGTTTCGCGCGGTGCATCTCCACCGTGCGCGGGCTGAGGTCGGTCTCGCGCGCGATCACCTTGCTCGTCTTTCCCTCCACCAGCAGCGCCGCGATCTCGCGCTCGCGCGGCGTCAGCTCCGCCGTCACGGGGCGCTTCTCGCTCACGTCCTCGAAGGTCCAGACGCCCGCGCCGAGCGGCTCGGCGGCGTTCAGCGCGCGCCCGGTCACGTGGCACCAGAACAGTTCGCCGCTGCCGCGGCGCATGATGCGCTCGTCCGAATAGCGGCCGCGCGCGTTCATGATCGGCACGATGCGGTCGCCGGTGCGCAGGAACTCGTCCATGGTCGGGTAGAGCACGGCGAAGGACTGGCCGTCGAGCTGGCCGCGCTCGTAGCCGAACATGCCGGCCAGCGCCGCGTTGCAGGACTGGATCACACGGTTCACCGAAATACACATGCCCACCGGGGCATGCTGGAAAATCATTTCGTAATCGATGGCGTATGATGAATTCATCTGATGCGGGTCCATTCGGGACGGGGTTGATGCGGCCCGGTATTTCTACGGTATTGTGCTTTCGAGAAGCGTATTCTATGCTGGATTCTCTACTCTGCAGTACTCAAGGAAGCACAAAGAGCTTTTGCTTAATCTATAAAAGGGACGGGTATGAACAAAGTGTATCCTGATGCGAGATCGGCGCTGGCCGGTCTCGTCCAAGACGGCCAGACGATCGCCGTCGGCGGCTTCGGCCTGTGCGGCATTCCCGAGGCGCTGATCGAAGCGCTGCGCGATTCGGGCGTGAAGAACCTCACCGCGATTTCGAACAATGCGGGCGTCGACGGCTTCGGCCTCGGCCAGCTGCTCGAGACGCGCCAGATCAGGAAGATGATCGCTTCCTACGTCGGCGAGAACAAGGAATTCGCACGCCAGTTCCTGGCCGGCGAACTCGAACTCGAATTCACCCCGCAGGGCACGCTGGCCGAGAAACTGCGCGCCGGCGGCGCCGGCATCCCGGCCTTCTTCACCAAGACCGGCTACGGCACCATCGTCGCCGAAGGCAAGGAAACGCGCGAATTCGACGGCGAGCACTACGTCATGGAACGCGCGCTGGTGCCCGACGTCTCATTGGTGAAGGCATGGAAGGCCGACAAGGCCGGCAACCTGGTGTTCCGCAAGACCGCGCGCAACTTCAATCCGAACGTGGCGACCGCGGGCAAGGTCTGCATCGTGGAAGTCGAGGAACTGGTCGAGATCGGCGAGATCGATCCGGACCAGGTGCACACCCCGAGCATCTTCGTGCACCGCATCGTCCACAACCCTTCGCCGGAAAAGCGCATCGAACAGCGCACCGTGCGCGCGAACTAACCGGAGACAGAACATGGCATGGACTCGTGACGAAATGGCCGCGCGCGCAGCGAAAGAGCTGCAGGACGGCTTCTATGTGAACCTGGGCATCGGCCTGCCGACCCTGGTCGCCAACTACGTACCCCAGGACATCGAGGTCTTCCTGCAGTCGGAAAACGGCCTGCTCGGCATCGGCCCGTTCCCGCTTGAGGCAGAGGTCGACGCCGACCTGATCAACGCCGGCAAGCAGACCGTGACCGCGCTGCCGGGCGCCGCCTACTTCAGCTCGGCCGATTCCTTCGGCATGATCCGCGGCGGCAAGATCAACCTCGCCATCCTAGGCGCGATGCAGGTCTCCGAACGCGGCGACCTGGCCAACTGGATGATCCCGGGCAAGATGGTGAAGGGCATGGGCGGCGCGATGGACCTGGTGGCCGGCGTCAAGCGCGTGGTCGTGGTGATGGAGCACGTCGCCACCGCCAAGGACGGTTCCACCTCGCACAAGATCCTCGGGAAATGCGACCTGCCGCTGACCGGCGTGGGCGTGGTCGACCGCATCATCACCGACCTGGGCGTGATCGACGTCCTTGATACCGGCCTCAAGCTGGTCGAGCTGGCGCCGGGCGTGAGCAAGGAAGAGGTACTGGCGGCCACCGGCGCCGAGCTGGACGTGTCGGCGGTGTGACCCGCACGCACGCAGGACGATAAAAAAGGGACCGGATGCCGGTCCCTTTTTTATTGCCGGTACGCCTTTACTCCTGGCGCGGCTTTACTGCCCGGCTTCGCCGGCGGGCTGGCCCTGGACGGCCGCGATCAGGCGCTTGCTCAGTTCTTCGTTATCGCCGCCCAGCTTGTCGCCATTGTGGAGGGTGACCGTCACGATGCCGGCATCGATGTCCATCTCGAGCTGGCTGTAGAAATTCAGGATGTAGCCGCCATGGCCGACCAGGCGGTGGCCGTTCAGGGTGCGCACCCATTCGCCCAGCCCGTAGCCGGTCGCTTTGCCGTTCGGCAGCACGTAGCTGGCGTTCATGCGTTGCACGCCCGCCGGCGACACGATGCGTCCCGCCTGCAGCGCCTGCATGAACGTGGCGAGCTCGTCGACCGTGCTGACCATGCCGCCGGCGGCGTGCAGGTTGCTGTTCGCAATCGGCAGGGCGGGCCGGGGACCGGCCTGGTAGCCGGTGACGAGGCCGGGATGGAGTTTCTTGTCGTCACCCGAGCCGGTATGCCGCAAGCCCAAGGGCTGCGCGATGCGGCGCTCGATGAAGTCGTAGAACGCCATCCCCGACACCTGCTCGATGACCTGGCCGAGCAGGTGGTAGCCCGTGTTGTTGTAGGCGAAGTCCGTGCCCGGCGCGAACAGCAGCGCGCGCGTGCGCGCCGGGGCGACCAGCTCGTCCAGGCTGTGCTCGAGCCTGGCCGTCGTGCGCCAGTAGCCCGAATCCAGGGTGAGATTCGGGATGCCGCTGGTGTGGGTCAGCAGGTGCTCGACGGTGACCTTGTCCCATTGCTTCGGCGCGTCGGGCAGGTAGCGCGAGACGGGCGCATCGAGCGCAATCCGGCCTTCGTCCACCAGCAGCATGACCGCGGTCGCCGTGAACAGCTTGGTGGTCGAGCCGATGCGAAAGACGTGTTCGGGCCGCACCGGCACGCCCAGTTCCAGGTTCGCCATCCCGTAGCCCTTGCGCAGGAGCGGCTTGCCGTCCTTGACGACCAGGGCGGCGACGCCGGGCAGGTCCGGCCGGAAGCGGCTGGCGATCGTGGCGTCGAGCGACTGTTCGAGCGAAGGCGGATCGTTCGGCGCCGCCGCGATGGCGAGCGGAAAATACAGCAGTACGGCCAGTCGCTTCATGAGGTCTCCGGCAAGCAGCAAATGGAGGAACAATTGTATTTCAGAATGTAGCCAAAAGGGCAAGTCTGGACTGGGGAAGCGCAAGTGAAGCTCATACGAAAAAGGGCGCTGGAAACCCAGCGCCCTTCGTCATTGCGAGACCCCGAGGCATCAGAGCTTCCAGACGTACTGCACTGGAACCCAGGCCGGCTGCGGCTTGCCGTTGACGGTTGCCGGCGTAAAGGTGCACTTGGCGATCGCCACGCGGGCGGCTTCGTCGAGCGACACGTCGCCGCTGGACTGCTGCACGGTCGACTGCGAGACGCTGCCGTTGGGTTCGATCCTGAAGCGCAGCGTGACCGTGCCTTCCACGCGCCTGGCCAGCGCCTCGGCCGGATACTGCGGCTTGGCGCAGCTGTTGAACTGGGCGATCGGCCTGGTCGCGACGGCTTCGGCGGCCCGCTCCTGCGCCTTGTCGTCGACCGCGGCCGGCGTCTGCGCGCAGCCGGCGATGCAGGCCGCGGCCAGGCCCAGCACGGGAATCGCGGCCTTCCAGTCCAGGGCCTGGGTGTCGGGACGTACCAGTCGTTTGATGCGTTGCATGAGATCTCCTCCGTTGGCCGCCTGGGCCAGGTGATGGTGGGAAAACTGGAGCTTCTCCAGTTCGGAAAGCGCCAGCGCGAGGCGGCGCGGTTCGCCCAGCGCGCTTGCGGCCAGGTCGTCCGCGATGTGCTCGCGTTCGACGCGGATACGGTGCGAGATCCACCACACCGCCGGGTGGTAGAAGAGCAGGGTTTCGATGGCGCTCTGGAGCAGGTTGACCAGGTAGTCGCAGCGCCTGACGTGCGCCAGCTCATGCGCCAGCAGCGCTTCGAGCAGGTGCGCCGGCATGCCCGTCACCAGGGCGGCCGGCACCAGCACCACCGGTTTCAGCCAGCCGGCCGTGACCGGGCTGGCCAGGCCTTCGACCACGCGCAGCCCGACCTGGCGCGCGATGCCGGCGCCGCGCGCCATGCTTGCCAGGCGCGCCTGCCAGTGCGGATCGGTGCCGGGCGCGCGCGCGGCCTGCCTGACCCACAGCAGCCCGAGCGCCATGCGCAGGGCGAGGGCGGCCGCGCAGCAGGCCCAGGCGCCGACGATCCAGGCCAGGCTGTCCTGCGGAAGGCCGCTCCAGCCGCTTGCCTGGCCTTCGCCGCCGCCGGCCAGCCACTGGCCGAGAGGCAGGTTGGCGCTGCCCGCGGCCGCGTCGCCGGCCAGGCGCAGCACCAGGGCCGTGGCCGGCCAGAGCAGGCACAGCAGCAAGCCGCCGCAGGCGGCCAGGTAGCGCGACTGCGCGCGGGCATTGCGCAGCGCCGTGAGCAGCAGCGCCGTGGCGCAGCCGACCAGGGCGCCTTGCCAGAGGAAGTCGACCAGCACCCAGCCCAGCTGCGCCACGAAGGCCTGGGCCGTCATTTGTCGTCGTCCTTCAGCAGCTTCTCGATCTCGGCGCGCTCCTTCTTCGAGATCCCGCTCTTGAGCGCGGCCATCACCAGGGCCTTGGCGGAGCCGGCGAAGGCGCGCTGCATCAGGTCTTTCAGGAGTTTGGTCTGCAGGGAATCCTGAGGCTGGGCCGGCGCGTAGACGTGGGAACGTTCGCTCTCGTCGCGGATCAGGATGCCCTTGCCGTGCATGATCTGCATCAGCCGCAGGACGGTGGCGTAGGTGACGTCGGGACGGTTCTTTTGCATCGCCTCGTGCACCTGGCGCGCGGTGGCCGCGCCGAGCGGCCACAATACCTGCAAGAGATCGAGTTCGGCCGCGGTCGGCTTCGGGATGTCGGGTGTGCTGGGCATGGTGTTTCCTTCGTCGGCAAGCTTGCTGGAGCCCAGAATAACTTGTCTAGAAACGATTGTCTACTTAATTCGTACCTTGCAGGACAGGGGCGAAAATTTAATAGACAACGTTGTCTAGAATCACCTATGCTCGGGCTTCCAACGCCTACAGGAGACTTCATGCTGAAACAATTCGCCATCGCCGCCGCGATCGCGGCCCTGCCGCTGGCCGCCGCGGCCTCGCCCCTGCCGTCCTACCCCTTCGTGCACGTGAGCGCCGACGCATCGGTGTACCGCGTGCCGGATATCGGCGCGATCGATTTCGAGATTTTGGCCGCCGACCCCGATCCTGAGCTGGCGCGCGGCACGGTGGAGACGAGGATTGCCGAGATCCGCGCGCTGCTGCAGGAGCAGGGCGTCCCGCTGGACGACCTGGAAACGCGCGACGTGCGCAAGGAGCTGCGCAAGGGTGCGCCGGTCGAGGCGCCGGTGTACGAAGTGCGCAGCGGCGTGCGCGTGAACATGCGCGACCTGTCGAAGTGGCGCGCGGTGGTGGCGCCGCTGCTCGGCATGCCGAACCTGGACGGCTTCGCGACTTCCTTCGACACCAGCGAGCGCGACGAGATCGAGGCCGAACTGATGGCGAACGCCTTGCGGGACGCGCGCCGCCGCGCCGAACTGATCGCCAAGGGCGCGCGCCGCAAGCTCGGCGCCGTCACCGCGGTGACGCCGGGCGGGGTGAAGAACGTCGGCTACACCATCGGCCTGCTGCGCGCCGACTTCATGGAGCGCCGCGGCAGCGCGGCGCGGGTCGAGGCCGGCGAGTTCCTGGCCATCGAGGCGCTGAAGCTGGTGCAGCCGGTCGACGTCGTGTTCAAACTCGAATGAGCGCCTGATAAAGCCTCCAAAGGCGCTCCGGGGTTCAGCGCTTGAGCACGTTCAGCACGGCGAGGCTCATGGCCTGGGCCGCAGTCTTGATCGAGGGTTCCGGCACCGGCGCGTAGAAGGGCGAGTGGTTGAAGGCGACCGGCTTGCCGCCTTCGCGCGCCGCTTCCGCCACGTCCTTCGGGTCGTACACGCCGGTGAAGAAGAACACCGAGGGAATGCCCTGGTTGACGAACTGGGAGAAGTCTTCGCTGGCGGTCATGGCCGGCATGCGGCGCGCCTTGTCCGCGCCGAAGGCGTCCTTGAACACCGGCTCCAGCTTCTGCACCAGCGCCTCGCTGTTGACGATCGCCGCTCCGCCCGGGACCAGCTCGACCTGGGGCGCCGGCGCCCCCGCCATCGCGGCCGAGGCCACGGCGATGCGCTTGACCCCATCGAGCAGCTTGGCGCGCACCTGCGGGCTGTAGGAGCGGATGGTGCCGCGCACCTGCACGCTGTCGGGGATGATGTTGCCGACCGTGCCGCCATTGATCGCGCCGATCGTCACCACGCCGAATTCCTTCGGGTCCTTCTCGCGGCTGATCACGGTCTGCACGTCGACCACGAAGCGCGCCGCGATCGCGATCGGGTCGATCGCCTGGTCGGGCGCCGAGCCGTGCCCGCCGCGGCCCTTGAACACGATCTCGATCGCGTCCGAGTTCGAGGACACCGCGCCGGCGTTGTAGCCGACCGTGCCGTGCGCCAGCGGCCAGGAGTGCAGGGCGAACGCATAGTCAGGCTTGGCGAAGCGCGTGAACAGGCCGTCGGCCAGCATCGCCTGCGCCCCCGCCACCGTTTCCTCGGCCGGCTGGCCGACGAACATCAGGGTGCCGCTCCATTGCGACTTCATGTCCAGCAGCGTGCGGGCGGTGCCCAGCCAGGCCGACATGTGGATGTCGTGGCCGCAGCTATGGGCGGTAAAGCTCTCGCGGCCGTCGCTCGTCGCCTTTGCGCGGCTGGCCCAGGGCAGGCCGGATTTTTCCTCCATCGGCAGGCCGTCGAGCTCGGTGCGCACCATCACGGTCGGGCCGGGGCCGTTCTTGTAGATCGCGACGACACCGGTCTTGCCGACCTTTTCCGTCACCGTGAAGCCGAGCTTGCGCATCTCCGCCGCCAGCTTGCTGGCGGTGCGCACTTCCTGGAAGGCGAGCTCGGGATGGGCGTGCAGGTCCTTGTAGACGCCGTCGAGCCAGGGGTAGGCGGCGTCCACGCTGGCCGCGACCTGGGCCTTCAGCGGAGCGGGCTGCTGGGCCTGGGATTGCACATTCAGGGCGAGCAGGGCGAGGACGGCGAGGGCGGTAGGGCGCGGTCGGATCTTCAAGGCGGCTTCCTTCGGTGGATGGGTAGGGACGCTGGGAATGAGTTTCCAAAATGATACATCGTCCCAGGGCCGAACGCTTGCCTGCTTGTACGGAGTCTACCGTGCCGCGTCACCGGAAAAATGCATTTACTATAAGCCGACCTTGTCATCCGGCTTGCTGCGCTGCCGCAGGCACGGCGTGGCCCAACGGACCCGACGGACCCATTTCCCGGAAAGACCGAACCATGGACGACCCCATCGAAGCGAGAATCTCCCGGCGCGACCTGCTGAAAACCGGCGCGCTGGCGGCCACGGCGGCGGCGGTGCCGCTCGGCGCCGCCGCCCAGGCGCCTGCAACGGCCGGCGCCGCGGCGCCCGCCACGCCGCCCGTGGCCGCCAAAGTCAGGCTGCGCGTCAACGGCCAGGCCCACGAGCTGGACCTGGACACCCGCACCACGCTGCTCGACGCCCTGCGCGAGCACCTGCACCTGACCGGCACCAAGAAAGGCTGCGACCAGGGCCAGTGCGGCGCCTGCACCGTCATCGCCGACGGCCGCCGCATCAATTCCTGCCTCAGCCTGGCCGTGATGCACGACGGCGGCGAGGTCACCACCATCGAGGGCCTGGGCCAGCCCGGCAAGCTGCATCCGATGCAGGCGGCGTTCGTGAAGCACGACGGCTACCAGTGCGGCTACTGCACGCCGGGGCAGATCTGCTCGGCGGTGTCGGTGCTGGACGAGATCCGCCGCGGCCTGCCGAGCCACGTGACGGCCGACCTGAACCAGCAGCCGCTGCTGTCCGTCGACGAGATCCGCGAACGCATGAGCGGCAACATCTGCCGCTGCGGCGCCTACTCCAACATCGTCGAGGCGATCTCCGAGGTTGCCGGCAGAGGAGGCAAGGCATGAAGGCATTCACCTACCAGCGCGCGCGCACCCCGGCCGAGGCGGCGCAGGCCGCCGAGCGCACGCCTGGCGCGCGCTTCATCGCCGGCGGCACCAACCTGCTCGACCTGATGAAGCTCGAGATCGAAACGCCCCAGCACCTGATCGACGTGAACCACCTCGGCCTGGACCGGATCGAGGCCACGCCCCAGGGCGGACTGCGCATCGGCGCCCTTGTGCGGAACGTCGACCTGGCGGGCGACGCCCGGGTGCGGCGCGACTACGGCGTGCTCGCGCGCGCACTGCTGGCCGGCGCCTCGGCCCAGCTGCGCAACAAGGCGACCACCGCCGGCAACCTGCTGCAGCGCACGCGCTGTCCCTACTTCTACGACACGGCGCAACCCTGCAACAAGCGCGCGCCGGGCAGCGGCTGCTCGGCCATCGGCGGCTACAACCGCAACCACGCCATCGTCGGCCACAGCGAGGCCTGCATCGCGACCCACCCGAGCGACATGGCGGTGGCGATGCAGCTGCTCGATGCCGGCGTCGAGACCGTGCGCGGCGACGGCAGCACGCGCGTGATCCCGATCGCCGACTTCTACCGGCTGCCGGGCAATACCCCGCACATCGAGAACACGCTCGCGGCCGGCGAACTGATCACCGCCGTGACCCTGCCGGCGCCGCTCGGCGGACGGCATGTCTACCGCAAGGTGCGCGACCGCGCCTCGTACGCGTTCGCGCTGGTGTCGGTGGCCGCCGTGGTGCAGCCCGACGGCAGCGGCCGCGTGGCGCTGGGCGGCGTCGCCCACAAGCCCTGGCGCATCCCGGCCGCCGAAGGCGCCATGCCGAATGGCGCGAACGCCGTGGTCGAGCGCCTGCTGGCCGGCGCGAAACCCACCGCCCAGAACGCGTTCAAGGTGCCCCTGGTCGAGCGCACGCTCGCCGCCGTGCTGGCCGAAGGAAGGAAAGCCTGACCATGAAATTCACGACACCCGCCACCACCAATCCGATCGACCAATTGAAGGTCGTCGGCAAGCCGGTCGACCGCATCGACGGGCCTTTCAAGACCACCGGCACCGCGCGCTACGCCTACGAGCAGCATGAGGCCGCGCCCGACGCCGCCTACGGCTACGTGGTCGGCGCGACCATCGCCAAGGGGCGTATCGCCTCGATCGACGTCGAGGCCGCGCGCCGCTCGCCGGGCGTGCTCGCGATCGTCACCTACCAGAACGCCGGCAAGCTGGGCAAGGGCAAGTACAACACCGCGAAGCTGCTGGCCGGTCCCGAGGTCGAGCACTACCACCAGGCCGTGGCCGTGGTGGTCGCCCAGACCTTCGAGCAGGCGCGCGCCGCCGCGCCGCTGGTGAAGGTCAGCTACGTGGAAGAGAAGGGCGAGTACGACCTCGAACGCGCGAAGAAGAACGCGAAGCTGCCGAAGACCGACGACAAGCCGGAAACGAAGCACGGCAACTTCGCCGCCGGTTTCGCGAGCGCGCCGGTGAAGCTGGACGCCACCTACACCACGCCCGACCAGTCGCACGCGATGATGGAGCCGCACGCCTCGGTCGCCGCCTGGAACGACGGCAAGCTGACGCTGTGGACCTCGAACCAGATGATCCACTGGGGCACCCAGGACATAGCGAAGACGCTCGGCATCCCGGTCGAGAACGTGCGCCTGGTCTCGCCCTACATCGGCGGCGGCTTCGGCGGCAAGCTGTTCCTGCGCGCCGAGGCGCTGCTGGCGGCGCTCGGCGCGCGCGCGGCGCAGCGGCCGGTGAAGGTGAACCTGACCCGCGCCCTGATGTTCAACAACACCACGCACCGGCCGGCGACCATCCAGCGCATCCGCATCGGCGCCACCCGCGAGGGCCGCATCACGGCGATCGCCCACGAAAGCTGGTCTGGCGACCTGCCGGGCGGCCAGCCGGAGACCGCCGTACAGCAGACGCGCCTGCTGTACGCCGGCGAGCATCGGCTGACGCGCCTGAACCTGGCCGTGCTCGACCTGCCCGAGGCGAACGCGATGCGCGCGCCGGGCGAGGCGCCGGGCATGATGGCGCTCGAGATCGCGATCGACGAGATGGCGGAAAAGCTGAAGATGGACCCGGTCACCTTCCGCATCGTGAACGACACCACCAGCGACCCCGAGAAGCCGACCCGCAAATTCTCGCAGCGGCGTTTCGTGGAGTGCATGCGCCAGGGCGCGGAGCGCTTCGGCTGGAACAAGCGCAATGCCCAGCCGGGCCAGGTGCGCGACGGCCGCTGGCTGGTCGGCCTGGGCGTGGCCTCGGCCTTCCGCAACAACATGGTGATGAAGTCGGCGGCGCGCGTGCGCCTCGAGCGCGACGGCAGCGTGACGGTGGAAACCGACATGACCGACATCGGCACCGGCAGCTACACCATCATCGCGCAGACGGCGGCCGAGATGATGGGCCTGCCGCTCGAGCGGGTGGCGGTGAAGCTGGGCGACTCGACCTTCCCGGTGTCCGCCGGCTCGGGCGGGCAGTGGGGCGGCAACAGCTCGACCGCCGGCGTCTACGCCGCCTGCGTCAAGCTGCGCGAAGCGATCGCGGCGAAGGCCGGGCTGGACCCGGCCAACGCCGAATTTCTCGACGGCGCCGTGCGCGCGGGCGGACGCTCGGTGCCGCTGGCCCAGCTGGCCCAGGGCGGCGAGATCGTCGGCGAGGACACCATGGAATACGGCGACCTCGACAAGAAGTTCCAGCAGTCGACCTTCGGCGCCCATTTCGTCGAGGTCGGCGTTGACGTCGACACCTGCGAGGTGCGGGTGCGGCGCATGCTGGCCGTCTGCGCGGCCGGGCGCATCCTGAACCCGAAGTCGGCGCGCAGCCAGGTGATCGGCGCGATGACCATGGGCGTGGGCGCGGCCCTGATGGAAGACCTGGTGGTCGACAAGCGGCGCGGCTTCTTCGTCAACCACGACCTGGCCGGCTACGAGGTCCCGGTGCACGCCGACATCCCGCACCAGGAAGTGGTCTTCCTCGACGAGACCGACCCTGTGTCTTCGCCGATGAAGGCCAAGGGCGTGGGCGAACTGGGCATCTGCGGCGTCGGCGCGGCGGTGGCGAACGCCATCTACAACGCGACCGGGGTGCGGATTCGGAATTATCCGGTCACGCTGGACAAGCTGCTGACCAAGATGCCGTTGCGCGCGTGATGTCGCGATGTTGTGGGCATAGTAGGGTGGTCGCCCCGTGCCCACGCGTAAACGATGAGCAGACGCGGCGCTTCATAAATGCCAACACGATGCAGACTGCACGCGTGGGCACGGGGCGCCCACCCTACGTCTCACGGTCACAACGGCCACCGCAAACGGGATCCGGCCGCGAACGAAAAAAGCCCCACAAGCCTTGCAGCCTGCGGGGCTTCGTTCATTCAGCCTTCCGGCTTAGAACTCGTAAGCGCCGATGTCGTAGGCGCCGCCGCGCGGACGCGCCACGCCGGCGAAGTCGACCTTTGGTGCCGAGGTCGCGCTGCCCTTGTTGACGGCCGGCGAGGTGCTCTTCAGGCGATAGTCGCCGGTGCCGTTGGCCTGGTAGTTC
>NZ_DAMCPG010000071.1:0-16220 GCF_032106685.1 Massilia sp.
CCAAGTTCAGCGTCATTGCTTGCTTCTAAGACAGCGGCAGGCTACCTCTTTCGCGACGGAGTGCGCTATACACGATGTGGGGGGTGCCAAAAGGATGTTCGTAGTGAGCGCTTCCTTATACACGTGGAGATCTGTGCTTCGCTGAAGAAGCAGAACAAGCCAGACATTCCGCTCAAGATGACCCTGAAACAGCCTAGTAGCGGGCCTACCACACAGAAGAGTATTAGAAAGCCGGCCGCCCCCCCTTTACAAGCTTGTCCAGTGTGCGGCTGCATGGTGCGACCGGACAAAATGAAACATCACCGACAGCGCGCGCACATGCCCGCTACCATGGCGCATTCCGACCCGAAAGCCCCCAAGGCTACACCTGCTCAGGAGTTGGCCTCAGCAGATAGCACGCTGCGACGTGAAAAAAGTGATTTGATGGATGCTAGCAGGTTCGTCGGGTACTTTGCACGGGAGGGAGGACGCTTCGGCTCGATGCCATCGTACGACGACTATAGCGATGAGGGCACACCTGATTAACCGGCTTTTCGCATCAAGCCGGACACCTTCAATAGCTAGAATATCCTATCAGGGGTACTACTCGGCAAGTAAAAGACGCTTGTTTTCAAGCGGGAGTCACTCAAGCTGCTAGGCTAGCTAGGCGCAAGTTATGTTGCTATTGCCCGAACCCTTTGGATCGGCGACCATTTGCTGGGAGGCTGGTGCAAGAACGTCAGGCCGCAAAGCCGAATCTTCTGCTGTAGTACAGCAGAAGATTCCGTAGGGTATTGACTGTATGGAATGCCCCAGTTGAGAGCATGGGGGCGCTAACTCAATAGGGGCTGCGCGCGGCTAGAGTGGGAAAGCCAATCTAGAGAACGAGGCCGCTTACCTTTCTCGCTAATTTCTTGTGGGCGAGCTGTTACGAGTTATGAACGTCTTCTTGGCAGTACTCGATAATTACGTCAGTGGCGCATTGTACGAGCATGGGCCTCAAGCCGTCTTGGTGGAAGTCTTGCTTGACGCCCGCAGTTTCGGTCGCGTGAGCGAACGAGTGGATCACGTGCATAACTTGGCTAAGAGGCAGAGTCTTGGCGCGAAGCAACTGATTTGTCAGCACTATCATCTGATCAAAAAACGAACTCGCCCAGGACGTTGCTGTAGTCCGCAATGTCCTGGGCTAGGTCGGTATCGGGTTTTTGATGAGTGTTTTTTTGTTTGCTTACCATGACGGATTTCCTTTCAAAGTTTTGGTACCCTGCGCACCTCAGGTAGGGCAGGGTAGTAAGAGTTAGTAGACGTTCGCTTCGTTAGAATGCTGTGCCGTTCGTTGGCTATTCACCGAACATCTCATCAGCGCTGACCTTAGTTCCTTTGCGGCTCAGCATTCGTACATTGTTGGGAGGTTGCTCAGCCACGACCACGTGGTCGTCGGCAACATGCACGCGGAACTTCGCAGCACGGATCGGTTTGCCGCCGGACTTTCGAAGCGTGCCCACATTCACCTCCGTCAGCCTGCGACCGAAGATCGCTACGTTCGTAGGTTGGAAGCCATTCGTCGTACAGAAGTCACGGTAGGCAGCATAAAGTTCACCCGATGTGGTTCCTTCCGTGCACGGGTCGAGGCATTCGTGATTAAACATGGCGACAGAATCTGCCTCGGTACGGTAGGTCTGCACTGTCATATCAGAAGACGCCGGTGGAACGAAATGGTTACGCGCAAGCAGACGCTTAAGCCCGTCCACTGCCCAGACCAGAATGCCATCGAGTTCGCTGGCCAACTTCTTGCCGAGATCGGCGTCGCGTTTTTCTTTCGTGAACACTTTGTTGCAAGACAGGATGACTGCGCGACGAGCGAACCCGCCCGAGGTATCCTTCAAACGTGGAAGATGGTTTGTCGCCGCGACCAATTTCACAGTAGGAATGAAGGAATATGGCGCCTTGTACTTCGGTTCCGCATCGATAGGCTCACCGGAAGTGATGGACTTGAGGTAACCGTCAGCCATCGTGCCATCAGCGTTCATCTCGGTAGAGATATTGAGCATGACGCCTTCGAGCGATGCGCGAACCGCGGTTTTGTTAAGGCGATCGAGATGCACCCAGGTCGTGTTCTCACGGCCAACCATATTTGCCATCAACTCGAGCAGCACACTCTTGCCGTTTGCACCGGAACCGGTCAGCCAAAGGAATCGTTCGAACTTATTGCTCGGAAGAAGCATGTAGCCCATGAACTCTTGCAGGAAGTTGACGCGATCACTAAAATCGGGTTCCATGCCCCAGATTTCATCTAGGAACTGCAGGAATCGTGGGGCTTTCGCAGTCGGGTTCCAGTCGATGTCGAGGGCACACAGCCGGCGATACTGTCGGGCGTGTGGCAGCAACTCGCCAGTGACCGGATCGAGTGTTCCGTTCTTCATGCAGATCAGGCGGCGCATCAGTTCCTGATCGATCTGCATCTGGTCTTGACCGTTGCTGGCGTCCGACGAGGAGCATAGGATCTTCAGCGTCTCGACGACCTCATTAGACCCAGCCGCAGTAAGCCAAGGGAAGTCCTCCAAAATCGGCTTGACGATCTCGGTGCGTTGATCGGTTTTGCGCCAGTAGCCGCTCTCGTACAGGCGGAAATTCTCGCAGTGATACCAGAGCCGGCCCGCATACGTCGCATGCACTGCGTCGGTAACTTCACGGATCTTGAGTTCTTCGGAAGAGCCACTGGACCCCTTCTTGACGCGCTTGGTCGCGCTTACTTTAGGGATGGGAATCGTCAGCAGCTTGTCGATATCGACTGGATTAGCGCCATCGATAGTTTTTACGAACGCCTGCGTTTCCGTTGCTGCGGGAGTGCTGGGCAGGAAGTATATGCGGCTCAGATCGCGAGCAGCAGTATCGGCGTCGCCGCCCAGCAGTTCGTTCATGACTGGCCAGATCGCCTTCCACTCGTTAGGCAAAATCGGACGGGATGGACGGAAGACAGCGCGAAAACGAGGAGCCTTCGCCGTATGGAGATGCGTCGAGTACAGAATGCCCTGCCAGTCGAGTTCGCTACATTTTGCTTCGAAGGCGTTACTGTCCCCGTAGTCAATGTCGAAGATCGCCAGGTGCAAACGCACTACGTTGCTGTCAGAGCGGGTAGTGCCATTCTTATACTCGGCTCCGGAGAACGCAGGGCCATCCTTTTTTTCGCGGACATCATGCGTTCGCAAGGTTTCGCACAGATCAGTCCACGTAACATCGCATTTGTCCGGTTTGTTGTCAGTTTGATTGCGGAACGAAGTGATAACGAATGGCGTTTCAGGGGCGCTGTGCGAAGACGTGGGAACTACTACGCTGTTCAATGCTGCTGGGTTCGATTTCATGTTGTCGGTTCTCTTAATGAGTAAATACCGACGCCGATTTAAACTTGACGCTACGAGCACCAGTTGGTGGTGAATCGAAGCGGGTAACCCGCATCGTGCCTGGAAGCGCGAAGGGTTTCTAGTGGGAGGGGAAGAGCACCACGGCGCCGACCAGTTCCACGTCCAATTACGTGGTTTTCTGGTCCGTCGAACCCGACAGGACGTGACAATACTCGCTCGATAGCGGGTATGGCAGGTCGTGTGGTGGGATCAACGGTACGATTCCCAAAACACTAGTCTCGGGTGATATTGCGAAAAACTCGCGTCATCACGCCGGATGTTTTGTTGTTGCGTTTAGATTCCAGGTAGGTCTGGTTCATCTATTCGCCGAATCGTCCGCGTGGCTGTGAAGCCGAAGGAAGTCCTGTCTGTATTTTGTTACTTGGTCTTGACCTAGTTGCCACCTCGCGACAGGCGAGAAAGGGAGGCGATCAAAAACTCTGCCAGCACAATAAGGTAAAAATTTACGCGTGTCAACGACTATTTTTGTAGTGCAATGCCTGCCCACCTGCCCACCTGCCCACCTGCCCACCTGTCCACCTGTACGGTGCCAGTACCCGTGCGCGGGAAGATCTGTCAGATCAAAAAAAAAGCCACATGGGTCTGCACGGAAGCGTGAGACTCATGTGGAGATAAATTATCAGCGATCGGTGTTGGTCAGCATCGTAACCGCTGCCATTGATGCCTCACGCATCGCACGGCTATCGGCCAACTTAGCATACCGTTGAGTCATATGGCTCGATGAGTGGCCCAGCATTTTTTGAATTGCATATAAGCTAACGCCTGCAACTGCTGCTGCGCTTGCCAGCGAATGTCGCAAATCGTGGAGCCGGGCATGTTGGCATCCAGCGTTCGCCAGGGCGCGCATCCATACCTTGCGGATGTTATTCATTGGGCGCTGGGGATCGACGGCATTCGGGAACAGGTAAGGGCTGCGCGTTGGTTTGATCTCCCTAATCAGATCGATTGCAACCTGGTTGAGTATCACAGTTCGAGACTTGCCGGACTTCGTATGTGCAAGGAACACCTTGCCCTCGACGAGGTCAACCGCGCTCCAGGGAAGAGTGAGCACCTCAGCATGCCGAAGCCCTGTGTACATCAGGAGAAGAACCGCCTGTGCGCCCAGGCGGTTTGGCTCGGCACGCAGTGCTGCTGTCAGACGCTGTACTTCATCCGCCTTCAGAGCACGCCCCGCGTCGCTTGTCTCCTGCAGCTTCTTCATGCCCCTGCAGACGTTTTTCTCGACGCCGCGTTCCCATTCGATCGCGAGCGTTAGCATACGCGCGATCAAGGCCAGGTGTCTGTTGCTTGTGGCATTCGAATGCGACTTGGATATATCAGTTCGATACATGTCGACGTCATAGCGGGTGATGTCGCAGATCCGCTTGTGCCCGAAACGCTTCAGGATATGGAGCTTGAGCTTGCTTTCATCCATATCGGCTGAACGCTTGTGTTTGTATGCGTATGGTAGGTACTCGTTTATGGCGAATTCTTCGAAGGTGGGCATACCTTTGTAGATGTCCTTTTGCGACTGAGGGTCGACGCCACGGTCGACCATCGCGCCGTATTCGATCGCTTTTTTCCGTGCTTCATCGACAGAAATTCCGGGAAACGCTCCGATACGAATTGCACGTTTCCTGCCATTGATGGTGTAGCGGTAGTACCAGGTTTTGAGTTTAGTTTTTGACACAGTCAGTTTCACGCTGGTCATCGCGTCGGTATATTCCACATCCTTGCTGGTCGAGTCAGACTTCGGGCCTTCAAGACGCTCGCAAGTACGAGTGGTGAACTGGATGGTGCGGCTTGTCATTTTTTGTTCTCCTATGAATGAAAAAAGCCGCCACCGGTTAACACCGGGGCGGCTGATGTTTGCTTCAGGAAGAACGCTTGATTTTCCTTCCTATTATCTTGTTCAAGGTTTGTAAAGAACATCCTTTTTTGGATCGCCGATAGAACAGCGACGCAAGGACTGTGCTCGGCGGCGTCCGTGTCCTGCTATTGCCCACAGACGTCGCCACGACAACAAGGCGACAGGACGACCACGACGACAGCAGTTTCACTAGTCCTTCCGCCCGTGCAAGCTCGCATGTTGAGTGTTGTGCATAGAGCCAAGCAGCGTGAGGCTTCTGGCGCTGCTCAAAGTTATGTCAGCGAGACTTCAACTTCAGTCCGGTCCATTTCAGGTCGATCAGGTTTCGTACTTCCTCGAAAGTTTGAACCCCGCCTCCCTCCCTCCCTGAAACATGCAAAGTAGGGAGGGAGGGAGGTGGCAGCTAAACTTTTTGGAGACAGCAATGCCCCGACCCAAAAAGTCGGCTCACATTTTTTGTCATCTGTGAACTAATACTCCGACGGAAGTAGGATTGTCGTCGCCGATCTGTTGGCCTCGGTAATGACCCAGATTTTGGTATCACCTGCCAAGGTATAACTTGATAGGAGACGGCCGCCAAGGCTCAGCGCATCGACGTTGGCTTGAGCATCCTGGGAAGAAATCTCACCCCAATCGCCTTGTCCGTGGCGTGCGATCAGGCGCATCGGGATGATGCCGCAGTTTTCGAGGGAGCTGAGTGCACCTGGTGTGGCAACCAGGTCACCCAGGGGAAAAAGCAGCAGCTTGCCCTTATGGAGTTGGTTCATAGAATTCCTTAGATGAAACAGAAGTTGAATGTTGATGCGAGCAACGATGACCTTCGTCGCGTCTCTGTCGAGTCCGCCGACATCGGCGTTGATGCGCTGCGTGCTGCCTGACCGGTGGCTGTTTTCTTCTGGAATTTACCTCAGGCGACCTTCGGCTTTGTTCCCGCTGGACAGTTCCTGCCAGAGTGACTACTTCGAGACTTTGTTATGCGGCAGAAGGGCTTGAGAGGAGGGGAGGGGAGCTTGCAGGCCGAAGCGTTCGTGACGTGGACGATTATGGCTATCCGTCAATCTAGTAATAAAAACCATAATCAAGTTCCTCGTAGCGCAGAATGTCGATGTAAACACGCTGCGGGTCGGGTGAATGCCTTATGTCGCCCACCCGCAGGAAGATGCGTTCGACACGCCCCGAGGTCACGTTGTACTCGCTCTCGGCAAGGAATCCGCCGTTGTCCAGGCCGAGCAGATCCTCGTCGATAGGCAGCGCGACGGATACGAAATCGTCGTCCGCAGCGTCAGAAAGCAGCGTACCCAATCCGGCGATGGACACCACGACGCCTTCGGAAACTAAGGCGTCGATGGGCTGTACCCAGTCGTTGATCGATACTGAACTAGCTTCCATCTGCGCCAGAGGCACTTCGTAACGTTGTGCTGGGCACTGGTAATAGATAGCGCACTCCTGGTCCGCGTTGACCGGGGTGCCGGACCAATACGCGATGATGTGTTGGTAGTCGGGAGGTAGGTGCAGCGCACCCTCGAAGATGCAGCCCCGAAGCTCAGTTGGGAAGCTCACTTCAGCAGCGCCGGCATTGAGCTGCAAGGCGATGTGTGCAGCGTCGGGCAGAACGGAAACGGAGAGGAAGGAGAGGTCCTTAAGATAGTATCCTTCCCTTCGGGTCGGATCGGTTGCGGGGTCGTCAGATAGGAGGCATCGGTCATAATAGTCGAGCGGAGCGATTAATGTCATTGTGGCAAGAGTCTCTGCGGTAACGTAGATGGTGGCGGACAAGGCAGGTTCCTGTTTTTTCTATGGTGGATGGGAGTTCAGTCAATCACGGAGTACCCCTTGCGTCGTAGGCGTACCTCGTAGTGATGCTCGATCTGCTGCCGATTTTTAGCGAAGAGGGTCATGTCACGCGCGCCCTGGACGCGGGTAGCACGCTTCGTTCGGATCGCGTCGCAGAGCGCATCAAGCTCGAATTTCGGATCGTGGAAAAGGTGGTGGTTGGATAGGGCAAGCCGGTCGATATCCAGCTGGTTGTTCATAACGTATCGCATTGCTTGCTCGTGCGAGCTAAGTAATGCGAGGTGGATGATCTTGGCGTCTCCGTGCCCTGCCTTCCCGATGAAGTAAGGCGTCCGCGTAGTTGTCTTCACCCGCCTAAAGATGATCCCGAACCGTACGGTCATGACCTCCATGACCTTGGCGTCGAGCGCGATCACGTCTACGTCTCCCAACGGAACGGCGGACGCGGGATCAACGATCCTCTTGAGTAGCCCCCCGTAGATGTAGAGGCCATGGGTGCTGGTCATCCAATGCAGCAGACCTTGCGGCAGCCCTTCGGAATCGGCCAGCGCGGCAAGATGCGGCCAGGCAATCATCGGCCTGCTCGCCACTATTGAGCCTTTTTGGCAGGGATTTCGAGCGTTTTTCTATGGTCCTTATGATCTGATGCGGCAACGCTTCCAGCCGGTAAATCGCCGCCAATTTCGGTAGGTAGCTCAACGCGTGTTCCAGTCTCAGCGAGCATGGTCTTTTCCCAAAGCAGCCAGTCGCTAGTAACGACGTGCTGAGTCTTAGCTACGGCTGCCGCTGAGAGGAGGCCGAGCGCATGCAACACCGCACACAGGAAGCCTGCATTGTTTGAGGACTTGGATACGAAGACATCCTTCAATACTTTTGAGACGAAGGGCTCGCCCGACTTGTATTTTTCCAGACACGCGACGATGGCGCGGAAGGGCACCCGTTCGCGACTGAAATAGCCGCCACCTTCGTTTTTTGTTACTGCGATGAGGAGGTCACGGCGGTCATTGTCGGCGACGACGTGATAGTTGAGAATGCCAGCGCTGTGTTGCCCTAACTTCTTAGCCGTCCCGGCATTGAGAACCCAGAATGGAGTAAGGGCGACCGCGACAGTCGCGCACGTCGCGACGGAAGGTTGACCGCTTTCGGACGATTTTTTTGGGAAAGTGCTCTTGCTCATTTTGCTCTCCGGTTGTTTGATGTAATTACTAAGAAGAAACGGCCCATCACAAGTTGATGTCATGGGCCTTTGTAGCCAAAGCTGGGCAAGCGCTGCCGATGCAACGCCGTCAGCAGTAATAGATGATATGAAGTCGGATTAGCGGCGGTACTTCAGCGAGAAGTTTAGGTCCAAGCTGCGTGGCATCAACGCTTGCTTAAGGGGCGGGATACCTGAGCTGCTGGTCCGTGCGCTGAGCGAACGTGGCGAAGTGTTTGAGGCTGACCATTGCCAGACGGGTTTTGCGGTGAGGTTGATCATTAGTGAGATTCCCTTTTGTAAAATGAAAAAAGCCCAAGACCTTTTTAGGGCATGGGCTTTGGTTAGGTTCAACCATCAAAATTATATATGCACGAAATCTCCATCGATTCAGCGCTGGCTTAAGCGGGAATTACTGAATTTTAGAGTTATGCCCAATCGCCAAAAATTTTAGTTGACCAAAAGAAGTATTTCATGTTGTATTGAATTTTGGTTGTCGAGCAGGCCATCTTTATAGCCACAAAAATGCTGGTCTGCTAGACTACACTGCACTCTGAGCGACACCAAATCTAGGCCCTTGGAACCAGCGAGTCTTCGCGCTCTTCCTCGTTTCGGCACGTCATGTTCTGAGCAGACGCTAAAGTATGAATCTTATACGCAGGAGTACGAAGTATAGATGAATGAAAAAATCAAAACACATTTGGAATGGTTGGCGAAAAAAGTAAAGCATAAATTTAGTCCACTTAATTCAAACAATTCAAAGGAAGTGCAATATGGCGGTAATGAAAAAAGGAAACTTTTCGATCGATATTGGTTTCCTTAAATTGGGTGGCGACTTTGAGGAAGGTGACCGCCAATGTGCATGGGAATTATATACCGAACTAGCTACTAGAATAGCTGTAACCGGCAAGCCAAACGATCGCGACTGCACAGATTTTTCCGGAGAGGTTTACGCGGAAAGCCTAACGTCCTTGCATACATTTTTTAGCGAATCGCGCAAAATCATGCGTCAATTTCCAGTATGTTCAACATATGTAAGGCCGAGGAAAATTTTCGGAATTCCCACCGGGGCTGGCATAAATAATCATCTCGGCGCACTGATTCATAGATTTATGCGTGACATCTTGCGGCCATTTCTCGAGACATGGCAAGCAGACTACCGATTTTGGTGGGAGAACATAAGTGACAAGACTTTGCCTCCTGTAGACCGACAAAGGGCATATCCAAAATTGAGTAACATGATTTCGCAATGGAGCGATCTACGCGCAATTATGCGGGCTATTCAAGATGAGCTAGTTTTTATGTATAAATTGGTTGATGTGACAAAGCTAAACTAACTTATGTCGCGACTCTAGTAGGGTAAAATAATAACAGTGTGAAAATGCGTTCTTTTATTTCTTCTCATTTCCGACTTGCATAGTCGTTTATGATGGCGGAATAGCACTTATTGATTTCTAAAGTAAATTCTAATCTAGGGGAATACATGTCTCGTGCATTTTTGTCGCACAGTAGTTTTGACGGAGACTTTGTTGAGAACGTTTTTTCACAGCTGGGGCCTGGGAAATGTGTTTACGATAAAGAGACTTTTAAAAAGAATTCGGATCTTGCGTTGCAGATCAATGATGGAATAGAAGAATGTGATGTGTACGTTTTGTTTCTATCGGAAGCTGCTATAAAATCTGATTGGGTTAATTCGGAAATCGATCTCGCGTTAGAACTCAGAACTCGATGGAAAATTAAGAAGTTTCTAATTTTTCAACTTGATGATACCAATTGGTCTACATTACCCACTTGGATGGGGCGTTATTTGGTTTCATGCCCTCCTTCTCCGCACCATGTAGCACTCCGGTTGCTGGATGAGTTACGACCGGTGAGTAACGAAGATGAGTCTTGCTACGGTAGAAGCGAGGATGAAAGGAAAATAATTGATGAATTAACGGAGTGTAAAGTTCCGCCGAGTTATCTTTACTTTTCTGGCCCAGTTGGAATAGGGCGACGTACACTCGCTAACGCGGTTTACAAGGCCTACTATCCGCACTTAAATAAAAATAAAATTTTGATTAAGGTTGGGTTTGGCGATGGCATATTGGAGATTTATAGAAAAGCCTTGGCGTATAGTGCGAATTGGCGAGCTAGGGATTTAAAATTAGAGACCGATCGTGTTGCATCTCTTAACGATAATGATCGAACGAAAGAGCTTGCGCGACTACTATATGAAATATCTACTTCATTTCACCAAGTCGTAGTTATAGATTTAGGAACTATAGCTCTTACAGAAGAAGGGAAACCACAATCTTGGTTTAGCAAGCTGGCAAGGTATTTGGCTCCTGGCGTCTATCCCTACATTTTATTTTTGTCAAATCGGTTTTTAAACGGTACCGATTTGGAAAATGGACTGTTCTTCGGAGTAGAGCCTCTCGATGATAAATGGTCAATTCATTTGTTTAGGGTTTTAATAAAGAGACATGATATAAAACTTCCTAGCCGGGAAGAGCAAGATCTGATTGAGAATAGTATTGTTGGCCATCCTGGATTAATAACAGTGGTTGCGAATTATCTGCGGAGAAATCCTAGGTACAAGCCGAACAAGACGCACAACAACATTGTGAAGTTAATAAATCAGGAAGTTCAAAGAATACTGGAGGATTTTATTGATGGGAATATTGAACGTGAAAAGGCTGTTGCCTTCATTTCGGAAAGCCATATCCTCTCATATGAAGAGATAGTGCTGGTCTCTAAAGGTTGGCCCGAATTTGAAGATTCAACTGAAGCACTTATCGATGCGGGTCTTCTAGTTAATAACGGTGTTGATTACACCCTTGCTAGCTATATTCAAAGATACGCATCAGGTTTAGCGAGCCTTCATCGCTCTGCGTTGGCGGAAGCTCGTAAAGAGTTGTTGTTGGCATTTGATAAGATTACGGAAGAAACTTTTGTTTCTGTTCAGCTGCTAGACGCGAGAATTGTCGAGCATATTATTGATGGGGCGCCGATAAGCAGTTATCTTTCGAACCTGATAATGCCTAGTCAGCAGTTAAAGGCTGCAAAGCGGAAGTATGACGCACAGGACTACGAAACTTCGTTGCCCCTTGCCAAGGAAGCGTATCAGCAGAGCGAAAAGCTAAGCCAGGATGGAAAGCGTGAAGCATGGCGTCTAATCGGGTTGTCTGCAGTAAGAGGCGGTAATGAACAGTCGTTTGATTTATTTTTGAGGGAATATAACAATATCCAAAAATCACCTCGGACTGATGCTGTATATTATTTCGGAAATGGTTTCAGGGAAAGAATGCGTGGCAATTTGCGCGAGGCGTTAAAGTGGTTTAAAAAAATTCAGCAGGATCGTTATGCAGACTCCCATGTATATCGGGAATTGGCTTATATTTATGCTTTTGAAAGGAACTTTGAAGAGGCGTACTCGTGTGTAAAAACAGCACATAATTTAGCCCTTGGAAATCCGTATATTTTGGACGTTTTTGCAATGGTTCTAATTGAAAGATATCGGGTCGAGCGTCGCCATGAATTAATTGCAGACATTGATGATTGCCTCGATGAACTAAAGCGTGCTGATGATCTGGAGCGGACTAGTTTTTACTTTTCTAGGTCAAAAATGCGCGACGTTATCGTCAATAACGACATTGCATCGCTCAATGAATTATTTTTGAACAGGAAAAAACTACCAATTTCAGCGAAAGTGGCATTGCTAAGTATGTTGTCATTGAAAGGTAAAGATATGCAATACCGCGAGTTTCACAGTGAGCTCGCGAAATCCATAAGAGATGAAAAAAACCCCCTAGCAAAAATTGAAATCGCGCGCGTCGAATTTGAACATTTGGTAGTGAAGCAGCAGTTTGCCGATGCTGAAAAGATCTTGTTAGAGTATGGAGAGAAATTTACGGAAATGTGCAGTCAAGATCTGGCGCGTCAATTGCCACAGGTTAGGCGGACGAAGTAGCAATGTTGCTTTTCCTGGCCATCCAACCTTTTCCAGCGCTCTAGTGCTAAAGGTTCACGTTCTGGAAGCAGAGTTGAGATGGACAGGTTGCAGGATTGGCGCAATACTGCCTGTACGCTAATGTGGTCGTTGCTCTAGAGCGTCTATATGCGTTTGCACATTACAAGTAACACGCCAGCTGTGTGTCTGGCGTGTTTGCTAAACAGTTTCGGTAGCCGGATTAGTCTAATCATCGACAGAAGATTTCAATCGCGTGTGGGATATTGGCGACTCCTTTAGCATCATTACTCAACCCACAAGCTTGTCTTGAATTGACTTCGCCAATTTGCACATGCCCCAAACAACTCTTGCTAACGCTATCCACTGCGTAGTTTGGTCGTGGCGTTGGTATTGCCAAACGTGAGATTGAACCGCTCGCGTTTTACGGCAAGATTTGGGGAGGGCGCCATTCCTTTCGTGAATGCGCGGTCGGGGAAAGAAGAGGCGGGTGGTGATGGCGCATTTTTTGCATCCCGCACTCCGGAGCTAGACCGGGCACAAGGATTGTCGGCGCCGTAAAAAGAACGCCGATCTGCATGGATCGGCGTTTAGTCAGGGATATTCTTGGAGGCCCGGGGCGGGATCGAACCGCCGACACAAGGATTTTGAAGTCATGATCCTCATGACAGCTAACAAAAATTGGCAATTTGCATGTTCACTGATAAATTACCAACAGTTATGCTGAGCAACCCCATAGGGTCCCCATCCACATTGACGAACGATGTTTTCCAACTCTACATATGTCGCTAGCGGAAGAAAAATTCACCGAAATATTTTCCCTGAGTCAGGATCCTGAGCTGGCGGAAGCTGGGGGTGGTCATGGGCAGAAGGGGGTGGACTTCCAGCGCTACTGGGCGCTCCTCCGCATATTCGAGCTCAAACAAGGCGGCTCGACCGATTTCCTCCTGCTTTTCGAGTCGATCCAGGACGTCGCCGAGTTCGATTCTGAAACGGCACCCAGCCGCGTCGATATATACCAGATCAAAAAGAAAGACAGCGGCGAGTGGTCGTTCAACGAACTAACGGGCTTGCTGAAGCCGGACGGCCGAACGAAGAAAAAAGTACCACCCACTCTGTCCAAGGTAGGAAAGAGCCCTCTCGGTAAATTGTATAAGGCTGGTTTGGCTGTCCAGCATTTGGAAGCCAACGCTCACTTCGTGTCGAACGCAGGCTGCGACCTCCCGCTGGTCACGAGTGGATCAGCCTCGGCCCTGCTCAAGTGCCTGGCGTCGCAGCTTGACGCTTCGCACGCGTCACCTTTGGCCGAGGGGTTGGCCCTGCTCCACGCCGCTCCCGGAGAAGTCCCGAACCTCAAACGGCTCGCCTTGCGGAAAACTACCTTGCACCCGGACGCCCCTCACCTAATGGCTCTCGGCGCGGCTACGGCTTACCTCAGCAAGCACCTACCGGCGAGCGCAGGCCAAGCGAAAGCGTTCGTGGACGCTCTCTTCGCGCAGCTCAGTGCCCTCGGGCGACAGACCCAGCCCGTGGCGTCATTTGAGGAACTGCGTCACCAGCGGGGATACTCGATGGCCGAGCTGAACTCTGCGCTTGCCGATCTCAAAGGCGTTCCCGACCTGAAATCGTACTTTGACAAGGTTCTCGACGGACTGCTGCTCGAAGGGCTTGCTCCTCTTAGGCGTATCTCGATTAACGTCGGCGTGACGAAGTACTTCTCCGCCGTCGTCTCCGGGACGTGGGGGAGCGACGAGCTCGCCCTGATCGACGAATGCGCCAAGGCAGCACCTCCGCTACTGGCATCTTCTTCGTTGCTTCCCGCACTGGAAGCGGAAACCGCGAGGATAGCCGCGTCCCATCCGGCCTTCAAGAACACTGAAGTCTTCGCGTATTTGCTAATCCAGGTAACGAAAAATGCCGCAGCCTAATTTTAGAAAACTCCTTCGCGCCCTATCTACAAAATCCTATGAGAATCTTCCTATTCGAAAGCATATCGCTGCTATCGCACCGCGACAAAAAAGCCAGAAAGGTCAGCTTTCACCCGCACAGGAATCTGATCCAAGGGGAGAACCATACGGGCAAGTCAAGTCTCGTTAAGCACCTCTTCGTAACGCTTGGTGCCAAACCGCTGGGAACCCTCGAACAATGGGATCCTCAGACCGTTTCCGCAGTCAGGTTCAAGGTAGACGGTGAATCGTTTACCGTCATCCACCATAGTGGTGCGCGCTCGCTTCACGATTCGTCCGGCAAGCTTCTCAAGGCAACTGATTCGCCTGCCGCATGGGCAGAAACGTTCGCGGCGCTGGTCGGTTTTAAGCTCATGCTGACTTCTAAGAAGACAGGGCAGGGCGTATTGGCCGATCCTTCCTGTTTTTTCCTCCCTTTTTACATTGACCAAGATGGGAGCTGGCGGGAAAAATGGGATACTTTCCCCGCTACGATGCAGTATGCGGCACCGGTCCGCAGCATCCTCGAATACTTCAGCGGTATCAAGCCTGCCGAATACTACGAGCTCAAGAGCGAGCAAAGCGCGATATCGAAGGAAGCCGACGCGCGTGTCAGCGAGATGAAGCTTCTGGAACGCGCTCGCGGTCGGCTGAGCCAGACTCTTCCGGTTGGCACCGTGAAGCTGTCGGAGGCGGGCTTCGAAGAAGAAATCCGCCGCCTGACATTAGAGGCGAACGAGCTCAACGGCCTGCAGGAAACTCTGCGCGCTAAGTATGTCCGCGAGGGTGAAGTGGTTGCAAGCATCAACCACCAGATCCAAACCGCCTTCGCCTCGCTGCGGGAATACGCCGGAGACCAGAAGTACCTTGCGAACATTGCCAATGCCAATGAAATCGTCTGCCCGACGTGTGGGGCGGAGCACGAGCAGTCATTCCTGCACTACTTGGGCTATGCCGAGGACGCCAGGATCCTGGAGGAGCTTACGCGTACGCTCCAGAGAGATCTCGTTACCGCGCGACGCCAACTGGAATCGACGAACGGGGAACTTCGAACGCTGCGCGGCAACTACGCCAGAATCAACGGGATCCTTGAGCATAAGCGCGGGGACCTCCGGTTCCAAGAGGTAGTGGAATCCCAAGGAGCCCAGGCTGCCCATAGGGCATTCGATGCCGAAAGAGAACAGATCGCCGGCGAACTGGCGGATTGGAACGCCAAACTTGCGGAAATCGAGGCACAACTGGGCGCGTTGACCGACAAGAAGCGTGCCAAAAGGATTGTGGCTGCGTTCAGAGAAGCCTACCAGCTAGCGAGGAAGTCGCTCAACGTACCCGATCCTTCGGGCAATCCAAACCTTGTCAGCAGACCTAACCGTTCAGGCAGCGGAGGGCCTCGTTTGCTCCTCGCTTACTACGCAGCCTTGTGGAAGGTCTGCCACGGCGAACAGCTAGGCATGTCGGTCCCTGTAGTCATAGACTCTCCGAACCAGCAGGACCAAGACGACCTGAACCTCCACGTCGTCCTCGGGTTCATCGCGGAGAGCCTTCCGGATTCCATGCAGCTCATAGTCTGCGTCACGAAACACTCGGACGCTCAGCTCGACAAGACAACTGTTTTCGACAAGAAGTACAGCATGTTGCTTCCCGAGTGCTACGACGAGGTCGAATCTGATGTCGAGCCGCTCTACCGGCAGATGAATGCCGCGCTGCTGAGCATTCCAATCGACGAGGTCAAGGAACACAAGCCAGAGGCGGATTCGGATGAATAGGGAATAAGTGGTGGGCCGTGCGGATTCGAACCTGCGACCATCGGACCAAAAGTCCGTTCTGTCACCGTAGCATGGAGGTCACAATAGGCGTTTGGACGTTTAACGTCCGTGCTGCGGAGTGAAGACCTAAGTGGGCGGACGTTTGGACGATTCGGACGGTTGTGCGGGCGCGGAGATGGTGGGCCGGGAATAGACCGGACACGAGGACTTCTTGCGCTGGAAACAAAAACGCCGATCTGCATGGATCGGCGTTTCGTGAAGTATGTTCTTGGTGGCCCGGGGCGGAATCGAACCACCGACACAAGGATTTTCAATCCTCT
>NZ_DAMCPG010000072.1:0-13789 GCF_032106685.1 Massilia sp.
AACCAGACCCGCATCGCGAATACGGACGAGCTGTTCAAGTTCTTCGCGGAGCAGTCGGTGAAGGTGCCGCAGCCTGCAGTGAAAGTTCGTGGCGACCAAGAAACGCGCTACGAATCGATCGGTCGGGTGATCTACACGGCACAGCGTGCTGGGGTACAGAAGGTCGGTTTCGTCATCGAACCACCTGACAAGGGCGGCTGATAAAGCTTCCCCCGCAAACCGGGCTTCGGCCCGGTTTGCGACCGCGACCCCAACATTTGAAAAGGAAACACCATGGGTATGAACGTAGGTTCAGGCTCCGCCAAAGGAGCTGATCCGGAACCGATGATGGAAATGAACATGACGCCGCTGATCGACGTCCTGCTCGTTCTGATCATTATGCTGATCATCACGATTCCGAAGCAAAACCACTCGGTCAATCTGAACATGCCGGTTGGCACCCCGCCGCCGCAGACGGAAGAGCCCCGGGTTGTGACGATCGACGTGGACTTCGACGGCACCGTTCTCTGGGACGGCCAGGTAGTCCAGGATCGTGCGACCCTGGAAGCCAAGATGAATGAAGTGGCAGCCCAGCCCAACCAGCCGGAAGTGCATCTGCGTCCGAACAAGCTGGTCGAGTACAAGGTTGTTGCCGGTGTCATGGCTACCGCCCAGCGTCTCGGCGTCACCAAGATCGGCATGGTCGGTAACGAGCAGTTCCAGTAACCGCACCAGGTTTGACCAACACGGCAGGGTTTCCCTGCCGTGTCCATTTTCAAAGAGGATTTTCGACACATGAGCAAATTCCGTCTCGCACACCTCGGCCTCGCACTGGCCGCCCTCGGCTTCACCGCAGCCACCCCTGTCATTGGCCTGGCCCCTGCCCACGCGGCGGAAGCCGTGCGCGCCGAGATCGGCAAGCCGCTGCAGGCAGCCCAGGCGTTGATGAAACAGGGTAAGCACAAGGATGCCCTGGCAAAACTGCGCGAAGCGGACAAGGTCCCCAACAAGACCGCCAACGAAAGCTTCCTGATCGAGCGCGTGCGCGCCTCGGCGGCATCGTCGGCCGGCGACTACGACACCGCCGCCAAGGCCTTCGAAGCCCTGATCGCTTCGGGCAAGCTGTCGGCCAGCGAGCGCGGCCAGTTCTCGGAAGGCCTGATCGGCATCTACATGCGCGCCGGCGACCTGAACAACGCGAACGAAGCCATCCAGCGCCAGCTCAAGGACCGCGACGATCCGAAACTGCGCGCTTACCTGCTGCAGAACTATTACAAGCAGGGCAACATCGCTGCCCTGGAATCCGAGCTGCGCGCTGCCGAGAAGGCAGGCCGCATGAACGAAGACATGCTCGGCATGCTGGCCAACATCCAGCTCAAGAAGAACGACAAGGTCGGCTACGTCAACACCATCGAGAAACTGGCCGCCAACTACCCGAAGGCCCAGTACTGGAATGACCTGCTGAACCGCGTGCAGGGCAAGCCGGGCTTCTCCGGCCGCCTGGCGGTGGACGTCTACCGCCTGAAGCTGGCGAACAACCTGATGAAGAAGCCGAGCGAGTTCATGGAAATGGCCCAGCTCGTGCTGCAGGCGAAGGCCCCGGCCGAAGCCCTGAAGGTGATCGACAAGGGCTACAAGAGCGGCGCCCTGGGCACCGGTCCGGATGCCGAACGCCACAAGCGCCTGAAGGACCTGGCCGAGAAGAACCTGGCCGACCAGAACAAGGCCGTCGCCGCCCTGGAAGCCGAGTACACGGCCGCCAAGGACAACGACAGCCTGGTCGCCCTGGGTTACAGCCTGGTGCAGTCCGGCCAGGCCGACAAGGGCCTGAAGATGATGGAAGCCGCGATCAAGGCCGGCGGCCTGCGTTACGCCGACGAAGCCAAGCTGCGCCTGGGCGAAGCCTATGCCGCGGCCGGCAAGAAGCAGCAGGCGATCAGCACGCTGCGCACCGTGGGCGGCAAGGAAGGCACCGCCGACCTGGCCCGCTACTGGATCATGGCCATCAACAAGCCGCTGGCTTGATTGCCGCGTTCCCGCGCCTGAAAACGCCGCCCCCTCCGGGCGGCGTTTTTTTTTGGCCGGTGCCCTCTTCCCCGCCAGCCCCGGCCCTCCTCTTCCGCTGTGCAACAAGCCTTTACCGTATAATCAGGTATTTCACCCTGGATTGACGTGCAGCCATCTTGCGGCACTCTGAACCAATGAAGGTATTTCGCGGACTTCCCAACGACCAGGCGCGTGCGCCTTGCGCCCTCACGATCGGCAACTTCGACGGTGTCCACCGCGGCCACCAGGCATTGCTGGCGCGCGTGCGGGCGGCAGCCGACAGCCTTGGGCTGGAAGCGGCCGTGATGACGTTCGAACCTCATCCGCGCGAATATTTTGCGCGCCGCAGCGGAGACCTCAGCCGCGCCCCGGCGCGCATCGCCAACCTGCGCGACAAGCTCGAGGCGCTGGAACAAGGCGGCATCGACCGCGTCATCGTCGAACACTTCAACGAGCACTTCGCGGCCATGTCGCCGGACGAATTCACCGAGCGCGTGCTGGTCGAGGGCCTGCACGTGAAGTGGCTGATGGTGGGCGAGGACTTCTGCTACGGCGCCCGACGCGCCGGCAACGTCGCCATGCTGGTCGAAGCGGGCAAGCGCCACGGCTTCCACGTCGAAACCCTGCCCACCGTGCTCGAAGGCGAACAACGCATTTCCTCCTCGGCCGTGCGCGCCACGCTGGCCGCCGGCGACCTGGACGCTACCTGCGCCCTGCTCGGCCACCCGTATTCGATCTCCGGCCACGTGATCCATGGCCAGAAGCTCGGCCGCACGCTGGGTTTCCCGACACTCAACCTGCGCGTCATGCACCGCCCCGCCCTGCAGGGCATCTTCGTGGTCCAGGTCCATGGCCTGGCCGACGGCCCGCTGCCGGCGGTCGCCAGCCTGGGCGTGCGTCCGACCGTCGAGGATGCCGGCCGCATGCTGCTCGAAGTGCATCTCTTCGACTACGCCCAGGCCTGCTACGGCAAGCTGGTGCGCGTCGAATTCCTGCAAAAACTGCGCGACGAAGAAAAATACGTCGACCTCGACACCCTGACCGCGGCCATCCACCGCGACGCCGAGCAGGCGCGCGCCTGGTTCGCGGCGCGCGACGCGCGCCGTGCCGCGCCCGCCGGTTGCGGCGCGGCAGGCCGCGCCGGCGCCCTGACCGCCACCGACCGAATTTGACGCGCACGCCACCCCGCTTGCGCGGCCGCCCCCGGCTGGCCACTCCCGAACACTCCTCTTGAAGAAACATATGTCCGAAAACAGCAAACCCGTCCAGAATGCGCCTGCCCAGAAAGGCGCGAAGAAGCCTGAAAGCAAATACCCGGTCAACATGACCGATACCGCCTTCCCGATGCGCGGCGACCTCGCCAAGCGCGAGCCGGGCTGGGTCAAGCAATGGCAGGACAAGAAGATCTACCAGCGCATCCGCAAGGCGGCCGCCGGCCGTCCGAAGTTCATCCTGCACGACGGTCCGCCGTATGCGAACGGCGACATCCACCTGGGCCACGCCGTCAACAAGATCCTGAAGGACATGGTCGTCAAGTCGCGCACCATGGCCGGTTTCGATGCGCCCTACGTGCCGGGCTGGGACTGCCACGGCATGCCGATCGAGATCCAGATCGAAAAACAGTTCGGCAAGAACCTGCCGACCGCCGACGTGCTGCAGAAAGCCCGCGCCTACGCCCTCGAGCAGATCGACCGCCAGCGCGCCGGCTTCATCCGCCTGGGCGTGCTGGGCGAATGGGACAACCCCTACATGACCATGGCCTACGGTAACGAGGCCGACGAACTGCGCGCCCTCGGCAAGCTGCTCGACAAGGGCTACGTCTACCGCGGCCTCAAGCCCGTCAACTGGTGCTTCGACTGCGGCTCGGCGCTGGCCGAAGCGGAAGTCGAATACCAGGACAAGCGCGACCCGGCGATCGACGTCGGCTTCCCGTTCGCGGAGCCGGAAAAAGTCGCGGCCGCCTTCGGTCTCGCGCAACTGCCGACCACCAACGGCTTCATCGTGATCTGGACCACGACCCCGTGGACGATCCCGTCGAACCAGGCGCTGAACGTGCATCCGGAAGTCACCTATGCGCTGGTGCAGACCGAGCGCGAAAGGGATGGCCAACGCGAACCGCTGCTGCTGCTGGTCGCCCAGGACCTGGTGGAATCGGTCCTGCAGCGCTACAAGCTCGAAGGCCAGGTGATCGCGACGACGGTCGGCGAAAAGCTGTCGGGCATCCGCTTCAAGCACCCGCTGCACGCCGCCGATCCGTTCTACGACCGCACTTCGCCGGTCTACCTGGCCGACTACGTCACGACCGACAGCGGCACCGGCGTGGTGCACTCGGCCCCGGCCTATGGCCTGGAAGACTTCCAGTCCTGCAAGGCCCACGGCATGAAGGACGACGATATCCTGAAACCGGTGATGGGCGACGGCCGCTTCGCCTCGACCCTCCCGCTGTTCGGCGGCATGACGATCTGGGACGCCTCGAAACCGATCTGCGACGCCCTGCGCGGCGCCGGCGCGCTGTTCGAACTGAAGATGTTCGACCACAGCTACATGCACTGCTGGCGCCACAAGACCCCGATCGTCTACCGCGCGACCAGCCAGTGGTTCGCCGGCATGGACGTCACGCCGAAAGACGGCGGCCCGACCCTGCGCGAAACCGCGCTGGCCGGCATCGAAAAGACCCAGTTCTTCCCGGACTGGGGCCAGGCGCGCCTGCACGGCATGATCGCCAACCGTCCGGACTGGACCCTGTCGCGCCAGCGCCAGTGGGGCGTGCCGATGGCCTTCTTCATCAACAAGGAAACGGGCGAGCTGCATCCGCGCACGCCGGAACTGCTGGAGCAGGTCGCCAGGCTGATCGAACAGAAGGGCATCGACGCCTGGCAGGCGCTCGACCCGCGCGAACTGCTGGGCGATGAGGCCGACCTCTACGAGAAGAACAAGGACACGCTCGACGTCTGGTTCGACTCGGGCACGACGCACGAGACCGTGCTGCGCGGTTCGCACAAGGAGCAGTCCGCCTTCCCGGCCGACCTGTATCTTGAAGGCTCGGACCAGCACCGCGGCTGGTTCCATTCCTCGCTGCTGACCTCGTCGATGCTGAACGGGGTTCCGCCTTACAAAGCGCTGCTGACCCACGGCTTCACGGTCGACGAGAACGGCAAGAAGATGTCCAAGTCGCTGGGCAACACGCTGGCGCCGCAGAAGATCTCGGATACGCTGGGCGCCGACATCCTACGTTTGTGGGTGGCATCGACCGACTACACGGGCGAACTGGCGATCAGCGAAGAGATCCTCAAGCGCGTGACGGAAGCCTACCGCCGCATCCGCAACACGCTGCGCTTCCTGCTGGCGAACACCTCGGACTTCGACCCGGTCAAGGATGCCGTCCCGGTCGCCGAGATGTTCGAGATCGACCGCTACGCGCTGGCCGAGACCGCGCGCCTGCAGCGCGACATCGCCGCCCACTTCGAGCGCTACGAGTTCCACCCGGTGGTCGCGCGCCTGCAGAACTTCTGCTCGGAAGACCTGGGCGGCTTCTACCTCGACATCCTGAAGGACCGCCTGTACACCAGCGGCGTCGACTCCCAGGCGCGCCGCTCGGCCCAGACCGCGCTGTGGCACATCGCCCATGCGCTGCTGCGCGTGATGGCGCCGATCCTGTCCTTCACCGCCGAGGAAGCCTGGGCCGTGTTCGCCGGCCAGCAGGCGTATGCCGACAGCGACGAGACCATCTTCACGCAGACCCTGTGGAGCTTCCCGGAGCTGCCTGACGGCGAGGCGCTGCTGGCCAAGTACGCGGCATTGCGCGAAGTGCGCGCCGATGTGACCAAGCAGCTCGAGGAAGTGCGCGCGTCCAGCGCGATCGGCTCCTCGCTGCAGGCGGAACTGGCGATCAAGGCCGCCGGCGACAAGTACGCCCTGCTGGCCAGCCTGGACGACGACCTGAAGTTCGTCTTCATCACCTCGCAGGCGAGCGTCGAGAAGGTCGACGACGCCGCCAACGAGGCGGTGACCGTGACCCCGTCGGAAGCGGAAAAGTGCGAGCGCTGCTGGCACTACCGCCGCGACGTCGGCCACAACCACGAGCACGCGGGCCTGTGCGGCCGCTGCGTGGCCAACCTGTTCGGCGCCGGCGAAGCACGCCGCTTCGCGTAAAGGCCAGTCCAGCAACCGCCATGTCGGATCCCGGCATGGCGGTTTTTCACATCCGATCCGATAAGCAAATGGCAACCAAGAAAAAACCAGGCATCTCCACGGTCCACAAATCCGGCGCCGGCATGACCCCGTGGCTGGGCATCGCCTTCATCGTCGTGCTGATCGACCAGCTGACCAAGATCACCATCTCGAAACTGTTCGTCTACGGCGAGACCCTGCCGGTCACCAGCTTCTTCAACCTGGTGCTGGTGTATAACCCGGGCGCGGCCTTTTCCTTCCTCGGCGACCAGGGCGGCTGGCAGCGCTGGTTCTTCACCGCGATCGCGATCGGCGCGATCGGCTTCATCCTGTATCTGCTCAAGCGCAACGCCGGCCAGCGCCTGTTCTGCTGGTCGCTGGCGCTGATCCTGGGCGGCGCCGTCGGCAACGTGATCGACCGCGTCGCCTATGGCCACGTGATCGACTTCCTCGACTTCTACTGGCGCGGCGTCGGCCACTTCCCGGCCTTTAATGTCGCCGACATCGGCATCTCGATCGGCGCCTTCCTGTTCATCCTCGATGAACTGCGCCGCGTGAACAAGAACTGAACACACTCGCAAGGAGTCCGACATGAGCATGGACCTGAAGGGCAAGAAGATCGTCCTCGGCCTGTCCGGGGGCGTGGCCTGCTACAAGGCCGCGGAACTGTGCCGCGCGCTGGTCAAGCAGGGCGCCAGGGTGCACGTCGCGATGACCGAGGCCGCGACCCACTTCATCGGCCAGGTGACGCTGCAGGCGCTGTCCGGCAACCCGGTCTGGCTGGACCAGTGGGACCCGCGCATGCCCAACAACATGGCGCACATCGACCTCACGCGCGGCGCCGACGCGGTGCTGATCGCGCCCTGCTCGGCCGACTTCATCCGCAAACTCGCGCACGGCGTCTGCGACGACCTGCTCTCCACGCTGTGCCTGGCGCGTCCGCAGGGCGTGCCGCTGCTGGTGGCGCCGGCGATGAACGTCGAGATGTGGCAGAACCCGGCGACCCAGCGCAACGTCGCGACGCTGCTGCAGGATGGGATCTGCATCTTCGGCCCGGCCGCGGGCGAGCAGGCCTGCGGCGAAACGGGCCTTGGCCGCATGCTCGAACCCGAGCAGCTGCTCGAGGAACTGGTCGCCTCCTTCCAACAGAAGGTCCTGGCGGGCAAGCGCGTGCTGATCACGGCCGGCCCCACGTTCGAGGCCATCGACCCGGTGCGCGGCATCACCAATCTGTCCTCGGGCAAGATGGGCTATGCGATCGCGCGCGCGGCGCGCGAGGCCGGCGCCGAGGTCACGCTGGTGTCCGGTCCGACCGCCCTGCCGACGCCGCACGGCGTGCGCCGCATCGACGTGCTGTCGGCCCAGCAGATGCACGACGCCGTCATGGCCCAGGTCGAGGGCCAGCACGTGTTCGTCGGCGTGGCGGCGGTGGCCGACTGGCGCGTCGCCAACGCCAGCGAGCAGAAACTCAAAAAACAGGAAGGCGGCGCCCCGCCCCAGCTCGAATTCGTGCAGAACGCCGACATCCTGGCCTCGGTGGCGGCCACCACCTCGCTGTCGGGCTGGCCCTACTGCGTCGGCTTTGCCGCCGAGTCGGAAAACCTGGTCGCGTACGGCGCCGCCAAGCGCGAGAAAAAGGGCATCCCTCTGCTGGTGGGCAACATCGGCCACCATACCTTCGGGCAGGATGACAACTCCATCGTCCTGTTCGACGACAGCGGCCACACCGTGCTGCCGCGCGCCGACAAGCTGACGCTGGCGCGCCAGCTCATTTCCGAAATCGGCAAGCGCCTCGAACAGCGCTCGCTGCTTACTTGAATAATAAGGAACGCGAAAAACCGTGCGAGCGGAAGAAGGTTTGGAGGAGAAGCGCAGCTGTACGGTTGTACAGCGAGCATCGCAGTCCGAACATCCGACGCGCAGTAGGTTTATCGCGGTCCGTAAGGAATCCATGAAGACTGTTGACGTAAAAATCCTCGATCCGCGCATGAAAGACCTGCTGCCGGCCTATGCGACGCCCGGCAGCGCCGGCCTGGACCTTCGCGCCTGCATCGACGCCCCGCTCACGCTCGAGCCGGGCCAGACCGTGCTGGTGCCGACCGGCCTGGCGATCCACGTGGCCGACCCCGGCTATGCGGCGATGATCCTGCCGCGCAGTGGGCTCGGCCATAAGAACGGCATCGTTCTGGGCAATCTGGTAGGCTTGATCGACTCCGACTACCAGGGGCAACTGATGGTGTCGACCTGGAACCGCGGGCATGCGAGCTTCACGCTGCAGCCGCTGGACCGGCTGGCGCAGCTGGTGATCGTGCCGGTGCTGCAGGTCGGCTTCAACGTGGTGGAGGAATTCGCATCGAGCGAACGGGGCGCCGGAGGGTTCGGCAGCACCGGAAAACAATAACGCAAGGAGGACCATGATCCGCATCCATCGCCTGCGCCCGGGGGCGCTGGCAGTCTTTACCGCCCTGCTGCTGTCGGCCTGTACGACGCCAGGCCAGTTCGGCCAGACCGGCACCTTCCCTGGCGCCGCCACCGAGACGCCGCAGGGCCAGCCGCTCACTCCGCAGATGGCGGCAGCGGCCGACACGCTCACCAAGATGGCCGCGCTGCAGGACCGCCTGTACCGCGTGGCCGCCCCGCTCCTGATCGACAACGCCGAACTGTGCACGAAACACGCGCGCAACCTGCTCGGCTTCACGGCGAAGAACCGCTACTCGTATCCGGGCGAATACAACGAGGCCGCGCACCTGGCCTTCGGCATGGATGAGCGGCTGCAGGTGACCGGCGTGCTGGCCGGCAGCGGCGCGGCCAAGGCAGGCCTGCGCCTGGGCGACGGCCTGGTGGCGGCCGGTGGCAAGCCGCTGCCGACCGGACCGAACGCGTTGTCCGGCGCCGGCGCCGTGTTCGGACCGATCGTGGCCTCGCAGCCGACCCTGCCGTTGACGGTCGAACGCGACGGCCGCAACCGCGACCTGAGCATTCCGGTCACGCGCGCCTGCAGCTTCGCGATCGAACTGGGCAACGCCGACAACGTCAACGCCTATGCCGACGGCCAGCGCGTGATGGTCACGCGCGGCATGATGGGCGTGACCAGGAGCGACGACGAGCTGGCCTACGTGCTGGCGCGCACGATGGCGCACAACATGCTGAGCCACGCGGCGACGCAGCGCAATTCGGCGACGATCGACAGCGTCATCACCAACCTGACGCGCGTGACGCCGGACCTGTCGATGCTGAACGGCAGCGCCGGCATCAAGGCGATGCCGGGCAACCTGGACGCGGCGGCCGACCGCCTCGGGATCTTCCTGCTGGCGCGCGCCGACTACAACATCGAGGGCGCCTCGGCGTTCTGGAAGCGCTTCGCCGCCAGCTACCCGGCCAGCGTGGCCAACGGCCATACCGCCAACCACCCGGCGCTGACGGCGCGCCTGGCGGCGATCGACGCGGCCGTGGCGGACGTGAAGGCCAAGCGCGCGGCAAAGAAGCCGATCACGCCGTGATGTGAGCCGTTTGACCGGCCGCGTGTCCGCAATGGGACGCGGCCGGGTTTGCATCCGATACCGTTCAAAGCGCGCCAACACACCGCGTCGTTCCGCGTGGGCACGGGGTGCCTACGCCGGCCGCGCCCACCCTACTGTCTGGATCGTCGACGCGAACTGTAGGGTGGGCACTCCGTGCCCACGCAAAAATCCGCACGGCATTGCCTTGATTCCGGCCGCACGGTCATCGCACCACCTGCGCCTCCCCATGCGTTCCCGCGACGCGACCTCCCCGCCGACGCCCCGCTGGCTTTTTTTGTATCATTGTCATCCCTCACCAGCAGCGCCAGCAAACCGAACCATGGATAGCCTCGACCTGGAAGTACTCAAGACCGCCGCCGGCTGGATCGCCGCAGGCCATCGCTGCGAGCTGGTCACCGTGGTCAAGACCTGGGGTTCGAGCCCGCGCCCGATCGGCGCGACGCTGGCGGTGCGCGGCGACGGCCGCGTCATCGGCTCGGTGTCCGGCGGCTGCATCGAGGACGACCTGATCGAGAACGTGCGCGCCAAGGGTATCTCTCCGGACGCCAGGCCGCACATCGTCAGCTACGGCATCAGCGCCGACGACGCCCACCGCTTCGGCCTGCCCTGCGGCGGCACCATCGAGCTGGCCGTCGAGCCCCTGCACGCCGGCAGCGGCCTGCCGGAACTGCTGCAGCGCCTCGAAGGCGGAGAACTGCTCGAGCGGCGGCTCGACCTGAACAGCGGCGCCGTCACGCTCGGCCCTGCCGCGCCGGGCGCCGTGCTGCGCGTCGAGAACGAAAGCCTGCATACCGTGCACGGCCCGCGCTGGCGCCTGATCATCATCGGCGCCGGCCCGCTGTCGCGCTTCCTGGCCCAGGTCGCCAGCGGCATGGACTACCGCGTCAGCGTCTGCGACCCGCGCGAGGAATACCGCGCCGACTGGAACCTGCCCGGCGTCGAGCTGCTGCACGCGATGCCGGACGACGTCGTGATCGAGGCGCGCCTGGATGCGCGCAGCGCCGTGGTGGCGCTGACCCACGACCCGAAACTCGACGACCTGGCCCTGATGGAGGCGCTCAAGTCGGACGCCTTCTACGTCGGCGCGATCGGTTCGCGCCTGAACAATGCCAAGCGCCGCGAGCGCCTCAAGCTGTTCGACCTCACCGACGCCGAGCTCGACCGCCTGCACGGTCCGATCGGCCTCTACATCGGCAGCAAGACGCCGGCCGAGATCGCGATTGCGATCCTGGCAGAGATGACCGCCATCAAGAACGGCGTGCCGGCGGCGATGCTGGTGCCGCACGCGGCCGCGCCGCAGCCGGCCGGGACCGCGGCCTGCACGGTCTAGGCGCATCTCGATACGATAGCAAGGATTCGATAGCAACAACGAGGATGCGCGCGACGGCGGCGCGCATCACGATGCTCGTTTGCCGATGATAAGAAGATGAACACCTCCAATTTCCTGCGTCTCCTCCTGCTGGCCGCCATCTGGGGCGGCTCCTTCCTCTTCATGCGCATCGGCGCCCCGGTGCTGGGGCCGGCCGTGCTGATCGAGTACCGTGTGCTGTTCGCCGCGCTGTTCCTGGCGGCGGTGGGCCTGGCGCTGCGCAAGCGGCTCGACCTGCGCGCCAACTGGAAGCATTACCTGATGCTGGGCTTCTTCAACTCCGCGCTGCCCTTCCTGCTGTTCGCCTACGGCGCGCGCACGCTCAGCGCCTCGGTGCTGTCGGTGCTGAACGCCACCGCGCCGATGTGGGGCGCCCTGCTCGGCGCCGCCTGGGGCCGCCATCCGATCAAGCCGAAGACCGGCCTCGGCCTGGTGCTGGGCACGGCCGGCGTGGCCCTGCTGGTCGGCTTCGACGACGTCTCGACGCGTCCGGGCGCCGCCATCGCCATCGCGGCCGCGCTGGCGGCGGCGCTGTGCTACAGCATCGCCAGCCTGTACGCCAAGTCGGCGAAAAGCGTCGAACCCTTCGCCAACGCCCACGGCACCATGTGGGCCGCGACCCTGTTCGTGCTGCCGGCCCTCCCCTTCTTCCCGGCGCCCAGTACGCCCACGCCCGGCGTGTGGGCGGCGGTGCTGGCCCTGGGCGTGCTGTGCAGCGGCATCGCCTACCTGATCTACTTCCGCCTGATCGAGGAAGTCGGACCGACCTCGGCGCTGACGGTGACCTTCCTGAACCCGGTATTCGGCATCCTGTGGGGCGCGCTGTTCCTGGGCGAAGTGGTCGGCTGGCACACCCTGGCGGGCTCGGCCATCGTGCTGGTCGGCACCGCCCTCGTCACCGGCTTCGTGCCGCGCCTGGGGCGCACCGCGCCCGCCGCCGCCGGCAAATGACGGCTGTGCACACCCTCTCCCTGGCGCTGCCGGCCCACTATCGCGTCGAGGACGTGCTGGCCTTCCATGCGCGCGACGCCGAGGGCCTGGCCGAGCGGGTCAGCGCCAACGGCATGCGCAAGGCGGTGCTGCTGGACGGGGTGCCGGTGCTGTTCGATGTGCGCCTTGGCGCGGACGCGGCCGCGTGTCGGATCGAGGCCGACGGCGCGCTCGGCGAAAGCGCGCAGGCGCTGGCACAGGATGCGGTGCGCAACATCCTGGCGCTGCGCATCGACCCGGCGCCGTTTGCCGCGTTCGTGCGCGACGACGCCGTCTTCGGCCCGCTCGTGCGGCGCCTGCCGGGCCTGCGCATCGTGCAGTCGGCCACCGTGTTCGAAGCCCTGACCTGGGCCATCATCGGCCAGCAGATCAACCTGCCGTTCGCGATCAGCCTGCGCCGCACCTTCATCGCGCAGGCCGGAAGCAGGCACGGCAGCGGCCTGTGGTGCTACCCGGAGGCGGCCGACGTCGCCCGCCTCGATCTCGAAACGCTGACCAGCCGCAAGTTCTCGCGCGCCAAGGCCGAGACCCTGCTGCGCGTGGCGCGCATGGCGGCCGAGGGCGAACTGCTGCTGCGCCAGGACGACGACCCCGAGCGCGCCGGCGCCGCCCTGCTGGCCATCAAGGGCATCGGTCCCTGGACGGTCAACTACACCCTGCTGCGCGGCTACGGCTACGCCGACTGCTCGCTGCATGGGGACGTGGCGGTACGCAGCGCGATCGGACGCTTGACCGGCGCCGCCGCGAAGCCCGACATCGCGCAGGCAGAGGCCTGGCTTGCCGCCTACCGGCCGCATCGGACGATGGCCGCGGCGTATTTGTGGGCGAGCCTGAACCAGCCGGCCGGGTAAGCGCCGCCGATCCGGTAGAGTGGGCGGCTGTACCCCGGTATATGCATCGTTGCGCCTCGTGCGCCGCCCACGCGGTGATGGTGAGCGGCCAGATCGTCCAACGCGATCACGGAGCCGCCAACGATCACCGCGTGGGCAGCGCACACGGCACGAATGCTCATCCTTCGCCGGTGGAGCTGCCCACCCTACGATTCACCCCGCCGTTCAGCACCAGCGCGGCAAGCCCTCGAACTGCTGCGCGCCCTCCCCCGAAAAACGGATCAGTTCCGACAGCGGCACGGTCGCCAGGTTGTCGCGCCCGTAGTGCCCGCCGAGCGCGCTGGGGATCTTGAGGCAGTATGTGCGGTCCTCGGTCAGCGGACCCAGCGTGGATTCGGCCAAGTCGACCAGTTCCGGCATGTACCAGTCGTTCAGGAAGTCCTGGTTGTAGGACAGCGCATCGAGGGCGGCGCGGTCCTCGGCGACGGGCTCGCAGCACAGGTCTTGCGGACGCAGCCGCCAATAGCTGCCGTCGGCGTCGCGAATGATCAGATTGCCGAAGGCATTCGCGCCCAGCACCTCGACGGCGGTCAGGCCCACCCAGCCCCAGGCCTCGTTGATGTCGTCAACAGTAATCATGGTCGAATTCGTCGTCATGGAGTCAATGGCGCGGCGCTTGCTCACAGCCGAGCCAGCCAGCAGTTGGACATTGCCGGGTTCGCCAAGTGCCGCGAAAGCGCAGCCCGCTTGATCCTGATCGAGGGTTTTCCGAAGGGAAAATGGAAAAAGCCGCTGTTTCCTTTGAAGAAAACAGCGGCTTTTCGAATTCTGGTTGCGGGGACAGGATTTGAACCTGTGACCTTCGGGTTATGAGCCCGACGAGC
>NZ_DAMCPG010000073.1:0-13702 GCF_032106685.1 Massilia sp.
AGTTATAAGCAAAACCCCGCAGAGTGATCTCTGCGGGGTTTTTTGCGTTTCAGGTATCCGTTTTCGTTGGTTCTCCATACTCTTCGGGCCGCTGGCTGATCATCCGGCGAGACCGCGTGGACACAGGTGTCTACGCCGGCCGCGCCCACCCTACTGGGCTTCACGCCGCGGATGTTCGGCCGGTGAGACCGCGTGGGCTCGAGAGCCCACCCTACCAGGGCTCCCAGGTGCTTGACGAACAGTTCTATTGAAAACTTGGCATGCTGTACTAGGATGAAGCAGGGTCCTCGTTTCCGGGAACTGTCATGAACACCCGAAGTATCCGAGCAGTACAAGGGCTTGCGGTCGTCGCGTTCCTGGCCGGCGGGCTTGGTGGCTGCGTCTACGATCCTTATTACGCTTACTCCTACCCCAACGATTACACTTACCCCTACTCCTATCCTTACTCTTATCCCTACTATTATCCGTATCGCTATTATGGCTATCCTTCCTATGTCGGGCCACCGGTCTCTCTGAACTTCGGCTTCGGTTATTACCACCACGGTGGCCACGACGGCTATCACGGCGGCCACCATGGCTGGTCCGGCCACGGCGGCGGTTGGGGACATCACGGTGGCGGACACGGCCACGGCGGACATTGATCGGAAGCGCAAAGCAAAACGCCCCGGCCGATCACGGATCCAGGGCGTAAGACAAGGAGGCGCCAGGGATGCGCCCTCAGGTGGGCGCTACGCCGCCACGCTCAGGCGCCGCGAAGCTGGGCAGCCGGCTGGCAGGCACGCTCGAGCTTGTCCCACAGGCGATCGTGCAGCGGCAGGACGATGACATTGCAGACCGGCTCGAGCAGCGCAGCCAGGCCGCCGAGTGCGAACGACCCCGTCGCGACAGCCATCACGCCGAAGGCGACGCCGGCATGCAGGCCGGTCTGGCTGATCTTTTCAAGCGCAACCGAGGCGTAGCGCGCACGCACATCGCGTGCCTTGCGGTGCCGTTTCGCCCAGGCCGCTTCGTGTAAGGGCAGCAGCAAGACGTTGATCACCGGCTCCACCAGCACCGCCAGGCCGCTGAACACCGCCGAGCCCGTCATGGCGTAGGCCAACGCATAGGCGATGCCCATATGGGTCGCTACCTGGCTGAGTCGTTTTGCTGCGACGATCATTTGCTACTCCTGCTTGGCACAATCAGAGGCAAATGATAGTCATTCTCATCAAATGCGTAAATTAAATTGATTTAAGCAAAGAGATAGCCCTTATCTATCAAGAGAATGGTAGCGATCGCAGGCGCGCGAGCAGCGGTTGCGCGGCATCGGCCAGCCGTTCCAGGCTCGCCTCGCGCAAGGCGGCGGTATCGACGCGGTGCTCTGTCCGCGATCCTGCCCAGCGCAACAGCGCCGCGCAGGCATCCGGATGATCGAACAGTCCATGCAGGTAGGTGCCGAGGATCTGTCCATCCATCGAGCACGCACCCTCGGCGCGACCGTCGATACGAAACGCCGGCTGGCCGAGGGCGGCGCCTTCCGACTCGCCCATGTGGATCTCGTAGCCTTCGACCTGCGCGCCGCTCCCATCGAAAGCGCATATGCCGCTGACCTGGCGCAGCTGCTTGTGCCGGGTCATCGTCGTCGTCATTTCCAGCAGGGCCAGCCCTTCCGCTGCGCCGGCGCTGCCTTCGACGCCATGCGGATCGTCGATCCGTGTCCCCAGCATCTGGAAGCCGCCACACACGCCGATCAGCTTGCCGCCATAGCGCAGGTGACGCCGGATCGCCGCAGGCCATCCCTGCGCGCCCAGCCAGGCCAGGTCGGCGCGCGTGTTCTTGCTGCCTGGGAGGATGATCAGGTCGGCCGCCGGAATGGGTTCGCCCTCGCGCACGAAACGCAGGTCGACCTCGGGATGGGCGCGCAGCGCGTCGAAATCGGTGTGGTTGCTCATGCGCGGCAGACTCGGCACCACGACCGTGAAGGCGCCGCGCCCGGCCTGCGCCGGCTGCACCGCGTCCTCCGCATCGAGATACAGGCCATGCAGGTAGGGCAGCACCGCCAGCACTGGTTTACCGGTCTCGCGTTCGAGCCAGTCCAGTCCCGGTTCCAGCAATCCGATGTCGCCACGGAAGCGGTTGATCACGAAGCCGACGATGCGCGCCCGCTCGCTGTTCGACAGGCAGGCCAGCGTCCCGACGATGTGCGCGAAGACGCCGCCGCGGTCGATGTCGGCAACCAGGATCACCGGGCAGTCGACCGCTTCCGCGAAACCCATGTTGGCGATGTCGCGCTCGCGCAGGTTGATCTCGGCCGGGCTGCCGGCGCCTTCGACCACGACGCAGTCGTACTGCGCGCACAGGCGCCGGTGCGATTCCAGCACCGCCGCCATCGCCACCGTTTTATAGTGGTGATAGTCGCGCGCGTTCATCTCGGCGCGCACCTTGCCATGGATGATTACCTGGGCGCCGGTATCGCTCGACGGTTTCAGCAGCACCGGATTCATGTCGGTGTGCGGCGCCAGGCCGGCCGCGATCGCCTGCAGCGCCTGGGCCCGGCCGATTTCTCCGCCGTCGCGCGTGACCGCGCTGTTGAGGGCCATGTTCTGCGGCTTGAACGGCGCCACGCGCACGCCTTCGCGTTTCAATAAACGGCACAGCGCCGCCACGACCGTGCTTTTTCCCGCATCCGAGGTCGTTCCCTGCACCATCAGGGTCTGGAAAGGGAAGGCTGTCATTTACGGTGGCGCCGTGCTTCGTCCAGCTTTTCGCACAGTATGGCGGCGCCGGCGATCATGCGCGGGCCTGCGCGGTTGAGCAGGTTGCCGTCGACCGTGAACAGGTTCTGGTTGCGCACCGCCGTCATGGTCGGGTACTGGCGCCACAGGTTCACGCCACCATAGTTCTTCTCGGCGGTGCCGAAGATGGCTTCCGGGTCATTCTGCAGCACGCTTTCCACCGTCACCACCGGGGCCGTCACCGGCAGTGCGTGGAAGATGTTCTCGCCGCCGCACAGGCGCAGCGCATCGGTGACGATGTGCTTGCCGTTCAGCGTGTACAGCGGCTTGTCCCAGACCTGGTAGAAGGCGCGTACCGGCGCGCGGCCGGCATAGCGGCTGCGCAGGGCGGCCAGCTGTTGGCGCAGTCCCGCCGCCACCGGAGCGGCCGCCGTCTCGGTGCCCATCAGCCGGGCCAGGCGCAGCAGGCTGGCGGGAATGCCTTCCAGGGTTTGCGGATCGCTGAGATAAACAGGGATGCCGAGCTGGCGTACCTGCTCGATCTGGCGTTCCGAGCTGCCGTGCATCCAGGCCACGATCAGGTCCGGTTTCAGGGCCATGATGCGTTCGATGTCGACCTCGCGGTTCGAGCCGATGCGCGGGATGCGCTTGGCCGCCTCCGGATAGTCGCTGTAGTCGACGGCGCCGACCACCCGCTCGCCGCCGCCGGCCGCGAACAGCAATTCGGTCACGTGCGGCGCCATCGAGATCACGCGCAGCGCCGGCTTCGCCAGCGTGACGCTGGCGCCGGCATCGTCCTTCACGGTGACTGCATGCGCAGCCTGGCTCAATGTCTGGCCCAGCAGCAGGCAGGCCAGCAGGATAGGTCGTTTCATGGTTCGCTCCATTCTTCCAGGGCGCGCGCAAGGCGCTGCCATTCGTCTTCGTTGGCGGGCAAGCCCAGCCGGATGCCGCGGGCAGCATGGGTGAACAGGCGGCACCAGATGCCGCGGCTGGCCAGGTGTTCGTGAAACGCTTCCGGCCGCGCGGCCTGCCACCAGTGAAACAGCGGCGTGCCGTTCGCCTCGATACCGTGCACGCGCAGCAGGGCGCGCATGCGTTCGCCCGCCGTCTGCAGGCGCGTTTGCGTCAGCGCTTGCCAGGCCGTGTCGTGCAGCGCCGCCAGTGCGACGGTTTGCGCCGGACCGCTGACGGCCCAGGGCCCGAGCAGGTCGGCCAGTTCGTCCTGCAGCGCCGGATGGGCGCCGACAAAACCCAGTCGCAGTCCGGCCAGTCCGAAGAACTTGCCGACCGAGCGCAGCACGATCAGCCCCGGCTGCGCACTGCTGCCGGCCACGCTCAGGCCAGGCGCGGTGTCGCCGAAAGCCTCGTCGACGACCAGCCAGCCGCCGCGCGCGCCGAGGCGCGCCGCCCAGTCGAGCAGCTGCCGCGGCGGCACCACGGCGCCGGTGGGATTGTTCGGATTGCACAGCACGACCACGTCGCTGTCCTCGACCGCCGCATCGAGTTCTTCGTACGATGCCAGGCGCAGGCGGTGGCCATGCCGGCCCCAGTGGTGGGCGTGTTCCGCATAAGAGGGCGCCGACACCGTCACCCGTGAGGGCGGGCGCAAACGCGGCAGCGCCTGGATTGCCGCCTGGGTGCCGGCGACCGGCAGCAGCCGCGGCGCGCCGTACCAGGCGCAGGCCGCGGCGGCGAGGGCCGGATCCGGTTCCGGCAAGCGGTGCCAGGCGTCGGCGGGAATGACAGGCGCCGGATAGCCCCAGGGGTTGATCCCGGTCGACAAATCGATCCAATCGTCGCGGCCATAACGCAGCGCCGCCGCGCGCAGGTTGCCGCCGTGTTCAAGCATGTCCGCTCCAATAGATCATCAGCGCCATGGCGCAGCTCGCGGCGATCCACAACAGCGTGGTCGCCAGCACCAGGCGCCAGGCACGCAGGATGTCGACCGGGGCGGCACGGCGGCCCAGGCCGAGCGGCGGCCGTTCTTCGCGCACGCCGTCATAGGTCGCCGCGCCGCCGAGCGCGATGCCGAGCGCGCCGGCGCCGCTGGCCATCACGGGGCCGGCGTTCGGGCTGCTCCAGCCGGGGGCCTGGACGCGCCAGCAATGCCAGGCGCGGGCACGCCCGCCGCGCGGCGCCAGCAGCACGTAACTGAGCGCCGTCAGGCGGGCAGGGACAAAATTCAATGCGTCGTCGATGCGGGCGGCGGCGCGGCCGAACAGGTCGAAGCGCGCATTGCGGTAGCCCCACATGGCGTCGAGCGTGTTCGCCAGCCGGAACAGCAGCGCGCCCGGCCCGCCGGCGACGAGGAACCAGAACAGCGTGCCGAACACGGCGTCGTTGCCGTTTTCGAGCAGCGACTCGGCGCCGGCCTTGGCCAGGTCGGCAGGGCTGGCCTGCGCCGTGTCGCGGCTGACGATGCGGCCGGTCAAGCGGCGCGCTTCGGGCAGATCGCCCGCGCGCAGGGCGGCGAAGATCGGTATCGTATGGTCGCGCAGGCTGCGCAGGCCCAGGCAGAAGTAGAGCAGGAGCGCATGCGCCAGCATGCCTGTCCACTCCGCCAGCCAATACGCCAGCACCACCGGTGGCAGCACCGCCAGCAGCCAGGCCAGGGCGCCCCTCGCTAGGCGCCGGCGCCCGCCATTCAGGCGCGCTTCGAGGAGGCTGGCGAACCGGCCGAACCCGACCAGCGGATGCCAGCGCCGCGCTTCGCCCAGCAGCAGGTCGAGCGCGACGCCCGCCACCAGCAGCAGGGCCAGCGCGACGGCGTCCAGGCCGCTCAGCACGGCGCGCCCTTCAATACCAGCGGTAGGCCGGCCGCGACCAGGATCACGCGGCCGGCGTGCGCCGCCACCTCCTGGTTCAAGCGGCCAGCTTCGTCCACGAAACGGCGCGTCAGTGCGCCCAGCGGCACGATGCCCATGCCGACTTCGTTCGACACCAGCACCAGTTCGCCCGGCAGGCCGGCCTTGAACAGGTCGAGGAAGGCGGCGCGTTCGCGCGCGAAGCCTGGCGGCAGGATCAGTTCGCCGGTCTCCGGCAGCGGCTCGGCGCCGGACAGCATCAGGTTGGTCAGCCACAGGGTCAGGCAGTCGACCAGCACCAGGCGGCCAGGCGTGCATTCGCGGCGCAAGACCTCGGCCAGCGCCAGGCACTCCTCGACCGTGCGCCAGGCGGCGGGCCGGCGCGCGCGGTGGTGCGCGATGCGCGCGCCCATCTCGCCGTCGCCGGTGTGCGCGGTGGCCAGGTAGACGACTTCCTTGCCCGACTCGCGCGCCAGGCGTTCGGCCAGCGCGCTCTTGCCCGAGCGGGCGCCGCCGACGATCAGGGTGACGCTCACGGCGCCGCCCGTGTGAACAGGCTGGCCACCGCCCGCGGATTCGAGGCGAAATAGCCGTGGAAGTAAGACGCGGTGAGCGAGCCCACGCGATACACCGCTTCGCCCGGCGTGCCGGCCGGGTGGCGCACCGTGTGCGCGTCCGGGGCCAGCGGCGTCTCCAGGCGCGAATAGTGAAACGTGTGGCCGCGCAGGACGCCGTCCGGCGTGTCGAGCGCCTGCGCGCCGAGGCCGGCCAGGCGCGCCTGCATGCGGACCACCCCGGGCAGCAGTCCCGCCATCGGCCAACGCCGTCCGTCCGGATCGGTGAGCTCGTCGGCCAGCGCCATCATGCCGCCGCATTCGGCCAGGATCGGCAGGCCCGCCGCGTGCGCGGCATTGATCGAGGTATGCCAGGCGCCGGCGTCCGCCAGCGCCTGCGCATGCAGTTCCGGATAACCGCCCGGCAGGTAGACCGCGTCGGCGCCGGCAGGCACCGGCTCGTCCGCAAGCGGCGAAAAGAAGAGCAAGCGTGCGCCGAGGATGCGCAAGGTATCGAGGTTGGCCGGGTACAGGAAAGCGAAGGCGGCGTCGCGCGCGATCGCGATCGTCTTCCCGGCCAGCAGCGGTGCGATGACGGGGCCCTCGAGCGCCTGCGGCGCCAGCAGCGGCAGCGCCTGCCAGGCCGTTTCGTCCAGCTGCAGCGCGTCGGCCAGTTCGTCGAGGTAGGCGTCGAGCTGCGGCTGCTCGCCCGGCAGCACCAGGCCGAGGTGGCGCTCGGGCAAGGCCTGCGCCTGGCGCTGCAGTGAACCCAGCAGGGGAATCTCGCGCAGCGAGCCCGCCACCATTTGCGCGTGGCCGGGGCTGGCGACACGGTTGGCGACGACGCCGGCCAGTTGCACCGGGCCATAGTCGCGCAGCCCGCGCGCCACCGCGCCGGCGGTCTGCGCCATGGCCGAGGCATCGATCACGGCCAGCACGGGCATGCCGAATTCGCGCGCCAGGTCTGCCGCCGAAGGCGTGCCGTCGTACAGGCCCATCACGCCCTCGACCAGTACGATGTCGGCCTCGCACGCCGCCTGCGCCAGCCGGCGCCGGCATTCGTCCGGCCCGACCATCCACAGATCGAGGGTATGGACCGGCGCCCCGCAGGCCCGTTCGAGCAGCATCGGGTCGATGAAATCGGGACCGCACTTGAAGACGCGCACGCGCTGGCCGGCACGCACCAGGCTGCGCGCCAGCGCGGCGGTAACGGTGGTTTTACCCTGGCCCGAGGCGACCGCCGCGACCAGGACCATGCGTGCGCCTTGCGCACCCATCACCACTCCGTCCCCGCTTGCGCCGCGATGCCGGCGGCGAACGCGTGCTTGACGACGTTCATCTCGGTGACGGTGTCGGCCACCGCCACCAGTTCCGGCGGCGCGCCGCGTCCGGTGATGACGACGTGCTGCATGGGCGGGCGGTCGAGCAGGTCTTCGATCACCGTGTGGACGTCGAGGTAGCGGTATTTCAGGGCGATGTTCAGTTCGTCCAGCACCACCAGGCCGACCGCCGGGTCGGACAGGAAGCGTTTCGCCTGCTGCCAGGCTTCCAGCGCCTTGGCGATGTCGCGCTCGCGGTTCTGGGTCTCCCAGGTGTAACCCTCGCCCATCGCGTGGAAGCTCACCTCGTCGGGGAAGCGGCGCAGGAAGTTCTCTTCGCCGGTCGCTTTGGCTCCCTTAATGAACTGGACCACGCCGACGCGCATGCCGTGCCCAAGGGCGCGCGCCGCCATGCCGAAGGCGCTCGAGCTTTTGCCTTTGCCGTTGCCGGTGTTGACGATGATGATGCCGACCTGTTTGTCGGCCGCCTGGATGCGCGCGTCGATGATGGCTTTCTTGCGCTCCATGCGCACGCGGTGGCGCTCGTTGAGCGCGTCGGTCTGTTCGGGTGTCATGTCGTTCATGGTGAGCCTCGTGAAATGGCTTCAGCTGCGGCGCAGCCGGTGCAGTTGATACAGGAAGACGGGGGCGCCGATGAGCGCGGTGACGGCGCCGACCGGCAGCTGCTGGGGCGCGACGACCGTGCGCGCGAGGGTGTCGCACAGAACCAGGAAGCTGCCGCCGGCCAGCACCGCGGCGGGAATCAGGACCCGGTGGTCGGGGCCGAAGGCGAAGCGGCAGGCATGCGGCACGATCAAACCGACGAAGCCGATCGAGCCGGCGCTGGTGACGGCGCTGGCGGTCAGCACGCCCGAGATGAAGAACAGGCCGCGCCGCAGGCTGCCGACGTGCACGCCCAGCGTCACCGCGGCGTCCGCATGCAGAGCCATCACGTTCATGCCGCGCGCGTGGCGCAGCGCATACAACAGGGCGCCGCCCAGCACCAGCCAGGGCAGCAGGCGCACCGGCGCGCCGGCCAGGTCGCCGATCATCCAGAACACCATGCTGCGCAGGCGGCCCTCGGGCGCGATCGACAGCATCAGGGTGATCAGGGCCACGCACAGCGACGAGATCACGACCCCGGTCAGCAGCAGGGTCGAGGTGCCGCCGCCAACGCCGGCGCCGCCGCGCAGGTCCTGGCGCGCAAGCAGGTAGAGCAGCAGGGACACCGCGATCGCGCCGCCGACCGCCGCCAGTTCGACGGTGGCCAGCGCGGCCATCAGCAGCAGCGCGGCGAGCGCGCCGACCGAAGCGCCGGCCGAGATGCCGAGGATGTAGGGATCGGCCAGCGGATTACGCAGCAGCGCCTGCATCAGCACGCCGGCCAGCGCCAGGGCGCCGCCGGTGACGAAAGCGACCAGCGCACGCCCGGCGCGCAGTTCCAGCAGCGAGGCCGCCAGCGATTGCGGCCGGCCCTCGAGCAGCTGGCGCAGCGCCGCCGGCAGCTCGGCGGCCGCGACCCGGATCGAGCCGGTCATGCCGGCATACAGCATGCAGGCGAGCGCCACCACCAGCAGCGAGCCCGTGATCAACAGGGCGCGCTGGCGCAGCGGGAACGAGGGCAGCGTGCGCATGGCTGCGTGACTACATACCGTAGCGCAGGCCGGCGAACCAGCTGCGTCCGCCGGTGCCGTAGTTGCGCGCCAGCTCGTAGTTCTTGTCGGCCGCGTTGTTTACGCGCGCCAGCAGCGAGAACCGGTCGCCGAGCTGCCAGGTGGCGTACAGGTTCAGGAGGCCATAGCCGCCGAGGCGGCGCAGGTTGGCCGCGTCGTCGTAGCGCTCGCCCGACACCACCCATTCGGCGCCCGTCTGCAGTTTGCCCATGCCGTATTCGGCGCCGAAGTTCGCGTGTTTCGCGGCGCGGCGTGCCAGGCGCTTGCCCGTGCCATTGTCCCGCGGGTCTTGCCAGTCCAGGCTGCCGCGCAGGCGCAGCGCGCCGATGCGGGTCGCGCCCGACAGATTCACGCCTTCGAGCGTGGCCGAGGCCACGTTGTAGGCGCAGCTGCCGGTGCGGCCGTCGCGCTGGTCCGGGCAGGGCGTGGCCGAGACGATCATGTCGCTCAAGCGGTTGCGGAACCAGGTGGCGTCGAGTTGCATGCCGTGGCCGTCGTAGCGCAGGCCGAGTTCGGCGTTGCGGCCGCGTTCGGGGCGGTTGGTCTCCAGGCCATAGCCGGGGTAGTACAACTCGTTGAAGGTCGGGGCGCGGAAGCTCGAACCGATGCTGGCGGTGGCGCGCAGGCCGCTGCCGAAGTCGTAGCCGTAGCCGAGGGCGCCGGTTGTTTTCGGGCCGTAGCTTGACCTGTCCTGGCGCGCGCTGATGTCGACCAGGTGGCGCTCGCGGCGCAGCGCGTAGGCGGCGGCATACGAATTGGTGATGCGCTCGCGTCCCAGGGCGCGGGTGCTGCTTGCCGCCACTTCTTCCTTGCGGTGGCCGTAGAGCAGCTGCAGGGTGTCGCTGCCGACGCTGATCGTGTTCTGCCAGGTCAGCTCGTCCTGGCGGGTGTCGATCTGGCTGGCGCCGCTGGCGGCCGCGCTGGTGAAACTGCCCAGCTTGTCCTCGGAGCGCGCCAGCTGCACGACGCTGCGCCAGTCCGCGGTGAACTGGTTGGCGACGAAGACCGCGGCCGTGTTCAGGTCCTGCCGGTTATGGACGTCGTAGCTGCCGGCGCCGTTGTCGTACTGGGCGCGCAGGCGGCTGTGCAGGAACTGGGCCCCGGCTTCGTGCCCCGGTGCGATGGCGACCGCGACACGGCCGTGCACGTTGCTGCGGCGGTAGCCGTCGTCGTCCGGGTTGTAGCCGAAGGCGCCCGGCTTGGTGGCCGAGAAACCGTCCGACTCTTCGTGGCCCGCGCCGAACGCATAGCTGACGGCGTGCTCGCCACCGCTGGCGCCGGCGATGTTGGCGCCGGCCTGGCGCGTGGATTCGCTGCCGACGCCGATCGAGGCCGTGGCGTTCAGGCCGGCTTCGCCCTTGCGCGTGAAGATCTGGACCACGCCGCCGATGGCGTCGGCGCCGTACAGGGTGCTCAAGGGGCCGTAGACGACTTCGATGCGCTCGATCGCTTCCAGTGGAATCGCGTTCCAGCTGGCGACGCCGCTGGTGGCGGAACCGATGCGCACGCCGTCGAGCAGGACCACGACCTGGTTGCTGTTGGCGCCGCGCAGGAAGACGCTGGTGCTGGCGCCGGCGCTGCCGTTGCGCGTGATCTCGATGCCGGGCTGGCGCTGCAGGACGTCGGCGACCGAACCGGCGCCCGAGCGCGCGATCTCGTCGCGCTCGATGACGGTGGTCTGGGCGATGACGTCGGCGGCGCGCTGCGGCATGCGCGCGGCGGTGACGACGACGGTATCGATGGAGGTGGAAGGGGAAATGGCATCGGCGTGCGCGAAAGGCGCAGCCATGGCAAGCGCGAGCGACGATGCGGCCGCTTGCCGTGAAACGTGAAAGGTCATGACGGTACTCGGGTTGGACAACCAGCCCACGTCCCCGTAGGCCAGATTGAACAGAGAGATGTCCGCGGACATCCCTCCACCTTTTGGCCGGTATCCGGGCTGGCAAGTGGGGCCGTCCGACCTTCCCATGCGACTGCACAGTGGTCTGGGGAGACGGTTTGCCGCGCGAACGCGGCACTTGCTTACCGTTGCGGGGGCAGCACACGTTGGCCTCGAGAGGCTTCGTGTTTCCCGTTTAACTGCGCCTGTGAACACAGGCGCGAGCACCAAAACGGCGCCATTATACGGTGTCGTTGGCGGTGTTGTCAGTCTTTCAGCACGAGCAGTTCGCCGTAGCCGATGCGGTGCGGCGTGCGCGCCGCTTCCAGCGCGGCCGCCGCCAATGGCTGTCCGGCGAACAGTGCGCACAGCAGGCGCATGGTGCCCGCATGGCAGATGACGAGCGCCTCGAGGTGGCCGGCAGCGCGCAGGTCGCCAAGGAAGCCGGCGACCCGCCGCGCGACATCGAGCACGGACTCGCCGCCGCCGGGGCGGTAATGCAGGAGGTCGCCGGCCCAGGCATCGACTTCTGCACGCCCGATGGTGTCCCAGCCGCGCAGCTCCCAGGCGCCGAAGTCCATCTCGGCCAGGCGCGCGTCGACACGGACGTCCGAAGCGTCGAGGGCGCGTGCCAGGCCGGCGCAGCGTTGCAGCGGGCTGGTGTAGACCGGCAGCGCACCGGGCAGGCCGGTGGCGGCAAGCGCGTCGCGTACTGTCATGGTGTCCTGCTCGGAGACGGCGACGTCGCTGCTGCCGTAGCACAGGCCCGGTTCGACGTCGGGACGCGGATGGCGTACGAGCAGCAGGCGCATGCTTATGCCAGTGCGCCGTGGCCGAGGCTGGCCAGGACAACGAGGTAGACTGCCACTTCCGCCAATTGCTGGACGGCGCCCAGGCAGTCGCCGGTATAGCCCTGGAGGCGCGCCTGGAACTTGCGGGCCAGCCAGAGCGCCGCCAGGGCCGCCGCTGCGATGCAGGCGCACAGTGCCGCGGCAGTGAGCAGCTCGCCCGCGACCAGTGCCGCGCCCGGCAGCAGGGACGTGAGCGCGGCGATGGCGAATTCCGCCCCCGTCATCTGCTGCGCCATCGGCTTGGCCTTGCCTTCGGCGCGTGCGTAGTCCATGCGCCAGATGAGGCTTGTGGCCGCAAGCCGGGAAAGCGGATGCGCGACGAACAGCGCGGCGATGGCGCCGCCCGGCGGCAAGAGGGCGAGCGCCGTGCATTTCACGCCCAGCATGCAGACGATGCCGATTGCGCCGTAGGCGCCGATGCGCGAGTCCTTCATGATCTCGAGCACGCGTTCGCGCGTCAGGCCGCCACCCAGGCCGTCGCAGGTGTCGGCGAAGCCGTCTTCATGGAAGGCGCCGGTGACGTAGATCGAGGCCGCGGTCGACAGCACGGCAGCGACCGGCGCCGGCAGCACCAGGGCCGCGAGCAGATATACCGCTGCCGCTACCGCGGCGACGACGCAGCCGACCAGCGGGAAGTAGCGCGACGCGTGATGCAGCCACTCGGGCTGGAAGCCGACCCAGCGCGGAATCGGCAGCCGCGTGAAGAACTGCAGGGCGATGAAGAACAGGCGCAGCTGCTGCATCTTATTCGCCGCCGCCCGTGCTGACCTGGGCCGACGAGAAGGTCGCCATCTCCGCCAGGAAGTTCGCCGCCGCATGCAGCAGGGGCAGGGCAAGCGCGCTGCCGGTGCCTTCGCCCAGGCGCAGGTCGAGCTGCAGCAGCGGACGCGCGCCGAGGTGATCCAGCATCAGGCGATGTCCCTGCTCGTTCGAACAGTGGGCGAATACGCAGTAGTCGAGGATCGCGGGCTGCAGGCGCGCCGCCGCCAGCAGCGCGCTGGTGACAATGAAGCCGTCGATCAGCAGCACCTTGCGCAGCGCGGCGGCCTGCAGCATGGCGCCGGCCATCATCGCGATCTCGAAGCCGCCGAAGGTGGCCAGGACCGCCAGCGGATCGTCGACGCCCGCATGTTTAGTGACCGCCGCCGCGAGCACGGCCTGCTTGCGGCGCACGCCGTCGGGGGAGAGGCCGGTGCCGGCGCCGACGCATTCAGGGAGAGGGATGCCGGCCAGCTTGTGCATCAGGGCCGCCGCGGCGGTGGTATTGCCGATGCCCATCTCGCCGAAGCCGACGACATTGCCCGGCAGGTCGCGCGCCAGTGCCATGCCGCGCTCCATGGCGAGCGCGCATTCTTCCGTGTTCATCGCCGGTTCGAGCGCGAAGTTACGTGTGCCCCAGGCTACCTTGCGGTCGACGAGACCGTCGCGCGCACCGAAATCGTGGTTCACGCCGGCGTCGACGACCTGGATCGCGCAATGGTTCTGGCGCGCGAAGACGTTGATCGCCGCGCCGCCGGCCAGGAAGTTCTCGACCATTTGCCAGGTCACTTCCTGCGGGTAGGCGGACACGCCTTCCGCGACGATGCCGTGGTCCGCCGCGAACACTAATATAGCGGGGCGGTCGATGCGCGGCGCGGCGCTGGCCTGGATCAGGCCGAGCTGGCGAGCCAGCGCTTCCAGGCGTCCCAGGCTGCCGAGCGGCTTGGTCTTGTTGTCGATCGCGGCCGCAAGCGTAGCGGCAAGTTCGTCGTTATGGATGGGGGACAAATGTGGAATACGCATCGTTGTCGTTCTATAAAGTAGAGGCGGCGGCAACGATAGCATACGAAGAGACCCTTGCAAGCCGTCGGCGTCTTTGCTATAGTCCTGTTCCTCGCGAAAACGACAACGAAATCAAGTAGTTGA
>NZ_DAMCPG010000074.1:0-10553 GCF_032106685.1 Massilia sp.
GGGCAAGTCCGGCTTCTACCGCTACGTGCCGGACGTGCGCAGCGGCGCGCCGGGTTCGCTGGCCATGGGCGGTGTGCTGCAGATGGCGAAAGTGAAGGGCAGCCCGAACGTGAACCTGGCCACCGCGACGGTCGACGCCACCTACGAACTGGAGTGGGTGACGATCGACGATCCGGACCGCAACCGCGGCGACGCCACCGGCCCCACCGGCATCCGGATCGCGAATGCCGCGGGCCCCTTCGCGCAGGGCTGGGCGCAGGGCGCGCTGCGCATGAACCGCGGCGAAGGCATCTGGTACGCGCAGGGCAAGATGTACGTGATGGACACCTCGGGCGGCGCCGTCTCGCGCGGCGCGATCTGGGAACTCGACCTGGCCAGCCAGGTGTTGAAATGCATCTATTCGAGCCCGAGCCCGCTGGTCGGCAACATGGGCGACAACCTGACGGTCAGCCCGCGCAATGCGCTGCTGGTCTGCGAGGACGCATCGACCGCCGCCACCGATTCCTTCGGCTTCGGCCAGCGCCTGATGGGCATCACCGACGCCGGCGACGCCTACATCTTCGCCAAGAACAACGTGGTGCTCAGCGCCGCCCAGTTGGAGGGCGCGAACAAGCTGGTCACGCTGGCGGGCGACCATCGCGGCAACGAGTTCGCCGGCGCCTGCTTCGACCCGACCGGCCGCTACCTGTTCGTCAACATCCAGACGCCGGGCATCACCTTCGCGATCACCGGTCCCTGGGCCAAAGGCCCGCTGTAATTGCACATACCTAAGCACACCTAGACAAGGGGAGCACCATGACCATCACCAAATCCATCCTCGCGTTCGCCGCCGCGATGACGCTGGCCGCATCGAGCCAGGCCGCCGTCCTCCTGACTTCGGAGCTGTCGGCCGGCAACACGATCACCGACTACAGCCGCGCCGGCAGCGTTTCCTTCGACCTCGACCTGGAAAAGCTGGGCACCAGCCGCTTCAGCTTCGCGATCGAGGAAGAGGACCTGCTCGGCCCGCTGAGCCTGAACGCCATCGTGCGCAACCTGAGTGGCACGGCGCTGAACCAGTTCGTCTTCAGGCTGAGCGGCATCGGCTTCGCTTCCCATGGCAGCGTGACGCCGACCTTCGGCACGCTCGGCCAGGTCACGCAAACGCCGGACTACGCGCACATCGGCTTCGGCAAGCCGGAGTGGGCGGAGTTCCACTTCGGGAATCCCTTGCTGGTCGATGGCGCCGGCGACTGGTTCCTCGACACCCGTGGCCTGAACGTGGGCGACCGCTTCGCGATCGTGGCGACGGTGCCGGAGCCGTCCTCGCTGGCCCTGGTGTTGCCGCTGCTGGGCATGGCGGGCGTCATGGCGCGGCGGCGTCGGGGATAGCAAAGGCTGAACAATCATGCCGGCGCATCCGGCATGATTGTTTCCGGTAAGCATCTGTAGACTACCGTTAATTACCGCACTGGCGCTTTGGAATTGCTGGGCTAGCCTAAACCGCTAGCCTGACATTCGAAAGTGCCCCATGCTCGACACCCCTCTCTACCAGTCGATCTTCGCCAGTTCCCCGATCGGCGCCTACATCCTCTCCCCGAGCGAGGATCCGGTCATCCTCGACGTCAACGAGGCCTTTCTGGGCAATGTCGCGCACACCCGGGAGCAACTGGTCGGGCAGCGCCTGTTCGTCGCCTTGCCCGCTCCGCCCGACGACCCGGATGACCCCGCCAGCAATGGCGTGACGGCCCTGCGCAATTCGCTGGCGCGGGTGATCGCGACCGGCCAGCCGCAATCGATGCCGACCCAGCGCTACCCGATCCGTTCGCGCGGGCCGGATGGCAAGGAGGTCTTCGTCGAGCGCTTCTGGAACGCCACCAACACGCCGATCTTCGATGCCGCCGGCAAGCTGCTGTGCATCTACCACGTGACGATCGAGGTCACGGCGCAGAAGAAGGCGGAAGAGGCCCTGCGCCTGAGCCGGCGCGAAGCGCTCGAGGCCGCGCGCCAGGCCGAGGCGGGCCGGGCGCGCCTGGACGCGGTGCTGCAGGCGGCGCCGGTGGGCATCGTGCTGGCCGACGCTGCCGGCCGGGTGCTGGAATCGAACGCCGCGCACGACGCGCTGTGGTGCCGGCACTGCCTGCCGGCCACCAAGCCGCTCGACTTCGCCGAGTGGAAGGGGTGGTGGGCCGACGGCTCGGCGCGCCACGGGCAGCCGGTCGCCAGCGACGAATGGCCCCTGGCCCTGGCGCTGCGCGGCGAGACCAGCGCGCCGCACCTGATCGAGATCGAGACTTTCGACGCCGCCCGCCGGCGCCGCATCGTGGTCTGTTCGGCCGCGCCGGTGCGCGGTCCCGGCGGCGCCATCGATGCCGCGGTCGTGGTCCTGCTCGACATGACCGAGCGCCTGCGCGCCGAGGCCGCGCTGCGCGAGGCCGACCGCCGCAAGGACGAATTCCTCGCGATGCTCGCGCACGAGCTGCGCAACCCGCTGGCCCCGATCATGGCGGCGGCCGAGCTGCTGGCCCAGGGCGACGCGGCGCCCGAGGCCGTGCGCCAGGCCAGCGGCATCATCGCGCGCCAGGCGCGCCACCTGACCGGGCTGGTCGACGACCTGCTCGACGTCTCGCGCGTGACGCGCGGCCTGGTGATGGTCGACAAGGGCCGCGTCGAGCTGGGCGCGGTGGTGGCCGAGGCGGTCGAGCAGGTGCAGCCGCTGGTCGCCTCGCGCCGGCACCGGCTCGACGTCGATGTGGAGGGGACGCCCCTGGTGGTCTCGGGCGACGCCAAGCGCCTGGTGCAGGTGGTGGCGAACCTGCTCAACAACGCCGCCAAGTACACGCCGCCGGGCGGCCGCATCGTCCTGCGCGCGCACGCCGAGCAAGGCGAGGCCTGCATCCTGGTAAGCGACAACGGCATCGGCATGAGCCGCGAGCTGATCGGGCGCGCCTTCGAGCTGTTCGCCCAGGCCGAGCGCGATCCCGACCGCGTCCAGGGCGGGCTCGGCATCGGCCTGGCGGTGGTGCAGCGCCTGGTCGACCTGCACGGCGGCCGGGTCGAGGCGTACAGCGCGGGACCGGGGCAGGGCAGCCGCTTCGTGCTGCGGCTGCCGCTGTCAAGGGACGGCGCCGGCGCCGCGCAGCCGGCCCCTGCCAGCCGCATCCCGGCGCCGGGACGGCCCTTGTGCGTCACCGTCGTCGACGACAACCTCGACGCCGCCCAGATGCTGTCGATGATGGTGCGGCACTTCGGCCACACCGTGCGCGTCGCCCATACTGCCGCAGCGGCGCTGGAGGCCGCACGCCAGGCGCCGAGCGACGCCTACCTGCTCGACATCGGCCTGCCCGGCATGGACGGCTACGAGCTGGCGCGCCGGCTGCGCGGCGAGGCGTGCGCGGCCGGGGCGGTGCTGGTCGCGGTCACCGGTTACGGCGGCGAGGAGGCGCGCCGCACGGCCCTCGAAGCCGGCTTCGACCACCACTTCGTGAAGCCGGTCAAAGGAGGGGAGCTGCGCCTGCTGCTGCGCGACCTGGCACGTGCACGCGGTTGCTTGCTGCAAGAAAGAAATGTCCTTGCGTCGGCTCGACAATAAGCGAAAAAGCCGGAAGATGTCTGAAATTTAAGCTTTGTTGTAGGAAATCTTGCCGTCCAAGCTGCCAGTTTTGACCGACAGGTCTATCGGACTGGTCTTACAGGGGTACGAGCCTAAGACGGTGTCATCAGGACGTTTTGCTGACTACCATGTACCTGTCTCAGCCAATTTCGAGCTGGGGTTCTCACTCACCAAGGAGGCAATCATGGCATCGAACAACCAAGGTGGTAACAACGGTAACCAGGGCAACAAGCAGAGCGGCGACACCAGCAACCGCGGTTTCGCATCGATGGATCCGCAGCGCCAGCGCGAGATCGCCAGCGAAGGCGGCCGTGCGGCGCACGCATCGGGCAACGCCCACGAGTTCACCTCGGAAGAAGCACGCCGTGCAGGCTCGATGAGCCACAAGAACGACGGTAACAACCAGAGCGGCGGCGGCGGCAGCCAGCAGAGCGGCGGCCAGGGCGGCAACCAGGCCAACCAGGGTGGCGGCACCCGCGGCGGCTCGCCGGAGCAACACGCCAAGGCCGGCTCGCAAAGCCACAAGAACGACAACAAGCGCTAAGCTTGTAGTCCAGCTCCTACTTGCCGCCACCGCTACGCCGGGGCGGCAAGCCAAGGTTCCGTGACGTGGCGCGGAGCGCGGATGCCCTGTCGTCCGGCGCTTCAACCCGGCCGGGATGCCGATACGTGAAAATCGGCATCCCGGCCTTCGTTCGTGCGAACCTGCGCCATCCTGCCCCTGGCGCACACCCCGCCTTTACCGGCCGCGCACGCTGAACGGCGCCGTCTGGCACAATTCTCCTTTTGCCTGCCTGCATGAATGCGGCGGGCGCGGCCTGATCGGAGTTGCGTGTTGTTGACTGGCGTATTGTGTGGCGTGCTGGCGGGCGCCCTGTGGGGAATGGTATTCATCGTGCCCGAGCTGTTGCCGGGCTTTTCGCCGGTCGAGCTGGCGGTCGGGCGCTACGTCGCCTATGGCGCGATCTCGCTCGGACTGATGCTGCCCGGCCTGGCCGCGCTGCTGCGCAGGCTGACGCCCGAGGATGGGTGGGCGCTGCTGCGCCAGTCGCTGTCCGGCAACCTGGTCTATTACATTTTCGTCGCGCTCGGCGTGCAGCTGGCCGGCGTGGGACCGACCTCGCTGATCGTCGGCCTGGTGCCGGTGTCGGTGACGCTGTTCGGCCGCCGCGACCGTGGCGCGGTGCCGCTCGCGCGCCTGCTGGCGCCGCTGGCGCTGGTGGCCGCCGCGATCGCCTGCATCAACGTCGACGTGCTGGGCCATGCCCAGGCCGCCGGCGGCGCGCTGGCGACCAAGCTGCTGGGCGTGGCCTGCGCCGCCGGCGCCCTGGCGTGCTGGACCTGGTACGCCATCGACAATGCGCGCTACCTGAAGCGCAATCCGCAATTCAGCAGCGCCCAGTGGTCTTCGCTGTACGGCCTGGCGAGCGGCCTGGTGGCGTTGCCGCTTGGCCTGGTGGCCGTGCTGATGCACCATGCCGGTGCCTCCGAGGGCCCGGCGCGCGACTGGACCATGTTCTGGATCTGCAACCTGCTGCTGGCGCTGGGCGCCTCGGTGATCGGCAACCAGTTGTGGAACGTCGCCAGCCGGCGCCTGCCGGTGACCCTGACCGGCCAGTTGATCCTGTTCGAGACCGTCGCGGCCATGCTCTATGGTTTCGCCTGGCGCGGCCAGGCGCCGCGCCTGCTGGAAGTCGTCGCCATCGTGCTGCTGGTCGCCGGCGTGACCTGGTCGGTACGCCTGCATGCCAGCCCGCCGCCGGCGCAGGCCGCGCCCGCCTGAGAACCGGCCCGGCCCATCGGACGCCCGCAGGGCGGTGCCCGTCCCGCCGGCCTCTGCTGTAACATGTTGCGATTCACGTCACTTCAGGGAACATCCGATGCGTCTTCGACCTTCCGTCCTGGCGACGGCAACCGCCTTCAGCCTGTCCGTTTCCGCCTTTGCCCAGGAGGCGCCGCTTCTCAAAGAGCCGGCGCTGCGCGCCCACCTGTCTTTCCTGGCCGACGACCTGCTCGAAGGCCGCGGCACCGGCCAGCGCGGCGGCGAACTGACGGTGCGCTACCTGGAGACCCAGGCCGCGGCGATCGGCCTGCAGCCCATGCCGAACGGCGGCTACCGCCAGCCGGTGCCGATCCAGGGCACGCGCCTGGTGAACGGCAGCGTCGTCTTCGAGGCCGGCGGCAAGCGCATCGCCCCCAAGCCGGGCGACGAGATCGTGTTCGGCACCGCCAGCGGCAAGACCGAGGTCGCTTTCGACGCGCCGCTGGTCTTCGTCGGCTACGGCGTCTCCGCGCCCGAGGAAAACTGGGACGACTACAAGGGCCAGGACGTGAAAGGCAAGATCCTGGTCATGATGGTCGACGATCCCCAGCCCACTGCCGAAGAGCCGAACCGCTTCGCCGGCAAGGCCTACACCTGGTACGGCCGCTGGGTCTATAAATTCGAGGAAGCGGCGCGCCGCGGCGCGGCCGGGGCGCTCCTGATCCACACCACGCCCTCGGCCTCGTATGCCTGGAGCGTGCCGGCCAACAGCTTCTCGCACGAGCGCTTCCGCCTGGCCGGTCCAGGCAACCCAATCGAAGGCTGGCTGCAGGAAGACACGGCGCGCGCGCTGTTCGCCGCCGCCGGCGTCGACCTCGACACCCTGCGCGCCCAGGCCGAACGGCGCGATTTCAAGCCGGTCGAGCTGAAGACGGCGGCGCGCGTGCAGATGACGTCGACCGTGCGCCAGGTCGAGCAGTTCAACGTGGTCGGCATCGTTCCCGGTACCGACCCGAAACTGAAGGAACAGGCGGTGGTCTATTCGGCCCACTGGGACCATTTCGGCATCGACGAAAAGCTCGGCGGCGGCCGCGACCACGTCTTCAACGGCGCGATCGACAACGCCACCGGCACCGCCGCGCTGCTGGCGATGGCCGCCGAGGCGGTGCGCAAGCCGGCGCGCCGCACCCAGGTGTTCCTGTGGCCGGCGGCCGAGGAGCAGGGCCTGCTGGGCAGCGCCGCCTACGTCGCCAATCCGGTCGTGCCGCTGGCGAAGACGGCCGCCGATCTGAACCTGGACAGCCTGAATTTCGTCGGACGCACCAAGGACATCGGCGTGCCCGGCGCCGGGCGCAGCAGCCTGTACGATACGGCCGCCGGCGTGGCGAGGAAGATGGGCCTGAAACTGGCCCCGAGCATTGCCGACATGTCCGGCGCCTACTTCCGCGCCGACCACTTCAGCTTCGCCAAGGCGGGCGTGCCGGCCTTTAACGTCGGTTCGGCCGTGTTCTCGGGCGACGGCCATTTCGAGTTCGAGCACGGCCAGGCCCAGGCCAGCGCGAAGATGGTCGGCTACAAGAAGGACTATCACCAGGTGACGGACGAGTACCGGCCGGAATGGGACCTGTCGGGCATGCTGCAGCAGGCCCAGTTCACCCTGAACCTGGGCTATGCGGTGGCGAATGCACCGGCCATGCCGACCTGGAAGAAGGGCGACCCCTTCGGCAGCGTCAAGCGATAAGGCCGCCGGGTTCCGGGAAGATCCGGCCCTTGCCGGCGCGCTTGGCCTGGTACATGCGCTCGTCGGCCTCGCGGATCAGCTGTTCCGGGCTGGCCCGGCCGCCCGGTGCGAACAGGGCCAGGCCGATGCTGGCGCCGACCCGGGCCGAGGCAGTGCCGATCGGCACCGGCCGGCCGATGGCCTCGATGATCTTGGCCGCCGCCACGTGGGCGCAGCCGCCGTCGGCCAGGCCCTCGAGCAGCACGGTGAACTCGTCGCCGGACAGGCGGAACACGCTGTCGGTCTTGCGCACCGCGCCGCGCAGGCGCGCGGCGATCTCGGCCAGCAGGCGGTCGCCGGCCTCGTGCCCGAGGCTGTCGTTGACGGCCTTGAAGCCGTCCAGGTCGATGAACAGCAAGCCCAGGCTCTGGCCGCCGCGGGTGGCGCGGGCCTGCGCGATCGGCAGGATCTCGAACAGGGCGCGGCGGTTCGATAGCCCGGTGAGCGCATCGTGCCGCGATTCGTATTCGCGCTGCGTCTCGGCCTGCTTGCGCTCGGAAATGTCGTGCAGGAAGGCGCTGAACATCTTCTGCCCCCGGATTTCCAGGGCGTTGATGCGCACCTCGACCGTCAGGCGCGAGCCGTCGCGCCGCACGGCCGGCAGTTCGAGCCGCCTGCCCAGCACGGTCGACTCCCCGCGCGTGAGGTAGCGCAGCATGCCTTCGCGGTGCGCGCGCGCCAGTTCCGGCGGAATGATCAGCTGCTCGAGCGGACGGCCGACCGCTTCCCCGGCGCCGAAGCCGAAGGTGTGCTCGGCGGCGCGGTTCCAGACGGTGACGAGGCCGTTCTCGTCCAGCCCGATGTAGGCGTCGTTGGCGCTCTCGAGCACGCTGCGCAGTTCCAGCTCGCGTTCGCGCAGTTCGCGGGTGCGGCTGGCCACGCGCGCCTCGAGTTCGGCGTGCAGCGCCTCCAGCGCCGCCTGCGCCTCCTTCTCCGCCTGGATATCCTTCACCATCGCCACGAAATACTCGACCTCGCCGGCCGCGTCGCGCTTGCAGCTCACGTTCAGGTTGGTCCAGACGATGGCGCCGTCCTTGCGCACGTAGCGCTTGTCGAGCTGGAATCGTTCGAGGCCGCCGTCGCGCAGGCGCGCGACCAGTTCCAGGTCGGACTCCACGTCGTCGGGATGGGTGATGTCCTGGAAGGTCAGGCGCCGCAGCTCGTCCTCGGTGTAGCCGACGATCTCGCACATGGCGCGGTTGACGTTGATCCAGCCGCCGTCCGGCGCGACCAGCGCGATGCCGATGCTGGCCAGGTCGAAGATCGAGCGGAAGGCCGCCTCGCTGGCGCCCAGCACCGCTTCCGAATGACGCAGGTGGCGCCCGGCCAGCGCCAGGCGCTCGCGGTGCTGCACTTCTTTTTGCACGATGTCGGCCAGGTCGATCAGGATGCACAGCTCGTCGGCGCTCAGCACGCGCGCATGGTCGTCGATCGCGCACAGGGTGCCGATGGGCAGCCCGTCGCCCGAGCGTATCGGCACGCCGGCATAGAAGCGGATGTTGGGCGCACCCGTGACCAGCGGGTTGTCAGCGAAGCGCGCGTCGCTGCTGGCGTCGGGCACGACCAGCGGCTGGTCGTGCAGGATGGCATGGGCGCAGAATGCCTGCTCGCGTGGCATCTCGCCCGCTTCCATGCCGACGCGCGACTTGAAGTACTGGCGTTCGGCGTCGACCAGGGAGAACAGCGCGACCGGCACCTTCAGCAGGCGCGCCACGAGCCGCGTGATGCGGTCGAAGACTTCCTCGGCTTCGGTGTCGAGCAGGCCTAGCGCTTCCAGCAGTTTCTGGCGTTCGGCTTCATCGGGATGGGGACTGGCTGCGGGCATGGATTCGGGTACGGGCCGGCGCAGCCGGACGCCGTGTGGCATGTCGTTGCCCTTCACTGTAGCAGATCGGATGTATGCCCCTGCGCGAATCTTGCCGTATGCAAAGATTGCAAAAGCTTGGCTGGAGGACATCGTGGCTGAAGCAGGGCTGTCGTATTCCTGCAATATGCTGCGCCCGAGTTCACACTTTTTTTCGCTGCCTTAACAGTTCTTCATCGAGTTCCCGCCGATCTCGCCGTAATCTACTTTCCATGCGGCAATTGATTGCCACCGAGGCGCCGCGCGCCCGCCATACACTCTTTCGGAGAAAACGTGACTGAATCAAGCAAGTTCGACGCACTGGAAGTGCTGTCCTTCCGGCTCGGACAAGAAGAATACGGGATCAGCATCCTGAAGGTGCAGGAGATCCGTGGTTACGACGCGGTGACGCGCATCGCCAACGCGCCGACTTTCCTGAAGGGCGTGATCAACCTGCGCGGCCAGATCGTGCCGATCATCGACATGCGCATCAAGTTCAAGCTGGGCAAGGCGGAATACGACAGCTTCACCGTCGTCATCATCCTGAACATCGGCCGCCACGTGATCGGCATGGTGGTCGACAGCGTGTCGGACGTGGTCACGCTCGAACCCGGGCAGGTGCGTGCGGCGCCGGCGATGGGCGGCGGCATCGACGCCGAGCACCTGCTGGGCCTGGGCACGGTCGGCGAGCGCATGCTGATCCTGCTCGACATCGAGCGCCTGCTGGCTTCGCCCGACATGGGCCTGATCAACGCCATGGCCGAAGCGGCCTGACGCCACTATTTTGTCCTTGAATTCCATGAATCTCACGAACGTCAACATCGCAAAGCGCCTGGCCATCGGCTTCGGCATCGTCGGCGCCCTGCTGTTGGGCAGCCAGGTCTTCAGCATCCAGATGGTATCGCGCGTCAGCGCCGGTGCGGCCGAGCTGGCCGAGCGCCGCATCCCGAACGTCAACGCCACCGGCGTCGTGCTGGCGGAAGTCAACGACATCGCCGTCGCCCTGCGCAACATGATGCTCGACGCCGACCCGGCCGACCGCCAGAAGCAGCTCGCCGAAATCGCTTCCTCGCGCAGCGCCGCACTGGAGAACCTCGAGCACCTGCGCAAGACGCTGGTCCACCCGAACGCGCTGGCGCTGCTCGACCGCATGGTCGCGGCCCACGACAAGTACGTGCAAGGCCAGCAGGCGCTGATCAAGCTGATCGAAGCCGGCGACGAGCAGGGCGCGCGCGACTACCTGAAGAAGAATCTGCGCCCGACCCTCGGCGAACTGAAGAAGGCCGTGAGCGAACAGCTGGCGATGCAGCGGGAGTTCGCATCGAAAACGGGCGACGCGGCCCGCGCGACCGAGCAGTCGACGCGCATCATGATGATCGTCCTGAGCCTGGTCTCGCTGTCGATCGCCGCCCTGGTCGCCTGGTGGAACACCCGCTCGATCACCCGTCCGCTGGCGCGCGCGCTGGACGTGGCGAACACGGTGGCGGCCGGCGACCTGAGCAGCCGCATCGAGGTCACCAGCCGCGACGAGACCGGCATGCTGCTGCAGGCCCTGAAGACCATGAACGAGAACCTG
>NZ_DAMCPG010000075.1:0-10316 GCF_032106685.1 Massilia sp.
ACCACGCCGCGGCTCGACAGTTCAGTTAACCCAACAGGAAACGGTGACAGCGCCCACGAAAAAAAAAGAGCGGGCAATGCCCGCTCTTCTCCATTGTGGCGTTCGCTGCGATCAGGCCTTGTTGGCGCGCTTGCGGGCAACCATGCCGGCGCCCAGCATCGCGATGCCGAACAGGGCCAGCGAGCCCGGTTCCGGCACTTCAGCCAGCTTGAACTGGCCGTTGTTCGACACGAAGAAGTACTGGCCTGGCTTGTTCTTGTAGGGGCTCTTGCCTGCACAGCCAGGTCCGCCGAAGCCTGCGAATTCGCACGCGACTTCCTTGACCAGCTTGTCGGTTGGGCTGCCGACGGTATTGGCGTTGGTGAACGCGAAGGACAGGATGGCTTCCTTCGACAGGTCCTTGCCGTTTTCACGGAAGAAGTAGCCTTCCGCCAGGCTGCCTACGCCAGCCGAAGCCAGGACGCTGACCTGGCCATTCTTCACCGGGCTGCCGCTTGCATCGACCAGGCCGCCGCCGCCGGCCAGCACGTCGAAGCTGGCAATCAGGTTGCCCAGGTTGGCGCCGTACACGCCCGCGGTGGTGCCGTACTGGCCGTTGGTCGGGTTCTGGTACATGCGGATGGTGCCGCCGGTGAACTTGAAGGCGCCGCTGAAGTTACCGGTGCCCTGGGCTTCGAAGACGGCCGAGATGTTGCCGCCCGCGTAGTTCAGCGGGAACAGCGCGCCGTTACCGTCGGCCTGCGTGATGTTGAAGACAGCGTGCTCGACGAAGGCGAAGGAATTCTTGCCGGTCGGGGTCAGCTGGATGAAGGCATTGCCGTTCACGTCCAGGTATTCATTAACCGATTGACCGCTTTCGAAACCGCCACCGTTCGGGTTGAACACCCAGTCGTTCAGCACGACGCCGCCAGCGTGGGCAGCATTGAACGAGAGGGCCAGGGCGGCAGCGCAAGTCAGCTTCTTCAGGAGTTTCATAGTGTGCTCTTTAACAGTAGTAATCGGATGATGCGGACATGGCCAAATAAGCAATAATTGTGCCAGATCAACATTTACTATTGGAATCAATTACTTACAGGAACACGGAATAAATAAAAAGCAAGTAATGTAAAGAAATTCGACAGAACCGATACTTTCAATACACGCCACGAGCGCGCAGGCTTCTCCTCTGCCGCATCGATGTACCGGACGCGCAAACAACAACGGCTCCCGCAGGAGCCGTTGTCATGTTCGCCGTCAGGCTTTTATGCGTAGCTACGCAGGCGCAGCGAGAACTCCTGCAGCGACTTGATGCCGGAAGCTTCGGCGCGCGCGCACCAGTCCTGCAACTGTTGCAGCAGCTGGTCGCGGGTCGAGTGCGAACGTTCCCAGATCGCGCCCAGTTCCACGCGCATCTGGTGCATCGTCTCCAATGCCTTGCTGTGCTTGAACAGCTCGATCAGCTGCTGCTTTTGCGACAGCTCCAGCTTGCCCGGCTCGCGCTGCAGCAGCTTGCGCGAGCTTTTCAGGAAGCGCGCTTCCAGCTCGGCCTTGTGCTTCAGGTGTTCGAGTTCTTCGTGGAAAGCAGCCTTCACCGATTTCGCGTATTTCGCCATCACGTCGTAGCGGTTGGTGATGACCGACTGCAGGGTTTCCAGGTCGGCGACGGCCTTGTCCTTGGCCAGCTTCGGCTTCGGCGCCACTTTCTTCACTTTCGCCAGGCCCAGCATTTCCAGGGTGCGGATGTACGCCCAGCCGAGGTCGAATTCATACCACTTGCTCGACAGCTTGGCCGAGGTCGCGTAGGTGTGGTGGTTGTTGTGCAGCTCTTCGCCGCCGATCAGGATGCCCCATGGGAAGATGTTGGTCGCCGCATCGTTGCAGTCGTAGTTGCGGTAACCCCACCAGTGACCCAGGCCGTTGATGATGCCGGCCGCGGTGATCGGGATCCACATCATCTGGACTGCCCAGATGCTGACGCCGATGACGCCGAACAGCACGAAGTTAATCACCAGCAGCGCCGACACGCCGGCCGCGCTGTACGGCGTGTAGACGTGGCGCTCGATCCAGTCGTCCGGGGTGCCGTGGCCGTATTTTTCCAGCGTTTCTTTGTTCTTGCTCTCGGCGCGATACAGCTCGGCGCCTTCCAGCAGCACTTTCTTGATGCCGCGGGTCTGCGGGCTGTGCGGATCTTCCTCGGTGTCGCACTTGGCGTGGTGCTTGCGGTGGATGGCCGCCCATTCCTTGGTCACCTGGCCAGTCGTCAACCACAGCCAGAAGCGGAAGAAGTGGCTCGGGATCGCATGCAATTCCAGTGCGCGGTGGGCCTGGTGGCGGTGCAGGTAGATGGTCACGCTGGCGATGGTGATGTGAGTCACTACCAGCGTGTACACCACCGTCTCCCAGGCGCTCAGGCCGACAAGGCCGGTGGACATGAATTCCAGCACGGAATGCAGGATGTTACTAAAGGTCATTACTGCTCCAAAGTGATTACTGTCTGTGTGGCGCCGTTTTTCTGTAGAAACGGTCGCGGTGGCGGCACGAACGCGCCGCCGATCAACCCCGCATTCTACGCACTTTCCGATGACGCACGGCACGAACAGCGCAGATAAATGCGCCCGGATTCGAAATGTGCGACACCAGGATGCGAAATATGCATCAAACGGGCGAAGCTTGTGGCGGAAGGCCCAATCGGATGGCGCCGGAATGCACCAGCGCATAGATGTTCTTGTTCACGGCCGAGATCACGCCGCCGCTGCCCTTTTCCGGGTCGATGATCGAGAAACCCAGCTCCAGCTCGTAGCCGTGGGGGCCGAAGGCGTTCAATTGCACCGAAGGCGCCGGCTCCGCGATCACGCGCTCGACCGCGTCGGCCTGGCGCGCCAGCAGGGCCATGACTTCGTTCAGGTCGCTGTCGTAGGCGACCGTGATCTTCGTGTTCAGGCGCACGGCCTTGTTGGTCGTCGCCTGGTTCAGGACCACGCCGGTGATCAGCATTTCGTTCGGCAGCAGGGTTTGGGTGCCGTCAAGCGCCTGCAACACCGTGGTGCGGGTGTTGATGCGCGCCACCCGGCCGGAATACTTGTCCACCGTGATCGGGTCGCCGATCGACAGGCTGCGCTCCAGCAGGATCAGGAAGCCGGACACGTAGTTGCTGGCGATACGCTGCATGCCCAGGCCCAGGCCGACGCCGAGCGCGCCGCCGAACACCGACAGCACGGTCAGGTCGAGTCCGACCAGCCCCAGGCTGACCAGCACCGAGACCAGGATCAGCACCGCGCGCCCCAGCCGCGCCAGCACCACGCGCACCGAGGTGTGCATGCCCTCCAGGCGCATCAGGCGCTCTTCCAGCGCGGCGCCCGCCCACAGGGCCAGCATCATCAGGACGACGACGGAAACGATGGCCTGCAGGATCGCCAGCAGCGACGCCCGCTTCGCGCCAAGCGGCACCTGATGCGTGTCGAGGAAGCTGATAATGTCGGGCCACTGCCCGGTCAGGTAGAGAGCAACGCCAACCCACACCACCAGCGCCAGCACCTTCTCGAAGGTTTGCAGGGCGGTGCCGAGCTGGCCATGGCGCGCGAACACCCGCCGCAGCAGGTAGAACACCATGCGGATCCAGGCCATCGACGCGAACAGCGGCAGGGCCACGCGCAGCAGGTGCACGTTCTGGTGCCGGCCCAGGATCACCATGGCCAACCAGACGCCGGCCGTGATCAGGAGCGGCGCCAGCACGCGGCCGAAGCCTTCGACGCCGATGCGGCGGATCGCGCCGGCGTTGGTGTCCTCGTGCAGCCAGCTGCGCCGGATGATGCGCGCGAGCAGCATGCCGACGGCGACCGCGACCGCGATCGCCAGCGCCTGCCACAGGATGCGAGGATTGCTGATGTCTTCGAGCAGGTCCTGCAGCAGGTCGGTCAGCGGCATGTTGCGCACGTTTCAGCTTACTCCGCGTCGGTCTCGGCGGCCTTCGGCGCCTTGGCGCTCACCGCCTTGCGCTCCAGCACGGCGGCGAAGAAGCCGTCGGTCTGGTGCTTGTGCGGCAGCAGCTTGAGATATTTGTCCATCTCGAGGTCGATCTTCTGCTCGGCCAGGACCTTGCTCATTGGCACCAGCTCGAAGTCCGGATGCGAAGCCAGGAACTGCTCGACGATGACGTCGTTCTCTTCGTTCAGCAGCGAGCAGGTGGCGTACACCAGGCGGCCGCCGCCCTTCAGGAGGCGCGCGGCGCCGTCCAGGATCGACGCCTGCTTTTGCTGCATCTCGGCCACGGCGCCTTCCGGCTGGCGCCATTTCACGTCCGGATTGCGGCGCAGGGTTCCAAGACCCGAGCACGGCGCGTCGACCAGCACGCGGTCGATCTTGCCGGCCAGGCGCTTGATCTTGGCGTCGCGCTCGTGCGCGATCAGGACCGGGTGCACGTTCGACAGGCCGCTGCGCGCCAGGCGCGGCTTCAGCTTCGACAGGCGCTTTTCCGACACGTCGAAGGCGTACAGGCGGCCGGTGTTGCGCATGGTCGCGCCCAGCGCCAGGGTCTTGCCGCCGGCGCCGGCGCAGAAGTCGACCACCATCTCGCCGCGGCGCGCGGCCAGGATCTGGGCCAGCACCTGGCTGCCCTCGTCCTGCACCTCGATCGCGCCTTCCTTGAACAGCGGCAGGCCTTGCAGGTTCGGCTTCTTCTTGACGCGCAGGCCGAGCGGCGAATACGGCGTCGGCTCGGCGATGATCGGCGCTTCGGCCAGCTTGGCGATCACCTCGTCGCGGTTGGCCTTGATGGCGTTCACGCGCAGGTCCAGCGGCGCCGGCGTGTTCAGCACGGCGGCCAGCTCCTGGGCTTCCTGTTCGCCGTACTGGCCGACCAGCTTGTCGTACAGCCATTGCGGCAGGTTGGCGCGCGCCAGCGGCGGCAGCAGGCTGCGGTCGATTTCCTTGATGCGGGTGAGGAAGGCGGTTTCGTCTTCCGTCAGGCCGCCGAGGGCATCGATGCCGACGGTTTCCGACAGGCCCAGCAGGGCCAGGCGGCGCATCGACGGGGTGCCGCCGGTGCCGCCGAACTCGGTGAAGAAGGTTTTATTGCGCAGGACGGCGTAGACCGCCTCGGCGATCACGCCGCGTTCGCGCGGACCGAGGCGCTGGTGGTCCTTGAAGTAGCGCGACAGGGTAACGTCGGCCGGGGCCGTAAAGCGCAAGATCTCGCGCAGCACTTCTTCGGTGCTGCCGAGAATTGCTGGTGGCAATCTCATGAAATTCCTTGATTAGATACTGTAGTGAATCAGGCGAATTGCGCGATGTGCACGTCGCCTTGTTCGATGCTCAGCCTGTCCTCGACGAACAGGCGCACCGCGTAGGGGTAGAGTTTGTGTTCTTCAAGCAGCACGCGCGCGGCCAGGCTGTCCTCGGTGTCACCGGGCAGCACCGGAACGCGCGCCTGGGCGACCATAGGGCCGTGGTCCAGCTCGGCGGTCACGAAATGCACCGTCGCGCCGTGTTCGGGCACGCCGGCTTCCAGCGCCTTTTTGTGCGTGTCCAGGCCCGGAAAGGCCGGCAGCAGCGAAGGATGGATGTTCAGCATGCGCCCCGCATAGTGCTCGACGAAGGGCGCGGTCAGGATGCGCATGAACCCCGCCAGCACGACCAGGTCGGGTGCGAAACGGTCGATCTCGCGCTGCAGGGCGGCATCGAAACTGGCGCGGTCAGGATATTCCTTGCTCGGAACGACGGCGGTCGGGATCCCGTGCGCCTCGGCGAAGGCCAGCCCTTTCGCGTCAGGCTTGTTGCTGATCACCGCCGCCACGCGCGCCGGCCAGCCCTCGTGCTGGGCCGCACGCACGACCGCTTCCATGTTGCTGCCGCGGCCGGAAATGAGGATCACGATGTTTTTCATAGCGCGCATTGTACCGTATGGCCAACGCCCAACTGTGGTATGGCAACGCCAGAAGCGGGTCTTACTTTTATTCGAAGGAATAGAATACGCGGAAAGGCACGCGCTTGTCGGCCCAGAACTCAGCTGCGTCGCGGAACACGTCGAGCAGGGTCTCGCGCGCTTCCTTGTCGAATTTCTGAGTGTTCGGCAATTGTTCCAGCACGACGAGGAAGCCGGGCTGGGGCCCCGCCTGGGACACGGTCTCGGTCAGGCAGTTGCGCAGGGCGTCGAAGTTCTTGCTGCAGGGCTTGGTGAAATGGAAGTTTTCGCCGATGCGGGCGCACACCTGTTGCTTGGTCAGCGTGTTGGCGCAATGCGCGTACAGGAAATGGTGGCCCATGCGCGCCGCCTCTGCCTGCAGTTCCGGCACCCGAAAGGCCCGAATCGACTGCACAAGATTGGACGGCACTCTCATCAACAAACTCATTTTTCCCTCAAGTCGACCTGGTGGTGTGGTTCGAATCGCCGGGGCCCGCTCACCATGCGCGCCCGGGCGGCAACGCTGTTCTCCTAAATCGTTTCCACGCGCCAATAAACCCTAATTTGTGTAAGGGTAACGTTTTGTAGTTACCGAAGCAACCCGAATGTGAATTCATGGCCCATTTTTGAAAAAATTTGCCGCTTTTCCACTCGAATCAGCCCGTTTTGGCATGTTTTTGCCATTCTGGACGGGTCTTGTCGGTCTGCGCGCCGCTGTTACATTTTGTTGCCACGTAGATCGACTTTGCGGCCTCAACAGGATTAACATACAAGCGTGGATGAAAACAAATCCCGCCCCACCAACCGCACCGAACGAACGAGGTTCACCATGAACATGACTAGCAAAGTACTGATTTCCGCCCTGGGGCTGTGCGCCTTGCCGCTCGCCCAGGCTGCCGAATTCGAAGACTTCGGACGCGTGGTGCGCGTACAGCCGCGCGTCGAACAGATCCGCCAGCCGCGTCAGGAATGCCGCACCGAATACGTGCAGGTGCCGGTGCAGCAGCAGCGCGGCAGCGGCGGCTCGGTGGTCGGCGGCATCGCCGGCGCCCTGCTGGGCAGCCAGGTCGGCAGCGGTAACGGCAAGGTGGCCGCCGCCGCCGCCGGCGCCATTGCCGGCGCCATGGTCGGCGACCGCGTCGAAAACAACGGCCGCAACTACAACCCGGGCGTCCAGGAACAGGCCGTGCGCCAGTGCCGCACCATCGACTCCTACGAATCGCGCACCACCGGCTACGACGTGACCTACGAATACCGCGGCCAGACCGAAACCGCCTTCATGAGCCGTGACCCCGGCAACCGCATCCGCCTGCGCGTCTCCGCCCAGCCCGACGAGCAGTATTAAGAGAACACACCCGAGACCTCAAAGGGCCTTGGCAAACCGTAGCGAGCGGAAGTAATGTTGGCCGAGCCGCCAAGGCGATGATGCTCGCTGTACTTAACGTACAGCGAGCATCGCAGGCCGACAGTACGACGCGCAGTAGGTTTGCCAAGGTCCACCACAGTTGTTACCGGCTCGGAGAACGCCCCCTCCTTCTCCGCGCCGACCTTATTCCCGTTACGCTTGCGCAGCAGGAACCCCTCCCCCGATAATAGGACGATTCAACAGGTCGCCCTATGCTCATCAAACGTAAATCCATCGAACAAGCCGAATCCTCACGCCGTCCAACGCGCAAACCGAAATTCGCGCCGGTGACGCTGTCCGAACAGGACGGCGTGCGCTACCTCCACTTCGGCACCGAATGGGTGCAAGGCGCCATGCGCATCCGCAAGCCCGATTGGCCCGAGCTGGAATACGCCCAGCAGATGATGGCCTGGATGCTGTTCATCGAATCGCCGCGCCGCATCGCCCAGCTCGGCCTGGGCGCGGCCACGCTGACCAAGGCCTGCTACCGCCAGTTCCCGGAAGCGCAGGTCACCGCCGTCGAATTGAATCCCTCGGTCATCGCCATTTGTAACTCCATGTTCAAGCTGCCGCCCGAGGACGAGCGCCTGAACGTGCTCGAGATGGACGCGATGGATTTCGTGGAAGACTCCGACAACCATGGCGCCTTCGACGTGCTGCAGTGCGACCTGTACGACGCCACGGCCAAGGGCCCGGTGCTCGACACGCCCGAGTTCTACAGCGCCTGCAACGCCTGCCTGGCGCCGCACGGCATCATGACGGTCAACCTGTTCGGCGACCACCCGAGCTTCAACAAGAACATCAAGGCGATGAAGTTCGCCTTCGACTACGTGATCTGCCTGCCCGAGGTCCACGACGGCAATGTCGTCGCGCTGTGCTTCAAGACCCGGCCGCAGCTCGACAACGCGGCCCTGGCCGAACGCGCGGCGCAGATCGTGGCCGCCACCAAGCTGCCCGCGAAGTCCTGGGTGAAGGGCATCGCGGCGGGCATCGAGGCCGCGCGCTGACCAGCGTTTACTGACGAGGGAATCATGACCGCCAACGCACCGCAGACGACTTCCCTCCCCCGCGCACCCCAGCGTCCGCGGCGCCTGGACCTGCAGGCGATCTTTTCCTGGCTGCTGGCCGACGGCATCGTCGAGAAGGACAAGGTCAAGGGCCATTATGCCCAGGCCCAGGGCATCCTGAAGAACGCGGCTGGCTCCATGCATCCGCTCACCGCCGTGGCGCAGTGCAAGCTGCTCTCGCACCAGCCGCCGCACCGCCTGCTCACGCTCGACGTGCTGAGCGAATGGTGCGCGGCCAAGGTCGGCCTGCCCTTCATCCGCATCGATCCCCTGAAGATCGATTTCACCAAGGTGGCGGACGTGATGTCGGCCAGCTATGCGGCGCGCTTCAACATCCTGCCGGTCGACATCAGCGCGACCACGCTGACGGTGGCCACCGCCGACCCGTTCGCAACCGATTGGGAAGCCGAGATCGCCAAGGTGTCGCGGCGCTGGGTCGAACTGGTGCTGGCCAACCCGCTCGACATCGCCCAGTACATTGCGCAGTTCTTCAGCCTGGCCAAGTCGATCCGCGACGCCAGCAAGAGCAACGCCCAGGATCTCGCGCTGCGCAACAACTTCGAGCAGCTGGTCGAGCTGGGCAAGGCGAACAAACAGTTCGACGCCAACGACCAGCACATCGTCAACATCGTCGACTGGCTGTGGGGCTACGCCTTCGAGCAGCGCGCATCGGACATCCACCTGGAACCGAAGCGCGAATTCGCCGTGATCCGTTTCCGCATCGACGGCGTGCTGCACCAGGTCTACCAGGTGCCGGCGGCGGTGATGCTGGCGATGACCGCGCGCATCAAGCTGCTGGGGCGCATGGACGTGATCGAAAAGCGCCGCCCGCAGGACGGCCGCATCAAGACCCGCACCAACGCCGGCCAGGAAGTCGAGCTGCGCCTGTCGACCATGCCGACCGCCTTCGGCGAAAAGCTGGTGATGCGCATCTTCGACCCGGAAGTGGTGGTCAAGACCCTGCCCGAACTGGGCTTCCCGCCGGAGGACGCGCGGCGCTGGGATGCGCTCACCGGCCGCCCGCACGGCATCATCCTGGTCACCGGGCCGACCGGCTCGGGCAAGACCACCACGCTGTACACGACGCTGAAGGCGCTGGCGACCAACGAGGTCAACGTCTGCACGGTGGAAGACCCGATCGAGATGGTCGAGGCCTCGTTCAACCAGATGCAGGTCCAGCCCGGCATCGACCTGTCCTTCGCCGACGGCGTGCGCGCGCTGATGCGCCAGGACCCGGACATCATCATGGTCGGCGAAATCCGCGATCTCGCCACCGCCGAAATGGCGATCCAGGCCGCGCTGACCGGCCACCTGGTCCTGTCGACCCTGCACACCAACGATGCGCCGTCGGCCATCATGCGCCTGCTGGAACTGGGCGTGCCCGACTACCTGCTGGAAGCGACGCTGATCGGCGTGATGGCGCAACGCCTGGTGCGCACGCTGTGCCCGGAGTGCAAGGCGCCCGATGGCGAACTGAGCGACGACGTCTGGCAAAACCTCGCCGGCGCCTGGAACCTCCCCAAGCCGGCAAAGGTCTATCGTCCGATCGGTTGTCCGGAGTGCCGCCAGACCGGCTACCGCGGGCGTACCGGGCTGTACGAGCTGCTGACGGTGTCGGATGCCTTTACCCAACTGATCGGCGACTCGGCTGACTTGCAGGCGCTGCGCCAGCAAAGCGTGCTTGACGGCATGAAGCCGCTGCGCATCGCCGGCGCGATGAAGATCGCGGAAGGCGTGACGACGGCGGAAGAAGTGCTGAAGGTGACCTCGGCCTTGTCCTCGGCAACTTGATGCACGTTACCTCTAGCGCAAACGAAAATCGCCGGCTATAATACTGCCTCTTTCGGGTCGTTAGCTCAGCTGGTAGAGCAGCGGACTTTTAATCCGTTGGTCGCAGGTTCGAATCCCGCACGGCCTACCACGAATACACAGGAAGCCCACGAATTTCGGTTCGTGGGCTTTTTGC
>NZ_DAMCPG010000076.1:0-10110 GCF_032106685.1 Massilia sp.
TGTTGTTGACGATGGTGAGCTCACGCGCGCCTTGCGCGATGAGGGCATCGATCAGCCTTGATGGCATGCCCGCATTACCGAAGCCCCCGATCATGACGGTCGCGCCGTCGTGCACGTCGGCGACGGCACGTTCCAGCGTTTCATAGGTTTTGTCGATCATGTCTTCGCCTTGTCGTGCGCCGATCATGCCGACGCACTTGAAATGATGTCTGCGATGTTCGATAATCGCACTGATGTTTGATTACCGCCCAATGCAGTGTAGTAGCACCCTGGCCGAAAGGTCAAGAAAAAAGACCAACGCGCGCGCACTGCCGCGCTGCCCTGCCCCTTCGCCTGCTTTACAATCCTGCCATGACAAATACTGCCACGACCAACAGCGCGACCCACGGCGGCACCGACGCCGCCGACGGCATCGACTCCCCGGAAACAGGTGAGGAGCGCGAGCTCACCATCGCCGAGCAGATCGACGCCCTCACCGACCCGAGCTTCATGACTTCGCTGGCGCGCGGCCTGGCCGTGGTGCGCGCCTTCAGCGATTCGCGCAAGCCCCAGACCATCGCCCAGATCAGCCAGAAGACCGGCATCCCGCGCGCGGCCGTGCGTCGCTGCCTGTACACGCTGCAGCAGCTCGGCTACGTCGAGGCCGAGCACAACAACTTCTCGCTGCGCCCGAAGGTGCTCACGCTCGGCTATTCCTATCTGTCGTCGACGCCGCTGACGGTGTCGAGCCAGCCCTACCTGAACAACATCAGCCGCGAGCTGGGCGAATCGAGTTCGCTCGCCGTGCTCGACGACGGCGAAGTGCTGTACGTGGCGCGCGCCGCCGCCACCCGCGTGATGTCGGTCGCCCTGAACACCGGCAGCCGCCTGCCGGCCTACTGCACCTCGCTCGGCAGGGTGATGCTGGCCCACCTGACACCAAACGAGCTGAACGCCTATTTTGCGAAGGCGAAGCTGCGCCCGATGACGGACAAGACCGTGACCTCGCAAAAGCGCCTGCGCGAGATCCTGCTGGCGGTGCGCCAGGACGGCTACGCCATCAACGACGAGGAACTGGAACTGGGCCTGCGCTCGATCTCGGTGCCGGTGCGCGGCGCCTCGGGCCAGGTGCTGGCCGCGCTGAACGTCGGCGCCCAGGCCGGCCGCGTCAGCGTCGAGCGGATGAAACAGGAGTTCCTGCCCGTGCTGCTGCGCGGGGCCCAGGAGCTGTCGGTGCTGCTGCCCTGAGAGGACGGTCTTGCGCACGGCACGGTGGGCACAGGGGCGCCCACCCTACGTTGCACACGCTACGGAACCCGTAGGGTGGGCGCCCCGTGCCCACCGATACATGCACGCCCCCGGCGCTCGCGCGCGCTTCGTCCGCCCGATCAGAAATGGTGACGCAGGCCGAGCATGACGCCATTCTGCGTCTTGCCCACACCCACCGTGCCGCCGGCGTCCAGCGCCACCGCCGACGCGCCGTCGTTGTCCATGCGGCCGACCGCCGTGTAGACCACGGTGCGCTTGGACAGCGCGTAGTTCAGGCGCGCCACCAGCATCGTCACGTCCGAATCGGAGTTCTTCGTGTTGCGCGCCGCGGCCTGGAGGTCGAACACGAAGTTGTTGACCGGGTGGCTCACGCCCAGGTACCACAGCAGCGACTCGACCTGGCCGGTGGCGGCATTCGTTTCGCGGTCGATCACGCCGCCGCCGATCTTGGTCGGGCCGATCATCAGGTAGCCGTTGACGGTGGTGCGGATGTCGGTGTTGTCGCTGCTGGTCAGGCCGCCGCCGGCGCCGGTGTTGCCGTACATGCGGTCGTAGGACGCGGTCACGCCCCAGGCCTTGGTCTCGTAGCCGAGCAGGCCGGTGTACTGGCGGCAGGCCTTCGAGTTGCCCGCCACTTCGCCGCCGCAGTTGGTGGCGGCCGGGCCGCCCGCGTTCGATGCGTCGCGGCCGAAGCTCCAGGTCGCGCCGAGCACGAAGCCGCCGAAGTTGCCCATGTAGCCGATCGCGTTGTCGCTGCGCGCGTTCGGCAGGTAAGGGTCGATGCTGCCGATGGCGAACAGGTTCGGCCCCAGCACGTCGGTCTTCAGGCCCGAGATGTAGGTCATGTTGTTCTGGCGGCCGAGGGTGAGCTGGCCCCAGGCGCCCTTCAGGCCGACGTTGGCCGCGCGGCCGAACATGCGCCCGCCCTGCTGCTGGGCGCCGGTGTCCATGCTCAGCCCGTTCTCCAGCACGAAGAAGGCCTGCAGACCGCCGCCGAGGTCCTCGGTGCCCTTGAAGCCGATCCGCGACGGGAAGGAACTGGTCAGGGTGGGCACCTTGGTGTTCGAGTCGCCCGCGTTGTTCACGTTGGTCAGGTGGGCGATGCCGCTGTCGACGATACCGTAGACCTGGACCGAGGTCTGGGCGTGGGCGGAAGTGACGCTCGTGGCTGCGGCGAGGCCGCAGGCCAGCGCGGCTGCGCTGGACAGGATGCTCTTCATGTTGTCTCCTTGGGTTTATTATGGTGCGTTCGATTACCGCACAAGAGGTTGTTAATCGAACGCAAAGCCGATACTATTGTTGTCACGGAACCTTGTCAACACTATGCTTGAGCCTGTGTTGGCCCGGTTGCGACAAAAACCGGCCGCCCGGAACGGCCACGCCGACCGACAAGGCGCGACAACGAGATCCATCGACAGGAGACAGACATGCAAGTCAAGACCATCGCCGCACTCGCGGTCGCCGCGGCCTTCGCCGCCCCGCTGGCCCAGGCCCAGGACACCATCAAGGTCGGCGTGATCGCCGCCTTCTCCGGCCCCTTCGCCGACTACGGCAAGCAGATGCAGGGCGGGATCAAGGCCTGGATGGCCCAGCACGGCGACAAGGTCGCCGGCAAGAAGATCGAGCTGATCTACAAGGACACCACCGGCCCCTCGCCCGAGATCGCCAAGCGCCTGGCCCAGGAACTGGTGGTGCGCGACAAGGTCGACTTCCTGGCCGGCTTCGGCCTGACGCCGGAAGCGCTGGCGGTGGCCCCGATCGCCCAGCAGGCGAAGAAGCCGATGATCATCATGAACGCGGCGACCTCGGTGATCACCACCAAATCCGACTACATCGCGCGCTTCTCGATGACGCTGCCGCAGATCTCGGCGCCGATGGGCGACTGGGCTTTGAAGAACAAGATCACGAACGTCGCGACCGTGGTGGCCGACTACGGCCCCGGCATCGATGCCGAAAAGGCGTTCAGCGACCGCCTGGTGAAAAACGGCGGCAAGATCGTCGAATCGATCCGCGTCCCGCTGCGCAACCCGGAATTCGCGCCCTTCATCCAGCGCATCAAGGACGCCAAGCCCGACGCCGTGTTCGTCTTCGTGCCGGCCGGCGAGCAGAGCATCGCCTTCATGAAGGGCTACCGCGAGCGCGGCCTGGCGGCGGCCGGCGTGAAGGTGATCGCCACCGGCGACCTGACCGACGACCACGTGCTGCCGGCGATGGGCGACAACACCCAGGGCGTGATCACCACCTTCCACTACTCGGCGGCCCACAAGTCGCCCGAGAACGACGCCTTCCTGAAGAGCTTTGCCGCCGCCAACCCGCAGGGCGGCCGCCCGAACTTCATGGCGGTCGCCGCCTACGACGGCATGAACGCGATCTACCAGGTCAGCCAGAAGCTGAACGGCAAGATCGACGGCGACAAGGCGATGGCGGTCCTGAAGGGCATGAAGATCAACAGCCCGCGCGGCCCGATCAGCATCGACCCGGCGACCCGCGACGTGGTGCAGACCGTCTACGTGCGCAAGGTCGAGATGGTGAACGGCCAACCCTACAATATCGAGTTCGACCAGTTCCCGAACCAGAAGGATCCGGGCAAATAATCCGCTCCTGGCGACTCAACGGGGGCGGACAGGCGTCCCCGGCTTGCGCACAGTCGTCACCAAGGTCGGCAAGGACCACGCGCCGCCAGGCGCGATGCCGTTGCACTCGCCGGTATTCCCCTCGCTGGTGTGCACGAAGCGCTTGCCGTCCCAGGTCCAGTCCTCGAACGCCCAGCAGTCGCCGATGCCGCGCCCTTTCTGCGAACCGTCGATCACCCCATCCGCGTAGCCCGAGCCCGAGGTGGTGACGAGCTCGGGCGCGTAAGGCGGGTTGGCGTTGATTACCCAGTAGGCGTCGCCCTGGTTGTAGGCGCCGCGCCAGCAGAGCGTGGACGCCAGCAGCTTGCCGCCGCTCAGGCGCCATACGGTAATCCCGTTCTCCGCCTCGTCGGGCTCGCTGAGTGCCTGGCATTCTTCTTTGGCCTGCGCTGTCAAGGCCGCGCGCAGGATCGCGAGACGGGCCTTCGGTAGCTCGATGATTTTGTGGTCCGGCACGACAGCGATGACCACAGGCGCGGGCAAGGCGGGCAGCACGCTGTTCTCGTCCTTCGTTCCCTTGCGCACCAGCGCGCCGGGCGTACCGAGGCGGCCCTGGAATTCATCCATCTTCAGCAGCACCGCGGCGGCGCCCTTGTCCGACAGGCGCCAGGTGAGCGTGCCGTCGGTCCACTCGATCCGGCTGTCCCTGGTCAGGGCGGCAAGCAGGGCCTGGGTTTGCCGGGGCGCCAGGTCGACGGTCCACTTGCCCTGGGCGATCAGCACCTTGCCATGCGGCTGGCCGTTGATCCGCATCGTCAGGTCGAGCTTCGGCGGGAGGCGGTTTGTCTCCTGCTCGTCGCCCGGATTCCCGATCTGCAGTTCGCCCTTCACGGGCGCGTGCGGGCCGGCCTGGCGGGTCAGCAGGACCGACACCGGCATGGGCGGCTTGTCGCCGTCCTCGTCGTCGTCGCTGGCGCCCTCGGCGTGGTAGCCGGCAGCGCGGCAGGTGCGCGTGTTGTCGCAGGCGAGTTCCCAGTTCCCGTGCTCGAAGCGCAGGCCGGGCGTCTCGGCGGCGGCGGCGCCTGCGGCCAGGAAGGACAGTGAAAGCGGAAGGAGCAGGTGTCTTTTCATATGCGTGCTGAATATTGCGTGAACGTGAAGGCCGGCACCGGCAGCCGAGCGCGGCTCAGTGTACGGATTCATTGCATTTATGGCAAGCCATCAGCGCGAACAGCCCGTCCAGGCTGCGCTGAACGACTGTGCAAGTCACACCGGCAACGGAACGCGCGCCTCCGGACCCGCGGTGTAGCATAGTTCGCCAGGCAGACCATATTCCGTTCGACGAAAAGAAAGGACCACAGTGAACCAGCGCTATCGACCGATCACGCGCCTGGGCCTGGGCGGCACCGGGCTGGGCGACATGTACCACACGACGAGCGACGAGGCGGCCCACGCCACCGTCGACGCCGCGTGGCAGGCGGGCATCCGCTACTTCGACACCGCCCCGCACTACGGCGCCGGCCTGTCCGAGCACCGCTTCGGCATGGCGCTGCGGCGCCGTCCGCGCGAGGAGTTCACGCTCTCGACCAAGGTCGGGCGCATCCTGGTGCCGCACCACCCCGGCGAAATCGCGAGCCCCTTCGTCTCCGCCATGCCCTTCCGGCGCGTGCTAGACTACACAGCGGACGGCGTGCGCCGCGCCGTCGAGGACAGCCTGCAGCGCATGGCGCTCGGCCACATCGACATCGTCTACGTGCACGATCTCTCGCCCGATGCACTGCCCGAAGCCGACTTCGAGCACCACTTCCGCATCGCGGCCGGGCGCGGCGGCGCCTTCGAGGGCCTGGTCAAGCTGCGCGAGGAAGGCCTCATCAAGGGCTGGGGCATGGGCGTGAACACGGTCGAGCCCTGCATGCGCGCGCTGCAGGCGTCCGACCCCGACGTCTTCCTGCTGGCCGGCCGCTACACGCTGATGGAAACCACGCCGCTGGAGGAATTCTTCCCGCTGTGCGCCGAGCGCGGCGCCAGCGTCGTGATCGGCGGCCCCTTCAACTCGGGCTTCCTGGCCGGCGGCGAGCACTACGACTACCAGCCGGCGAAACCCGCGCAGCACGCCCACCGCGAGCGCCTGCGCCAGGTGGCGGCGCGCCACAACGTCGACCTGGCCGCGGCGGCGCTGCAGTTCGGCCTGGCGCACCCGGTGGTGTCGGCCACGATTCCCGGCGCCAGCAGCCCGGAACACCTGCGCCGCAACGCCGCCCTGCTGCACATCGAGATCCCGGCCGTGTTCTGGGAAGAACTGCTGGCCGAGGGCCTGCTACCGGCGAGTGCGCCGATTCCTCCAAGAAAAACGGTAGTATAAGCAGGAGCGGCCGCGATTGATGCGGCCGGCCCGGGACCCGGCGCGGCAGCGTGACGATGCGTCCCGGGCGCGCTGACGCCCACGCGCCCTCGCCCTCGCCCGCTGGGTGCGCGAAGGCGGCAACCTGTACACACAAAAACGACACGGAGACAACATGCAATCCAAGCTCAGCTACGTGCACGGCGCGCACGACCTGCCCCTGATCGGCGACACCATCGGCGTATTCCTGAAGAACATCGCCGCGCGCCACGGCGACAACGACGCCCTGGTCGTCCCGCACCAGGACGTGCGCTGGACCTACCGCGAATTCGACGAGCGCGTCACGCGCCTGGCCGCCGGCCTGCTGAAACTCGGTCTGCAACCAGGCGACCGGGTCGGCATCTGGTCGCAGAACTGCGCCGAATGGGTGCTGGTGCAGTTCGCCACCGCGCGCGCCGGCCTGATCATGGTCAACATCAACCCGGCCTACCGCCGCGCCGAACTCGAATACGTGCTGGGCAAGGTCGGCTGCGCGGCCCTGATCCTGTCGCCGGTTTTCAAGACCAGCGACTACATCGCCATGGTGCAGGACGTGGTGCCCGAGATCCACGACGCGAAACCGTCGATGCTGAAGTCCAGCAAGCTGCCCGAACTGCGCCACGTGATCCGGCTCGGCAGCGACAAGACCCCGGGCATGCTCAACTTCGAAGAACTGCTGGCCGAGCCGGCGCCCGCCCAGCTCGAGCAGCTGGCAAGGCTCGAGTCCGAATTGCAGTTCGATGAAGCCGTGAACATCCAGTTCACCTCGGGCACCACCGGCTCGCCCAAGGGCGCCACGCTGACCCACCACAACATCCTGAACAACGGCTTCTTCATCGGCGAAGCGATGAAGCTGAGCGAACGCGACCGCCTGTGCATCCCGGTGCCGCTCTACCACTGCTTCGGCATGGTGCTGGGGAACCTGGCCTGCGTGACCCATGGCGCGACCATGGTGTTTCCGGGCGAAGGCTTCGAGCCGAAGTCGGTGCTGGAGACCGTGCAGGCGGAGCGCTGCACCGGGCTGCACGGCGTGCCGACCATGTTCATCGCCCTGCTCGACCATCCGGACTTCGCCGATTACGACCTGTCGACCCTGCGCACCGGCATCATGGCCGGCTCGCCCTGCCCGGCCGAGGTCATGAGCCGCGTGATCAGCCGCATGCACATGTCGGAGATCACCATCGCCTACGGCATGACCGAGACCTCGCCGGTGAGTTTCCAGAGTTCGACCGACGATCCGGTCGAACTGCGCGTCTCGACCATTGGCCGCGTACACCCGCACCTGGAAGTCAAGATCGTCGACGCCGTCGGGCGCATCGTGCCGCGCGGCGTGAAGGGCGAGCTGCTCACGCGCGGCTACTCGGTGATGCTGGGCTACTGGGGCGACGAGGAAAAGACGCGCGAGGCGATCGACCCGGCGCGCTGGATGCACACGGGCGACCTGGCCGTGATCGACGAGAACGGCTTCGCGGCGATCGTCGGCCGCGCCAAGGACATGGTGATCCGCGGCGGCGAGAACATCTATCCGCGCGAGGTCGAGGAATTCCTGTACCGGCACCCCAAGGTGCTGGACGTGCAGTGCGTCGGCGTGCCGGACCCGAAGTTCGGCGAGGAGCTGTGCGCCTGCATCATCCTGCGTCCGGGGATGGAGGCCGACGGCGACGAGATCCGCGACTTCTGCAAGGGCCAGATCGCGCACTACAAGATTCCGCGCCACATCCGTTTCGTGAGCAGCTTCCCGATGACGGTGACCGGCAAGATCCAGAAATACCTGCTGCGCGAGCAGATGACGACCGACCTGGGGCTGGCCGGCTGAAGGTACTGCCGCGGCGTCAAGCGGCGCCGCTGTCGGGCAGCGCCGCATACCAGGCGGCATACGGCGTGTTCGCGGCCATCTTGCGGTTGTAGTCGGGCGCGCCGTCGGTCCACCACACGGGGCCGCGTTCGCCCAGGGCGTGCTTGGCTTCGTCGACGGCGGCGCGCGCGCGGCGTTCGGCGTCCTTGTCGCCGGCTTTCAGGGCCAGGCCGACCTGGCGGCGCGCCCGCATCAACCCGTCAACCAGGTATTGCCGGACCTCCGGGGCCAGGCCTGGATTGCTGAGGCGCCACAGGCGTCCCCTGACCACGAAGTAGCGTCCGTCCGGCGTACTGGGATGGCGTGATGGTATCGGCATGCGTCGAATGTAGCGAAAGCCGCGGCAGCGTGTCGCCTGCTTTGCTGGCGTTCTCCGCCGCACGGCTCGCCGGCCAGGTCGTTTGCGCGCCAGGCCACTTTCCGGCGTTCCTCGCGCGCCACCGTCTCTCGATATTCCATCGCGATCTGATTCGATCCATTCTGAGACTGTTTCGTGATGGATGGCGCGCGCCTGTTGCGGACGCCGGCCGGCGGCCTAGACTAGAACCAGATGCCGCCAAAGCCGGCATCCTGGCTGGAGTGGCGGGACATGGACATCTTCACGGCGGTCGAGCGAAAAAACCAGCGCGAATTGAAGCGCATCCTGGCGGCCGCCCCCGGCGCCGCGCGCACCATCGACTGCTGGGGTCGCACCGCCCTGATGTTGGCCTGCGTCGAGGGCGAGGCGCGCTTCGTGGAATTATTGCTGCCCTGGAGCGACGCCGCGGCCAGCGACCGCGACGGCGTTACCGCACTGATGCTGGCCGCCTTCGGCCACCCGCGCTGCGTGGAATTGCTGTTGCCGGTCAGCGACCCGCTGGCGCGCGATACCGACGGCTGGACCGCGCTGATGTGGGCCGCGTCGAGCGGGAGCGAACAATGCGTCACCCTGCTCCTGCCGCACAGCGACGCCACGGCAGCCACCGACTCCGGCATGACGGCGCTCGACATTGCACGTAAGCACGACCAGCTAGCCCAGGCGCAGCAAATCCGCCGCCACCTCGTTGCACAGGGAGACGCTTCCCTCCTCTCTGCACCGGTCCGCACGGACAACGCGCGCATGCAGCCGCTCGCACCCGGCCAGGGCTAAGCGGCTGCCCGCCCCGAAGGCGCAAAGCGTCTCGCCTGTCGCCCTGCGCATGCGATTCCTGGAGACTAGACGCCCTGCACGCTCAGCGCCCTGACCGCCCCGCGCAGCTGCGCCTGCAACGTCGCCCTTTGCTCCTCGTCCAGGTCCGGGAACATCTGGCGCTCGGTCGCGGCGACGTGGACGTCGCATTCGGCCAGCACCGCCTGTCCCGCCTCGGTCAGGCTGATCTGGATGATGCGCCCGTGGGTCGGATCGGGCGTGCGCGCGATCCAGCCCTTCCCTTCCATCTGCTTGACCATCTCGTTGGCCGATTGCGGCGAGGTCATGGTGCGCATCGCCAGCTGGGCGTTCGACAGCGAGCCGTGGGCGCGGAACACCGACAAGGCCGTGTACTGCGGCACGGAGAGGCCGCAGGGCGCCAGGGCGTCGCGCAGGCGCTGCTTGAGCACGTGGTCGAGGCGGCCGACCAGGTAGGCCAGGCCGCTGGGGCCCGACGCCTTGGCGGGCGCCGATGGTTTTTTTGCTGTGTTCATGAAAAGCGACTTGTAAAGCGGTTCAGGTGCGTATAGTATAAGGCACATATCAGGCAGCCTGATAATATTCCAACAAACGAGGAGACATTGTATGTCCAAATACGAAGCGCGCTGGCAAACCGTCAAGGTGGACGTGGAGAACGGTATCGGCTGGATCACCCTGAACCGTCCAGAGAAGCGCAATGCGATGAGCCCGACGCTGAACCGCGAGATGATCGACGTGTTGGAAACCCTCGAGCTCGACGACGAGGCCCAGGTCATCGTCCTGACCGGCGCCGGCGAAGCCTGGACCGCGGGCATGGACTTGAAGGAGTACTTCCGCGAGACCGACGGCAAGCCCGAGATCACCCAGGAGCGCATCCGCCGCGACTGCTCGCAGTGGCAATGGAAGG
>NZ_DAMCPG010000077.1:0-8637 GCF_032106685.1 Massilia sp.
GGCGGCGATTCCCGACACCTTCTTCCGCATGGACCGCGACGGCTTCTACCTCGATTACGAGCCGGGGCACGAGCGGCCCGGCCAGGAAAGGACGGTGCCAGAGCGCACCGGAGCGTCCCTGGCGGGCATCGACGCTCCGGCGCGCGCCGCCGGCCGCGAGGACAACGCGCCCTTCTCGAGCGAACGCTGCATCGGCCGCCACATCACCGAAGTGCTGCCGCGGCCGATCGCGGGGCGCATGCTCGACCAGCTCGGCGAGGTGCTGCGCACCCAGGAGATCCGCTCGGTCGAGTACGAACTGATCCGCTTCGGCACGGTCCAGCATTTCGAGGCGCGCCTGGTCGCCACCGGTCCGTCGGAAGTGCTGGGCCTGGTGCGCGACATCAGCGAGCGCAAGCGCACCGAGGAGCAGATCCGGCGCCTGGCCTATTGCGACAGCCTGACCGGCATCCCGAACCGCCAGGCCTTCCTCGAGAACCTGGAACGCGAGCTGCAGCGCTCGAAGATCGGCAACAAGAAGTTCGCCGTCCTGTTCATGGACCTGGACGCCTTCAAGCGCATCAACGACACCCTCGGCCACAACGTCGGCGACCACCTGCTGAAGATCGTCTCGGAGCGCCTGCGCGAAACGATCCGCCCGAGCGACCTGGTCTCGCGCGGCGACGCGGGCACCGACGATGGTGGCCACGACCCGACCACCAACCTGGCGCGCCTGGGCGGCGACGAATTCACGATCCTGATCCCCGACCTGGAGCGGGTCGAGCACGCGCTCAACGTCGCGCACCGCGTCAAGGAGGCGATGCGGCGCCCCTTCCTCATCGACGGCAACGAGATCTTCGTCACCGCCAGCATCGGCATCTCGCTGTTCCCGGAGGACGGCGACGACAGCAGTTCGCTGCTGAAGTACGCCGACACGGCGATGTACCACGCGAAGAACTGCGGCAAGAACAACGCCAAGCTGTACAGCTCCTCGCTGACGATGCAGATCATGAGCCACGTGAAGCTCGAAGTCGGCCTGCGCCGCGCGCTGCAGAACGACGAGCTCTACCTGCTGTACCAGCCGCAGCTGGACGTGCGCACCTCCGAGATCGTCGGTGTCGAGGCGCTGGTGCGCTGGCGCCATCCGGAACGCGGCGTGATCTCGCCGACCGAGTTCATCCCGCTGGCCGAGGAGACCGGCCTGATCGTGCCGATCGGCGAATGGGTGCTGCGCACCGCGTGCAACCAGGCGCGCGCCTGGCAGCGCCACGACCGGCGCGCGCTGCGGATGGCGGTGAACCTCTCGGCCAAGCAGTTCAAGGACGAGAACCTGTCGCAGATCGTGCTCTCGGCGCTCGACGACACCGGGCTCGACCCCAAGCTGCTCGAACTCGAACTGACCGAGGGCACGCTGATGGACGACGCCAAGGCGACCATGGCCACGCTCGAGCGCCTGCGCGGGATCGGCGTCTACCTGTCGATCGACGACTTCGGCACCGGCTACTCGTCGATGAACTACCTGAAGCGCTTCGACGTGCGCGCGCTGAAGATCGACCGCAGTTTCATTTGCGGCCTGCCGCAGGACTCCGAGAACGCGGCGATCACGCGCGCCATCATCGCCATGGCGCACGGGCTCAAAATGGCGGTGGTGGCCGAAGGCGTCGAGACCGACGAACAGCTGGTGCTGCTCGAAGAGTATGGCTGCGACATGGTGCAGGGCTACTTCCTGGGTCACCCGTCGACGGCCGAGGCGATTACCCAGATGCTGGGCAAGCTGCGCCTGGTGTTGCCGGTGCGCTGACATCCGGTCCTGCACGGCGTGCCGCGTAGGGTGGGTGGCTCCACCCGACGGCATGCGTCGACGCTGCATATGCGCCGCCCACGCGGTGATGGTTACCGGCCCCGATGTCGTGCCGGATGATCTTGCCGCCAACGATCACCGCGTGGGCGGCGCAGAAGGCGCGTCGATTCCCTTTTCCAGGTCGAGCCGCCCACCCTACGGTTTGAAAACCAGCGTGTGCGTCGCCGCTCCCGGCAGCAGCGGCGTCGGTGTGCCTTTTACCCACTGCTCGTGCCCACGCAGGAAGAAGGGCGACAGCGGATGGCCGCTCTGGCCGCCCGGCATGTTGTAGAGGCCCTCCTCCTCGCGTCCCGGCGACACCGTCAGGCGCTCGGACTGGCCGAACTTCGGCCCGGCCACGCGCGGCATGTGGGCGTCGCCGGGCAGGCGGTCGCGCGGCGCGCCGAGCCAGGGGCCGAGCGCCGGCACGGCCAGCGCGATCGGATGCGAGATCGCCGCCGTGTTGCGCTGGCCCCAGGTCGCTTTCGCCAGCGGCACACCCTCGCGGTCGAGGTCGGCGATCACGCGGTCGATCGCCGCCAGCTGCAGCGCCCGGTAGTCCTGGTGGCCGGGCGGCAGCCAGCCCGGCGCCTGGGCATCGAGCAGGCGCGCCAGCACCGCCGGCCAGCGCGGATTGGCGCTGCCGACGCTCGCCTTCGGATCGAGCTTCGCCAGTTCCTCGTTGGCGCCGGCGAAGACGATGTCGTGCAGCGCCCACATGAAGTTGCGCGCCAGCCGGTAGCCGATCGAGTCGACGTCGGCGCGGCCGTTCCAGCTCGTTTCCAGCAGGCGCCGGAACTCGGCGCGGCGCGGCTGGCCGCCGGTGGCGGCGGGATCGAGCACGTTCAGCGCCCGCTCGCGCCACAGGGCGATGAAGCGCGCGCGGTCGTCGAGTGCGGCCTGGAAGGCGGCCGGCACGTCGGTGCGCGGCCCGAGCCGGTGCAGGCGGTCGGCCAGCTGGCCGTTGCGCGCGCCGAGATCGAAGCCGCCGTCGCCCAGCAGCGACGAGGCAGGCCCCAGCAGCTGGCGGCTGTTGGCCGTTGACAGCTGGCCGTCACGCGGATTGAGCACGCGCGGATAATCCTGCGGCGCCAGCAAACCGTCCCAGGTCGGAACATCGCTGTCCGGCGCCAGCGGGAAGCTGGTCTCGATGCCGGTATGGGTGCGGCGCGGCAACATGCCGGCGATGGTCCAGCCGATATTCCCGGCGCTATCGCCGCCGACAAAGTTCTGGGCCGGAATGCCGTCGGTATTCGCGATCGCCAGCGCCTGCGCGAGCGTGGCCGCGCCTTCCAGTTTCAGGTGGTTCAGGTTGACCGCCTGCGGATGGTGCGCGACCCAGTGCACGGCGAAGTGCCTGCCGCCCGCTTCGCGCAGCGGTCCGAGCGAGGTTTCGCGCACCGCGAGGCGCTCGGCCGGGGCGCCCTTCACGGCGATGGTTTCGATGTGTTCGCGCACGCGCTCCCAGCCGGCCGCGGTGCGCACTTCGCCAGGGCGCGCCGGGTCGCTGGCGACTTCGACCAGGTCGAGGTAGTCGCCATAGCTGTTGGTGAAGCCCCAGGCCACCTTGCCGTTGCTGCCGGCGATGATGAGCGGCGGCGCGCCCGGCAGCGTCACCCCCACCAGGCGCCGCCGCCCATTCTCGCCGTCCGGGAGCGACATCGCCAGCCGGTACCAGATGTTCGGCAGTTGCAGGCCCAGGTGCATGTCGTCGGCGACGATCGCCGCGCCGGTGGTGCTGCGGCTGCCCGCGATCGCATAATTGTTGCTGCCGACTGAGTCGACGAAATCGGCCGACGACGACTGCGCCAGCGTCGCCGGCTGCGCGGCGGCGCTGCCCCACCACCTGGGTGCGTCGGCCGGAAGCGGCGCCTCGAGCGGCGCGGCGTGCGCGCCGGCGTCGAGCGCCGCGTCCCAGCGCGTCGCCTGCGGCAGCAGGAAGGCCAGCTGGGTGGCGTCGCTGTGCTCGCGCAGCCAGCCGCGCGCCAGTTCGCGCCCCTCCAGGTTGCCCTGCAGGTCGATGTACATCGCCCACACGGCCAGCAGCGAATCCTCGGCGCGCCAGGCGTTCGGCGCCGCGCCTACCAGCAGGTATTCGAAGGGCCGCGCGCGCAGGGCGTTCAGGCCCTCGTTGACGCCGGCAACGTAGCGGTCGACGAAGGCGCGCTCCTCGGGCGTGAAGCTTTCCAGGGCGAGCCGGGCGCGGGCGCGGAAGCGGTGCAGGCGGCGCGCGCGGTCCAGCGGCAGGGCGCGCGGGCCGAACAGCTCGGCCAGCTCGCCGGCGGCGGTGCGGCGCAGCAGGTCCATCTGGAAATAGCGTTCCTGGGCGTGCACGAAACCGGTGGCATAGGCCAGGTCGAGCCGGTTCTCGCCGCGCAGCATCGGCACGCCCATCTCGTCGCGTTCGACCGTGACCTGCGCCCGCAGGCCGGGCGCGCTGCGCTCGCCGTCGAGCTGGGCAAGGCTGCCGCGCAGGAACAGCCAGGCAGCCAGCCCCGCCAGCAGCAAGAGCAGCAGCAGGCCCGCCAGGATGCGTGCAGTCCAGAGCTTCCAGCCGCGCGTACGCATGTGTGTCCCCTTGTTACTTATTATTAAACTCAGGCATCTTGCCAGAAAAGCCATCATTTACAAAGGGAAAAGCTGCGCCCGCCGCATGGCGAAAGCTGGCAGCCCCGGGCGTGCGCGCGCGATTGGGGCGGATCGAGCGACGCGCGGTCGATTGCGCTAAGCTCGAATCGTGACCGGATTCCGGACAACCGCAATCATGGAGTAAATCATGCGTACCCTCATCGTATTGTCGGCGGCGCTCATGCTGGGCGCCTGCGCTACGCCGCAGGAGAAGGCCGCGCGCAAGCAGGCCGAAATGCAGGAAATGATGGTCGTTTATGGCCCCGCCTGCGACCGCCTCGGGTTCGCCCGGGAATCCGACCAGTGGCGCAACTGCATCATCCAGCTGAGCACCCGCGACGAAGTCCAGCGCGCCGCCGACTACGGGCCGTATTACGGCCGTCCCTGGGGCCCGGGCTGGTATGGCGGCTACTGGGGACGCGGCTGGTAGCTGCGCGCACAGGTGTCCTTGGTCACCGCCCGGCGCGTGCGCAGCAAGCGTTCGACCAGGTCCTGGGCATGCGCCAGCAGGCGCGGATGGCGCGCGTCCGGCGGATGCAAACTGAAGCGCACCAGCGGCGCCCGCGCCTGCCAGCGCGCGACGAGCTCGGCCGCGACCGGCGACAGCGCGCGCCCGCTGCGGTTGCGCGCAGCGTACACCAGCGAGGGCGCGAACAGGGTGTCGCCTCCGCGCCCGCGCTTGCCTTCGTCCTGGCCCAGCAGATGGAAGCGGGTAAAGGTCGTCGTGTAGACGAAGGGGAAATCGCGCAAGGCTTCCCAGGCGCCCTGCCCCATCAGCCAGGCCGGCGCCACGAAGCCGCTCACCGGCCAGCCGCGTGCGCGGAACCAGTCCAGCCCCATCGCGATGCGGCGCCGCGCCTCGTCAGCCTCCAGTGCGGCGAACTCCCCTTCGCGCTGGGTGTACACCCCGCGCAGGAAGCGCTCGCGCAGCCCCTGGCCGGCCGCCGCGGTATCGAGATGGGTGTAGCCATGCAGCACCAGTTCGTCGCCGCGCCCCACGGCGGCGTCGAGGCCGGCGCGCAGCGCGGCATCGTCGTCGAGGCGGCCGTGGTAGCGCGGCACCACCAGCCAGCTCAAAGGCAGGTCCGCCACCTCGCGCAGCGCCGCCGCCAGGCGCGCGCAGTCGTCCCAGGTGCTGGGGGCGACGTCGTGGATCGAGACGCACAGCAGCGGCGGCACGGGCGCAGCCGGCTGCGCGCCCTGCGGTGGCTGGGACTGCGGCCGGGACGGCAGGTCGGACGGCGGCAAGGACGGCTGCGCCGCGGCCGGATCAGTCGGTGACACAGATGCGCTCCGTGCCCGGCTCGTCGCGCTCGCGGGTGCCGAGCACGGCCTGGTAGCGCCGCATGACCTGCGGCAGGATCTCGTTCCAGTCATAGTATTCGGCGGCCTTGCGGCGCGCATTGGCGCCGAGCTCGGCAAGCTTGCGCGCGTACACCGCCTCGATCGCGCCGGCCAGGCTGTCGATGCTGTTCGGCGCCGCCAGGATGCCGGTCCGGTCGTCGACCAGTTCGGCCACGCCGCCGCCGCTGGTGGCCACCACCGGCAAGCCGCAGGCCATGGCTTCGAGCACGATCAGGCCGAAGGTCTCGCAGTCGCCCGGATGCACCAGCACGTCGCAGCTGGCCAGCAAACGCGCCAGCTGGCGCTGGTTGCGCTTGAACGGGATGTAGGTGATCTGCGGGTAGCGCGGCAAGTCGGCGCCGCCGCCGATCATCAGGAGGTGATAGGGCCGGCCGAGCTTGCGCACCGCGTCGATCAGCAGGTGCAGTTTCTTCTCGGGCGTGAAGCGCCCGGCATACACCAGGAGGCGCGCATTCGCGGGCAGGCGCAGGTGGGCGCGCAGGGTTTCGACGCGGCGCGCGGGATCGAACACGCTGCTGTCGATGCCCAGCGGCTGGTGGCGCGCGTCGGGCACGCCGATTTCGTGCAGCTGCTCGACCATGGCGCGGCTGGGCGCGAGCACCAGGTCGAACTGGCGGTAGAGGTGGGCCAGGTACTTGCAGGTGGCCTGCTCGGCGGTCTGGCCGAAGCGCGGGCGCACCAGGCGCGGCAGGTCGGAATGGTAGAAGGCGATGGCCGGCACCCCGAGGCGGCGCCGCAGGCGCAGCGCGGCCCAGGCGCTGTGGCCGGCGTCGCCGACCTCGATCAGGTCGGGACGGGCCTGGTGCAGCAGGCGCGCGGGCGCGCGCACCGAGGTCGGCATGCGAAAGCCGTTGATGCCGGGCAGCGCCACGGCCGGCACGCGCACCAGCGCCGGCGCCTCGCCGCCGCTGTCGACGTTGGGACTGAGGATGGTATGCCGAACGCGGCTATGGCGCGCCAGCCAGCGCGCCTTCGCGTTCAGGTAGGTGCTCACGCCATTGCCTTCGGCGGCGTAGAACATCGTGATGTCGACGAGATGCATGTTCGGGGGTCCGCTCAAAGTGTGCCCACGATAGCAGCGGACCTCGAACATCGATTGCGCGCACGCAAACGTGCAGGCCCCGCCTCCGGGCTAGTCGGTTGTTGTGCAGACCATTATGCGGTGCGGCGGTCCAGCATGGCGCGCGCTATCGTGCCGGCGTCGACGTACTCGAGCTCGCCGCCGACAGGCACCCCGCGCGCCAGCCGGCTGACCTTCAGCCCGCGCGCCTTGAGCATCTCGCTGATGTAGTGGGCGGTGGCCTCGCCCTCGTTGGTGAAATTGGTGGCAAGCACCACTTCCTCGACCACGCCATCGGCCGCGCGGCCGACCAGCTTTTCGAGGTGCAAATCCTTGGGACCGATGCCGTCCAGCGGCGACAGGCGTCCCATCAGCACGAAATACAGGCCCTTCCAGGTCAGGGTCTGCTCGATCATCATCTGGTCGGCCGGGGTCTCGACCACGCACAGCAGCGCGCGGTCGCGCGCCTCGTCGGCGCACATCTCGCACACCTCGGTGTCGGCGAAGGTATTGCACATCGTGCAGTGGTGGACCGTGTCGACGGCCTGGTAGAGCGCGCGCGAGAGCATGGCGGCGCCCTCGCGGTCGTGCTGGAGCAGGTGGAAGGCCATGCGCTGGGCCGATTTCGGCCCGACGCCGGGCAGGCGGCGCAGCGCCTCGGTCAGGAAGTCGAGCGACTTGGACATGTCGGGCGCGGCGCTCCTGGCTTAGAACGGCATCTTGAAGCCGGGCGGCAGCGGCATGCCGGCGGTCAGGCCGCTCATCTTCTCGGCGGCGGTGGCTTCGGCCTTGCGCACGGCGTCGTTGAAGGCGGCGGCGACCAGGTCTTCCAGCATGTCCTTGTCGTCGGCCAGCAGCGACGGATCGATCTGGACGCGCTTGACGTCGTTCTTGCAGGTCATGGTGACCTTCACCATGCCGGCGCCGGACTGGCCTTCGACTTCGATGAGGGCCAGCTGCTCTTGCGCCTTCTTCATGTTGTCCTGCATGGCTTGCGCCTGTTTCATCAAGCCTGCGAGCTGGTTTTTCATCATGATGTGATTCTCCAATAAGTCGGATGGTGAGAAAGGGTGTGCGGTTCAGGCGGCCGGCGGCTTGACCGAGCCGGGCACCACGAAGGCGTTGAAGGTGCGCTCCATGTCTTGCACGAAAGCATCGCCGGCAACGAGGGCCTCGGCCTGGCGCTGGCGCTCCTCGCGCGCGGCCTTCGCCTCGGCGCTGGCGGTGTACCAGGTCGGACCGAGTTCGGTCTCCAGATTGACGCGCACGGCGGGAAAACGTTCCTGCAAGGCGGCCTGCAGCTTTTCGCTGTTGCCGCTGGCACGCAGGGTGTCGACGGGCACGCGCAGGCGGAAGGTCGCCGCACCGGCGTCGGCATGGCAAGCGACCAGTTCGGTCTGGAAGGCCAGCTGCTGGGACACGCCGCGCAGCGGCAGCGAAGCGGCCAGGGCCGGCCAGTTGCCGTCCCAGTCGATCGCCGGCACCGGCGTGATGACGTAGGCGTGCGGCGGCGCGGCCGGGGCGCGCACCGCCGGCGCCGGCGCGACCACGGCGGGCGCTTCGGCGGCAACCGCCGTGTCGTCGGAAAATTCGGTGACCCAGGATGGCGGCTCGACATCGCCCGGCGCGTCCTCGTACTGGGCGCGCGCCTGCGGCTGCGGACGCTCTTGCGCCTGGGCTTGCGCCTGCGGACGGTCCCAGGGCGGCGCCGCGGCGCCGGCACGGGCCTGCGGCGGCGACGTGCCGGCCGCGGGCGCAGCGGGGG
>NZ_DAMCPG010000078.1:0-6961 GCF_032106685.1 Massilia sp.
CCTCGCGCTATTTGCCAAATTATCTCGGCTGGCGCTGGGCGCTCGATGGCCGGCGCATCGATTCTCCAGAGCGCTTCCTGCGAGCGGCGCTGGGCACGTTCAACAGGTAACGGTGACAGCGCTTAAAAAAAAGCCCGCTCGATGAGGAGCGGGCTGAATCTATTTCCTTAAGGGAGAATAGAGGAGACAGGTGGAATTATGCTGCCCTGCAACAGAAGTTTCCAATTTTTATTTGTAATGACAGATATAGGCTGGATGTATATGGCTTGCCAGCCTTGCCTGCATGCGCCGGGCAGCGCGCACGGCTGGGCGCGCGCGCTTGGTACATGGTACAAAATGTTTTACCATGGCAAATATGTTAAAAATCCGTCTGCCGAGTCATGTGTTGCTGGGCTTGCTCACAGTCTGTTCTCACGTCGGAGCCCAGGAGGGCGGGACGCTGGCCGACTATTCGCTCGAGCAATTGGCGGATATCGTCGTCACTTCCGTGGCGCGCCAGGAAACCCGCTTGGCCGACGCGCCGGCCTCGGTGTACGTGATCGGCGGCGCCGAGATCCGCCGCTCCGGCGCGGTCACCTTGCCCGAGGCGCTGCGCCTGGCGCCGAACCTGCAGGTGGCGCGCGCCGACGTCCACGATTACGCGATCAGCGCGCGCGGCTTCGGCTCGACCCTGTCGAACAAACTGCTGGTCCTGATCGACGGGCGCAGCGTTTATTCGCCGCTCTTCTCGGGGGTGTTCTGGGATACCCAGGACGTGGTCATGGCCGACATCGAGCGCATCGAGGTCATCAGCGGGCCGGGCGCGACCATCTGGGGCGCCAACGCGGTCAACGGCGTCATTAACATCATTACCCGCGCCGCCGGCGACACCCAGGGCGGCCAGCTGGTCGTGCGCGGCGGCGGGGAGGGCGCCAGCGGTTCGCTGCGCCACGGCGGCAAGCTTCGCAACGGCGGTCATTACCGGGTCTATGCCAAGGCCTTGCATCGCGACGGCGTCGCCAGCGAGGGCGGGCAGGCCGGCAGCGGCTGGCGCCGCCGCCAGGCCGGCTTTCGCGCCGACTGGGAGCCCGGCGGCGGCAGCGTCACCGTCAGCGGCGACGTCTACGACGGCACGATGGACGACACCGGCCAGCCGTCCACCAGGATCGGCGGCGCCAATCTGCTGGCGCGCAGCGTGCGCAGCCTGGGCGAGGGCTCGACCCTGCGCGTCCAGGCCTATCTCGACCATAGCCGGCGCCGCCAGCCCGTCGGCAGCCAGCGCCTGGACACCGCCGACATCGAGTTCCAGCACGACCTGGGCATCGGCGCGCGCCAGCGCCTGGCCTGGGGCGGCGGATACCGCATCAGCCACGACCGCGTCCGCAACAGCCCCTGGCTGCGCCTGGTCCCGGAAAACAAGAACCTGCGCTGGGCCAACCTGTTCGTGCAGGACGAGATCCGCCTGGCCGACACGCTGCGCTTCACGGCCGGCGCCAAGGCCGAGCACAACGTGTACACCGGAGTCGAATGGCTGCCGAGCGCGCGCCTGGCATGGAACGCGGCGCCGGACACCCTGTTCTGGGCCGCCGCCTCGCGCACGGTGCGCGCGCCTTCGCGCCTGGAGCGCGACCTGCGCCTGGTCGCCGGCACCGATCCTGGCGGCGCGCCGCGCTACGCCATCGATGGCGGGCCGGATTTTCTGGCCGAGACGGCCCGGGTGATCGAGCTGGGTTACCGCGCCCAGCCAACGCCGTCGCTGTCGCTGTCGGCCACGCTGTTCCACAGCGATTACGACCGCTTGCGCACGATCGAGCAGCGCCCGGGCCTGCCGGCGCGTTTCGAGAACCGTGCCGACGGACTGGCGCGCGGCCTGGAGGCCTGGACCAGCTGGCAGCCGATGCGCGGCTGGCGCCTGTCGGGCGGCGCGGTGCTGCAGGACATCGAGATCGGCGCCAACGCCGACAGCCGCGACCGTTCGCGCGTCGCCGGGCTGGCGGCGAACGACCCGAAGCACACTTGGAGCCTGCGCTCGGCCCATGAGCTGGCGCCCGGCCTGCAGCTCGATTTGTCGCTGCGGCACGTCGGCGCCCTGCCGGAACCGGCCGTGCCGGGATATCATGAGCTCGACGCAAGGATCGCCTGGCAGGCCAGGCCCAATCTCGAACTCGCCCTCGTCGGACGCAACCTGCTGCACGACGAACACGCCGAATTCGGCGTGCCGGGCCTGCGCCGGGCATTCGAGCGCAGCCTGACGGCGAGCGCGATCCTGCAATTCTGAACGCGGCCAATGATTCGACACCGACTTCTTTTCTCCTCCACGCCGGCCGCGCGCGTGCCCGGAGGCATCGCGCCCCGGGGCATCGCCTCCGCCAGGCGCCGGCCCTGGCGCCTGGCCGGCTGGACGCTGGCCTGCGCCGCGGCCCTGTTCGCCGCGGTTGCCGTCGCGCCGCCGCCGGCGCTGGCCCAGAACGGCGGCGCCAGCCACGCGCTCGAGCGCCGCGTGAAGGCCGCCTTCCTCTATAAATTCCTGGGCTACGCCGAGTTTCCGGCCGCTTCCTTCGTCGACGCCGGCTCGCCGGTGACGATCGGCGTGATCGGTTCGGACGAGATGACGGCCGAGCTGGCGCGCGTGGTCGCCGGCCGCAACGTCGCCGGGCGCCCGGTCGTGGTGCGCGCGCTGCGCGAAGGCGAGGGCGGCTCGGTGCACCTGCTGTTCGTGGCCGGCAGCGACAGCGCCCGCGCCGGCCGCGTGCTCAGGAACGGCCCGGCGGCGCTGCTGCCGGTGACCGAGTGCGATCTCGGCCTGCAGCAGGGCAGCGTCATCAATTTCAGGATCATCGACGAGCGCGTGCGCTTCGACGTCTCGCTCGATTCCGCAGAGAGGAACAACGTGAAACTCAGTTCGCGACTGCTCACCGTCGCCAACCGCGTCGTGAAGGGAGCGTCCTGATGAACGCACACGATAGCGGCTCCGTCCGCAGCAAGCTGGTCAAGATGGCGGTGTTTACCACGCTGGCGGCCCTGCTGTCGGCCTCGATCGCCATGCTGGTGCTCGACCTGCGCACCTTCCAGCGCCTGTGGATCGACGACCTTTCGACCCAGGCCGAGATCATGGCCAGCGTGACCGCGCCGGCGCTGGCGTTTTCCGACGCCAGGACCGCCCAGCAGCAGCTGGCGGTGCTGCGCGCGCGTCCGCAGATCCTGGCCGGCGCCGTCTTCACCGCCTCCGGTTCGCGCTTCGCCAGCTACGTCAAGGCCGGCACCGAACAGACCCTGCCGGCGCGCCCGCGCTCGGCCGGCTACCGCATCGAAAGCGGCGGGCTCGAGGTCTGGCACAACATCGTCGAGAACGGCGAACTGGTCGGCACCGTCTACCTGCGCTCGCGCTACGGCCTGGTCGACCGCCTGCTCAACTACGGCGCGATCCTGGGCGGGGTGATGCTGGGCGCGCTGGTGATCGCGGCGCTGGTCGCCTCGCGCCTGCAGGCCGCCATCACCCGTCCGCTGGAAGCGGTGACCAACGTGGCGCGCCAGGTGATGCAGCGGCGCGACTTCACGCTGCGCGTGCCGGGTCACGACAGCGGCGAGATCGGGGTGCTGGTCGAGGCCTTCAACGACATGCTGGCCGAGATCGGGCGCCGCGCGGACGCCCTGCAGACCGCCAACCGCACGCTGGAGCACGAGATGGACGTGCGCCAGAAGGCCGAGGAGGCGCTGATCGTGGCCGACCGCAGGAAGGACGAGTTCCTCGCGACCCTGGCGCACGAGCTGCGCAATCCGCTGGCGCCGATCCGCACCGGCCTGGACATCCTGCGCATCCGCAGCGGCGACGCCCAGGCCACCCAGCGCGCCACCGACATCATGGAACGCCAGCTGCGCCAGATGGTGCGCCTGGTGGACGACCTGCTGGACGTCTCGCGCATCAATACCGGCAAGTTCGCGATCAAGATGGGCCGGGTCGAGCTCAAGGCGGTGGTCAACGACGCCCTCGAGGTGGTGCGCTCCTACATCGAGCTGCACGGCCACGAACTGGTGCTGGACCTGCCGGACCGCCCGGTGTTCCTGCACGGCGACGCCACGCGCCTGGCGCAGATCCTGTCGAACCTGCTGAACAACGCCGCCAAGTACACCAACCGCGGCGGGCGCGTCACGCTCGCCGGCCACGTGGAGGAGAAGACCCTGGTGCTGGAGGTATCGGACACCGGCATCGGCATCGCCCCGGAAATGCTCTACTCGGTATTCGAGATGTTCGTCCAGGTCGACTCGACCCTGGAGCGCACCAACGCCGGCCTGGGCGTCGGCCTGTCGCTGGCGCGCAAGCTGGTCGAACTGCACGGCGGGACCATCACGGCGCGCAGCGAGGGACTGGGCCGCGGCAGCTGCTTCGTCGTGCGCCTGCCGATCGTGGTCGAGCCGGAACTGCCGACCAAGCCGACCCCGGCCGCCTTCATCAGCACCGAGACCTACCGCATCCTGCTGGCCGACGACAACGTCGACTTCGTCAACAGCATCGGCGCGCTGCTGACCGCCATGGGCCACAGCGTGGTCATCACCCACAATGGCCCGGACGCGCTGGCGGCGGCGGCGCGCTTCTGCCCGGACTACGCCTTCCTCGACATCGGCCTGCCGCAGATGTCGGGCTACGACCTGGCGCGCGGCATCCGCAAGCTGTCCTGCGGCGCCATGACCGCCTTGATCGCCGTCACCGGCTGGGGCCAGGAAAAGGACCGCCAGCTGGCCTTCGAGGCCGGCTTCGACCACCACATGGTCAAGCCGGTGCGCTTCGAGCAGATCGAGGAAATCCTGGGCAACCGCAGCATCATCAAGAAGCTGCGCACCTGAGGACGAAGGAAAAGAGGAACGAAAAACGGAGACGCTGGCGCGGCTCCGTTTTTTTTGCGCCATGGGACAGGCGCCCAGGGTTGGCGAGATGCCTTGCGCGACGCGCTGCAGGATGCGCGCCGCTATCCCTGCTTGGCCTTGCGGCGGCGCGCCAGGTAGCCCAGCACGCCCAGGCCGCCCAGCATCATGCCGTAGGTCTCGGGCTCGGGGACCGGCATCAGCATCACCGCGCCGCCGAACGAAGCCGCATCGTTCGAGACCATGGTGCCGTTCACCCGCAGGTAATAGTCGCCCGAGCCCAGGTTGCCGCCGGCGACGCGCCACACGTCGGCCGCGCCCGACTGCAGCGCGCTGCCCTGGCTGAGCAGGTTGTCGTTGCCGTCGAACAGCCACAGGCCCGTGATGTCCAGCCCGACGTCGGGAGTGCGGCTGACCGAGCCGACGATGGCGTCGACATTGATGCCCACGGTCGAGTCGATGGTGAAGGTGAAGCGGTCGGCAAACGTACTGCCGCTGTTGCCTTCGCCTAGGGTGTCGCCGAAAAAGGCGGCGGTATCGTTGACCAGGTCGAGCGCCTGCGGCGACTCGCCGATGACCTGGGCCTGCACCGCCGTCGATCCGAATGACGCGCCTGCCAACACGATTGCTGCGATTAACGATTTTTTCATGGCTACCTCACGCTGTAAGCCGGCCGCGTCATGCGGCCGGTATGGCAATCGGGGTCTTTTATCCTAGCAAACGCACCCGGGATGCGCGCGTCCCATGCTGAGATGTGACGCGGAGGCGACAACTTTGCTTTTCCGGAATTTATTCTGTGCGGCCACGGAATGCGCGGCCTGCTAGAGGGAAGCGCAACAGGATGAGTTTGTTGAGAAAAAGATCATAGGCATTGATCAGATGCCGTCGGCGCCATCCTACAAAAATGCGCGTCAATCTCCTGTGCAGAGCTAAGCCTCGTTTAAGCGAATCGCTTGACCGGGACAGGGTGAACTGGCGCTCACTTGGCGTTGGCGTGACGGGAAAGAAAAACAGGAGGGACGGAAAGAAAAAAGGCTCAGAATTTCTTCTGAGCCTTTTCCTTGAAAAAGTTGGTGCGGCTGGCAGGAATCGAACCCACGACCCCTTGGTTCGTAGCCAAGTACTCTATCCAGCTGAGCTACAGCCGCCCGAGGCACGCATTATAGCGGGGCCGATCCGATTATGGAAGCGCTAATTGCGATGGCGTCGAAACCGGCGCACGCCAGCCTCCGGCAACCCATGGGCGCGGCGCAGGCCCTGTTTCGCACCGCGACCGGAAGGCGCGCGCGGCAAGAAGGCGGCGCGGGATGCAAGGTGACGGGGAAGCGGCGCGCGGCGGCGGACGGCCTGGAATCGGAGAGGGGGCGGAAAACGAAAAAGGCCAGATCTTGTGATCTGGCCTTCCGTGTTGGTTGGTGCGGCTGGCAGGAATCGAACCCACGACCCCTTGGTTCGTAGCCAAGTACTCTATCCAGCTGAGCTACAGCCGCCCGAGGCACGCATTATAGCGGGGCCGATCCGATTATGGAAGCGCTAATTGCGATGGCGTCGAAACCGGCGCACGCCAGCCTCCGGCAACCCATGGGCGCGGCGCAGGCCCTGTTTCGCACCGCGACCGGAAGGCGCGCGCGGCAAGAAGGCGGCGCGGGATGCAAGGTGACGGGGAAGCGGCGCGCGGCGGCGGACGGCCTGGAATCGGAGAGGGGGCGGAAAACGAAAAAGGCCAGATCTTGTGATCTGGCCTTCCGTGTTGGTTGGTGCGGCTGGCAGGAATCGAACCCACGACCCCTTGGTTCGTAGCCAAGTACTCTATCCAGCTGAGCTACAGCCGCCCGAGGCACGCATTATAGCGGCACTTGTTGTTTTTTGGAAGCCTTGATTGGAACGCTGACAAAACCGTCGCGGCGCAACGGCGGGATCCTGGCCGGGGCTGGCGGCCAGCGGTCGAGGCGCGCCCGGCACTGGCGCGGCGGCCGTGGAAAACGAAAAAGGCCAGATCTTGCGATCTGGCCTTCCGTGTTTCTTGGTGCGGCTGGCAGGAATCGAACCCACGACCCCTTGGTTCGTAGCCAAGTACTCTATCCAGCTGAGCTACAGCCGCCCGAGGCACGCATTATAGCGG
>NZ_DAMCPG010000079.1:0-6112 GCF_032106685.1 Massilia sp.
AGGGCAGGGCTGGTCGGGGAAGTACAGGCAGGTATCTAAACGAAAGAAGCCCTTGACTGTTTCCAGCAAGGGCTTCCGTGTAAAAAAAGGCACCGACCTACTCTCCCACCTGTTACGGCAATACCATCGGCTCTGGCGGGCTTGACTGCTCTGTTCGGAATGGGAAGAGGTAGACACCGCCGATATAGGCACCTAAAAATCTTTATTGGTCTGCTTCCTTTTAGGAGCATCAGGCCAACTGACATATATATTGAAAGAGCTTCGTTTCTGTTTTGTTATTCTTTTCGTTTCTAAAAATTAAAGAGGAAGACAACAGTGTTTATCTGCTTGAGAAAGCTTCGGGCTATTAGTACCACTTGGCTTTGGTCTCTCAACCTTTACACCTATGGCCTATCAACGTAGTCATCTTCTACGACCCTATAAGGAAGTCTCATCTCGTGGCTAGTTTCGCACTTAGATGCTTTCAGCGCTTATCTATTCCAGACGTAGCTACCCTGCCGTACACCTGGCGGCATAACAGGTTCACCAGAGGTCTGTCCAACCCGGTCCTCTCGTACTAAGGTCAGATCCACTCAAACTTCCAACGCCCACAACAGATAGGGACCGAACTGTCTCACGACGTTCTGAACCCAGCTCGCGTGCCACTTTAATGGGCGAACAGCCCAACCCTTGGGACCTTCTCCAGCCCCAGGATGTGACGAGCCGACATCGAGGTGCCAAACCTCCCCGTCGATATGAGCTCTTGGGGGAGATCAGCCTGTTATCCCCAGCGTACCTTTTATCCTTTGAGCGATGGCCCTTCCATACAGAACCACCGGATCACTATGTCCGTCTTTCGACCCTGTTCGACTTGTCGGTCTCACAGTCAAGCAAGCTTATGCCATTGCACTCCGCGTACGGTTACCAAGCGTACTGAGCTTACCTTTGAAAGCCTCCGTTACCTTTTTGGAGGCGACCACCCCAGTCAAACTACCCACCAAACAATGTCCTCGGAAATACCGAGTTAGAAACCGAATACAGAAAGGGCGGTATTTCAAGGTTGATTCCATGACTCCTGGCGAAGCCACTTCAACATCTCCCGCCTATCCTACACATCCTGTACCCAATCTCAATGTTAAGCTATAGTGAAGGTGCATGGGGTCTTTCCGTCCCGTTGCGGGTAATCGGCGTCTTCACCGATACCACAATTTCACCGAGCTCATGGCTGAGACAGCGCCCAGATCGTTACACCATTCGTGCAGGTCGGAACTTACCCGACAAGGAATTTCGCTACCTTAGGACCGTTATAGTTACGGCCGCCGTTTACTGGGGCTTCGATTCAATGCTTCTCTTGCGATGACATCCCCTCTTAACCTTCCAGCACCGGGCAGGTGTCAGGCCTTATACTTCATCTTGCGATTTTGCAAAGCCATATGTTTTTGTTAAACAGTCGCCTGGGCCTTTTCACTGCGGCTGCTCTTTCGAGACAGCGCCCCTTCTCCCGAAGTTACAGGGCCATTTTGCCGAGTTCCTTAGCCATGACTCACTCGAGCACCTTAGGATTCTCTCCTCGACCACCTGTGTCGGTTTGCGGTACGGGTCTTCATAACCTGAAGCTTAGCGGGTTTTCTTGGAAGTCTGTTTACCTGCTCTATCAGCGCCACCGGAGCTTTGCTGTACTATTGGGTTTCAGCTAGAGTTGCGGATTTGCCTACAACTCCAATACCTACGCCTTTCAACGAACTATTCCGTCAGTTCGCGGCAGTGTCACTACTCCGTCACCACATCGCAGTTATGAAGAGTACTGGAATATTAACCAGTTGTCCATCGGCTTGCCCCCTTCGGGTGCGCCTTAGGTCCCGACTGACCCTGATCCGATTAACGTTGATCAGGAAACCTTGGTCTTTCGGTGGGCGGGTTTCTCACCCGCCTTATCGTTACTTATGCCTACATTTGCTTTTCCATAACCTCCACACAGCATTACCACTGTGCTTCCCCGGCGATGGAATGCTCCCCTACCAGATGCATATCTTTCAATGCAAATCCATAGCTTCGGTACCGTTCTTGATGCCCGTTTATTATCCACGCCCGGCCGCTCGACTAGTGAGCTGTTACGCACTCTTTAAATGAATGGCTGCTTCCAAGCCAACATCCTAGCTGTCTGGGCAACCGGACCTCGTTAGTTCAACTTAGAACGAATTTGGGGACCTTAGCTGATGGTCTGGGTTCTTTCCCTCTCGGCCTTGGACCTTAGCACCCAAAGCCTCACTGCCGGCTATATTTGATAGCATTCGGAGTTCGTCTGGATTTGGTAGGATTTGACTCCCCCGCACCCAATCGGTAGCTCTACCTCTATCAAACTCTACGCCGACGCTGTTCCTAAAAACATTTCGGGGAGTACGAGCTATTTCCCAGTTTGATTGGCCTTTCACCCCTACCCTCAGGTCATCCGGAAACTTTTCAACGTTTATCGGTTCGGTCCTCCATTACATGTTACTGCAACTTCAACCTGCCCAAGGGTAGATCACAAGGTTTCGCGTCTACCTCATCTGACTATGCGCCCTATTAAGACTCGCTTTCGCTTCGGCTGCGTCCCTGAAGGACTTAACCTTGCCAGACAAGAGTAACTCGTAGGCTCATTATGCAAAAGGCACGCTGTCACAGGACCTGCCTGCTCCAACCGCTTGTAAGCACACGGTTTCAGGTTCTTTTCACTCCCCTGTTCGGGGTTCTTTTCACCTTTCCCTCACGGTACTGGTTCACTATCGGTCTCTCAGGAGTATTTAGCCTTACCAGATGGTGCTGGTGGATTCCCACAGGATTTCTCCGGTCCCGCGGTACTCAGGATACCACTATGTCAACATTCTTTACCTGTACGGGGCTCTCACCCTTGTCGCGCAGTTTCCCACCTGCTTCCAGTTCATAGCGCTGTACAATGTCGTGGTCCTACAACCCCGTCTATGCCGTAACATAAACGGTTTGGGCTCTTTCCCGTTCGCTCGCCACTACTTGGGAAATCATTGTTATTTTCTTCTCCTACGCCTACTTAGATGTTTCAGTTCAGCGCGTTCGCGTTTTATACGACTATTCTTCAAATAGTCAGGTTGCCCCATTCGGAAATCTACGGATCAGTTCGCATTTGCCAATCCCCGTAGCTTATCGCAGCTTATCACGTCCTTCTTCGCCTCTGAGAGCCTAGGCATCCCCCGTGTGCCCTTATTTACTTTCTTCACCGGCATAGCCTTTTGCTACTATGCGGCTGCTTTTGATATATATACCCATATGCTACGCAGAGATTCGTTCGGCATTCACCGAGGGTCTCCTCTCTACATCAAACACATACACGTATTGTCTCTATACTGTTGTCTTCTCTTGTAATTTTTTTTCTCTTTCAATATGTCAAAGAACTCTTTTTCCGGTTTGTTTCTTCGGAGCATCTGTCGATGTTCCTCCCGGAGATGTGGAGAATAACGGATTCGAACCGTTGACCCCCTGCGTGCAAGGCAGGTGCTCTAGCCAGCTGAGCTAATTCCCCTTAACTTTTCGTAGTCCCGAGCAGATTTGAACTGCTGACCCCTACATTATCAGTGTAGTGCTCTAACCAACTGAGCTACGGGACTAGCTATTTCCTGTTCATCTATCTCTCTCGGTCCTGCTCCTTTCGGGGCGGGCACTTTCTTCTGATGTTTTTCTTCTTGCAATCATATGTAACGTGACGAGCACCGATCTTCGATACTCTAGAAAGGAGGTATTCCAGCCGCACCTTCCGGTACGGCTACCTTGTTACGACTTAGCCCCAATTATCGGTTTTACCCTAACACGCTCCTTGCGGTAACATGCTTTAGGTACCCCCAACTTTCATGGCTTGACGGGCGGTGTGTACAAGGCCCGGGAACGTATTCACCGCGTCATTGCTGATACGCGATTACTAGCGAATCCAACTTCATGGGGTCGAGTTGCAGACCCCAATCCGAACTGTGAATGGCTTTTAGAGATTAGCATCATATTGCTATGTAGCTGCCCGCTGTACCATCCATTGTAGCACGTGTGTAGCCCCGGACGTAAGGGCCATGATGACTTGACGTCGTCCCCACCTTCCTCTCTGTTTGCACAGGCAGTCTGTTTAGAGTCCCCACCTTAAATGCTGGCAACTAAACATAGGGGTTGCGCTCGTTGCGGGACTTAACCCAACACCTCACGGCACGAGCTGACGACAGCCATGCAGCACCTAGTTTCGTGTCCCGAAGGACGAGTGCGTCTCTGCACTCTTCACTAACTTTCAAGCCCGGGTAAGGTTCCTCGCGTATCATCGAATTAAACCACATGCTCCTCCGCTTGTGCGGGCCCCCGTCAATTCCTTTGAGTTTCACCCTTGCGGGCGTACTCCCCAGGTGGATAACTTAACGCTTTCGCTGGGACGCTGGCTGTCTATCGCCAACATCGAGTTATCATCGTTTAGGGCGTGGACTACCAGGGTATCTAATCCTGTTCGATCCCCACGCTTTCGTGCATCAGCGTCAATACCAGCTTAGTGAGCTGCCTTCGCAATCGGAGTTCTAAGACATATCTATGCATTTCACCGCTACTTGTCTTATTCCGCCCACTTCAAATGGATTCAAGCCCATCAGTATCAAAGGCACTGCGATGGTTGAGCCACCGTATTTCACCCCTGACTTAATAGGCCGCCTACGCACCCTTTAAACCCAATAAATCCGGATAACGCTCGGATCCTCCGTATTACCGCGGCTGCTGGCACGGAGTTAGCCGATCCTTATTCTTCCAGTACATTCAGCTAAATACACGTATTTAGGTTTATTCCTGGACAAAAGCAGTTTACAACCCATAGGGCAGTCATCCTGCACGCGGCATGGCTGGTTCAGGCTTCCGCCCATTGACCAATATTCCTTACTGCTGCCTCCCGTAGGAGTCTGGTCCGTGTCTCAGTACCAGTGTGGGGGATTCTCCTCTCAGAGCCCCTAGACATCGTCGCCTTGGTAAGCCGTTACCCTACCAACTAGCTAATGTCACGCGAGCCCATCTCTATCCTATAAATATTTAATCAACCGAACATGCGAACTGTTGATGTTATGCGGTGTTAATCTCTCTTTCGAGAGGCTATCCCCCTGATAGAGGTAGGTTGCTCACGCGTTACGCACCCGTGCGCCACTCTCACCATCTTCGAGCAAGCTCTCCGATGGATCCCGTCCGACTTGCATGTATTAGGCCTGCCGCTAGCGTTCATCCTGAGCCAGGATCAAACTCTCCATTGTAAAATGAAGTTTTTGATTCCAACTATTTATAATAATCAGAATTCTTTTTTTATATCTCTGATCTTGGATCGAATTGAACGAATTACTTGAATTTGTTCATGACTTTCGACTTTCGTCTGTCTACTCGTCACGCTTACATGATTGTGTTTTCTTAAAGAACTTTGTCGCTTCAACTTCCGTATCCGCTATATTCCGAGGGCATTGCGCCGTCTTTATCGTTTTGTTTTTCCCTTCGTTTCCGTTGGGACTGCAAAGGTAGAAATCTTTTTTGAACTTCCAAAAACTTTCTGAAGTTTTTTTTCTTTTCTCTTTTTCCGATTTCCGCGCTCAACTCTCGTTAAACCCTTCTTTTTTCATGGTTCCCTGCTCTCGCGGCAACCGTCCCTCCCTTGCGGAGTGGTGCAAAGATAGGGAGTTTACTAACAAACTTCCAAGCCTTTTGTTCTTATTATTTTCATTTTGTCCTTAACTACCTGTAACGGTGCGACATTCTTTTTGTAAAACAGGTGATCGGAAGGCTGGGATGGCTGATCCGGCCACCAGATTTGGCCAGATAGCGGCATCGGGCAACGAAAACATGCTGAAATGCACCTGCCGGGTCTACTGCTCCCCCGACACAGCATAGCAAAGGGAGATCGGAAAACGCAAACATACCCGAACAGAGAACAACAGAAGAATACCGCAGCACAGCAAAAGAATGAGAGCATACACCGCTCCGGATTACCCATTAGATGATCACACTCTTTTACTACTTTACTTAGGGTTTGTTTAGGTATAGCTTAGGTTATAGCTAAATAAATCCTAACCAAAAGCTAACTAAATACTAATTAAAATCTAACTTAAAGAAGAACTAAATAAAAGCG
>NZ_DAMCPG010000080.1:0-5326 GCF_032106685.1 Massilia sp.
CAACCAGTGTGAAAGTAGGTTATCGTCAGGCTAGTTAATTAGTAGTAAGCAAAAAACCCCGTCGAGTCGATACTCGCCGGGGTTTTTTGCTTTCTGCACTCAATTTTGTATACACCACCCCGCCTGCCTGGATTCGCATTGCGCATCTTCGCCACTGCGGCGTTTTTGCTTTGGGGCGTCGCTTTTGAGCGATCGCTCCACCAAAGGCGTTAAATCCCTTCTCGCGTTGACCTTTACACAAGGTCGCACTATCGTCGTGAATCGACTGCGCTTCCATCCGACACGATGCCGACGCTCGCCCAATCCGCAGGTGACCTGTTCCGCCACGTCGCGGCCGATAAGGCGGCACTGTACCGGGCCATCATGGACACGTTCGCCGCCGCAAAAAGGCAGTTCAGGCTGCAGTTGCGTCCGGACGAGGTGCAAATCGAAGCGCAGTGGCCGGGCGCCACGCCTTCGCTCGACGAAATCCAGCACGCGTTGTCGCAACTGGCTGACTGGGGCAACCTGGAAGCGCATCCGGATACCGCGCGCGTGTCGAACGTCGAAGATTTTTATCGGGCCCGGTTCCTCTACCGGCTGTCCTGAGGCGGGGAGGCGGTGGAAGCCGGCCTTGCCGTCTTCACGCGCACCCTGGCGCGCCAAAGCGAACTGCAGACTGTCGCCCTCGAAGATATTTTGACCCAGCTGAATGCGCTGTTGGCACTGGCGAGCGAGTCGGCACCCGATCCGGCCAAGGTGCACACCGCCTTGCGCGACCTGGTGCGCGTCCTCGACGGCCTGGCCGATAACGCCCAGGCCTTCATGGCCAGCGTCGCCCGCACCATCGAACTGCAGCAGGCGGACGCAATGGCCGTGATCGCATTCAAGCAGCGCCTGATCGATTACCTGAACCGTTTCGTCAGCGACCTCGTCGGGCCCTCGGTGCATTCGAGGATGCGGGCGAAGCGGCCGGCCTGGCGCAACGTGACGATTTCGCGGCGGCGGCAGCCTGCTTTGCGCAACCGGATGCCCTGGCTGTTCTCGATGCCGCCGACTACGAGCAGATGCAGCGCGCATTGCGCAGCCTGGGGCAGCAGCGGCGCGCCGACATCGCCCTGGTCACGGAGCGCCTGCGCCTGCTCGACGCTGCCGCGCAGGCGCGCGATGCGGCACAGGAGCGGCGCGACGTCGGCGCCGACGACCTGGCCGATGCCGCTGCGCGCGTTGCCGCCGGCGAGACGGCGCTGCTCGCGCAGGCCGACGCACTGGTGGACGCATGGAACGCACATGCGGCCGGCTTGCGCGAGCTGGCGATCGACAGTGCGGCGGTGCTGCCGGCACTGGCGGACTGGGCGCGCAGCCTCGAAGGCGAAAACCCGGCCCGCACCGCGCTGTCGCGTTCCCAGCATGAGTGTACGGTGCGACTGGCTCAGGACGAAGCAGCCCTGCTGGCGCGGCGCGCCGCCCTCGATGCGCAGGTCCTGGCACTGGAGCAGGAAAGAACCCGCCTGGCGCACGGCGTCGACAGCGCTCCGCCGGCGCCGCATGCACGCGACCCCGGCGCGCGTCCGGCTGGCCGCGCGGGAGCGCCGTTCTGGCAGCTGGTCGAGTTCCACGACAGTGTGGGGGACGAAGCCGAGCGTGCCGGCCTCGAAGCCGCGCTGGAGGCCTGCGGCTTGCTCGACGCCTGGGTCGGTCCGGACGGTGCTGTTGACGCGGGCGCCACCGCGCCGGTGTTCGACACCCTGTTGCGCGCCCGCGCGGCGCAGCCCGAACCGCTGGCCGCCTGGCTGGCGCCTTCTCAGCCTTGTGCGGTCGACCCGCTGCTTGTCCGACGCTTGCTTGCATCGGTGTCGTGCGGCTTTGCCGACAGCGGCGCCGAAGCCTGGGTCGCGCCCGACGGCCGCTTCCGCATCGGTCCGCTGAGTGGAGCCTGGAGCAAGCCGGCGGCAGAATACATCGGGGCAGCGAGCCGGGCCGAGGCGAGGCGCCGCCGCCTCGGCGAGATCGCCGCTCTGTTGGCCACCTTGGCGCAGGAGCAAGCATCGCTGTCTGCCGCATTGCTCCTGCTGGCCGGACGACGAGCTCGCGCAGCGGCGGAATGGGAAGCGGCGCCGCAGGACACGGCATTGCGCAGCGCCCACGCGCAGGTGAGCGTGGTGGAGCGCGAGCGGCGCCAGGCTGCCGAACGGCTGGCCACCGCCGAGGCGCGCCTGGCAGCTGCCGCCGACGCCTGGCGCGCTGCGCGCGCTGCCGTGGTGCGGGATGCGGAAGACCTGCGGCTGCCGCACGAAGGCGGCGCGCTGGCGGCGGCATCGGTGGCGCTCGATGCGGCTGCGCAGGCACTGCAAGACCTGCAGCTGCAGGCCCAGCAGGTTCGGCATGCACTGCCCGAGCGGCGGCGCCAGGAACAACGCTTCGAGGAACGCAAACGCGATGTGGCCGCCCGCCGCGAGCAGCAGGCGCGCTGCGCCGAAGCCGTCGACGAGGCCGACGCCCGCCTGGCTGCACTGCGCGAACGGGTTGGCGACCAGGTGAGCGAACTCACGACCCGGCTGGCGGCACTGCGTCGAACGGTGCAGGACGGAGAGGGCGCGCTGAAACAGGCGCGGCTGCGGCTGGGCTCGGCCAGCGAGGCCCGCGCGCGCAGCGGTCAGCGGGCCGAAAGTGCCGCGGCGACCCTGGACGAGCGGACCGCCTTGCGTCAGGGCGCCGTGCTGGGGCTCGAGCAATTCAATGCGACCGGACTGCTGGCCATCGCGCTTCCCGAACTGGCGCTGCCGGCTACGCCATGGAGCATCGAGCCCGCGCTGCAGGTGGCGCGCCGCGCAGAACAGCTGCTCCAGGACGTCGATGCCGAGGACGCGGACTGGTCGCGCGTGCAAAGCGCCTACGCGCAGGATTTCTCCGACTTGCAAAGTGCGCTGACGGCGCTTGGCCACCAGGGGCAGGCCGAACCGAGCGACCACGGCATGATCGTCACCATCATCTACCAGAACCGGCCGCAGCGTCCGGATATCATCGAGGCGTCCATCCGCGCCGAGATCGCACAGCGCCATGAGCTGTTGACCGCGCGCGAAACCGAGGTGCTGGAAAACCATCTGCAGGCCGAGGTGGCGGCGGGGCTTCAGCGCCGCCTGCAGGAAGCCGACCGGCGCGTAGCGACGATCAACGCTGAACTGGCCAGGCGTCCGACCTCGACCGGCGTGCGTTTCCGGCTGCAGTGGCAAGCGCTGGAGGAGGGCGGCGAGGGCGCGCCGGTGGGACTGGAGGCGGCGCGCAAGCGGCTGCTGAACACCAGCTATGACGCCTGGTCGCCGGAGGACCGGCAAGTGGTGGGGCGGATGCTGCAGAACCGGATCGCGGCCGAGCGCGCGCGCGACGATGCCGGCCGCAGCGGCAGCCTGCTCGAACTGCTGGCCCGCGCGCTCGACTACCGGCGCTGGCACCGCTTCCGGGTGCAGCGCTGGCAAGACGGCCAATGGCGGCCGCTGTCCGGTCCTGCCTCCAGCGGCGAACGCGCGCTCGGCTTGACCGTGCCGCTGTTCGCGGCGGTGTCGAGTTTCTATACGCATGCCGGATCGCGTCATGCGCCGCGCCTGGTGCTGCTCGATGAAGCCTTTGCCGGCATCGACGACGCCGCGCGTGCGCACTGCATGGCACTGGTGCGCGAGTTCGATCTCGATTTCGTCATGACCAGCGAGCGGGAATGGGCCTGTTATGCGGAACTGCCAGGCGTATCGATCTGCCAGCTGCAGCGCCATGAAGGCATCGACGCCGTGTATGTGTCGCGCTGGAGCTGGGACGGCCATGCGCGCCGGCTCGAAGAAGATGGCGCCCGGCGATTCCCGGAAGCGGCCGACGCCCAATGAGCGACGCCACCGCGAGGCTGGTGCGCTTGCTGGGCGGTGCTGCCCTGGCTCCGTTGCGGGCGCGCCTGCGCAGCCGCTACCAGCGCGGCCGCAGCGGCGGCATCGTCACGCTCGCTCACCTGAGCGGGGTGGAGCGCGATGCCCTCGCCGGGCTGCTGGGCCGGCGCCCGAGCGATGCCGGATCGCTGCGCTTCGATATCGCGGAACTGGACGCGCGCCTGGCGCATGCCGGGCTGGCGGCGTCCCTGCGCCATGCGCTCGAGTTGCTCGACGGTCCGCTGACCGATGTGGCCGCGGCGCGCAGCGAGACCGCGCGTCAATGGGAAGCGGTGCGCGCGATGGCGACCGATCGCAGGCTGGCCGCTTTCCTGGCCGATGGCCGCGGCCTGGGCCTGCTCAAGCGGCTGGCTGCGCACCTGCCGGCCGCGGCGCAGCTGGTCGGGCAGGCGCAGACCGTGCTCGCGCAATTGCCGGCCGCGGCTATCGCCCGTTCCCACCTGGCAGCGCAGCTGCTGGGCGACGCGCATGCGCTCGATCCCGGCGTTCCGGTAGCGACTCTCGTGCTTGCGGTACTGCGGCATGAGCGGGCGGCGAAGGGGGATCATGAGGGGGAAGAAACGGTTCGCGAACTGTGGGCGGCGGCAGGCGTGCTGGTGAATGAGCTGGCGCGGCCGGCGCTGTTCCTCAACCTGCCGGGCAGTGCAGGCGGAGCGAGCGGCGAGCCAGGCTACCTGTCGTTGCGGGCGCTGATGCGATCGGCGCCGCTCTGGACTGCCGCGGCGCGCGACGTCTACGTTTGTGAAAACCCGAATCTGGTGGCGATCGCAGCCGATGCGCTGGGCGCGCATTGTGCACCGCTGGTCTGCACCGAAGGCATGCCCGCCGCGGCGCAGCGTGTGCTGTTGTCGCAACTGGCGATGGCAGGCGCTCGCCTGCATTATCACGGCGATTTCGACTGGCCAGGCATCGCCATCGCGAACGCCGTGACCGACATGTTCGGCGCGACGCCGTGGCGATTCGGCGCACGGGACTACTGCGCGGCGCTGTCCACCAACAACGGAGCCAGCCGCCCACTGACGGGCGGTGCCATCCTTGCCCGATGGGATAACGCACTGACGGACGCGATGAACAGGCATGGACGGGCGATTGACGAAGAGGCGCTGGCCGCGAGTCTGATGCTGGATCTCGACACGCGCCGAAAACAGTCCTTGCGGAACGGCACGTGGATTTGTTATGATTCGCCTCCTCGCGAAAACGACAACGAAATCAAGTAGTTGAAGAGTTCACGGGAACCGCGATAAAACGCGGTGCGGTAAAAAGAAGTTGACGAACATCGCGAAACACTGCATAATCTCACTTCTCTGCTGCTGACGAACAAAACGATTCGCAAAGCGCAGCAAGACAGTACAGAACAACGGTTCTTTAACAATTAACAGTCGATAAGTGTGGGCGTTTGATGCAGGTGCCAGCTG
>NZ_DAMCPG010000081.1:0-5302 GCF_032106685.1 Massilia sp.
CCGGATCGGCGCCCGACAGGGTGTAGTAATCGGTGTGACAAATGCCGGTGGCCTTCACTTCCACCAGCACTTCGCCGGCGCGCGGGCCGTCGAGGTCGACGTCGGCGACGATCAAGGGTTCCCCGGCTTTCCAGGCAATGGCTGCTCTCGTTTTCATGTTCTCTTCCGTATCGATAAGGTTTGCCAACGGTGGACACGCCGGCAACTGTCCAATGCCGTGTCAGCTGTTCAGATCTGAAACAGGTGTGCCACGATGCGTTGCGCCAGCTGCCCCGGCGACGGCGTCGATGCGCCCAGAGCACAGCCAATGCAAGCGCCGTGCCACGCCGGCAAGCCATGGCAGGCATATTGCTTGGACAGGCGAGGCGGCCGGCAGCGATACCGGCCCGGTTCATCCAACAGACGGAGACATGCATGCGGCAATCATTTCCATCCCGGCCAAACATCATCGCCGCGCTGCTCGCGGCGGGCGGCGCGGCGTTCGCGGTTCCCGGCAAGGTTCAGGCGGCCGAGCCTGCCGCGGACGCGCCCGTGCCGGTCGTCATCGTGACCGGCAGCCGGATCGAGCAGGACAGCTTCGACTTCCCGGCCGCGGTCGACATCGTCGATGCCCAGCGCATCGGCGCGGCCCAGATGCGGGTCAACGCCTCCGAGGCGCTGTCCGCGGTGCCGGGGCTGGTGGTCCTGAACCGCCAGAACTATGCGCAAGACCTGCAGATTTCTTCGCGCGGCTTCGGCGCGCGCTCGGCCTTCGGCGTGCGTGGCGTACGCCTGATCGCCGACGGGATCCCGGCCTCGATGCCCGACGGCCAGGGCCAGGCCGCCACCTTCAACCTCGACATGGCCGAGCGCATCGAAGTGCTGCGCGGGCCATTTTCTGCGCTCTACGGCAATCACTCGGGCGGCGTGATCCAGCTGTTCACCCGCGACGGCCAGGGCCGGCCGAGTGTCGAGACGACGGTATCCGGCGGCAGCGACGGCACCCACAAGATCGACCTGAGCGCCCAGGGCGAGACGGACGGCATCGGCTACGTGGTCGACGTCTCGCGCTTCGACACCGACGGCTACCGCGACCATAGCGCTGCCCGGCGCGACCAGGGCTTTGCCAAGCTGAGCGTGAAGCCGGACGCCGGCATCCGCCTGACCATCACCGCCAGCACCTTGACGCAAGACGACACCGAGGATCCGCTCGGCGTGACCTGGGCCACGTTCCAGCGCAACCCGCGCGCCGGCGAAAGCGACCCGACCGATACACAAGCGCCGCGCCGCACCTTCGCCGAGCGCTACAACACGCGCAAGAGCATCGACCACCAGCAGGGCGGCGCCGTCTTCGAACAGCGCTTCGGTCCGGACCGGCTGCGCATCACGGCCTATGCTGGCAAGCGGCAAGTGGTCCAGTACCAGGCCTTTTCGCGCGGTTTCCAGGCCCCGCCCACCCATTCGGGCGGGGTGGTCGACTTCGACCGCGACTTCCACGGCGCCGACCTCCAGTGGCTGATGGTGCGCCAGCTCGCCGGCGGCAAGCTCAGCACGACATTCGGCCTCGAATACAGCCGTTCGAAGGACGATCGCCAGGGCTACGAGAACTTCGTCGGCACCGAACTTGGCGTGCGCGGCGCCCTGCGGCGCGACGAGACCGACAAGCTCTCCAGCCTCGATCCTTACGTGCAGACCCAATGGGAAGGCGGCCCCTGGCTGCTGACGGCGGGCCTGCGCCGCAGCAGCCTGGACGTCGACGTGGAAGACCGCTTCCTGTCGAACGGCATCGATAGCGGCGGCGTCGACTACAGCAAGGTGAGGCCGGTGCTGGGCGCGCTCTACAAGGTATCACCGCAACTAAACGTCTACCTCAGCGCGGCGCGCGGCTTCGAGACGCCGACGTTGAACGAGCTGTTCTATTCGAACGGCGGCACCGGCTTCAACTACCGGCTGAAGCCGGCCAGCAGCCGTCACCTAGAGCTCGGCGCCAAGGCGAAACTGGGCGAGAACGCGCGCATCGAGGCGGCCCTGTTCCAGGCACGGACCGACGACGAAATGGTGGTCGAGTCCTCGGCCGGCGGACGCACCAGCTATCGCAACGCGAGCGAGACCTTGCGCCGGGGAGCGGAGGTGTCCGCCGAAGCCGAGTTCGGCGCCGGCTTGAGCGCAAGGCTGGCGCTGACGCTGCTGCGGGCGACCTATGAAACCGGCTTCGGAAATGTCCCTGCCGGCAGCCGGCTGCCGGGCGTGCCGCGTGCGAACCTGTTCGGCGAACTGGCCTGGAACGACGAAGGCGGACGCTTCGGCGCGGCCCTGGAGACGATCGCGAGCGGCAAGATCTACCCGGAGGACACCAACGTCGAGCGTCCGGCCCCGGGCTATGCGATCGTCAACGCGCGCGTGCAGGCGCGCCAGACGGTCGATCGCTGGCGCTTTCGCCAGTTCCTGCGCTTGAACAACCTGTTCGACCGCGATTATGTCGGCTCGGTGATCGTGGGCGATGCGAATAAACGCTACTACGAGGCCGCGCCCGGGCGCCAGTGGACGGTCGGCGTCAGCGCGCAGTACACCTTCTGATGCCCAGCGGGCGCTGCGGCTTTCAGAAGGTGGTGCGCAGCCCGGCCATGACGGCGCGCGGCGCACCCGGCGCCACGAAACGGGCATGGGCGGATTCGGCCTCGCCCTCGTGCGGCTTGAGCAGGACGCCGCGCGGGAACAGGTCGGGGCCGATGGCGCCATAAGTTTCGTAGCGGCGGTCGAACACGTTGCTCACGCGCGCGAACAGTTCCCAACCGCCGGCCGGACGGTAGCTGGCGCGCAGGCCCATTAACACGTGCCCGCGCACGCGCCAGTCGCCGCGCTCGGGTTCTTCTCCCGGTTCCGGATCCTCGACCAGGCCATCCTCGTTGCCCTGGGTGCCCAGGCTGCTTGCGCCCTGCAGGTCGATGCCGAGCTCGAAACGCGGGTTTACGCGCCAGTCGAGCGACAGCTTGCCGCTGTGGCGCGGCAGCCCGGCCCCGCGCGTCCCGCGCTGCACCTGCACGTTGCGTGCGCCGGTGAACAGCTCGCCGTCGGCATCGTAGGTCGCTTCCAGGTAGCTGTAGGCCAGGTGCAGGCCGAGCGGGCCGAAGCGACGCGTCAGCGTGGCGTCCAGTCCTTGGTGGCGGGTGCGTTCGAAATTCGCAAAATAGCCCTGGCGCGAGGGTGCGCTGAGAAAGAGGATGTCGTCGTGGTTGACGGTACGGTGCAGCGACACGGTATAGCGGCCATCAGGCCACTCGTTCCGCACCCCTGCTTCGACAGTGCGCGCGATCACCTGTTTCAGGTAGGGGTCGGCCTGCAGTCCGACCGGCAGGCGACAGGGGTTCTCGGGATCCGCGCAACCGAGTTCGATCACGGTCGGCACGCGGTTGCCCTGCGCGATATTCGCGAACAGGGTCGGGCCGGCGCCGAGCTGGTGCGTGAGGCCGAGCGCGGGGTTCAGGCGGGTATAGGTAAAACTTTCCGTTGGCTGCGGCCCGCGTTCGTTGGTGAGCGTGTTGCGTACGCGCGCGCGGTTCCAGCGTGCGCTCGCGGTCAGCTGGGTGGACGGAGAAAACGCGTGACTGACCGCCGCATACAGGCCGAAGGCGCGCGAACTGCCGGTCACCGATGCATCGGGCTCGCGCTCCTCGTCCGGGTCGCCGATCACTTCGCGCTCAGGCGTGATGAAGGCTTCCTGCTCGAACTGGGCGTATTCGGAACTGCTGTAGTCATAGGTGAAGCCGACATCGAGGCGGTTCGCACCGCGCAAGGTACTGAAGGCGGCGCTGACGCCTCGCCCTTTCTGGCGGGTGCTGGTGGTGTTCAGCACGCCAGGGTGCAGGGCCGCGCCTTCCTCGCGCGTATAGCTGCACTCGTCGGGTTCGAGCGCGGCGCCGCCGGCATCGAAACCGTCTTCGCAATCTTCGACGTAGTCGTCGTAGTCTTCGCTGAGGTCGCCGTTGACGGTGTCGCGGCGGCTATTGCGCACATAAGCGGTGGCGGTGAGTTCGCTGTCGGCACCGAGACGGCGGGTCAGGTTGAAACTGCCCTGGCCGAGCCGATTGCGCGTGGTGTCCGGATGGGTATAGACGGCGCGGCGGTCGTCGTCGTACAGGGAATCGGGCAGGAGGCCGTTGCCGAGCAGCCGGCTGCGCCCGCCCAGCAGTGCCAGGCTCCAGTCGGTGTCGCCCTGCGAGCGGCCGACTTTCAGCAAGACGTTGCCGAGGTGGCCGGCCGAATGATCGCGCCAACCCTCGTCGTCGAACAGGGTGGCGCCGACAAAACTGTGCCATCCGCTCGTATCGTGCCAACCATAGGCGAGATCGGCGCGGCGCCGACCGTGGTCAGTGGCCGACAGCCCGGCTTCGCCGCCCGGATGGCTCAGTCCGGACTTGGTGGTAAAGGCGAGCGCGCCCCCCAATGTATTCAGGCCATACAGCGGATTCGCGCCAGGGACCAGCAGCACGCTGCCAATCGCGGCCTCGGGCAGCATGTCCCAGTTGACCACGTCGCCGAAGGCTTCGTTCACGCGCACCCCATCCAGGTAGACCGAAATGCCTTGCGCGCTGCCAAGCACGGGAGAGGCGCGAAAACCGCGGAAAGTCAGGTCGTTCTGGAAAGGGCTGCCGGATACCTCGTTCACGTTCACCCCGGTGAGCGAGCGCGCCATGAACTCGGCCAGGTTCTCTCCCGCCCGCGGCAGGTCCTTGTCGCCGACGAGCTGGACCGGATAAGGCAGGAGCTTGCGCTCGATACCCAGGCCCGGCAAGGGCGCCATGCCGACCACTTCCACCCTGGCGATCTCGCCGCCATCGGGCGCCGGCTCGGCGCCCGCGCCGGCCGGCAGCAAGGCCGCAGCGATGACGCACGCAAGCTGCTTGCGAACGGGCGGGCCATTCATGGCCGGAGGCCCTGGAAACCGGAGGCGAGGCTGTGCATGGTTGTCCTGTCTGGAAGTTCAAGCCAACCATAGGACGAGCAAGGGACATGCCAATGCCAGATGTGGGAGGTGTGTGCAGGCCTGTTCGAAAACTGAACAGCTGTGTCTGAAAGCTGTCACGCCAGCTGATCAGTTTTGATACAGATATTCGGCGCGCATCATCGGTTCTTGTAGGGTGGGCGCGGCCGGCGTGGGCTCTCGAGCCCACGCGGTCTCATCGGCCGAACATCCGCGGCGTGAAGAGAATGGGAGAACCGACGAAAACAAACACCTGAAACGCAAAAAACCCCGCAGAGATCACTCTACGGGGTTTTGCTTATAACTAGCCTGACGATAACCTACTTTCACACTGGTTGCAGC
>NZ_DAMCPG010000082.1:0-5120 GCF_032106685.1 Massilia sp.
TGGTGGTTGGATTAAGTCTTTGTTTTTAAATGAATTATTGCAAAATGAAGCCATTTTGAAGTATGCTTTAGCGATGACTAGCACGCAGACTGAGGGCACCGAACCACTGCAGGAACAAGCGACAGATGCACTGTACGCGACGGTGCCGTTCGATTTTCCTCGTCCGGTGCATCTTGGGAGTTTGCCTGGGGCTCAGCCTAAGTTTCTAATGACGAAGTACAGGGGACGGTTCTACAGCCCAGGTTCTTCGCCACCTGAACTGTTCGAGGCATGGCGTGTCTGCGAAGACCTAGCCACTCAGCTTGCAGAAAAATCGCTTGAGTCTAAGAAAGGTAAGCGCGCGGAGATGTCTGAGCTGGAGATACTCGAGCAGTATCTACCTCGCCTTATTAAGACGGAGTGGACAACGGTGCCAGAGGCTCGATGGACAATCCGGCGAGTAGCTGAGCTCTTAGGCTGGCCGGCGCCCCATTCTAGCTTAGAGCCTCCGACGAACGGCTAGGCTCGCCGCTTGCTGTCGTTGTACGCACCCGAGTATTCGATAACGCGCGCCAAAACATGAATAACCATACTCTCGCGGTTTCCGCTACGGATGCGCAGCAGGCGCTTCATCTTTGTTTTCTAGACTACGACGGTGTCACTCACGCCGACGCAGTGTACTGGAGTCCGGAACGAGGCATTCACATCACAACGCCAGGGCGTGCCCTCTTCGAATGGGCACATATCCTCGCGAGTTTGCTCCAACCTTATCCAGACGTGAAAATTGTCCTGAGCACGAGCTGGGTTCGCCTAAGAGGACTTGAGTTTGCTAAGGCTCACCTTCCGCCTGTGCTTCGAACAAGAGTGATTGGCGCCACGTTTGACAACCGGATAGTCCAAAAGCTTGAGTTCGACATGATGTCTCGTGGATGTCAGGTGTACGCAGATGTCGAACGCCGCCAGCCTGCGAAATGGTTTGCGATAGACAATGATGACAGGGCGTGGCCACCATTCTGCAGAGACCGGCTGATTAAAACCGAGGATAATCTTGGACTAAGTTCGCCAGAGGTGCAACAGGCAATCCGCAAAATGCTGGCCTCGTTCTAGTCTCATCCTCGCGCTCTTACGTACCTCGGGGCCGGATGACCGCAGACAAATGCGCCGGCCAAATTGATTGCAGAATGTGGGAGGCTACTGCAGCTATCGCGAAGGAGCGCACGATGAACGAGATTTGCTTTGATTAGACACGTCTCATCATGCAGCATGGACCTGAACAGTTCGTTGTGTGCCGTAGAAGTAATCATGTGCATGCTGCTTACGTTAATGCAGCATCTATCATCAAGCAGTTCGACTTGCGACGGGCGGAGAATTTACTTTTGCGCGAAGGGATACCGCGCGAAGTCATCGCTAGAGTATTGCTTGTTGGTCATCCGACTAGGGCTACTGTCCCAGCAAGCTGGACGCAACAGTTCAGCCGTTAAACGTGCTTTTAAACACATGGTGACGGAGCTTCCGCAACGTTACGAAGCTTTCCCGTTGAGATAGGCCGCAATGAGTAAGACGGCTGAAATTATCAATCCTCCTATGACGGCGAATCGTCCTAGGAGTTTGACAAGTTTGATTCGGCCACTTGCCGTTCGCAGATAGTACCTAACCGTTTTTTTCATATCTACCTGTTTTTTCGTCTGAAGAAGCGTGGGCGGGGGCGCTTGCGGGGCGTTCGGCAGAGCGCATCCACTACGCACTCGCTGCAGACTTGACGGAGTTTTGTTCGGCCAGGCATTCGTTGAGAAAACGCTCAACCGAAACAGACATCGCGTCCCGGACTAGCTCAGTGGCAAATGGCGCCATACCTTTGTACTCGAAAAATGTGCTGGCAAACTGGGGCGCAATGAACGCGAGCCGCTCCCTATCAAACATGTTTGCGGAGCTGTATGTTCTATAGCTGAGCTCGCGCGAAACAATTTCTTGTTGTGCAAGGTAGTCAAGCTCACCCATCACAATAAGCACTGCCAAGATGCAGTTGCTCCCGTTGTACATTGCTTCGCCAAGAGCCGGATAGCACGAAGGCAGAACAACTGTCCCCCAACGTTGAGCGAACTCCTCCAGTTCGACGCGCTCTTTCGTATCGGCCAAGTCACCACGCCTCCATCTTGATAGCTTCTGCGCGACGATTGACAGGAACTCGGTGTCCATGTGCTCTGGCAGCACTTGCAGAGCGTCCTTACCTCCGATTCGATTTATCAAATAATTCGTATTCATGTCAGGGATGCTGAGGATTTCTCGCTTAACGTTATCTTGATGTAGATGAAGCATGAAAGAGGCGCCCCATTCATGCTGTTCACCTTGTGGTCATTTCATCTTTGAACTGTTGTTCGTACTGATGCGAGCACGCAGGTTGGCTACGCGCTGTGCGGCGCCGGCGCAGTCAGCTGCTTGCATGCGACCTTGGCTGTCCACCTGGTAGAACGGATAGCGCGAGGTGAAGAAAGTCGAGCTGCCGCTCACGCAGGCCGCATCCATCACGAAATCCATCACCATGTACTTGCGGAAGTACTCGTTCAGACGCGGCGCGACCTTGGCGCCGGTCGAGTCGGTCACTTTCTGCGCTTCCGGAACCTTCGCGTCCATCAGGGCTTTCAGCGTCGTCGGCGCAGCCGGGTCGAAGGTGCCATTCGTCCAGGCGCCAGCCACGATGGCGGCACCGTTGCCGTCCACGCCGGTAGCGGCGTAGTCGCTCTGCGCAGAGGCGCCGACGACGCGGGCCACATCCTTCGCCGGCAGGTCGAGCAGCACACCCAGAGCTTCAACGCCCATCAGGAGTTCGCGAGCTTCCAGCGACTGCGCATCGTAGTAGCGGACATCGCTCTTGACCGAGCCTTTCAGCAGGTTCAGGTACACCGTCGTGTCTTGCTGCATCAGCGAATTCGCCGAATCCAGTTCGAGGACGCTACGCGCGCCGGCCGAGAAAGCGTTGGCCAGGGATTCGCCCTTGCTGGCGCGGCTGGCCATGGCACTCGCAGCGATGTCGGTCAGCGGCGAGATTTTGAAATTGTTGTAGCTGGTGGTGACGAATGGCGTCACGAGCTGCTGGGGGCCGGCCGGTTGGGTGCTGTTGTCGAGAGTGCGGACCGACGAGCCGCCGGTTGCTACCAGTCGCACCATGCCCATCGGCGCTTCAGTCGTGTTGACCGTGAAGTAGCCGTTGTTGTCGGCGGTGACCGCGGCGCCCAGTGCGGCACCGGAGGACCCATTGGCTTGAACGCCATACGCAGTCACGGTGGCGCCCGGCGCAGCAATGCCCTGGATGGTTTTGGTCGGGCTGCCTGGGGCGGCGGTGCCGGTCAGCGGGTTGGTGACGGTGGTCGGGGTCGGGGTCGGCACCGGTTGGGTCGGGCCCGTGCCGCCACTCGGTGGAGGCGGATTGCTCGAGCCTGATGATGAACTGCTAGCGCCGCCGCAACCCACTAACAGAAGAGAGAAAAATATTCCAAGAGTCGTGGTTGTGGTTTTCATTTTTTCCTTACAAGAGGTTGAGATTGGTGCCTGGCTCATCACAGGAGAGGCGCATCAATAATTTTTAGCGGGGGAGGGGACACCTGTTACCGAGTTGGTTCGGTGCTTGGTAGCCGCTCGAACCAATAACTGAGGAAGCGAACTGCCCCCCCAAGACCTAGGAAAATCTCAGCATCCATCCGGCCTCCACTCCCATGCGGATTTCGCCGGATTGAAGCAATAGTCGGCCTGGAATCGGATAGAGCATCCATTTGTAAAAGTCCTTACGCAGTCGCCGTTTTGGCACCGATACGCTGAGTGGACCGTCTTGCCTGGCGGAGGGGAGCACATTTTCGTCGACCCGCGAGAGGAGCTATTCTTGTCGCTGTAGCCAGCGGTATCTATCCAGTTTGTGATGCCGGTTCGCTGACAGTCCTGAAAGCCGTCGCGTTCGCATTGACGGTACGCTGAAATCATTGCGTCATCCGTCGAGCTGAATCCCGAACTCACACTGCATCCCGTAGTTCCACAGACTATGGCGCCGGCACCTGGGACCGACTGACGATGAAACACCGTGCACGCAGCTCTTTTCGCCGGCACCTGATTCGTTCGTGCTTCAGCCCGACACCCTTTAAGCGCGAATGCGTCGGCTTGCTGCTGCGTCGGGTAGTTCCAGGCAGCGTAGATGGTCCGGAGGGGCATACCTGCAACATGCGCGACTGAAGAGTGGCTGTGTGACGGTAGAGGTAGCCATAACATCGAGCAAAGCGCGATGCCGATAGATGGCGCAAAAAGTCGCTGGAAAATAGAAGACATCACATCGTTGAGGGACACTACGAAGCGCAACTTTACGTTATGCAACGTATTACATCAAGTGAATTATCGTATTGCGTCATTTGATTTGCAGGGCTACCAGTAGACCATGTCGCATTTTCGTGAGGAGTACATGTCGAGAATGCCCACAGCAGCAAACGGGACCGACCTCGGCGTTCGCATTGGTCAAAACATTAAGGTGGCGCGAGCTCAGCAGGGACTGACGCAAGGTCAACTTGCAGAAGCGCTGGGTGTTGAGACCGTCACGGTGTCCAGGATTGAGACGGGAGCACAGCAACCGTCCATCAGTAGGCTGCAGCAGATTGCTGAGGTGCTTGGGACGTCGCTAGCAGGACTCGTTGCGGATTCACGCAGCGACTCCGATACTCATACCTTACTTGTAGAAGTCCTCACCGACCTGCCGGCTCGAGAACGAGATTTCCTGCGCGATTTCCTAGTGACTTACTCTCGCCACTGGAAGTCTGGGCAGAAGTAATCGTTGCGTCTTCGCTGTTCGGAAGCTTCGCGCTGGCACATCGGTTGAACGTTTGCTCTTCAGTTCAACATCACTGCATGTGACGAATAACGATGCTGCCGCGTACAGAAGCGCAGACGAGTTGTCTGTATAGTAAAATCGGCCCGGGCACTCAAGAGAGCTATCTACCTGGTGGCAGTCTCCACTAGACATCGTTCCATTGACAAAGCAAGCTATTGGTTGTGAGTAAGTTAGAGATAACTGAGTCTTCATCATTTGGCGCAAAACTAGTGGTTGGTGCATCTGAACCGCCCCGGCTTTCGTAGAGGCCGGTTAGTGTGAGTCAGGCCGGAAGAGC
>NZ_DAMCPG010000083.1:0-4846 GCF_032106685.1 Massilia sp.
TTAATTAGTAGTAAGCAAAAACCCCGTCGAGTCGATACTCGCCGGGGTTTTTTGCTTCGGGCGTTCCCTTTTTCAGAACGTCGCCTTCTGCAGTCACTGTTTTTTTAGACGGCTATGGACGGCTGGGCAAACACTTGTCACCGTCGTGTTCCCCCCGATTAACGAAACCTCGGGTGAACAAGTGTCGCCCAGTTCGGGTGCGTACGGCGATGCCGTCCGCTTGCACCCGTACGACATCGCGAGAACGCAGCAGTTCCGTGTTCTCGCTCGCACTCCCTCCTTCTCCCTGCGCTCCTCCCATGATGCGAAGACGCCGGCGCCTGGTTCCGCCCGGTTTGCTGCCGTTCCCACTGTCCGGACACTGTGACACCAGGTGTCCCAAATAGGTACATCTGTACCGGGCTGCGGCCTGCTTCTCTCCGCTTTCCTTACTGGCTTGCCCTGCAAGCGCCACGAAAGCGCGCTGGCACGGCGCTTGCACGACCTTGATGTGCTTACAAAAGCACGCCGGCGCTGCGCCGGTCATAGACACCAACCAGAGAAAGAGGACGACATGAATCTCGCGGACATCAGCAAACTCGGCGTCGCCAACCCCTTCCGTCAGCGCTACGACAACTACATCGGCGGCCGTTTCGTCGCGCCGGTCAAGGGCGAATACTTCGCCAACGTCACCCCGATCACTGGCCAGCCGTTCTGCGAGGTCGCGCGCTCGACGGCCGAGGACGTCGAACTGGCCCTGGATGCGGCCCATGCCGCGAAGGATGCCTGGGGCAAGACCTCGCCTGCGGAGAGGGCCAACATCCTGAACCGCATCGCCGACCGGATGGAGCAGAACCTCAAGATGCTCGCGACGGCCGAAACCGTCGACAATGGCAAGCCGATCCGCGAGACGATGGCGGCCGACCTGCCGCTGGCGATCGACCATTTCCGCTACTTTGCCAGCTGCATCCGCACCCAGGAAGGCGCGATCTCGACCATCGACCACGAAACCTACGCCTACCATTTCCATGAGCCGCTCGGCGTGGTCGGCCAGATCATTCCGTGGAATTTCCCGATCCTGATGGCAGTCTGGAAGCTCGCGCCCGCCCTCGCCGCGGGCAATTGCGTCGTGTTGAAACCTGCGGAGCAGACGCCGGCCTCGATCATGGTGCTCATCGAGCTGATCGCCGACCTGCTGCCGGAAGGCGTGGTCAACGTCGTCAACGGTTTCGGTCTGGAAGCCGGCAAGCCGCTCGCTTCGAGCAAGCGCATCGCCAAGATTGCCTTCACCGGCGAAACGGGCACCGGCCGCCTGATCATGCAATACGCCGCCCAGAACCTGATTCCCGTTACCCTCGAACTGGGCGGCAAGTCGCCGAACATTTTCTTCGCGGATGTGATGGATGCCGACGACGAGTTCTTCGACAAATGCCTGGAAGGTTTTGCCATGTTCGCGCTGAACCAGGGCGAGGTCTGCACCTGCCCCTCGCGCGTGCTGGTCCAGGAGTCGATCTACGAACGTTTCATCGAGCGCGCGCTCGATCGCGTGGCGAAAATCAAGGCCGGCAATCCGCTCGACGAATCGACCATGATCGGCGCCCAGGCTTCGCAGGAGCAGCTGGAAAAAATCCTGTCCTACCTCGACATCGGCCGCCAGGAAGGCGCGCAGGTGCTCGCCGGCGGCGAACGCGCCAGCCATGACGGCGACCTGGCCGGCGGCTATTACGTGCGCCCGACCGTGTTCAAGGGCGAGAACAACATGCGCATCTTCCAGGAAGAGATCTTCGGCCCGGTGGTCTCGGTGACGACCTTCAAGGACGAAGCCGACGCGCTGCGCATCGCCAACGATACCTTGTACGGGCTTGGCGCCGGCTTGTGGACGCGCGACGGCAGCCGCGCCTTCCGTGTCGGCCGCGCCATCCACGCCGGGCGCGTATGGACCAACTGCTACCACCTGTATCCAGCGCACGCCGCATTCGGCGGCTACAAGCAGTCGGGCATCGGCCGCGAGAACCACAAGATGATGCTCGACCATTACCAGCAGACCAAGAACCTGCTGGTGAGCTACAGCCCGAAAGCGCTGGGCTTCTTCTGACGTGACGTAAGGCAGGGGAGGCGCCATGCGGCGCCTCCTTTTGCCGAGGAGCCGCCATGACCACGACGGTCGAACGCGTTACCGCGACACCCGCGGCACTGGCTTTCATCGACGAACTGCGCCGGCGCCACGGACCCCTGATGTTTTTCCAGTCCGGCGGCTGCTGCGACGGCAGCGCGCCAATGTGCTGGGCAGACGGCGAATTCCAACTCGGCGACAGCGATGTCTGCCTGGGTGAACTCGACGGCACCCCCTTCTATATCGGCAGCGAGCAGTTCGCCTATTGGGAGCACACCCAGCTGATCATCGATGTTGTCGCCGGCAACGGCGGCATGTTTTCTCTCGATAACGGCACCGGGCGCCGCTTCCTGACGCGCTCGCGCCTGTTCAGCGACGCCGAGTGCGCACTACTGCAGTCACGGCCGCCGCGGCGCCACGGCGACGGCACAACCTGAAACAGTGGCCGCACGCCGGCTCAGCGCGCACACTGTTTCAGGTACGGCAGCTTGCGATAGAACGTGTTGCGCGAGACGCCGAGGGCTCGCGCCGCGGCCGAGACATTACCCTCGTGAGCCGCGAGCGCCTGGAGCATTGCCGCACGCTCGACCTCGCCTAGCTTGATGCCCGAGGTGGGCGGCTGCGGCGGCGCCGGCTCCCGCGGCGCCTCGTCCGCTCCGGCAAGCTCCTCCAGGAAATCGTCGGGAAGATGGTGGGCGCGGATCTCGGCGCCATCCCCGGCCATGATCGCCGCCGTGCGCAGCAGACTGGCCAGCTGCCGCAGATTGCCGGGCCAGCGGTGCTGACGAAACAGCCGCAGCACCTCGGCTGACACACGGCAGCCTATGCCCCGTGTCTCGGCCGCCAGCAGCTTGTGCGTCACCGTCTCGAGATCGCTGCGCTCGCGCAGCGGCGGCAGTTTCACGACCAGGCCGTTGAGCCGGTAATACAGGTCTTCGCGGAACAACCCGGCGGCGATGCGCTGACGCAGGTCGTGGTTGGTCGCACAGGCCAGCTGCAGGTCGACCGGCACCGGCCGTCCGCCCAGCGGCGTGACCACGCGCTCCTGCAGCACACGCAGCAGGCGGGCCTGCAGCGGCAAGGGCATGTCGCCGATCTCGTCAAGGAAGAGGGTGCCGCCATGCGCCTGCTGGATATACCCGGTCGCGCCTTTCTTGCGCGCGCCGGTGAACGCGCCTTCCTCATAGCCGAACAGTTCGGACTCGATCAGCGCGTCCGGAATCGCCGCGCAGTTGACGGCCACGAAGGGTGCATCCGCACGCGGCGAATCGGCGTGGATCGCGCGGGCAAGCAATTCCTTGCCGGTACCGGTCTCGCCCGTGATCAGGATCGTCACGTCGCGTCCCAGGACCCTGCTCACTTTGTCGAGCACGCGTGCCAGTGCGGGATCGCCGGTGTCCAGTTGATGCAGGCGCGAAGCCCGCTCGGGCGCCTTGGCATGCCGCTGGGCGATCGTCGGCGCCGCCTCGGCCGACAGCACTTGCGTGCCACGGGACAGTCGCAGCTCGGCACGCGCGCATACGCGCATGCCGCCATGCATGCGCAAGTCGAGCAGGCCAGGGGCTGCGGCGCGGTAATGGTCGTACAGTGCGGACAAGGGCAGGTCGAACAGCGAGCTGAAGGTATGCGCCCGCAGGGCATTGACGGACAAACCGAACTGGGACAGTGCCGCACGGTTGGCGGAAAGGAAGCGTCCACCCGGCGTGAACGAGGCGATGCCTTCCATTAGCGTCCCGACGAACTCCGGGCGCGTATGAAAGTGCAGGGTGATCGCGTCGTCGAAAGCGGCCGCGAACAACTGGTTCTCGACCATCAGCGCCGACATGCGCACCAGGGCCATGGTGTGGTGGTGAAACCCGCGGCGGTCGCCGCTCACGTCCAGTACGCCGGCCAATTCCCCGCGATGATCGAGTATGGGAGCGGCCGAGCAGGTGAGGAAGTGGTTCGCCGCCAAAAAATGCTGATCCGCGTGCACCATGGCCGGCGCCTGTTCGGCGATTGCGGTACCGATCGCATTGGTCCCCTTGTTCGCCTCGGACCAGGTCACCCCGGGCGACAAGGCGACGCGGTTTGCCTTTTCGAGGAAATCGGCGTCGCCCAGCGCATGAACGATCGCGCCTTCGGCATCGGTCAGCAGGGCCATGTGCTGGGTGTTGGCGATTTGCTGGTACAGGGTCTCCATGACGGGAAGCGCATGGTTGACCAGTAGCCGGTTGCCGTCAATGAGGGAGGACAGATCCGCTCGGCAGGGCGGATCGAAGTCCGGCCGGGCATCCGGGGTCAAGCCATATTGCTGGGAGCGACGGTGCGAGGTGCCGATCATGGCGGCCATATCCGGCATTCGCGTAGCGCCGTCGCGCAAGGGTGTAGCGTGGCAATACATCATTCCATGTCTCCTGGTTGGCCCTGTGCCGCGGCTCTGTCTGATGGAAGTCGACTGCTGACAATGTAGCACCGCGCTCGGCGCAGGACAAACACTCAGTGCGTGCCCGAAGATGCGCCTTGGCCGGCGACAGCCGGCCAAGGCGCCGCTGAGCTTGTTGTACCTGCGCCGCATATTTCGGAAACAGACCCTTGCGCTACCATTCACCCGTTTGCTATAGTTCGGTTCCTGCTTCTGCAGCGCAAGAAAAGTTCAGCGAAATCAAGTAGTTGAATTAAGTGTTTTGATAACACTTCTAGCACTGAAGAAAAAGAGGAGTTGACGAACATCGCGAAACACTGCATAATCTCACTTCTCTGCTGCTGACGAAC
>NZ_DAMCPG010000084.1:0-4845 GCF_032106685.1 Massilia sp.
ACTGCAAGTCCATTCGGATGATGTGCAAGTTGAGGTGATTGTGGAAGACGATGGGATGGGAATTGCCCCTACGTTACTTCCGTATATCTTTCATCTGTTCACACAAGGTGAGAGGTCCCCAGACCGTGCACAGGGTGGCTTGGGATTGGGGCTCGCACTCGTAAAGAGCTTACTTGAACTTCAGCGTGGAAAAATTTCCGCGTATAGCGCTGGCACTGGTCAAGGTAGTCGCTTCACCGTAAGTTTGCCTCTTGTAACGTCGGCCGCCGGCGCGAAAGCTGCTACTATCGAGAGCGGAAGTACGCCGCATGCTGCGGCGACAAAAGTCCTGATTGTAGACGACAACAAAGATGCGGCTGAAACGCTGCAATCATTGTTGGAAGCCATGGGGCATGAAGTTTCCATCGCCCATAATGCGACGAGTGCCTTGGCCGTTGCTGGGATAAATGCGCCGGCTATTATTTTTTTGGACATAGGCTTGCCGGGCATGGATGGTTATGAATTGGCGAAACGATTCCGCGCTCTTCCAGCGACAGCATCCTCCTCGCTCATTGCACTGACGGGCTATGGACAGGCCGAGGACAGGGAGCGTGCACGAAAGGAAGGGTTCAACCACTTTCTGGTTAAGCCGGTCAAACTGTCCGATGTACTTGGTGTATTTCAGGAAGCCAAAAATTAGCGTTCCGCGCGCTTCACATACCGATAATAACATTTGTACAATCTAGAGGCGTATGTTGTAATTACTACTTTTCGAGCAATATCGCCCCGAACGTAAGGCTTCGACGGGTTCTAAGCGGAGAGGCTCGCTGCTTCGCTCCTCATACATTTTGACTTAGTCGACGTGCGTTGTTCAGCGACAAGCAAAGTATTTTTGACGGTGACTTATTAACGCAATCATACTTTGCATGTCTTAGAATTTGCTGCGAAAGTGGCATTGAACCAAGTTTCGAAGTCATCTAAAATGTTTCCTCTTATACACGAAGGCCAGTGCACTTCAAGCCACGATGCCGACAGGCTGCCTTCCGTGCAACTTCTCTTAGGAAGGTGTCTACTCAAGCTTCAAGAGTATGAGCTTCTGCTGAAGCGTATCCTGGTAAATACGGCATTCTCGGGCTCGCCCGCGGACGTACGGCTCCAGCTTGCTGAAAAGAGTTTCAGCTTACGAAAAAAAATGATGGGCGAACTCGTCGGCATGCTTGCCAACACGTTTCTCACATCTGCAGCATTAGATAACAACAGTTCCCTTTCTAGCGCACATACCGATAATGTCGCTTGGGTAGAAACACGCATGCAGTTTGTGTTTTCTGAAGAGCGATACATCGAAACGAGAGATTCTTTGAAGGAGCTTGTTTCGTTGCGCAACGAGCTGGTTCACCATTTCATCAGTAAATTTAACCTGAGTACTTCAGAAGGTTGTGCGGCAGCTGAAGCGTTTCTGAACGTAAGCTACGCTAAAATTGACGAGAATCACCAGCTGTTAAAAGCGTGGCGCGACACTCTGGTGGCGGCTCAGGCTAAGTTCACTTCTCTTTTAGATGACCCTATGTTCCAGTGCTTTCTTGACGATATTTGTCCCGATGGTACTGTAGACTGGCCAAGGGCTGGTATCGTACAGGGGTTACGTGACGCTGAAGGGTTCCTCGCCATAAATGGCTGGACTAGTTTAAGTGCAGCGATTGAGTGGGTATCGAAAAATTCGCCCGAGCAAAGACCAAGTCGGTACGGCTGCAGCAGCTGGCGCCAGGTTCTTCATGAGTCACGCCAGTTCGACGTCAGAAAGCGAGAGCCTCATGACCACCCCGGAGTGAGCAAGTCCCATCCTGGCCTAGAAATCTGGTTCCGTAGCCGAAGGCGAGCTGATGTTGAATAATCGAGCATACTTACGGCTTAACCAACACCTGTCTGTTCGCCCATTTCGCTGATTTTTGTATGCGACCTTTGCCTGCGCTAACCAGTCAAGCCACCGCTTCGCTTGCCGTAGAAAGACCCGAAATTCCTGAGGTTCTCAACCTTGAGACTGGTGAGTATGTGACATTAAGGCAGGTAGTGGACACCGACTTCAGTGACGTCATCCGTCTACGCACCGAAATCAAGCTCGCTCAGCTTCGGGGCGAGCCGCTTTTCGTTTGCGCGGAGTGCAGTGTGCCAGTCAGCTTGTTGATGCACCCGAGTTCGCGTTGTTTCTACTTCAAGCATACGCTAGAAGACGAGCGCTGCTCTGCAGTCACCCGCGGACGTCTAAGTCACGAAGAAATCACCGCCAGAAAATACAACGGCGCCAAGGAGAGTCGACTGCATCAGAGGATGAAGCATCTCCTTGTTAAATCTTTAGAAGCAGACCCAACCTTCGATAGTATCGAAACCGAAGAGCGCTGGACTGATACACTAAGTGGCCAGTGGCGCAGGCCTGATGTTCGCGCTGTCTACACTAGCCCGCAAGGCGCTCGCATACCGGTGGTATTCGAAGTGCAGCTGTCAACAACGTTCCTCCGGATATCATGTTTTACGCATGCTCACCAAATTCGTGCCGAGGACTGTCTGAATTGTACAAACACCTCGATGGTAGATATAGACATGATTTTACCTAAATCGTCGGCAGTGCACGTTACAAAAATGTGTAGTTCCAGTTGCTACTGAAGGGCGATTGTTCGGCGTGCCGTATGGGCCTTGGATGGCGCGGGCCTGGAACGAGCGTCGCTGCTGTCGAGGGAAGTCGTGTTGTGCTAGTTATGACGTTAGGGTAACGATTCCTTGCAACCTTGGGTTGATGCCATTCAGCATTTGCTAGTGCTGCTCTACGACTGTTGTGATTAAAGTCGCGAATACGCTCGTCTATTGCCTTACGCCTAAAAGATTATTTTCACAGCGCATTAATCGGCGGGAGTGTGGAGACGCAACACGCGGAAGTGATATATATTTGAAGTACGCAAGGCGGGCTCTGCAGAATTACTCTGTCGAAAGAACCGGTGCACAGCGATGCCTCCCTTTAGGAGCAGATGCACGAACAAGCATAATTATGGCCTGCGGGTTATAAAGCTGAACTCCGCGACTAGCGCCGCAATAGCCAGCACAACGCCCCCGCACGCCAGGGTTCCTTCAACGAGGCCTCATAATGATAGGCAGCGTGACCCTGAATGTACTACCGGTTCCGATACCAGCGCTCGAAGCGGTAACATCCCCGCCATGCAAGACCACTAAAGTCTTTACAAGAGCCAGTCCGATTCCGAGTCCGCCTTGTGCGCGGTCAGGAGTTCGCTCGGCTTGGGTAAACAGTTCAAAGATGTGAGGCAGCAGTTCCTTGGCGATGCCTATGCCGCTATCGGTGACTTCTATATAAGCACTTTGCTCATCTGCTGATGTATTTATTGCAATGAAGCCGTTGTTGGGCGTGTACTTTGCGGCGTTGTTGAGCAAGTTTGCAGTAATTTGCACTAAGCGGTTACGGTCTCCGTGCACAGTGCCATGAGCATCGCCTATTGAGACTTTAAGGTGCTGTTTTTTTTCCTCGATGAGCGGCATAGTCTGCTCGACGGCAGCGTGAACCACAGCCTTGATGTCAACTACGTCTTTGTTTAGCTCTGTCAGGCCCCGCTTAACCCGTGATACATCTAAAAGGTCGTCCACAAGCGCAGTCATATGCTTAGCCTGGCGGATAATCACCTCACTCGCCCGGCTGACTTTGGCGTCGTTGTGAGCTACAAGCTTAAGGAACTCGGCGGCATTGGTTATCGGCGCCAACGGGTTACGCAGTTCATGCGCCAACATCGCCAGAAACTCGTCCTTGCGCCGCGCAGCTGCTCGCAATTCAAATTCTGCGTGATGTCGCTCGGTTACATCGACCGTTACACCACGAATGCCGAGAGCGTTACCGAGAGCGTCGTACCGTACTCGGCCACGACTATCGACCCATATTTGTTGCTCGTTATCTGGGCGAATGAAGCGGATGAGAGTCTGATATGTGCGTGCCCCAGACAGTGCGCCGGAATGCGCAGCTTTCATAGTCTTCTGGTCATCTCGGTGGACATGCTTAGATATCTCATCCATTGTTTCAGGTGCGATGCCCATGACCCCTACCATATTGTCGGAGTACTCTAGCTGGTCAGTAACAAAATCCCAATCCCAAACGACCATCTTGGCCGCGTCTAAACCGTCCTTTAAGCGCTCGTCGCTTTCTCGTTTCGCAGCCTGCGCCTCCACAGCTTCAGTTACGTCATAACCCTGAGCAAAAATTCCTATCGTGTTGCCATATTTGTCGCGATAGGGTTCGTAGACGAGGTCAACGTATCTTTGGACAATTGGACCATTCCGCTCCCTCTGCACAGCAATTGGCATACTGCGGGCAGCCCAAGGCGTGCCCGTGTTGTAGACGCTGGCCAAGAACTCTTCGAAGCCTTGTCCAGCGACTTCGGGTAAGGCATCCCATACCGTCTTACCGATGATGTCTCGATGGCCAACTAGCTGATAGTACGCTTTGTTAGCGAGTTCAAATACGTGTTTCGGCCCCATGAGCACCGCCACGAAACCGGGAGCTTGGTCAAACAGGCTTCGAAGATGCTCCCGTTCGTTATTGAGGATACGCGATAATGCCTCATGCATTTGGAAGTCGTTAAAACTTTCTCGATTATTCTCACGGTAGGGCGTCTGTCGAAGAGTAGCGGTCTCCGAGCTTTTGTTGAAGCGGTAGAGACTGCTTACGTCAATCGCGTTTTGAAACAGAAAAGCTGGGTTGCCTTCCTCATCCATAACGGGAGTATGAACGGTGCTCCAATAGCGCTCTTCGTAAACAATTCCGGCTGGACCTCAGCCACGGCGCGCCGCTCAGCCTGCGCGAACTGGCTGGCGCCG
>NZ_DAMCPG010000085.1:0-530 GCF_032106685.1 Massilia sp.
TTTAATAAAACAATTGACAGACTTACATAGATGTTTTATCATTATAGAAGTCGTCACCTTATACTTAAACGGTCCTGTGGTGTAGCGGTTAACATGCCTGCCTGTCACGCAGGAGATCGCGGGTTCGAATCCCGTCAGGACCGCCATTTTTGGGCTGTAGCCAAGTGGTAAGGCACTGGATTTTGATTCCAGCACGCGAAGGTTCGATCCCTTCCAGCCCAGTTTATATGTGTCATTAGCTCAGTTGGTAGAGCATCTGACTTTTAATCAGAGGGTCGCAGGTTCGAATCCTGCATGACACACCATTTTTAATTTCATATTTGCGGTCGTGGCGGAATCGGTAGACGCGCTAGGTTGAGGGCCTAGTGGTGGCAACATCGTGGAGGTTCAAGTCCTCTCGACCGCACCATATCGCACCCTTAGCTCAGCTGGATAGAGTACTTGACTACGAATCAAGGGGTCGGGAGTTCGAATCTCTCAGGGTGCACCATATTTTGTTTGCTTTGACGGGCCTATAGCTCAGCTGGTTA
>NZ_DAMCPG010000085.1:540-4382 GCF_032106685.1 Massilia sp.
CGCAGGTTCGAATCCTGTCTTCCCGACCATTATTTTCATACGAAATACATTGGACTTTGAAAACTGAACGATGAGGCAAAAATCGTATTCTACGGAATACAAAAACGAATGAAGCGCAAGCTTCGTCAATCGTGACTTCGGTCACAACAACGAGCAAGTCAAACACTTCATGGAGAGTTTGATCCTGGCTCAGGACGAACGCTGGCGGCGTGCCTAATACATGCAAGTCGAGCGCAGGAAGCTGACGGAACTCTTCGGAGGGAAGGCAGTGGAATGAGCGGCGGACGGGTGAGTAACACGTAAGGAACCTGCCTCAAGGATTGGGATAACTCCGAGAAATCGGAGCTAATACCGGATAGTTCATCGGACCGCATGGTCCGTTGATGAAAGGCGCTCCGGCGTCACCTTGAGATGGCCTTGCGGTGCATTAGCTAGTTGGTGGGGTAACGGCCCACCAAGGCGACGATGCATAGCCGACCTGAGAGGGTGATCGGCCACACTGGGACTGAGACACGGCCCAGACTCCTACGGGAGGCAGCAGTAGGGAATCTTCCACAATGGACGAAAGTCTGATGGAGCAACGCCGCGTGAGTGATGAAGGTTTTCGGATCGTAAAACTCTGTTGTAAGGGAAGAACACGTACGAGAGGAAATGCTCGTACCTTGACGGTACCTTACGAGAAAGCCACGGCTAACTACGTGCCAGCAGCCGCGGTAATACGTAGGTGGCAAGCGTTGTCCGGAATTATTGGGCGTAAAGCGCGCGCAGGCGGCCTTTTAAGTCTGATGTGAAAGCCCCCGGCTCAACCGGGGAGGGCCATTGGAAACTGGAAGGCTTGAGTACAGAAGAGAAGAGTGGAATTCCACGTGTAGCGGTGAAATGCGTAGAGATGTGGAGGAACACCAGTGGCGAAGGCGACTCTTTGGTCTGTAACTGACGCTGAGGCGCGAAAGCGTGGGGAGCAAACAGGATTAGATACCCTGGTAGTCCACGCCGTAAACGATGAGTGCTAGGTGTTGGGGGGTTTCCGCCCCTCAGTGCTGAAGCTAACGCATTAAGCACTCCGCCTGGGGAGTACGGCCGCAAGGCTGAAACTCAAAGGAATTGACGGGGACCCGCACAAGCGGTGGAGCATGTGGTTTAATTCGAAGCAACGCGAAGAACCTTACCAACTCTTGACATCCCATTGACCGCTTGAGAGATCAAGTTTTCCCTTCGGGGACAATGGTGACAGGTGGTGCATGGTTGTCGTCAGCTCGTGTCGTGAGATGTTGGGTTAAGTCCCGCAACGAGCGCAACCCTTAAGCTTAGTTGCCATCATTAAGTTGGGCACTCTAAGTAGACTGCCGGTGACAAACCGGAGGAAGGTGGGGATGACGTCAAATCATCATGCCCCTTATGAGTTGGGCTACACACGTGCTACAATGGACGGTACAAAGGGCAGCGAGACCGCGAGGTGGAGCCAATCCCATAAAGCCGTTCCCAGTTCGGATTGCAGGCTGCAACTCGCCTGCATGAAGTCGGAATCGCTAGTAATCGCAGGTCAGCATACTGCGGTGAATACGTTCCCGGGTCTTGTACACACCGCCCGTCACACCACGAGAGTTTGCAACACCCGAAGCCGGTGAGGTAACCGCAAGGAGCCAGCCGTCGAAGGTGGGGTAGATGATTGGGGTGAAGTCGTAACAAGGTAGCCGTATCGGAAGGTGCGGCTGGATCACCTCCTTTCTAAGGAAAACGTCCCTTACGGGACATGCCCATCGTTCAGTTTTGAGAGCTCGTCTCTCACGTCTCGCAAGAGACACTCGCACCTTGAAAACTGAAGACATCAACAAGACATCAAACTTTTAATTAACCATGTCATTTAAGACGTGTGTTCTTAGAATACCAACGCTAGATCAAGGTATGAAGGGCGTACGGTGGATGCCTTGGCACTAGGAGCCGATGAAGGACGCGACGAACAGCGATATGCTTCGGGGAGCAGTAAGTATGCTTTGATCCGAAGATTTCCGAATGGGGGAACCCACCATCTGTAATGGGATGGGACAGGCTACGTGAATACATAGCGTAGCGTGAGGCAGACCCGGGGAACTGAAACATCTAAGTACCCGGAGGAAGAGAAAGCAAATGCGATTCCCTGAGTAGCGGCGAGCGAAACGGGAACAGCCCAAACCGGAGAGCATGCTCTTCGGGGTTGTAGGACACTCTATACGGAGTCAAAAAGGAAGACAGTAGGTGAAGGACCTGGAAAGGTCGGCCGAAGAAGGTGACAGCCCTGTAGCTGAAACTGTTTTCCCTCCAGAGTGGATCCTGAGTACGGCGGGACACGTGAAACCCCGTCGGAATCCGGGAGGACCATCTCCCAAGGCTAAATACTCCCTAGTGACCGATAGTGAACCAGTACCGTGAGGGAAAGGTGAAAAGCACCCCGGAAGGGGAGTGAAATAGATCCTGAAACCGTATGCCTACAAGTAGTCAGAGCCCGTTAACGGGTGATGGCGTGCCTTTTGTAGAATGAACCGGCGAGTTACGATAACGCGCGAGGTTAAGCCGATGAGGCGGAGCCGTAGCGAAAGCGAGTCTGAACAGGGCGTTCAGTGCGTTGTCGTAGACCCGAAACCAGGTGATCTACCCATGTCCAGGATGAAGGTCAGGTAACACTGACTGGAGGTCCGAACCCACGCACGTTGAAAAGTGCGGGGATGAGGTGTGGGTAGCGGTGAAATGCCAATCGAACCTGGAGATAGCTGGTTCTCCCCGAAATAGCTTTAGGGCTAGCCTCGAGGTTGAGAGTTCTGGAGGTAGAGCACTGATTGGACTAGGGGCCCCCACAGGGTTACCGAATTCAGTTAAACTCCGAATGCCAGCAACTTATACTCGGGAGTCAGACTGCGAGTGATAAGATCCGTAGTCAAGAGGGAAACAGCCCAGACCGCCAGCTAAGGTCCCCAAGTGTATGTTAAGTGGAAAAGGATGTGGCGCTGCCTAGACAGCTAGGATGTTGGCTTAGAAGCAGCCACCATTCAAAGAGTGCGTAATAGCTCACTAGTCGAGTGGCGCCGCGCCGAAAATGTAACGGGGCTAAACATACCACCGAAGCTGCGGATTCCGTAAGGAATGGTAGGGGAGCGTTCCAAACCGCTGCGAAGCTGTACCGGAAGGAGCAGTGGAGCGTTTGGAAGTGAGAATGCCGGTGTGAGTAGCGAAAAGAGGGGTGAGAATCCCCTCCGTCGAAAGCCCAAGGTTTCCTGAGGAAGGCTCGTCCGCTCAGGGTTAGTCTGGACCTAAGCCGAGGCCGAAAGGCGTAGGCGATGGATAACAGGTTGATATTCCTGTACCGCCGATCCACCGTTTGAACAATGGGGGGACGCAGGAGGATAGTGACGCATGCGGATGGAAGTGCATGTGCAAGTTTCAAGACCGTCTGATTGGCAAATCCGTCAGGCACCACAGTCAAGGAACGATGCGGAGTCCCGTAGGGACGTAGGTCACGATTTCACACTGCCAAGAAAAGCCTCTAGTGAGGGGGAAGGCGCCAGTACCGTAAACCGACACAGGTAGGCGAGATGAGAATTCTAAGACGCGCGGGATAACTCTCGTTAAGGAACTCGGCAAAATGGTCCCGTAACTTCGGGAGAAGGGACGCTCTACATGAGTAGAGCCGCAGTGAATAGGCCCAAACGACTGTTTAGCAAAAACACAGGTCTCTGCTAAATCGCAAGATGACGTATAGGGGCTGACGCCTGCCCGGTGCTGGAAGGTTAAGGGGATGGGTTAGCGCAAGCGAAGCTTTGAACCGAAGCCCCAGTAAACGGCGGCCGTAACTATAACGGTCCTAAGGT
>NZ_DAMCPG010000086.1:0-3548 GCF_032106685.1 Massilia sp.
AGCGGTCGAGCGCCGTCCTTTCCTGCCCCGGACGCTCGTGGCCGGGCTCGTAGTCGAGGTAGAAGCCGTCGCGGTCCATGCGGAAGAAGGTGTCGGGAATCGCCGCCAGCACCGCGCGGTTCTGGGCGTCGGCGATGCGCAGGCGCGCGATGGCGTCGCTGGCGCGCAGCACGTAGAGCACGCGGTGCCCGAGGATCGGCCAGTTGATCGGCTTCGAGACGAAGTCGGTGGCGCCGGCCTCGTAGGCGCTGGTGACCGCCTCGATGTCGTCGCCGCCGGTGACCATCACGATCGGCACCAGCGCGCCCCCAAGCTCGTCCTGGCGGATCGCGCGGCAGGCGGCGAAGCCGTCCATGTGCGGCATCTCGACGTCCATCAGGATCAGGTCCGGGCGCCGCTCGCGCGCGAGCCGCACCGCCTGGCGGCCGTCCTCGGCCTCGATCGCATCCAGGCCGACCTGCTTGATCATCTCCAGCATCAGGAGCCGCATCACCGGATCGTCGTCGGCGACCAGCACGACGCCGCGTTGGGAGGAAGGGGTAGCGGGCATGTCATGTTTCCTTTTCTAGCATGGCGGTCAGCGAATGCCGGACCGCCTGGAATTCGTGTTCCATGTCGTCGAGCAGCAGCTCGGCGCCCTCGACCGTGTCGGCGCGGCCGAGGTGCTCCAGGTCCTTGCACAGCCCGGCCAGGGTCTCGGCGCCGACGTTCGCGCTGGCCGATTTCAGGCTGTGGGCGACGCGCCTGAGCGTGCCGGGGTCGTGGCCGCCGATCGCCTCGCGCAGGGTGCGCAGGTGCTGCGGCACGTCGCCGACGTAGGCGTCGACCACTTTCTGTACCAGGACGTCGCCGCCGCTGCGGCTGAGCGCCCGGATCTTTTCCAGCGCCGCCCGGTTGATGACCTCGCGGCGGATGACTTCGCGCGCTTCCTCGGACAGCGCGGGCGGAGCGTCGCCGTGGTGCACGCTGCCGGCGATCGGCAGCGCGATCCAGCGCCCGATCACGGCGGCCAGCTGCTGCTGGCTGAAGGGCTTCGACAGGTAGTCGTCCATGCCGGCGGCCAGGCAGGCTTCGCGGTCGCCCTGCAGCGCGTTGGCGGTGATCGCGATGATCGGCAGGGTGTGCAAATTGCCGCGCGCCGCGCCCGATTCGCGCTCGTCGCGCCGGATCGCGCTGGTGGCCGCGAAGCCGTCCATCACCGGCATCTGGCAATCCATCAGCACCGCCTCGTAGTCGCCGGCGCGCACCGCCTGCAGCGCTTCAAGCCCGTTCCTGGCGACGTGGGCCTGCAGGCCCAGGCTTTCGAGCATGGCCTTGGCCACCTCGACGTTGACCGGGTTGTCCTCGGCCAGCAGCACGCGCCGCACGCGCGCCGCCCCAAGCGGACGTGGCATGCCGGGCGGCGGCAGGAACTGCGGCGCCGGCGCCGTGCCGCCGCGCGGACGGGTGGCCAGGCAGGCGAACAGGTCGGCCGCGCGCGCCGGCTTGATCAACTGGTAGGCGACGCCGGCCTCGCGCCGCTGGACCGGGTCGGCTGCCAGGCGCTCGGGGCTGAGCAGGACCAGGCGCGTGGCCCGGGTGGCCGGATTGGCCTTGATCGTCGCCGCCAGCAGCAGGCCGCTCGACTGCTTCAGCTCCATGTCGAGCACGGCGGCGTCGAAGGGCTGGCCGGCGCGCGCGGCGGCGTCCAGCTTCTCGAGCGCCTCGTCCGGGCCGGCCGCGCTGTCGCAGGCGATGCGCCAGGCCGCCAGGTGGCGCTCCAGGCCGATGCGGCGGTCGTGGTCCTCGTCGGCCACCAGCACGCGCAGGCCGTCGATCGTGTGCTGCTGCTCGCCGGGCAGGTCGGGGTCGACGCGGCGCTTGTCGAAGCCGACCGTGAACCAGAACACCGAGCCTGCCTGCTTGCCGTTCTCGACGCCGATGGCGCCGCCCATCAGTTCCACCAGCTGCTTCGAGATCGCCAGGCCCAGGCCGGTGCCGCCGTACTTGCGGGTGGTCGAGTCGTCGGCCTGCGAGAAAGCCTCGAAGATGCGGCTCCTGGCTTCGCGCGAGATGCCGATGCCGGTGTCGCGCACTTCGAAGCGCAGCATCACGGCCTGGCTGTCCTCGCTGGCGATGCGCACCAGAGCGTCGATCCGCCCGTGTTCGGTGAACTTGATCGCGTTGCCCAGCAGGTTGGCCATGATCTGGCGCAGCCGGTTCGGGTCGCCGCAGATCGCCACCGGGATGTCGTTGGCGATGTCGAAGTCGAGCGCGATGCCCTTGTTGTGGGCTTGCGGGGTGTAGACGGTGTGGATGTCTTCCAGCAGGTCCCAGAGGTTGAAGTTGATGTATTCGATGGTGAGCTTGCCGGCCTCGATCTTGGAGAAGTCGAGGATGTCGTTGATGATCACCAGCAGGTGTTCGCCGGAGCGCTTGACCAGGCGCGTGTAGTTGCGCTGGGTCTCGGAGAGATCGGTCCCGAGCAGCATCTCGGCCATGCCCAGCACACCGTTCATCGGGGTGCGGATCTCGTGGCTCATGGTCGCGAGGAAGGCGCTCTTGGCGCGGCTGGCCGCCTCGGCGGCGTTCTTGGCGCGCTCGAGCTGTTCGGTGCGCACCGACACCTGGCGTTCCAGCTCGTCGCGGTGGTTGACCAGGGCGGCGCCGCGGCCCTCGATCTGGGCCAGCATGTCGTTGAAGCTGTCGATCAGCGCGCCCAGCTCGTCGTTGCGCTGGTGGGGTACGCGCAGGGTGTAGTTCTGGCTTTCCGAGACCTTGCGCGCGGCCTGGATCAGCTTCGTCACCGGGTCCGTGATCGAGCGCGTGAAGCGGCGCGCCGCCACCTGCGACACCAGCAGCGACACGCACATGGCCGCGCCCACCACGCCCAGGCTGCCGGCGATGTCGCGCCACATCGCGAGCAGGTCGGCCTCGATCACGATCACGCCGACCTGGACCTGGCCGCTGGCGACGGGCCGGTACAGGCGCATGCGCGGCGACCACAGGCGCGCGCCGACCAGGTTGGCCTCGGCCAGGGCGGCGTCGTCGAAGGCGGCCAGCGCGGGCGGCGGTTCGTCGACGGCGTGCGCGGGCGAGCGGTAGGCGGCGAACAGCTTGCCCTTGCGGTCGTACAGGGCGGCGCTGGAAATCTCTTCCTTGGACCTGAGGGCGGCGAGCAGGGCGCCGGCCAGGCTGCGGTCGTTGAATACCAGGGCGTCGGCGCTGTTGGTGGCGACCACCCCGGCCAGCGAGGACAGCTGCATGCTCTCGTCGTTGCGGCCGTGGTGCACCGAGGCGAGGGCGAAGGCGACGAAGACGATGAGCAGGGCGCTGCCGGTCGACAGCAGCGACATCATCGTCAACTTCCGGTTCAGGCTGGAGCGCTCGAGGTTCGCCATGGTTGTCGCGGGGCCGGCATTGGAACGCGGACCCGGCGTTTGACTGCGCGCAAGCCCTCCTTGCAGAAATGCAAATTCCTGCAAGAAAAAATATACGTTGTAGGGAAGGGGGCGGCTTTGCGCGAACGCAAAGGGGTAGGGAGGGGGAAAGCAGAAGGGGAGGCGGGA
>NZ_DAMCPG010000087.1:0-2940 GCF_032106685.1 Massilia sp.
AACCCTTCATGCGGAGCAAAATAATCGTTGGGATTAAACGATGAACCGTTGTAATGCCCCTGACCATAAACTTTCATCATGGAAAGGATAAATAGAAACACATAAAATATCTTTTTCATATGACGAATCATTAATCCCTTATAATATCATTCAAAATGCAAACAACTCTACACGTGTTTTGTTGTCTATTTCGGAGATGCTGGGGCAGGGATTTCGGAGTCATTGGGCCAATTATTTCGCTAGTCATTGGGGCACTTTCCGATTACAATAATATACAATTTGATTAAGATTCCAATTTCTTTTTTCTACGATAGGATTCACCTGTCAATTCTACTCTATGTGAGGAGAATGTTACCCTGTCAAGTATAGCATCAGCAATCGTACTTTCACCGATTAGTCCATGCCATTTTTCTACGGGGATCTGAGTAGCTATTATTAATGAGGCGCTATTATAACGATCTTCTATGATATCCAAAAGTGCTGTCCTTGCGTGCTGATCTATGGAAGTAAGTCCAAAGTCATCGAGTATTAGTAATTCTGCTCTTTCGATCTTTTTGAGTAACTTATGGTATGTGCCATCCAATCTGGCGATTTTCACCATATCAAAGAACCTGCCTGTATTGAGATAGAGCGTCTTATACAACATCTGACAGGCTTTAACTCCGATACACTGCGCAAGGAAGCTTTTTCCTGAACCGGCAGAGCCTGTTAATATTATGTTTTCTTTACGGTTTATAAACCCCAGAGAAAGGAGTCTCTCAAACATATTTCTGTCAAGGTTTCTGGAAGGGTTGTAATCAATGTCAGTGGCAGCAGCTTTTTCCTTGAATGAAGCCCTGTAGATCAGATTATCAATATTCTTATTCTGTCTAGCTTCCCATTCTGCATCGATAATGGTCGCTAGGAAGTCATCCAGGCTCATTTCACGATAAAGATTATCACTCAGACTACTTCGATAAAGCTCGGCCATGGTGATCATACGCATCTTGCGCATTTTTTCGATTGTTGTGTTCTCATTCATATTATCATTTTTAATGTTGTTTACTATCTGTAAATCGAGGTGTCCCGTAGATTTTCATGCTCAGGGATATGGAAGGTCTGTTGTACTTCCTCTTCTAGAGTGTCAAGTTTATTTTTAAGGATATTGACTATCGTTTGGTAAGATGATTTATGATGGAAAAGACCTCTTTTACAGGCGTTTTCAACGCGGGAAACGCTATGGGTTTTCACAAGAGCAAGTATTCCCTGTGCCTGTTTATACCCTAGTTCAGGGTAGCTATACTGTGCAATTAGTTGGCGGATATATTGTTGTGCAGATGGTCCAACAGCTTCGGCCCGCTGTTCAAAGTACATCGGACTCCAGTGGTTATAAACCTGATGTGAAGAAGGCATATGATCTGCGATGGTGGCATAGTTACCCGGTCGAAAGCACCGCTGATGCTTTGCTATACGCTGAAAGTTATAAAAGACCTCAACAGTGTCATTGTTATATTGAACTTCTACATGATGGCCAATATAACGGTGAGGTACACTATAGTAGTTTCTATCAGCATTGAGATATATATGTGATATCTTCTGCACTTTTGCTCGTCTAAAGTACCGCAAGTTATAGGTTGATAAAGGTAACGGGGTTAGGTGTTCTTTTTCCATATCAATAAATTGGCTCCTCCTAGTGGAGCCTCCATGTGAGAACAAATAATCATTATATAACACCAACTGTTCTGCTATGGCTACATTAAGTTCTTTCAAACTAAAGAAGGTCTGTTTGTCAAGTGGGTAAAAGATACGCTGGTAGACCAATGTTACACTACGTTCTACAAGAGCTTTATCTTGTGGGTGATATGGGCGGGCAGGATCTACTACACAACTATGAAAGAGTGCAAAGTCGGCAAGTGTTTTATTGATTTCTGGGGCATATTTGGAGCCTTTACTCACGGCTGATTTAAGATTGTCAGATACAATAGCCTGCGGCACGCCACCAGACCACTGCAAACAGCTATTAAGGCAATCGATAAAATCTTCACGTTTTTGGCTTGCAACGGCTTTTACAAACGTATATTGACTGCAGGGATAGACGGCAACGAAGATTTCGACAGGGATAACCTCTCCTGTACCTCTATCAACATAGGACATCTTTTTGCCTGTAAAGTCTACGAAAAGTTTTTCACCCGCTTTATGATCCAGTTTCCCCGAAGCTTTAATCTTGCCTCTCCACTTTCTGTAATGGGTGGTAAATTGGGTATAGCGGTAACCATCAGGATATTCAAGTAGGTAATTTTGCCATAACGTCTGCAAGGTGGCCCCAGGGCGCTTAAGCTCTTGCTGTATCTTACTGAACTGAGATGACAGGTGTTCATATCGCATCTTTTCGGTTTGGTCATCCTGGGTAAAAAGATCATGAAGATTTGCATCATCCATAGCTAGAAGTTCAGCATGATCTAATTCTAGTACTTTAAACCGCTTAATATAGCTGTCCACCGTTTTACGGTTGATGTTCATTATCTGGGCAACCTTACGGTTACTAAGTCCTTTTTTCTTTAGAAGGATAAGTGTTCTGAGTTCCATTTTGTCTTTCCGTTGTCCTGCCATGCTGTGATCATATGATTATACAACAGCAACTTAAGCAGTTTAATGGAAAGTGGCCCAACGACCTCCGAATTTAAGAAGATTATTTGGCCCATTGACCTCCGAAATAATTGGCAAATCAAACCGAATCAACTGGCCCATTGACCTCCGTTATAGACAACGATCTCAAAAGTGGCACGGTTTGACCCAAATCGATGGCACAATCCCTCCGAAATACCCACATTTTTCCCAAGCCACATTCCTAGCACTTCTTTTCTTCCCTCACGATTTAATCCGACTGCCAAATAAATGGTTTTGTTAATGACTTTCGAATTCTCCCGAACCTTGAAAACGATTCCATCCATCCAGACAATT
>NZ_DAMCPG010000088.1:0-2809 GCF_032106685.1 Massilia sp.
AACGAAGTAGTGTCGGGTTGCCCCTTTGTTAGTGCACGCGCAATCGAGGCCTTCACCTCAGCCATATTAGTCGACTCTGGGTCGTCCGGATTGGGTGGGAACGCATCAAATAGATACTTTCCGACGATATCTGCTTCAGTTCTTTGGACTGAACGCAGATAGCTACCGCTGGCGCCTATGATAATCAATTTTGTATCCATCACGAGATACGGATAAGGCGAGCAACGAAAAAGAGCTTTGTACACTGACAGGTCCATCGAATGTATTCGGGTATATTGCTGGAAATTAGGTTGAACTAACTGATTAATTTATATGGATGCATATATCCGGGGTGTACACTTCGCGATGCCATTAACAATCGATGACGTCGAGCGAAGAGTTGACAGGGGGGGGGGCTAGCTATAGGCGAAAAATGCTAGCGATTTCATTTGGCTTTGTGCTGCCCAAGCATCGAATGCTTTACCCTGCAGTTGTGTTCAGCACTCGTTGCCGATAATTCAGCTGCTCTACCATTGCCGTTTACTCTAGAGAGTCTACGGAAAGCCGCGTATAGTGGCGGGTAAGCCACTTGCCCATAACCCGGGTCTCGATGTGCTAATCCGAAGACGGAAGGCATATCGGACGAGGAAAGGGCTTCGAATAGTTCATGCTTATGCTAATTAGAGCGACAGATTGGCTGCCGTCGAATTATATCTAAGTATTTTCTGCGCGAGAGAGCTGATATTGGTCAATTATCCCAAGGATGTCATTTAAGTTGATTGGTTTTGCCAAGTGATTGTTGAAGCCAGCGTCTTTAGCCAATTGTTTGTCTTTAGCTTCGCTAAAGCTTGTCACTGCGACCAATATTGAGTTTGCCGTTTGCGGCATTGCTCTTAATCTTCTTGCGAGTTCATAGCCGTCCATGCCGGGCAACCCGATATCAATGAACAACGTTTCTGCGCCTTCGCGCTTTGCACGATTGATTGCGCTAAGCGCACTGTATTCGACACAAGCACTATGGCCGAGTGCTTCAAAGAGGAGTCGAAGCACCTCACTGGCGTCCTCGTTGTCATCAACCACCATAATTTCCAGTGATTTGTTGTCGCGATTCGGTTTGGTCATAACGTCCCTAGAAACGCTTATTTTTGGGCGGGGTCGATTTGCAACTCGTTCGGCGTCCGCCCCTGTACGGGTGAACGATGTGGAAGGGCACGAGAAATCCTAACATTTAGCTTGCGGCGAAAGCAGCCATTAAGTCGTCATGTTCCTTTTGAAGCTTGTCTAAATCCGCTTGCAGCTTCTCGCAGTGTGCCAGATGTATGTCGCGGAGTTCCTGGACAGCTTCTGGACTAAAACTTTTCACGGTCATGAAATCTTTGTGGAACTTAACGCCACCGCGGCGACTATCCGGATAAAGATTGTGTGCGGGGTCGAACCAAACTACGTAAAACACTTTGTTCCAAACAATTCCGTGTATTCGTCCGTAAGCTTTTCCCACACGCACTTCAAAGGCGCGCTTTGTCATGGTTTGCGCCTGTTCTTTTGCTTGCGCGAGGATTAGTGCATATTCTTCTTCAGCCGCTTTTATCTCAGCCCTATCTTTACTCGCTATCCGAGGTTGAGGTCCCGCAACTTTCTTGGCAAAAGATATCTCAATATCCTCAGGGAATTGCTTGTATTCACCGGTAGTCGTATTGAAAATTGACTTCGCTTCGAGAGAGGGATGCTTCTGTTGAGCAATCTGGTCTTCAGTTGCATCGGCAATCTCATTTATGCAATCAAAAATTTTACGGTAATGGTCTGCCTCGAGCCCGTGAATAAAAAAATGAGGCTGGCTCAAGTCTAGAAATTCAAAAGAGACACGAAGCTTTTGGGCCGCTACCTTAGCGTGGTCCTTATCGGCAGAAGATGCGTATTTGTTGCTAGCCATTTGCAGCGAGCTTGGTTGAGAAGTAAGCGCGCAGCGAATCCTTCGAGATGAGGGCTGTGCTTCCGTGGTCTTCAGGCAGGTCCCCTCGTGCATCAATCCACGGGGCTTCGCGATGCGTCATCGTGCTCAACGCGGCACCATCGTAGCGTCCATATGCTGCAACGATGTCAGTGACTTCTTGAATGACTTCAGCGTTCAGCTCGGCTGCGTCAAAAACGACGTCTGCACCGATGCTACGCCATCCGTAGTCTTTGTACCGGCGGTAGAGAGCCGGTATAACTGGGCCGTGCTGCCAGGCCTGAAAATCCTCCTCAAACAGCTCGGTCCCTTGCGCTAGCATGTAACCTTGTGCGTAATAGCACAGTTTCTGCAGTTTCATCGGAGACGGGCTCTCCTCAAAAAGCTTGCGGTGCACCGAGATGATGAGGCGTTGAAGCGCATCCAGTAGAGGAGTCAATGGTGTTCCTTGGTCGTGGTGAAGGGCGGTAGGGCAGGCGATGAATCGACCCTGAGCAATATCGTATCTTACCAAATTTGATGCCATCTGAGCCTCTCTACAAACGGACGTCTAGCGCACTGAGTTAAGCGTTCGTCCCAGACGTACACGATACACACCCTGAGCTTAGGTGGCGTCCGAACAGCCGTGTGGGGGTACGTCAAGCCGCAGCTTCGACCTGTGCCTGCATGAGTTTGAGGTATGTTGCGAGCGAGACCGCGGATGCTGCCCGACCGTCAGTAGTAGGCACATGTTGCTCTTATATCACAGAGTCGAAGCTGCACTTGTTCATAAGGCGAACAGTAACCGAGTTCTCCCCATACATAGTGGGCGCGAGCACAGTCCGCGGTAGCCGTCTGTTTTTAGGATATGAGTGGGATGAGTGTTGATTAGTATACTGGTGG
>NZ_DAMCPG010000089.1:0-2807 GCF_032106685.1 Massilia sp.
CGCACCGCGCGTTAATAAGTCACCAGTGACTGATATAATCGTTGCTTTATATACCGTACTGCTCTCTTTCCGCCCCCACAACATGAAATCCTCCGAAATTCGCGAAAAGTTCCTCAAGTTTTTTGAGTCCAAGGGCCATACGATCGTACGGTCCAGCCCGCTCGTGCCGGGCAACGATCCGACCATGTTGTTGACCAACAGCGGAATGGTGCAGTTCAAGGACGTCTTCCTCGGCCTGGACACGCGCCCCTACAAGCGCGCCACCACCGTGCAGCGCTGCGTGCGCGCCGGCGGCAAGCACAACGACCTGGAAAACGTCGGCTACACCGCGCGTCACCACACCTTCTTCGAGATGCTGGGTAACTTCAGCTTCGGCGACTACTTCAAGCGCGACGCCATCAACTACTGCTGGGAGCTGCTGACCAAGGTCTACATGCTGCCGGCCGAGAAGCTCACCGTCACCGTCTACTTCGAGGACGACGAAGCCTACGACATCTGGGCCAACGAGATCGGCGTGCCGAAAGAGCGCATCATCCGCATCGGCGACAACAAGGGCGCGCGCTACGCATCCGACAACTTCTGGCAGATGGCCGACACCGGTCCTTGCGGCCCGTGCACCGAGGTGTTCTACGACCACGGCGCCGACATCTGGGGCGGTCCTCCGGGCTCGCCGGAAGAAGACGGCGACCGTTTCATCGAGATCTGGAACCTGGTGTTCATGCAGTTCAACCGCGACGAAGCGGGCGTCCTGACCCCGTTGCCGAAGCCGTCGATCGACACCGGCATGGGCATGGAGCGCCTGGCCGCCGTGCTGCAGCACGTGCACTCGAACTACGAGATCGACCTGTTCCAGAATCTGATCCGCGCGGCCGCCCGCGAAACCGGCGCGACCGACCTGGAAAACAATTCGCTAAAGGTGATCGCGGACCACATCCGCGCCGCTTCCTTCCTGATCGTCGACGGCATCATCCCGAGCAGCGAAGGCCACGGCTACGTCCTGCGCCGCATCATCCGCCGCGCGCTGCGCCACGGCCACAAGCTGGGCCAGACCAAGCCGTTCTTCTACAAGCTGGTGGCCGACCTGGACATCGAGATGGGCGAAGCCTATCCGGAACTGCGCGAAGCCAAGGAGCGCGTCGCCCAGGTGCTGAAGGCCGAGGAAGAGCGTTTCGGCGAGACCCTGGAAAACGGCATGAAGATCCTGGAAGCGCAGCTGGCCAGGGATCCGAAGAACCTGGACGGCGCCACCGCCTTCACCCTGTACGACACCTACGGCTTCCCGCTGGACCTGACCGCGGACATCTGCCGCGAACGCGGCGTGACGCTGGACGAAGCCGGCTTCGCCGAGGCGATGGAGCAGCAGAAGAAGACGGCCCGCGCCGCCGGCAAGTTCAAGATGGCCGCCAAGGTCGAGTACGCGGGCGACAAGACCAAGTTCGTCGGCTACGAGTCGCTGGTCCACAACACCCACGTGCTGGCGCTGTACAGCGAAGGCGTGTCGGTGCAGGAGCTGAAGGAAGGCCAGGAAGGCATCGTGGTGCTCGACACCACCCCGTTCTACGCCGAATCCGGCGGCCAGGTCGGCGACCACGGCGTCATCGCCTCCGGCGCCGGCCAGTTCGAGGTCGAGGACACCCTGAAGATCCAGGCAGAGGTGTTCGGCCACCACGGCGTGCTGCGCAGCGGCTCGCTGAAGGTCGGCGACACCGTGGACGCCCAGGTCGACCAGGCCAAGCGCGCGCGCACCATCCGCAACCACTCGGCCACCCACCTGATGCACAAGGCCCTGCGCGAAGTGCTGGGTTCGCACGTGCAGCAGAAGGGCTCGCTGGTCGATCCGGACAAGACCCGCTTCGACTTCAGCCACAACGCGCCGATGACGCCTGAGCAGATTGCCCAGGTCGAGCAGATCGTCAACCGCGAGATCCTGGAAAACCACCCGACCCAGGCCCAGCACATGAGCTTCGACGACGCCGTCAAGCATGGCGCCATGGCCCTGTTCGGCGAGAAGTACGGCGACCAGGTGCGCGTGCTCGACATCGGTTCGTCGAAAGAGCTGTGCGGCGGCGTCCACGTGACCCGCACCGGCGACATCGGCCTGTTCAAGATCGTGTCGGAAGGCGGCGTCGCCGCCGGCATCCGCCGCGTGGAAGCGGTGACGGGCGAGGGCGCCCTGGCCTGGGTGCAACAGACCAACGCCAGGCTGCTGGCGGCTGCATCGGCCCTGAAGACCGGCCCGGACGAGCTGCCGTCGCGCATCGCCCAGGTCCAGGATCAAGTGAAAGTGCTGGAGAAGGAAGTGTCGGCGCTGAAGTCGAAGCTGGCCGCCGGCCAGGGCGACGAGCTGGTCAACAAAGCGGTCGACGTCAACGGCATCAAGGTGCTGGCCGCGACCATGGAAGGCGCCGACGTCGCCACCCTGCGCGAAGCGATGGACAAGCTGAAGGACAAGCTGCAGACCGCGGCCATCGTGCTCGCTTCCGTGGCCGACGGCAAGGTCAGCCTGATCGCGGGCGTGACCAAGGACGCCACCGGTAAAGTGAAGGCCGGCGAGCTGGTCAACTTCGTCGCCCAGCAGGTGGGCGGCAAGGGCGGCGGCCGTCCGGACATGGCGCAGGCCGGCGGCACCGATCCGGCGGGCCTGCCGCAAGCCCTGGCAGGCGTGGCCGGCTGGGTCGGCGAACGCGCTTAAGCGATTGCGCTCCAGGGAGCGCAGCTCCCCGAAACGCCGCTTCACGCGGCGTTTTTTTTTGGCGCTGTCACCGTTACCTGTTGAAGATGCCCAGCGCCGCTCGCAGGAAGCGCTC
>NZ_DAMCPG010000090.1:0-2702 GCF_032106685.1 Massilia sp.
TCATAGCTCCATTTTCTCAAAGAATGGAGCCTCCACAAAACCCGGGGCGGTTCACATCCGAGTTCAAGCTAGTGTTTCCCTTCGTGGGGCTGGACCCGCGCTACAACAAATTCCGTCTGATAATCAAAGGCGACATGTTGGACCGGTACATCTGTGCCTTGCAGAAAAACTGGCAGACCTTTCAGCTGATGCGCACAGCCATGCCAACAATGGCGTTCACATTCGAAAGTGAGCTTGGAATGAAAGTCACCCATCAAGGAGTCTTTCTTCATATGCTATGCGTGGCATCCGAGGCTGAACTCAGCAGGATACTTAAGGCCTTCCAACACGCACGAACCCGCGGTAACGAGCTTCGGCGTGAGATTCGTATGCGGGGAGAGCAACCACCCACCTGAGAGGAAGTACGGAGTTCATCATTTGGTCCAAGCGAGACATCACGAGGAGGGGCCTCCGTACGTGCGACGCTGCGGACGCACGCAATCGCCCCCTTAGTTAGCCTCTACGGCTGCGCCTCGTCGATTTTCTTGGCTTTCGGCCGCAAGGCTCGTACGTTCGAGCCGTTCTTTGCAATCTGCTCGCGAAGGGCTGCATTTTCGCTGCGGAGGGAGGCGTTCTCTGCGACAAGCGTTATGATTTTCGCTTCCGCTTCCTCAAGTTTTAACATATCGATGTGATAGGAGTTGCGTAAATACTCGTGTTGCTCCTTCCAGTCGTCTGCCCTCGCTGTAACTGCTCTGCGGACGTTTTTGCTGCCAGTGATGAGACGCTTTCTAATCTCGGCAACCCACGTGTCGACCATCAACTTCGTGGATGTCTTGTGAGAGGGGGACTGGAGAAGTGCTTTCGCCACCCCTGCGCGGCGACAGACCTCGGCCTGATTGATAGCCCCTCCGTTAAATGGATAGAGATTATCGTTTGCTTGGATGTCGAGCTCCATGGCCTTCATGGCGTCGCTCAGCTTCTTAACTGTCGCGACACGTTTTTTCTCCGCAGCCTCTTGCAACCAAGGTGCCTCACGTTGACTCACCTCGGTCATGCTGCTGCCCCCGCTCTCCGAGACTCTAACAAGTCATTGACGATTGCATTCGAACTCCACGCGGCCTTAAGCGACTCAAAACGGTCGATGTTCATCAAAATTTGCCCTCGCCACATCTCAGCCTTCATCTCGTCATCTTCAACAGTTGCCGCCTCAACTTGAGCGACCGCGAACCGTATGGCCTTGTCGACGTCGTCACGTAAGAAGCCAAGTTCGAGGCGATGGTCGCAACTGGCTCGGCAGCGTGAAGGCTCTGCCATCGCAGTGCTAGGTGTGCATGCCCCCGACACCTGAGGTCCTTTCGTGCAAAGTACACCTGGCCTAACAAGCTGCCAATCGCGGCCATTATTCGTGAGTGTTTCGGCGAGCGCTTCAATGGAGTCATCGCCAAAATCTTCGCCCATTCGGAAGCGAACCACTTCGACTGCAGCCTTGACCTTGTCCGCAGCTGGTCCTCCCGCCTCTTCAACACTGTTAATAGCAGTCTTAGCCAGCATAATCGTTTGGGCCCGTGCCACCTCCAGCATCTCGGCGCGAATGGTCGGGTCGGACAGGATATAGTGCAGTGTCATAGCAATTTGCTTGTGTCCAAACAGTTCCATGAGAATCTTGGGTGCTCCAAGAATCGAAAGTGCTATAAGCCTTGCCGTCGACTTTCGGAACCGATGTGCATGCAGCTTGCCGCTGCCAAGCTCCTCTGTTAAACCTAATACTGTCACCAGGCGGCGCAAGTAGACGTTGTACTCACCGTGAATAACTTCACCACTTCCACCTTCGCGCGTCCATATCGATGCAAGCCCGGAGGATGAGATTATGTCTTCAAGGAGCTCGTCATCATCATCGAAACCGGCATCGTTCCCGTCTTCGCCATTTCGGGGAGCTTGGTCTGTAGCCAGCGTTCTCTCAGTCGTTTCTTCCTCGTCATCTTCGTCATCAGCATCGTCAAGAGTAGTAAAAGAGGCGAGCTCTTCTTGCTGCTTAAGCGCTTGTACGACAATAGCCGGTATCGGCCAATCACGCTCCTTTCCCCCGATAGAAAGGGAGAGCTTGTACGTCCTGCCACTTGCTAATGGAATTCCTCCGGTGGCTTCCACAACACAGCCAGGTTGGAGGGATAGCGCCTCGCTAATACGGCCTCCAGTACTGATGAGAAACATGAACAGGTGGGCGCTTTGCAACTGCCGAAGCAGCATTCGAACCTGCGACATAGTACGCGGCGGCCAAGCAAATTCGCCGCCTTTACCCATGCCGCTGAAATGCATGTCAAAGGGGATTTCTAAGATAGGCGTACCATCAGGGGCAATCCACTCAAATTTCCTCAGAAATGATTTTGAAAGCTCAGTACGGCGCCAACTTTGCGTCTCACGTACTCCCTCATCGAGCGGATTGTTCATCCTTATCTGGTTGATTGCGCGCCCGCAGTCTAAAAGCGCAGGGCCAAGAGTCTCCACTAGCCATACGATGCGATAACCTGCTGCGGCCAAGAACTCGTCGCTAAGTGGCATATAGACACGGTTTTTAGGCTTCGTAGAAATTTCCCGAGGCGGCCCGGCCGGACTTGGCACAGGTGGCAACTCCGTACTACGTTCAGGAACATCGCGCCATAGGTCGCGCTCTGCAAACCGCTCGAAGCGCTCAATTTCAATCCGAGCCTTACGTTCGGACT
>NZ_DAMCPG010000091.1:0-2409 GCF_032106685.1 Massilia sp.
TTCATAGCTCCATTTTCTCAAAGAATGGAGCCTCCACAAAACCCGGGGCGGTTCAATTTGCCGCGTGATGCAGGTCGCACCGGCTCGTTATTGGCGATACACGGCGCAGCGGCGTAACCCGGCGTTTCGAAAGGACTCGACCTCTCCACGTACTTCTAGGAGAGTTTCGACGAGGTAGCGAGGCAGCTGAACGAGCGCCCACGGAAAACGCTCAACTACGAAACGCTAGCACAGCGGTTTAATCAATGTGTTGCGAGCACCGATTGAAATACGTAACCCATAGCAGACAACACTGGGGGCGGTACCTGCAGTAGCCAAACCGCCGGAGAAGGCGGCCACGGTAAAAAGACTGCCTCCACTGTCGCCGGAATCAGCGGGATAGCGGCTAGCATGCAGCCAAGAGCGACGGGGCCGGCCTTGCGCAGGGTTTTCATTGCTCGCAGATGCTTAACAAGTGTGTCATCGGCACCACTACAACGGCACGCTTGGGTTTTTTCTTGTTCGTTACGACTACGGTTTCCATACACTGCTCCAGAAGAGTTGTTTGCCGAGCTCGTGCCCCTTAAGGAGACACAACACGACGTTTGACTGCCAATTGCCTCTCATGGGTAACCCCAAGTCAAGCCTAGGACAGCGCCGCCTCCACCATCTGCGCACTGCCGGTCCGCACCGCCCGCACCCCATTACGCCCCGCATCCTTGACCGCATACATGGCGCGGTCGGCGCTCACGAAAAAGTCCTTCAAATCGTCGACCTGGGTCGGCACGATGGTGGCCACGCCCAGGCTCGCCGTCACCCACTCGGAAGTGGTCGAGCGCGGGTTCGGGATGCGCAGCGATTCGATGTGGGCGCGGATCGCCTCGCCCAGCGCGCACGCGGCTTCGAAGCCGGTTTCGCCGAACAGCAGTACGAATTCCTCGCCGCCGTAGCGCGCGGCCAGGTCGGTGGCGCGCAGCGCGTGCGACTGCAGCGCCATCGCCACCTGCTGCAGGCAAGCGTCGCCGGCGGCGTGGCCGAGGCTGTCGTTGTAGCCCTTGAAGTGGTCGACGTCGAGCACGATCAGCGACAGCGGCTGGTTGCCGCGCACCGCGCGCTGCCATTCCTTTTCCAGGAAGGCGTCGAAGTGGCGGCGGTTAGCGATTTTCGTCAGCGGGTCGACCAGCGCCGCACGCTGCAGCGCGTTCTCGGACTGCTTGTGGTGCGTGATGTCGTGCAGCAGGGCGACGAACAGCGGCGGGTCGGCCGTCATCGGCGTCAGCGTCAGGTCCATCGCGCGCAGGATGCCGTCGCGCTGGCGGATCAGCACCTCGCGCGCGCCGCGGCAGTCCGGCGCGCCGGCGCCGGTGTTCGCGCCGGCCACGCTGCGGGTGAAGAGGTCGAGGTATTCCTGGGCCACGGAAGGGGCAAGCAGGCCGTCGAGCGTGCAGCCGGCCAGTTCGCCCGGGCCATAGCCGAGATAGCGGTCGCAGGCCGGATTCGCGTACTGGATGCGGCCGCTCGGCTCGATCAGCATCAGGCCTTCGTCGATGCTGTTGACGATCAGGCGCAGGCGGTCGGCCTGCTCCTGCTGCGACAGGCTGGTGCGGCGGAACTGCAGCTGGGCGCGCACCCGGGCGCACACTTCGGCCAGGCGCGGCGGCTTGGTGATGTAGTCGGCGGCGCCGATGTCGAAGGCGGCGACGATGTCCTCGGTCTCGCTGCGCGCGCTCATGAAGATCACCGGGATGTTACAGGTGACCGGGTGCGCCTTCAGGCGCCGGCAGACTTCCATGCCGTCCATGCCGGGCAGGTTGATGTCGAGCAGGACCAGGTCGGGCAGGGCGCGTTGGGCGATGCTCAGCGCCCGTTCGCCGGAATTCGCGACGAAGGTCTGGTAGCCCTGCTGCAGCATCATGGAGCGCAGCGCGCCCAAATGCGCGGGCGCGTCGTCGACGATGAGGACGGCGGCCTGGCGCGGCGACGCGGCGGACACGGGAACGATGGTGGACATGGGCGGAGGGTGCGGAGCCGGTTTTGATATCGTTCAAAATCATACCGCGATGTTGCCACCCACGGTGAATTTTGTTGCCCTACGGATAGTTTTTATTGTTGCGCCTTGCCAACCGCAGATCGTCCATGCTTTGTAACCGCAAGGCAGCGAAAAGAATGGACGCCAGTGGCGTCCATGTAGTGGTTTTTTTTGCAACTTTCCGCCCCGGCCGGCGGCGGCCGGCGGCTTACATCGCGGCGGCGATCAGCTTGCCGAGGATGGCGATGCCTTCGCGGATGCGCTCCGGCGGCACTGGGATAATGATGTGCGTGTACGTACTGCTCGTCATGGTAACCAAGAGGCGTGTTTTTGGAAGTGGCAATATGCGCCAATTAGATAATACGCCTCTCAACTTAGCAGTAGCTTCTGAGACCCGAGAC
>NZ_DAMCPG010000092.1:0-2320 GCF_032106685.1 Massilia sp.
CCGGCCGCCTGCGCCAATGCCAAATGGGTGCGGCCGATCACGCTCGACGACATGTACCTGGTCATGGGGGAGAAGGCCCTGCACGCCTCGGGCCAGGTGTTCTCGAAAGAGTTCGTCGCCGCCGGCCGCACGCCGGGCAGCCCGGTCAGCCTGGCCAAGGCCGCGCCGCGCAAGGTCGATTCCTCCTTCCTTGTCGCGCGGCTCGACAAACTCCATACCCAGGGCATCGGCAGCAATGCGCTGGCCGTCGGCAAGGATTTATCAAGCAGCGGCCGTGGCTTGTTGCTGGGCAACCCGCACTATCCCTGGACCACCACCGACCGCTTCTACCAGGCGCACCTGACGGTGCCGGGCCGCTACGACGCGATGGGCGTGATCATCGGCGGCGTTCCCGCCATCGTCATCGGCTTCAATAAAGACATCGCCTGGAGCCACACCGTCACCACGGCGATCCACTTCACCACCTTCCGGCTGGCGCTGGATCCGGGCGACGCCACCGGCACCACCTACATGGTCGACGGCGAACGCCAGAAGATGACCAGCAAAACGGTGACGGTCGACGTGCTGGCGGCGGATGGTTCGGTCCAGAAGCGCAGCAAGACCTTCTATTTCAGCAAGCATGGCGCCGTCATCGTCAAGCCGGAAGCGGGCATGACCTGGACGTCGAGTGCAGCCTATGTGCTGGCCGACCCGAACCGCAACAACACCCGCATGCTCGAGCAATGGCTGGGCATCGGCACCGCCAACAGCGTGCAAGCGCTGAAGGCCTCGCTCGACAAGGTGGTCGGCCTGCCCTGGGTGAACACGATCGCGGCCGACCGCAACGGCAACGCTTTATATGCGGACGCCAGCGTGGTGCCGCACATGAATGCCGACAAGTTCGCCAACGGCTGCCTGCTGCTGCAGGCGGCGCTGCTGTTCGACGGTTCGCGCAGCAGCTGCGGCTGGGGCCAGGACCCGGGCGCGCCCGCCGGCATCTATTCGCCGGCCACGGCGCCGTGGATGATCCGCACCGACTACGTCGGCAATTCGAACGACAGCTACTGGCTCTCCAATCCGAAGCAGTTGTTGACCGGCCCGGCGCCGCTCGGCTTCTCGCCGCTGTATGGCCGGACCAATGTCGAGCAAAGCCTGCGCACCCGCATCGGCTTCCTCCAGTTCGAAGAGATGATCGCCCGCAAGGGCAAGCTGAACCTCGCCGACATCCAGGAGCTGGCTTTCGCCAACCGCCTGTACGCGGCCGAGCTGGTGCTGCCCGAGCTGCTGCCGGCCTGCGCCGCAAGCGGCGATGCGCTGGTGGTCCAGGCCTGCGGCGTACTCGGCGCCTGGGACCGCCGCGTGAACCTCGACAGCCGCGGCGCCGTCCTGTTCCGCGAGTTCTGGAATACGGCAGCCGGCATTCCCAACAAGTGGGCGGTGCCGTTCAACCCGCTCGATCCGGTGCATACCCCTTACGGTGTCGCGCCGACTGCCATCCCCGCCATGCTGGCCGCCCTGAAGAATGCCGCCGTCAAGCTGCAATCGTTCGGCATTGCGCTCGACGGCCGTCTCGGCGACTACCAGGTCGAGCCGCGCAACGGCGTGCGCATCGCCCTCCATGGCGGCGTCGGCAATGTCGACGGCTCCTATAACTCGCTCACCATGCGTAATCCGCTGGGCGCCGGGGGCTACGAGGGTGTGCACTGGGGGCAAAGCTATATCCAGACCGTCACGTTCGACGAGCAAGGACCGGTAGCCCAGGCCATGCTGACCTATGGCCAGTCGGTCGACCCGACATCGCCCTGGTACGCCGACCAGGTGCAGGTGTTCTCGCGTAAGGAGTGGCCGGCGCTGCCGTTCACGCCCGAAAAGATCCGGGCCGACCCGGGCTATGCGCGGGTAACGCTGAAGGAATAATGGGTCGTCGCGAGGAGCGCCGGTTCGCGAAGCGCGAATCGACGCACACGTAGAGTGGGCACTCGAGCCCACGCGTTCTGACCGCTTGCGCAGCGACGAACTTTCGTCGTTCCGTAGGGTGGACACCTGTGTCCACGCTGTCTCATCGCTCGCACCCAGACAGCCCTTGCGAAGTGCCACGCGCTTTGCTATAGTTCGCCCCCGCTTCGGCGCTGCTGCAAACCTCAACGAAATCAAGTAGTTGATGTGGCAACAGAAAACTCAGGAAACTGAGCTGAAGCAAACAAGGGGTTGACGAGTATCGCGAAACACTGCATAATCTCATCTTCTGCTGCTGACGAACAAAACGATTCGCAAAGCGCAGCAAGGCAGTACAGAACAACGGTTCTTTAACAATTAACAGTCGATAAGTGTGGGCGTTTGA
>NZ_DAMCPG010000093.1:0-2016 GCF_032106685.1 Massilia sp.
CGGATCACTCGACGCCAATCCTCCGCCGATGGCCAGGTCATATGCCGTTACATTGCGATGATTCTTCGCGCTGCCGAAAATGGAACCGTGAAAGGATTTCGGGCTGACCTCGTGCTGCCAGCGCTCGCGCGCCTCGTTCGGGCTTTCCTGGATCAGGGCGAACACCTTGCCATTCAGGAGACGCGTGGCCTGCAAGACCTTGCAACGTTCTTCCAACTTGTCCAGCTTGTTGTCCTTGTTGTAGCGCGCCTGGATGCGCTGGCAGTCGGCCTGCGACAAGGTTTCCGGCGCCTCCGGGCGCCGCGCCACACCCGAAGGATCGGGGCACTCTTCATAGCGGGCCTTGAGCCCCTTGCCGCTGGTGATGGCGATGGCGGCGTCGATCGGGTCGACCTCTTCGCACGGTCCCTGGTCCTCGGCCGCGACCCTCGCCTGGATCGACGTATTCGGTATGTTCTGCGGATCGATCTGGCCGGTACCCCGCAAGTCCGCCGGCGCCGGCGTCCGCAAGGCTTCGCCGTTGATGGTGCGGATGCCCTCGCGCCTGTCCGCTTCCGAATCGAGAAAATCCAGCATTCCCGGCTTGCGGGGCCAGGCGACTTCCTCGTGATGCTCGCGCAGGAAGCGGTTCGCATCGGCCACGTGCGCATGGTCGTCTTCTCCTTCGATGCGCAGGGCGAAGTCATGCGGGGCCTGCCCCACCAGGACCGGTCCGGTGGTCTTCCTTGCCGGGTCGAAGCGCTGCTTGTTCGTGAAAACCCGTTGAAAGAAACCACGCCCTAGCTCGGCCAGCGGCTTGCGGTGCTGCTTCTGGGTGTTATAGCGCTTCGCCGATGTCGCTCCCCACATCGCACGGGTATCCCCGCGTGGCGTGGCCGCCAGCGCCGTTCCGCTCATGAAGTCCGGCACGCCTTGCCAGCCGATGCCTTTCATGTTGTCCAGCGCCACCGTCATGTCTTCGGGGCAGAAGTACAAATAGACCTTGCCACGGTTGTCGCGGTCGCTGCCGGGGCTCCATTTTGCGCCGACCATGCCATGGTGCTTGCCGTGGTCGGTCAGCGCCGTGAAGGCTGGTGCCGTGTGTTTTTTGGCCGCGACGCCCTGCACGATGTTGGCAAGCGTGCGCAGGCGCGCGTCGAAGGTCTGACGTGATTTCAGCACCCCATACTGCCCTTCCATCGCGGCATCCGTACCGCTCTTGAACTGCTCCGACGCGCCGACCAGGAAGCCTGACTCCTCTTCCAGGCTGTAGGGCGGATGGGTCAGCACCAGCGTATCGGCCGGGCGCTTGCCCTCGTCGAGCAGGAAAGCCTGGGCGAGCAGGCTGATCAGGCAGCCCTGGCTGTGCGCGACGATGTTCACGGCCTCGTCCGGATCGTAGTCGCGGATCATCGCCACCAGCGCCGCCAGCCGCTTGGCCGCAAGGATCATGTACATGCGTCCCGGTGCGCTCAGCACTGGCCGCACCGGGTCGCCGCCGACGTCGGCGGGGGAGCAGATGCCCCGGTTCCACATGTCCGGCAAGGTGCTCGTGGCGTTGGCGAAGGGGCCGCCGCCTTTCGACAAGTCCTTGTCCAGGCGGTTGCCGAAGCGGTCGGTGCGCTGCCCGTTCTTCGTGCCGGATTCCTTGAATATTTCGCGATATCCCCAGTAGAACGGAATGACCGGGCTATGCGTCCCGGTCTCGGTCTTGCGCTTGAAGAAGACCGCATCCGGATCGGCCTCGACCACGTCCTTGTCCTTGGCGGTCGGCATGCGGTAGCTGCCGGGCACGTAGCGGCCGGGCTTGCCGTGCAGGCGCATGTCGAGCCCGGCGCACAGCCCTTCCTCGACGGCGCCGAAGCCGGTGCCGACGTCGTTCACGCCATGGATGACGATGACGTTGCAGGGTAGGTCGGGCTTGACGTCCACTGTCTTGTCGGACCTGCGCTCGCATTGCAGTACGCTCGCCTCCTGCCCGATGCAATAGGGTTCCCGTGGATACAGCATGTCCTGCCTCCTTACTGTTCGTCGGTG
>NZ_DAMCPG010000094.1:0-1936 GCF_032106685.1 Massilia sp.
GGGCGGATGGCGGCGGCGCCATGCGCGCGCCCGGCGCCGACGGCGGCGCACCGCTTGGGCCAACGTTGATCGGACGCCCCGGCGGCGCGGATGGCGCGGCCGGCGTTGGCGCCGAAGCCGGAGCGGATGCAGGCGGCGCGCCCGGCGCGTCGGCGCCCGGACGCTTCGGCGCCGTGCGCTGGCCGGAAGCGGCGCGCGCCGCCTCGAGTGCGGCATTGATCGCCGCACGCGCGGAATTCATGGCCGGGGCCGGATTGGCGGCGGCGGAAACGGGGGCGGAAGCCGGGGCCGCCGGAGCCGGACGCGGCGGCGCGCCTGCGGCGGCCGGCGCCGGTGCGGCCGAGGCCGCCGCGCTTGCCGCGCTTGCCGCCCGTGCCGCCGGCGCGGCCGCGCGCGGCGCCGCTGCGGCTGCCGGCGCGGCGATGCGTTCGGCGCCGCCCTGCCCCGGGCGGAAGGCCAGCATGCGCAGCAGCGTCATGGTGAAGCCCGCGTACTCGTCCGGCGCCAGGCCGATCTCGTTACGGCCGTGCACGGCGATCTGGTAATACAGCTGCACTTCCTGCGGGTCGAACAGCCCGGCCAGGCGCAGGATGTCGGCAAGTTCCGGCAGGTCCTGCGGCACGGCGCCCGGCACCGACTGCGCCAGCGCGATGCGGTGCAGCAGCGTGCCGAGGTCCTGCAGCGCGCCGTTGTAGGACAGGCTGCGGCTGGCCATCTCGTCGGCCACGGCCAGCAGGTCGGCGCCGTTTTCCTGGGCCAGGGCGTCGAGCAGGCGCACGAGATACGACTGGTCGAGCGCGCCCAGCATGCCCTGCACGGCGTCGAGCGTGACGGCGCCGGCGGCATAGGCGATCGCCTGGTCGGTCAGCGACAGCGCGTCGCGCATCGAGCCGTGGGCGCCCTGCGCCAGCAAACGCAGCGCAGGCTGTTCGAAGCTGACGCCTTCCTGGCCGAGGATGTTCTCGAGGTGGCCGACGATGTGGCCCGGCGGCATCTGCTTCAGGTTGAACTGCAGGCAGCGCGACAGCACCGTCACCGGAATCTTCTGCGGATCGGTGGTCGCGAGGATGAACTTGACGTGCTCGGGCGGTTCCTCGAGCGTTTTCAGCATCGCGTTGAACGCGTGGTTGGTCAGCATGTGCACTTCGTCGATCATGTAGACCTTGAAGCGGGCATTGCTGGGCGCGTACACCGCCTGCTCGAGCAGCTGCGCCATTTCGTCGACGCCGCGGTTCGAGGCGGCGTCCATTTCTATATAGTCGACGAAGCGCCCGGCGTCGATCGCGCGGCAGGCTTCGCACTGGCCGCACGGCTCGGCCGTGATCCCGCCCTGCCCGTCCGGGCCGGTGCAGTTGAGCGACTTGGCGAGAATACGCGACAGCGTGGTCTTGCCGACGCCGCGGGTGCCCGTGAACAGGTAGGCGTGGTGCAGGCGGCCCGTGTGCAGCGCATGGGTCAGTGCGCGCACCACGTGCTCCTGGCCGACCAGCGTTTCGAAGTTCTTGGGGCGGTATTTGCGGGCGAGGACTTGATAGGACATGCCGCGATTTTACCGCAGTTGGGCGCTGCCGCGAACATTGCCGGGTCCGGCCGGCAATCTTCGCGGCCGGCTTTCCTTCGTTCAGGCGAGCGGCAAGGCCGTCCGCAATGCCACTGCCGCGTTATCCAGGCGGAACACGGCCACCACGCCGGCCAGCTCGTCGGCCTGGCTCTTCAGTGCACCGGCGGCCTCGGCCGCTTCGCACACCATGGCCGCGTTCTCGCGCGTATCCCCGTCCATCGCGCCCATGGCCTCGCCGATCGCGGTGATGTCCCGGGCCTGGGCCGCGCTGGCGCTGCTGATCTCGCCGATGATGCCGGACACCTGACGCACGCTCTCGACCACCTCTTCCATGGTGCGGCCGGCCTGCTGGGCCAGCGCGCTGCCGGCGCCGAC
>NZ_DAMCPG010000095.1:0-1639 GCF_032106685.1 Massilia sp.
AGATCGATGATACCCGCTTGCAGGCCATCCGCCGCCGCATCGAGGAAGTGGTTGGTGATGCGCCACAGCTCGCCAAGCTCGCCCTCGAGCAGATGGTGACGAAGCATAATCCCGACCTCAAGGGCACAGCAGGCTCGGCCGGTCGCGTCGGCGCGCAGTCCGGCAATGTCTCCGAGCTCACCGCCATCGCCAACCTCAAGCCCGGCGGCGCGGATCGGCTGAAACGCATATTCGGGCTGGTGAACGGCAATTTCGACGGGGCGCAGAAGGTCGGCACGCTGCACAACATGCGGTTCGTGTTCTTCGACAACGACACCCGCATCCTGTTCGCTACCGCCTATGACGGCGACTGGGACACCTATATCAACGACTTCGCCACCAAGATCCCCGATCTGATGGACCTGATCTTCGCCTCGGTCGAGGGCTGGCCGGGCATCGCCAGCCCCGAGGTCAAGGACTTCATCGCCGAGCATCAGATCACCGCCGCCGGCTGGTTCGTCGCCAATCCGCAGGTCACCGTCGTCGATGTGCGCCGGCTCTAACGGCTCGAACATGCCGTCAACGAATTCCTGGACAAGGTGGGCTGAGCCATGGCGATCCTTCAGAAACTAAAAGAGCACTTCTCGCGGGATAGCGTCACGCTCGACCTGCAGGACATCCAGGCGCTGATCCTCAGAAGCCGGCCGGAACCCTATGTCGGCGTTCACGCCATGCTCCATTTCGACGAGGCAGCGGGAGCCCGCAATCTTCTCGGCCGGCTGGCACCGCATATCGCTTCGGCCGACAATTGGAGCGAGGATCTCGATTTCTGGATCGGCGCTGCGCTCAGCTTCGAGGGTCTGAAGGCGCTCGGCGTTCCCGACGCCCAGCTCAAGACCTTTCCGCTCCCGTTCCAGCAGGGCATGGCCGCACGCGCGGAGCAGCTTCGCGACTTCGGACCCAACGCGCCGGAAAACTGGGAAGACGCGTTCAAGCCGGGCAACTGCCATCTCGCGCTGACCATCTACGCGGTCGACGATGATGCGCTCGACAAGGCGCTGGCGACGGCGCGCACCGAACTCGACCGGAGCAGCGGCGTCACCTTGCTCGGCGAGCATCGCTTCGGCGCGCCGGACGGCGCGAAAAACCCGTTCGGTTTCCGGGATTCGATCTCCCAGCCCGCAGTGGAGGGCAGCGGCGTTGATCCGCTGCCAGGCGAGGAGCGGCCGATCAAGGCCGGCGAATTCATCCTCGGCTATGAGAGCGAGAACGGCCAGCCGCTCGGCATGCCCGAGCCTGCGGTTCTCGGAAGGAACGGCACCTTCGTCGTAATGCGCAAGTATAACAGCCGGGTCGGTTGCTTCAACGCCTTCCTCAAGGCACACGGCGACACGCCGGAGGAACGCGAGCGCCTTGCCGCCAAGATGTTCGGGCGCTGGCGCTCCGGCGCACCCTTGACGCTGGCGCACGATCACGACGATCCCGACCTCGGCGCCGATCCGCAGCGCAACAACGACTTCACCTTCAAGGACGATCCCAAAGGCCGCGTCGTGCCGCTCGGCTGCCATATGCGACGGCTCAATCCCCGCGATTCCGAGTTGACGCTGCTCACCGACGTCAACATCCACCGCATCATTCGCCGTTCCTCGACCTTCGGGCC
>NZ_DAMCPG010000097.1:0-1545 GCF_032106685.1 Massilia sp.
CCGATTTCGTTGAAAAAGGCGTCCGTTGGCAATTGGCATGAAGGCGGCGCGCTGATTCACTCTGGTCGTTGAGACGGGAGGTGCAGCGATGATGGGTGAGCGGCGGGTTGATCAGTCGGCGCTGTTCTACGAGTTCTCGCTGGAGCGGCATGTGCCGGCGGATCATCTTCTGCGGGCGATTGACCGGTTCGTGGAACTGGACGGGCTGCGAGCGCATCTGGCGCCGTTCTACAGCGCCATCGGCCGGCCTTCGATTGATCCCGAGCTTCTGATCCGCATGCTGCTTGTCGGCTACTGCTTCGGCATTCGCTCGGAGCGACGGCTGTGCGAAGAGGTCCATCTGAACCTGGCCTATCGCTGGTTCTGCCGGCTGGGCCTGGACGGCGACGTGCCGGACCACTCGACCTTCTCGAAGAACCGCCATGGTCGTTTCCGCGACAGCGATTTGTTGCGGGAGCTGTTCGAGACGGTCCTGCGGCGCTGCATGGCCGAGGGTCTAGTCGGCGGCGAGGGCTTCGCCGTCGACGCCAGCCTGATCAAGGCCGACGCCAATCGCCAGCGCTGCGTGCCCGGCGACGATGGCCTGCCGCCCGAGGCCGCCAGCCGCGCCATCGACGAGTATCTTGCCGTTCTGGACGACGCGGCCTTCGGCGGCGCGACCCCGGTGACGCCCAAGTTCATCTCGCCGGCCGATCCGGCCTCGCGCTGGACCGGCGCCAACAAGGGCTTGGCCTTCTTCGCCTATGCCACCAACTACCTGATCGACCTGGACCACGCGATCATCGTCGATGTCGAGCCGTCCACGGCCGTGCGGCAGGCCGAGGTGACGGCGGCCCGCACCATGATCGAGCGGGTGCGCGAACATCATAATCTCTGGCCTGCCCGGCTGGCGGCGGACACCGCCTATGGCTCTGCCGAGATGCTGGACTGGCTGGTCCACGACCAGGGCATCGAGCCGCACATCCCCGTCATCGACAAAGCCGAGCGGATCGACGGGACCTTCTCGCGCAGCGATTTCGCCTATGACCACGCCGCCGACGTCTACCATTGTCCGGGCGGCAAGGAACTGAAGCAGTATCGGCGAGCCTTCCGCGCGGACCATCCCGATACTCCGCCGGACAACACCTATCGGTATCGCGCCAGCAAAATGGATTGCGACGCCTGCGCGCTAAAGAGCCGCTGCTGCCCCAAAGCGCCGGCGCGGAAAGTGACCCGCTCCATCCACGAAGGCGCGCGGGACTTCGCCCGCGACATCGCCAGAACCGACGCCTACGTCGTCTCTAGACGCGAACGGAAGAAGGTCGAGATGCTGTTCGCCCACCTCAAGCGCATCCTGAAGCTGGACCGACTGCGCCTGCGAGGTCCCAACGGCGCCAAAGACGAGTTCCTCCTCGCCGCCACCGCCCAGAACCTGCGCAAACTGGCCAAACTGATCCCGCCGCTGACGCCAGCGACCGCGTGAGGCGGGAGAGAACCGCCGCGTCCGTTACTGGCGGCGACCTCAGCAGCCGCCTTTTTCAACGAAATCCGCCAGAAGCGGACATT
>NZ_DAMCPG010000098.1:0-1533 GCF_032106685.1 Massilia sp.
TGTTCGGCGTCAGCGCCTTTGGCACAGATCTGGGGTTGCGGATAATGGAGGGATTGGGTCTCGTCGCAGTGACGTAAGGAACGCAGATGAGACCCAATCCCTCCAGCCCAAAATTGGCTGCCAAGCCCACCAAGAAGCCCGCCGAGGTGGTGGTGAAAGATATTCGCCGTGCCACACGCCGGCATTTCTCGGCCGAGGATAAAATCCGCATCGTGCTCGAAGGCCTGCGCGGCGAGGAGAGCATCGCTGAACTGTGCCGCCGCGAAGGCATCGCCCAGAGCGTGTATTATTCCTGGTCAAAAGAATTCCTTGAGGCTGGCAAACGCCGTCTGGCCGGGGACACGGCCCGTGCCGCCACCAGTGACGAGGTCAAGGATCTGCGCCGTGAAGCACTGGCTCTCAAGGAATGCGTGGCCGACCTGACGCTCGAGAACCGCCTGCTTAAAAAAAGCATGATCGCGGATGGGGGCGACCAAGAATGAGGTATCCCGCCGCAGAAAAGCTCGAGATCATCCGCCTCGTCGAGCAATCCCATCTGCCCACCCGACAGACGCTGGAGAAACTGGGCATCCCACGCCGCACCTTTGCCCGCTGGTATGCCCGCTACCTTGATGGTGGGCCTGAGGCGCTGGAAGACCGCCCCTCGGCGCCAAGCCGGGTATGGAACCGGCTGCCCGAGAATGTGCGCAAACAGATCATCGACATGGCGCTGGAGGAAAGCGAACTCTCGCCCCGCGAGTTGGCCACCAAATTTACCGATGAGAAGCAGTACTTTGTCTGCGAGGCCACGGTTTATCGCCTGCTCAAGGCACAGGATCTGATCGCCAGCCCAGCCTATATCGTCATCAAGGCCCGCGACGAGTTCCACACCAAGACGATGCGACCAAACGAGATGTGGCAGACCGACTTCACCTATTTCAAGCTGATCGGTTGGGGCTGGGTTTACCTCTCAACCGTGCTCGACGACTATTCCCGCTACATCATCTCGTGGAAGCTGTGCACCACCATGACGGCGGGCGATGTCACCGACACGCTGGACTTGGCGCTGGCCGCATCAGGTTGTGACAGCGCCACCGTGCTGCACATGCCGCGCCTGCTCTCGGACAATGGCCCGAGCTATGTCGCGGGCGAACTGGCCGCCTATATCGAGGCCCAGTCCATGAGCCACGTGCGCGGCGCCCCCTTTCACCCCCAGACACAGGGCAAGATCGAGCGCTGGCACCAGACCTTGAAAAACCGCATCCTACTGGAGAATTATTACCTGCCCGGCGATCTCGAAGCCCAGATCGAAGCCTTCATCGAGCACTACAACCACCAGCGCTATCACGAAAGCCTGGGCAATGTGACGCCCGCAGATGCCTACTTTGGCCGCGATCGGCAGATCCACGCCCAGCGCGCCGCCATCAAGAAACAGACCATCGAACATCGCCGCTTGCAGCACCGCAAGCTCGCCGCCTAAAAGCCAACCCCTGACGAGGCCCGCTCTCCGTTAACGCCACGCCAAACCTGCGCCAAATGTTTCGACGACGGACA
>NZ_DAMCPG010000099.1:0-1465 GCF_032106685.1 Massilia sp.
GATCGCGTTCTTCGCCGACAGCCCGATCACGGTGATCATGCCGACCTTGAAGAAGACATCGTTCGGCATACCGACCAGCATGACTGCACCGACCGCGCCCAAGAGGCCAAGCGGTACGACCAGCATCACGGACAGCGGGATCGACCAGCTCTCGTACAGCGCCGCCAGCACCAGGAAGACCACCAGCATCGACAGCGCCATCAACATCGGGGCCTGATCCGCCGACTGGCGTTCCTGCAGCGACTGGCCGGTCCAGGCCACGTCGAAGCCTGGCGGGAGCTGGGCGGCAAGACGCTCCATCTCAGCCATTGCTTCGCCGCTCGACGCACCTGGTGCCGCAGAGCCTGCGATGCGCACGGCCGGCTGCCCCTGGTAGCGCATCAGCTGGAGCGGCGTGTCTTCCCAGCCCGGATTGATCACTTCCGAGAGTGCGACCATGCCGCCGTTGGCATTGCGCACACGCAGGCGCAGGACGTCATCGATCTGCATGCGGGAGGCGGCGTCTGCCTGGAGGATGACCTGCTGCATCCGGCCGCGATTCGGGAAGTCGTTGACATAGCTCGATCCCATGGCGGTGGAGAGCATGTCGCTTACCTCGGCGAACGACAAGCCCAGCGCCTGGACCTTCTGGCGGTCGATCTTCAGGCTGATGCCCGAACCCGGAGGGAGTACGTCCGCGTAGACACCGGTGACGACCTGGCTCTTCGCGGCAAGCTCGAGCAGTTTTGCCTGGGCGTCCTGAAGTGCTGCATAGCCATGGTTGCCGCGGTCGAGCAGGCGCATCGAGAAGCCCGAAGAGTTGCCCAGCTCGTCGATGGCCGGTGGCATCAGGCTGAAGATCGTGCCTTCGCCGGCTTTCCTGGCCATTGTCATGTAGGCTTCGTACACTTCCTCCCAGGCGTTCGCGCCTTCGCGCTTGTCCCAGTCCTTGAGCATCGTGAAGTTCACCGCCGCGTTCGGACCGGAACCGGACAGGCCGTAGCCGATGATGGCGATGTTCGACTTGATGCCGGGGCGGGTCGTCAGATAATCCTCGTAGGTCTTGACGACGTCGAGCGTGCGCTCGGTGGTCGCATCGGCGGGCAGCTGGATGCTGGTGATGAAGTAGCCCTGGTCTTCCTCCGGCAGGAAGGCCGACGGCAGCCTGTTGAATGCGAAAGCGAGGACGCCGGTCAACAGCAGGAAGACCAGCATGACACGGCCGGTGCGCTTGACCAGTTTGCCCACACGCGTCTCATAGCGCACGGTCATGCTGTCGAAACGGCGATTGAACCACCCGAAGAAGCCGCGCTTGGCCGCGTGGCTATGGGCGACCGGCTTGAGGATGGTCGCGCACAGGGCTGGGGTCAGGCTGAGTGCGAGCAGCGCCGAGAACAGGATCGACACCGCCATCGACAGCGTGAACTGCTGGTAGATGACGCCGACCGAGCCGCTGGCCAGCGCCATGGGAATGAAGACCGCGGTC
>NZ_DAMCPG010000100.1:0-1463 GCF_032106685.1 Massilia sp.
GCGGCGGCTTCGAGCCATTCGCTGACGAGGGGCTGGCGCTCGCCATCTCCCTTGATGTCCTGGCGCGTCATGTCGGCGCCGACCTGGGCCGGTGTCTGCAAGGTGGTTTTGCGCTCCCAGTTGGGAACTGCAGTTCGCAGATTCCCGTACATCCAGCGGAACTCCTTTTGCAGGAATTCGTTGTCCTGGTCGTCCCAGACAAAGGGCCGCACTGGATCGACCCGCTCGCGACGGGCGAGCACGAAAAGGGCCGATGCATCTGGCATCTCGGGAATGTAATGCCCATCCCTCAGCAAATTAGGTGTGCCGGGAAGACGGTTCGAATCGCGCGTGCCCATGCTGTCTTCGGAGTTCAGGACAATGTACGGGACATCCGGGTGGGCGTCGAAAAAGGCGAATACGTCTTCGAGAATGCGGTCTGGTTGCTCATCGAAGCGGCGCGGACCGACCACGAACAGGTGCCACGCCATGCCGGACATGATCGCTCCACCGGCCAGTCCGGATAATGGCATTTCCGGCTTGTCGCTCCACTCCAAATTTTGGTTAGGAGGTTCTGCATTGAAAACCGGCACTCCGTAATACATTGGCGTAAACTGCGCACCATTTTCAAGCGTATCGCCGCCGCGCCCGCCGCCTGTGCCAGCCTTGTCGAGTGCGGTCCAATCGTACTTCTTCGGATCCTGCTCGCGGATCGTCGCATGCGGGTTACCGGCCTGCAGCGCCTCCCATAGCTTGCCCTGCCGGTATTTGTCCAGGGTGACGCCCATCCCAATCACTTCCAGCACGTATTCGCGCCGTTGCTGCTCGCTTTGCGCCGCCTGCTGGACCGGGACCGCTACGTCTTTCTGCGTGGCTTGTTCGTTCTTTGAGGCTCGGACCCAGTGGGTGCCGAACAGCGCGCCAACGGCAATGACCGGCCCCACCACCCACCACAAGATTCGGTTGCCCATCGTTTGCTCCTGAATAGTCAAGCTCTCTGGTTCGATGACCGTCATCACGAAGACCGTCCACAAAGGAATCAGGACGATGAGCGCGAGAATGGTTCCGATCACATATTTCGCTAAATGAATTCGTGCTTTGCCGGCCATGCTGCTCATCTTGCCCCCTTCTTTCCGCCCTTCGAGTCAGCCGATGCCGCTGAGGCGACGACACTGTCGCCGGCCACCGTCTCGCAGACGACAAGGCTCGGCAAGCCCCTATGCAGCGCTGGCACACAGGCCGGCAGTTTGCCCTTGCTGTAATACGTGGCGTTACCCTGAATGAGTTCTTTCCGCTCGGGCTTTTCAACGTTCCAGTACCCACTGAATATCTCGATAAATTGTTTCCATTGCAAGATAGATGGCCGTTTCGCAGTTGGATCCATCTGCAACCGCCAATCCGCCACCGCGCACAAATACGCATAAAACTGCGGATCACTCGACGCCAATCCTCCGCCGATGGCCAGGTCATATGCCGTTACATTG
>NZ_DAMCPG010000101.1:0-1463 GCF_032106685.1 Massilia sp.
GCGGCGGCTTCGAGCCATTCGCTGACGAGGGGCTGGCGCTCGCCATCTCCCTTGACGTCCTGGCGCGTCATGTCGGCGCCGACCTGGGCCGGTGTCTGCAGGGCGTGCTTGTGGTCCGGATTAGGAACTGCCGTTCGCAAATTCCCGTACATCCAGCGGAACTCCTTTTGCAGGAATTCGTTGTCCGGGTCGTCCCAGATGAAGGGCCGCACTGGGTCGACGCGCTCGCGGCGGGCGAGCACGAACAATGCGGAAGCGTCGGGCATCTCGGGGATGTAATGCCCATCCCTCAGCAACTCCGGCGTGCCGGGAAGACGGTTGACATTGCGCGTGCCCATGCTATCGTTGGAATTCAACACGATGTAAGGCACGTCGGGATGGGCGTCGAAAAAGGCGAATACGTCTTCGAGTATGCGATCGGGTTGCTCTTCGAAGCGGCGCGGCCCGACCACGAACAGGTGCCATGCCATGCCGGACACGACCGCCCCTCCAGCAAGTCCAGGTCGCGGCCTTTCCGGCCGGTCTTTTAATTCCGGATAGTCGATCGGTGCCTCGGCATTGAACACAGGAACTCCGTAATACATCGGCGTGAACTGCGCGCCATTTTCGAGCGTATCGCCGCCGCGCCCCCCAGCCGTACCGGCCTTGTCGAGGCCGGTCCAATCGTATTTCTTCGGATCCTGTTCGCGGATCGTCGCATGTGGATTGCCACCTTGCAGCGCTTCCCACAGCTTTCCCTGCCGGTATTTATCCAGGGTGACGCCAAGGCCGATCACCTCCAGTACATATTCGCGCCGTTGCTGCTCGCTTTGCGCTACCTGCTGGACCTGGGCCGCTACCTCTTTCTGCCCGGCTTGCTCGTTCTTCGATGCTTTCACCCACTGCGCGCAGAACAGCGCCGCGACGGCAAGTACTGGCCCTACTACCCACCACAAGATTCGGTTGCCCATCGTTTGCTCCTGAATAGTCAAGCTCTCTGGTTCGATGACCGTCATCACGAAGACCGTCCACAAGGGAATCAGGACGATGAGAGCGAAAATAGCGCCGATCACATATTTCGCTGGATGGACCTGCACCTTCCCGGCCTTGATGCTCATCTTGCCCCCTTCTTTCCGCCCTTCGAATCAACCGATGCCGCCGAAGCGACAACACGGTCACCGGCCACCGTTTCGCAGACGACCAGACCTGGCAAACCCGCGTGCAGGGCAGGCACGCAGGCCGGCAATTCGCCGCTGCTGTAATACTTGGAATTCCCTTGAATGAGTTCTTTCCGCTCGGGCTTCTCAACGCTCCAATACACACTGAATTTTTGGATGAAATCATCCCACTGCGGGATGGACGGCCGTACGGCAAGCGGATCCCTCTGCAACCGCCAATCCGCCACCGCACACAAATACGCATAAAACTTCGGATCACTCGACGCCAATCCTCCGCCGATGGCCAGGTCATATGCCGTTACATTG
>NZ_DAMCPG010000102.1:0-1414 GCF_032106685.1 Massilia sp.
TGACGTGATGGTGTGGACGACCTCCACCTGACCAGCTGTTCTGGCCGTGTCGTCATCAGGGACGTCATGTCTAGGAGCGGTATCATGCAGGCCATCGCAGTTGTCGGACTTGATCTGGCGAAGACTGTTTTCCAGGTTCACGGTGTTGCCGCAGACGGCACGGTCGTCGTGAGGCGGCAACTGCGACGAGGCCAGGTGCTGGGGTTTTTCCAGTCGATAGGGCCATGCGTGGTCGGGATCGAAGCGTGCGCCTCTGCCCATCACTGGGCGCGGGAGTTGATGGCGATCGGCCATGAGGTGCGGCTCATGCCGCCAGCATATGTGAAGGCCTATGTGAAGCGCGGCAAGACCGACGCCGCAGATGCTGAGGCGATCGCGGAGGCCGTCACCCGGCCGACCATGCGGTTTGTGGCCGTGAAGTCAAAGGCGCAGCAGGCAGTCTTGATGCTGCACAAGACGAGAGACCTGCTCGTTCGCCAGAGAACGATGCTGATCAATGCGCTACGCGGCCACCTCGGGGAGTACGGCATAACCGCGCCTCAAGGCCCAGCCGGGGTGCAGGCGGCGCTGAAGGCTTTGCGGGAAGAGGATCAGGACCTGCCAGATCTGGCGCGTACCGCGCTGGGAGGTCTGGCGGAACAGCTCGAACAACTTGGTGCAGAGATAGGTCGCTTGGAACGTCGGATTCTCGAGTGGCATCGACAGGATGAGACGAGCCGGCGGTTGGCGACCATCCCAGGCATCGGGCCGATCACCGCCAGCGCCATGGCCGCAAGCGCGCCGGATCCGAAGCTCTTCCGCTCGGGAAGACAGTTCGCGGCCTGGCTGGGGCTAACGCCGCGCGCCAACAGCAGCGGCGGCAAGGAACGTCAGAGCGGCATCAGCAAGATGGGCGACAGCTATCTGCGACGCCTGCTGGTCGTCGGGGCGACGGCCGTCCTGCGAATGGCCCGCCAGCGAGCACGGGCGGGCTGGGTCGGCAATCTGCTCGAGCGCAAGAAGCCCAAAGTCGCCGCCGTGGCCTTGGCCAACAAGACGGCCCGTATCGCATGGACCCTGATGGTGCGACAGGAGGACTACAGGCCCATAGCGGCATAGAGATCGGCCCGGCTCCCAACAAGGACCGACGCCGTAGACGAAAGAGTGGTGAGACGTGATGACGAACCGGCCGCAGCCGGGGACGGGTGAAACCCAGGGGGTCAGAGCGCTTCGAGCGCGTTGACGTGATTAGGGAGCCGGTCCGCGGACTTCATCAAGGCCAGCAGCGCACACAGCTGCATCAACAGGCCGAACACATGACTGCACTCGACCGAGCGCCAACGTCGTTTTCACTCTTGCGTCTTGGAGGTCGTCCACACATGACCCCCGTTTCTCATCCAGCCATAACGAGAGTCCGAGGTTGATCTGAGTAGAG
>NZ_DAMCPG010000103.1:0-1384 GCF_032106685.1 Massilia sp.
AATGCAAAACGGCCCCCGGATCGCTCCGGGGGCCGCTCTGTTACGCTTTACTCTTGGCCTAACGCCCTTGCGGGCTGCTTGAGGCCATTACTACGGCCTAACGCCCTTGCGGGCTGCTTGAGGCCGGTACGCTTACGCTTACTCGTACTGGCGAACCAGCGAGGGCCGGGGCCCTCGCTCATTCTGACGTCGATTACTCGACGATTTTCGCCACGACGCCGGCGCCGACGGTGCGGCCGCCTTCGCGGATGGCGAAGCGCAGCTTCTCTTCCATCGCGATCGGCGTGATCAGTTCGACGTCCAGCTCGGCGTTGTCGCCCGGCATGATCATCTCGACGCCTTCCTTCAGGCGCACGATGCCGGTCACGTCCGTCGTGCGGAAGTAGAACTGCGGGCGGTAGTTCGTGAAGAACGGCGTGTGACGGCCGCCTTCTTCCTTGTTCAGGATGTAGGCTTCAGCCACGAACTTGGTGTGCGGGGTGATCGAACCCGGCTTGCACAGCACCTGGCCGCGCTCGACGTCTTCACGCTTGGTGCCGCGCAGCAGCACGCCCACGTTATCGCCCGCTTGACCCTGGTCCAGCAGCTTGCGGAACATTTCGACGCCCGTGCAGGTCGTCTTCTGAACCGGACGGATGCCGACGATTTCGACTTCTTCACCGACCTTGACGATGCCGCGCTCGACGCGACCCGTCACCACGGTGCCGCGGCCCGAGATCGAGAACACGTCTTCGACCGGCATCAGGAACGGCATGTCGATCGGGCGTTCCGGTTGCGGGATGTAGCTGTCGACCGCAGCCATCAGCTCCAGGATGCGCTCGGCGCCGATGTGGGCGTCGCGGTCTTCGACGGCGGCCAGGGCCGAACCCTTGACGACCGGGATGTCGTCGCCCGGGAACTGGTACGAGCTGAGCAGCTCGCGCACTTCCATTTCGACCAGCTCCAGCAGTTCCTCGTCGTCGACCATGTCGACCTTGTTCAGGAACACCACCAGCGCCGGAACGCCGACCTGACGCGACAGCAGGATGTGCTCGCGGGTCTGCGGCATCGGGCCGTCAGCGGCCGAGCAAACCAGGATCGCGCCGTCCATCTGGGCGGCGCCCGTGATCATGTTCTTCACGTAGTCGGCGTGGCCCGGGCAGTCCACGTGCGCGTAGTGACGGTTCGCCGTCTCATATTCCACGTGCGACGTGTTGATCGTGATGCCGCGCGCTTTTTCTTCCGGCGCGTTGTCGATGTCGGCGTAGTTCATCGCCTTGCCGCCGCCGGCCTTCGACAGCGTCATCGAGATCGCCGCCGTCAGCGTCGTCTTGCCGTGGTCAACGTGACCGATCGTGCCGATGTTCACGTGCGGCTTGGTGCGTTCGAACTTTTCCTTGGCCAT
>NZ_DAMCPG010000104.1:0-1356 GCF_032106685.1 Massilia sp.
TGGTCTTCCAGATCGGCGCCAGCGCCGGCGAAACCATGAAGCTGAACCTGGAAGCCTCGATGAAGACCGGCGGCACCATCGCCGCTGCCCTGGACGACGTCTCGACCACCTACACCGCCGGCGCCACCACCACCGCCGGCCAGGAACTGACCGGCGCGGCGGCCACGAACGCGATCCTGACCAAGATCAGCACCGCGATCGACAACGTCGCCACCGTGCGCTCGAGCCTGGGCGCCGCGGCCAACCGCCTCGACCACGTCTACAACAACCTGGCCAACATCAGCACCAACACCAAGAACGCCACCGGCCGCATCATGGACGTCGACTTCGCCACCGAATCGGCGAACATGACCTCCAAGCAGATGCTGATGCAAGCCGGCACCGCGATGCTCAAGCAGACCAACAGCATGTCCTCGATGGTCATGTCGCTGCTGCAGTAATCGACACGCCTCCGGCCGCGCCAGCGCGCCGGTGAGTACCGGGGCCAGCCGTTCGCGGCTGGCCTTGTGCGTTTACGGTATGGCTTACGGGATGGGCTGGCCGCCTGCAAAAAAATTTCCACACGGAATTTAATGAGCAGCTCGCCATGGTCGCCTTGTCCTTGTAAGAGCAGATGAGCTGCTCGTTGACCACCCCAACACCTGGAGCTGAACATGCTGAGCCTTCACACCAACGCCGCCACCCTGTCGGCACAAAACTCGATCGGTCGCACCCAGTCGAGCCTGTCGACCTCGATGACCCGCCTGTCGACCGGTTTCCGTATCAACTCGGCCATGGACGACGCGGCCGGCCTGCAGATCGCCACCCGCCTGAAAGCGCAAACCAGCGGCATGGCCGTCGCCATGCGCAACACCCAGAATTCGACCTCGATGCTGCAGACCGCCGAAGGCGCGCTCGACGAAGTCACCAACATGCTGGTGCGCATGAAGGACCTGGCCACCCAGGCATTCGACGCCTCCTCGACCGACGCCGACAAGGATGCCATGCAGTCGGAATACTCGCAGCTCGGCGCCGAGATCAAGAACATCATGACCAAGACCACCTTCGGCGGCAAGGACCTGATGGTCGGCGGCACCCTGGGCACGGCCGGCGGCATGGTGTTCCAGATCGGCGCCAGCGCCGGCGAAACCATGAAGCTGGACCTGGAAGCCTCGATGAAGACCGGCGGCACGATCGACCTGGCCCTGGAAGGCGTCGCAGCGGGCTACAAGGACGGCACCACCGGCGCCGAACTGAAGGCCACCACCAACACCATCCTGACGACCATCAGCGGCGCCATCGACAAGGTTGCCACCGTCCGTTCGAGCCTGGGCGCCGCGGCCAACCGCCTCGACCACGTCTACAACAACCTGGCCA
>NZ_DAMCPG010000105.1:0-1334 GCF_032106685.1 Massilia sp.
CGTAACTATAACGGTCCTAAGGTAGCGAAATTCCTTGTCGGGTAAGTTCCGACCCGCACGAAAGGCGTAACGATTTGGGCACTGTCTCAACGAGAGACCCGGTGAAATCATAGTACCTGTGAAGATGCAGGTTACCCGCGACAGGACGGAAAGACCCCATGGAGCTTTACTACAGCCTGATATTGAGGCTTTGTGCATGATGTACAGGATAGGCGGGAGACGTCGAGCCCGGAGCGCCAGCTTCGGAGGAGTCACCCTTGGGATACCGCCCTTCATGCATAGAGTCTCTAACTCGCAGCCGTGATCCGGCTGGAGGACCGTGTCAGGCGGGTAGTTTGACTGGGGCGGTCGCCTCCTAAACAGTAACGGAGGCGCCCAAAGGTTCCCTCAGAATGGTTGGAAATCATTCGTAGAGCGCAAAGGCAGAAGGGAGCTTGACTGCGAGACCTACAAGTCGAGCAGGGACGAAAGTCGGGCTTAGTGATCCGGTGGTTCCGCATGGAAGGGCCATCGCTCAACGGATAAAAGCTACCCTGGGGATAACAGGCTGATCTCCCCCAAGAGTCCACATCGACGGGGAGGTTTGGCACCTCGATGTCGGCTCATCGCATCCTGGGGCTGGAGTAGGTCCCAAGGGTTGGGCTGTTCGCCCATTAAAGCGGTACGCGAGCTGGGTTCAGAACGTCGTGAGACAGTTCGGTCCCTATCCGTCGTGGGCGCAGGAAATTTGAGGAGAGCTGTCCTTAGTACGAGAGGACCGGGATGGACGCACCGCTGGTGTACCAGTTGTTCCGCCAGGAGCATCGCTGGGTAGCTACGTGCGGACGGGATAAATGCTGAAAGCATCTAAGCATGAAGCCCCCTCCAAGATGAGATTTCCCTTTGAGTAATCAAGAAAGACCCCTCAGAGACGATGAGGTAGATAGGTCACGGGTGGAAGCATGGCGACATGTGGAGCTGAGTGATACTAATCGGTCGAGGCCTTGTTCTAGCAGATGCATTGTTGATGACTTCAGTTTTGAGGGCGCGAGCCCGATCGTCTGGTGACGATAGCCAAGTGGTCACACCCGTTCCCATGCCGAACACGGAAGTTAAGCACTTGAACGCCGAAAGTAGTTGGGGGCTTCCCCCTGTGAGGATAGGACGTTGCCAGGCACTTGACCGATCTGCAGATTGCAGGTCGGTTTTTTGTGTGTAGCCCCGAAAGAAATAGAAAAACTGACAAGTGAACGTCAATCCGTCATCAAGTCAGTTTTAAGACAAGCATCTAGATTAAAAAGAAGGTGTTGTGTCAAGAAGGCGAGACTTGATTTGACGTAATAGTGCTGCAGCAC
>NZ_DAMCPG010000106.1:0-1208 GCF_032106685.1 Massilia sp.
CAGGTTCTCGTTCATGGTCTTCAGGGCCTGCAGCAGCATGCCGGTCTCGTCGCGGGACGTGACCTCGATGCGGCTGCTCAGGTCGCCGGCCGCCACGGTGTTCGCCACGTCCAGCGCGCGCGCCAGCGGACGGGTGATGGAACGGGTGATGATCCAGGCGACGAAGACTGCCAGGAGCAGCGAGATGGTCGACACGACCGCGACCATCCGGCGCGTTGCGGTGTCGGTGGCGCGCGTCTCGGCAACGGCGTCGCGCGCCAGCTTCTGCTGCAGCGCGACCTGCTCGTTGATGGCGCTCTTCAGCTCGGCGAGGACGGGACGCAGGCCGCTTTTCAGGTAATCGCGCGCGCCGTTATCGTCGCCGCTGTCGATGTGCTTGAGCAGCGCTTGCTGGCCCAGCACGTATTTGTCGTGGGCGGCCGTCATGCGGTCGAAAATCACCCTCGCGTCCGGATTGGTCAGCTGGCTGCTCAACTGCGTCAGCTGTTCCTGCGCCGCGCGGCCCGAGGCGGCGATCTCTTCACGCTGCTTCTGGCGGTCGGCCGGATCGGCGTCGAGCATCATGTTGCGCAGGGCGATGGCGATGTCGTTGACTTCGACCAGGACGGCGTTGGTGGCGGTGATGTTGGGGATGCGGCGCTCGCCCAGCCTTTCCGCATTGGCGCTCACTTGCGTGAGCATGGACAGGCCCATGACCTGGCTGAGGATCAGCAGGCCGAAAAGGATGCCGAAGCCAATGGCCAGGCGCTTTGCGATTTTAATGTCGGAAAATTTCATGATATCGATGTTTGGATGATTGGATGGGGTATCAGGTGGCCGCAGCCCTGCCGACCAGGCCCATGTCGGGCGCCGCCATCAGGCGGGCGATGTCGAGCAGGATCAGGGTGCGCTCGCCGAGCGTGCCCAGGCCAAGCAATTGTTCGCTGTGCATGGCGCCGCCCAGGGCAGGCGCCGGACGCACCTGCCCAGGTTCGAGCGTGACCACGTCCGACACGCTGTCGACCACCATGCCGATCACGTGCCCGCCGATGTTCAGGACGATGACGACCGTGAAGTCGTTGTAGCTGGCCGTCTCGAGGCCGAACCGGATGCGCATGTCGACAATCGGCACGATCTGGCCGCGCAGGTTGACGACGCCTGTCAGGAAAGCGGGCGCATTGGCGATATGGGTCACCGGTCCATGACCGCGGATCTCCTGTACGTTGAGG
>NZ_DAMCPG010000107.1:0-1193 GCF_032106685.1 Massilia sp.
TTAGGCGATGATCTTGGCAACCACGCCGGCGCCGACGGTACGGCCGCCTTCGCGGATTGCGAAGCGCAGGCCTTCTTCCATCGCGATCGGGTTGATCAGCTTGACGGTGATCGACACGTTATCGCCTGGCATGACCATTTCCTTGTCCGCTGGCAGCTCGATCGAGCCGGTCACGTCGGTGGTACGGAAGTAGAACTGCGGACGGTAGTTGTTGAAGAACGGGGTGTGACGGCCACCTTCGTCTTTCGACAGCACGTAGATCTCGCCGGTGAAGTGGTTGTGCGGCTTGATCGAGCCCGGCTTGGCCAGAACCTGGCCGCGCTGGACGTCTTCACGCTTGGTGCCGCGCAGCAGCAGACCGACGTTGTCGCCTGCCTGACCCTGGTCCAGCAGCTTGCGGAACATTTCCACGCCGGTGCAGGTGGTCTTGACGGTATCGGTGATGCCGACGATTTCGATTTCTTCGCCGACCTTGATGATGCCGCGCTCGACACGACCGGTCACGACGGTACCACGACCCGAGATCGAGAACACGTCTTCGACTGGCATCAGGAAGGCGCCGTCAACAGCGCGCTCTGGCGTCGGGATGTAGGTGTCCAGGGCTTCTGCCAGGCGGATGATGCACTCTTCGCCCATTTCGCCAGGCTGGCCTTCCAGGGCCATACGTGCCGAACCTTTGATGATCGGCAGGTCGTCGCCAGGGAACTCGTACTTCGACAGGAGTTCGCGGACTTCCATTTCGACCAGTTCCAGCAGTTCTGCGTCGTCGACCAGGTCGCACTTGTTCAGGAACACGATGATGTACGGAACGCCAACCTGACGCGCCAGCAGGATGTGCTCGCGGGTCTGCGGCATCGGGCCGTCAGCGGCCGAGCACACCAGGATCGCGCCGTCCATCTGGGCGGCACCGGTAATCATGTTCTTGATGTAGTCGGCGTGGCCTGGGCAGTCGACGTGCGCGTAGTGACGCGATTCGGTTTCGTACTCGACGTGCGCGGTGTTGATGGTGATGCCGCGTGCCTTCTCTTCCGGAGCCGCGTCGATCTGGTCGTACGCCTTGGCTTCGCCGCCGAACTTCTTCGACAGAACGGTTGCGATTGCAGCCGTCAGGGTGGTTTTGCCGTGGTCAACGTGACCGATGGTGCCGACGTTGACGTGCGGCTTGGTCCGTTCGAATTTACCTTTTGCCATTT
>NZ_DAMCPG010000108.1:0-1169 GCF_032106685.1 Massilia sp.
AAGGGTAAGTTCGAGCGCACCAAGCCGCACGTCAACGTCGGCACCATCGGTCACGTCGACCACGGCAAGACCACGCTGACCGCCGCACTGACCAAGATCGGTGCCGAGCGCTTCGGTGGCGAGTTCAAGGATTACTCCTCGATCGACGCCGCGCCGGAAGAAAAGGCTCGTGGTATCACGATCTCGACCGCGCACGTCGAATACGAATCCCCGATCCGTCACTACGCCCACGTTGACTGCCCGGGCCACGCTGACTACGTCAAGAACATGATCACCGGTGCCGCCCAGATGGACGGCGCGATCCTGGTGTGCTCGGCCGCTGACGGCCCGATGCCGCAGACCCGTGAGCACATCCTGCTGTCGCGCCAGGTCGGCGTGCCGTACATCGTCGTGTTCCTGAACAAGGCCGACATGGTCGACGACGCCGAGCTGCTCGAGCTGGTCGAGATGGAAGTGCGCGAACTGCTGAGCAAGTACGAGTTCCCGGGCGACGACACCCCGATCATCGCCGGTTCGGCCCGCCTGGCGCTGGAAGGCGACCAGAGCGACATCGGCGTGCCGGCCATCCTGAAGCTGGTCGACGCGCTGGACAGCTGGATTCCGGAGCCGGAGCGTGCGATCGACAAGCCGTTCCTGATGCCGGTGGAAGACGTGTTCTCGATCTCGGGCCGCGGCACCGTGGTGACCGGTCGTATCGAGCGCGGCGTGATCAAGGTTGGCGACGAAATCGAAATCGTCGGCATCCGTCCGGTGCAGAAGACCACCGTGACCGGCGTTGAAATGTTCCGCAAGCTGCTGGACCAGGGTCAGGCAGGCGACAACGCTGGCCTGCTGCTGCGCGGCACCAAGCGTGATGACGTCGAGCGTGGCCAGGTGCTGGCCAAGCCGGGCACGATCAAGCCGCACACCAAGTTCGAAGGCGAAGTGTACGTCCTGTCGAAGGACGAGGGCGGCCGCCACACCCCGTTCTTCAACGGCTACCGTCCGCAGTTCTACTTCCGCACCACCGACATCACCGGCGCCGCTGCACTGCCGGAAGGCGTCGAAATGGTGATGCCGGGTGACAACGTCAAGATGGTCGTCACCCTGATCAACCCGGTGGCCATGGACGAAGGCCTGCGCTTCGCCATCCGCGAAGGCGGCCGTACCGTCGGCGCCGGCGTGGTCTC
>NZ_DAMCPG010000109.1:0-1123 GCF_032106685.1 Massilia sp.
GGCCGGCGAGGTGCTCTTCAGGCGATAGTCGCCGGTGCCGTTGGCCTGGTAGTTCACGAACTGCGGCTCGGCCGCGACGGTGGCGCTGACGGCGCCCTTCACCAGCCAGGCGCGGCCGGTGTTGAACACCAGGTTGTTGGCGTAGCGGTTGTTCTTGCCGACCGTGCCCATTTCCGTGATGCCGTAGGCGTTGCGGTAGACGATGTTGTTGGCCACGTAGTTGTTGCTGGTGCCGGCCGAGGTCGCGCCGCTGTCGCCGTGGCCGATCACGATGCCCATCTTGTTGCCGAAGATCGTGTTGTTGACGTAGGTGTTCGCCGTCGCGCCGTGCCAGCTGTTGATGCCGACCGAGGCCACGCCCGAGATGATGTTGTTCGAGACGATGTTGTTCTGGTTGGTCAGGTAGATGCCCTGCACGGTGTTGCAGCTTTGCGCCGCGACCCACTGCGCGCCGATGTTGCGCACGATGTTCGAATCGATCACCGCGCCGCCGCCCGGACCCCAGGCGTCGATCGCCGCGCCGCCGCCGCCGTTGCAGCCGCCGCTGACCTTCAGGTCGTGGACGAAGTTGTTGGCGATGCGTTCCTTGCCGCCCTCGGCCAGGATGCCGATGCGGCCGCTGCCGGTGATGTCGAAGCCTTCGATGTCGACGTAGGCGCCCTTCGAGTTCCAGCCCATGCCGGTGCCCGAGAAGACGATCTTCGCTCCCCACTTCACGTCGGAGACAAACTTGATGCGGGCGCTGGCGGTGCCGCTCTTGACCGTGCGGATGCCGGCGCTGCCGGTCGAGGGCGCGGCGACGTTGTAGGTGCCCGGCGCCACGTGGATGACGTAGCCGGCTTTCGCCAGCGCGTCGGCGCGGGCGATGGTCTTTACCGGCTTGGCTTGCGTGCCGGGGTTCGCGTCGGACCCCGTCGGGGACACGTACAGGTGCCCGGTGACGGTGGTCGCGGCCGGCGTCACGGCGGCGGCGGTCACGGCCGGCGCGCTGGTGGCGGCCGGGGAATCGAAGGCCGGCTCGACGAGCGTCTTGGCGGTCTGGGCCGAGGCGGCGCCTGCAAAGGCGAGCATGATGCTGGCGGCCAGGACGTGGTTGATACGAGCGGTTGCAACAGAAGCGAAT
>NZ_DAMCPG010000110.1:0-1114 GCF_032106685.1 Massilia sp.
GTGACGTCGATCACCGCCAGGTCGGTATAGATGCGGTTCACGCAGGCCACGCCGGTGAGCGGATAGCTGCATTCGCGCACGATCTTGCTTTCCCCGGTCTTGGTCTGGTGGTCCATCATCACGAACACCTGCTTGGCGCCGATGGCGAGATCCATGGCGCCGCCCACGGCCGGAATCGCGTCCGGCGCGCCGGTGTGCCAGTTGGCCAGGTCCCCTTTTTCCGAGACCTGGAAGGCGCCCAGCACGCAGATGTCGAGGTGGCCGCCGCGCATCATGGCGAAGGAATCGCCGTGGTGGAAGTAGCTGCCGCCGGTGAGCAGGGTCACCGGCTGCTTGCCGGCGTTGATCAGGTCCTCGTCTTCCTCGCCGGGCGCGGGCGCCGGCCCCATGCCGAGCAGGCCGTTCTCGCTGTGGAGGAAGACTTCGCGGTCGCTCGGCAGGTAGTTGGCGACCTTGGTCGGCAGGCCGATGCCGAGGTTCACGTAGGCCCCTTCGTGGATGTCCTGGGCCACGCGCGCGGCGATCTGGTCGCGGGTATAACGGGTTTGAATGCTCATGCTGCCTCCTTCACGACGCGCTGGACGAAGATGCCCGGGGTGACGATCACCTCGGGATCGAGCTCGCCCAGCGGCACGATCTCGCCCACCTGGGCGATGGTGACCTTGGCGGCCATCGCCATGATCGGGCCGAAGTTGCGTGCGGTCTTGCGGTACACCAGGTTGCCCCAGCGGTCGCCCTGGTGCGCCTTGATGAGGGCAAAGTCGGCGTGGATCGGGGATTCGAGCACGTAGTGACGGCCGTCGATCAGGCGGGTTTCCTTGCCCTCGGCCAGCAGGGTGCCGTAGCCGGTCGGGGTGAAGAAGCCGCCGATGCCGGCGCCGGCGGCGCGGATGCGTTCGGCCAGGTTGCCCTGCGGGGTCAGTTCGAGCTCGATCTCGCCGGCCCGGTAGAGCGCGTCGAAATGGTGCGAGTCGGCCTGGCGCGGGAAGGAGCAGATGATCTTGCGTACCCGCTTGGCCGCCAGCAGCGCGGCCAGGCCGGTGTCGCCGTTGCCGGCGTTGTTGTTGACGATGGTGAGCTCACGCGCGCCTTGCGCGATGAGGGCATCGATCAG
>NZ_DAMCPG010000111.1:0-1030 GCF_032106685.1 Massilia sp.
ATCCGCTTGAGCCGGCCGTTCTCGTCTTCAAGCGTCTTCAGTCGCCGAGCTGACCCCGTGACGCCGACACACCTCCGCCGTCGTCAAACCGGCCTCCTGCTCCCGCAGAATCCCGATGATCTGCTCCTCTGTGAACCTTGATCGCTTCATTCTGTCCGTCCTTCGTTAGGGCGGACTCTAGCTATTCCTGGAGGAGATTCAGGGGGTCACGTCACTAAGAACGTCCGGCCCGCCAGGTTTTGAAATTTCCACAGCCGTCATGGTCTTTGGAATACTGAACCGGCTATCTCTAGTGATTGCAGAGGCCATACTGGATTTCCTTGAATATGAGTTGGTTCGATTGAGTTCGTAAGATTGAACCATTGTTCAAGGTCAAGCTTGGCAATTTCAAGAAACTAGGTCCGCTGCGATACAGCTCCGCCCTGGCAGATTCCCATCAGTCGTCTGCTGCTAGTTCGCCCTGGTAACAGGCCGATATCCGTTTTGGTGCTGAGTTGCTCCTTCTCACCACTTCGGCGTCGCGCAAACGCAGGCGTGTCTGAGGCTTCTAACCGAACGCCGGCCCCAGCCTTTTCGTCTGCAGGCAAAAACATTACCCCCAAGTTCTGCAGCACCGCGACCAACAGGTTCCCGACTGGGATCACCACCCTGTGCGCCATGAATGAGGGGCAGCCTATCGGCATGACCGCCAGTGCCTTCGTCGCGGTTGGCGCAGGCGACGGGGGATCGCTTTCTGGATCTGCACTACGAAGAGGCTCCAAGCGGAGCCGTTTTTCTAGCGAACGCGACGGCTTGGCTCGAGTGCTCGGTCGAAAATGAAATACCCCCGGCGATCACGACATCGTCCTGTTCCGCCTTCACCGGGCCGCCGCCACCGACGGGATCATGCCGTTGGTCTTCCACTTCAGTGACTTTCACACGATCGCGCCCCTCGCAATTAAGCCATGAAGCGGATCGCAGGTGTGAGGTATCGTCCAAATCCTGCTCCCGCACCCAACGATAACGACACCCCCGTCGCGAAAGCGCTGGG
>NZ_DAMCPG010000112.1:0-1017 GCF_032106685.1 Massilia sp.
CCAACACCTACACCGGTGCGACGAGCGTCGCCCAGTGGTCGACCCTCGAATTGTCAGGCTCGGGCAGCATTGCCGCTTCCAGCGGCCTGGTCAATAACGGCACCCTCGACATCGCGGCGACCAACAACGGCGCCGAAGTGCAATCCTTGTCCGGCTCGGGCGCGGTGCTGCTGGGCGGCCAGACGCTGACCTTGACGAACGCCAGCGGCGATTTCGCTGGCGTCATCCAGGGCAATGGCGGCCTGAACATCGCTGGCGGCAACGAAGTGCTGAGCGGCGCCAACGCCTACACCGGCGCGACAAACGTCGCCCAGTGGTCGACCCTCGAATTGTCAGGCTCGGGCAGCATCGCCGCTTCCAGCGGCCTCGTCAACAACGGCACCTTCGACATCGCCGCGACCAACAACGGCGCCGAAGTACAGTCGCTGTCCGGCTCGGGCGCGGTGCTGCTGGGCGGCCAGACGCTGACCTTGACGAACGCCAGCGGCGATTTCGCTGGCGTCATCCAGGGCAATGGTGGCCTGAACGTCGCTGGCGGCAATGAAGTGCTGAGCGGCGCCAACACCTACACCGGCGCGACGAACGTCGCCCATTGGTCGACCCTCGAATTGTCCGGCTCGGGCAGCATTGCCGCTTCCAGCGGCCTGGTCAACAACGGTACCTTCGATATTGCCGCGACCAACAACGGCGCGGAAGTGCAATCCCTGTCCGGCTCGGGCGCGGTGCTGCTGGGCGATCAGACGCTGACCCTGACGAATGCGCACGACACCTTCGCTGGCGTGATTCAGGGCAACGGTGGCCTGAACGTCGCTGGCGGTAGCGAAGTGCTGAGCGGCACCAACACCTATACCGGCGCAACCGCAGTTGCAAACGGTGCAGGCTTGGAACTGTCCGGCTCGGGCAGCATCGCTGCCTCCAGCGGCCTGGTTAACAACGGCACGTTCGATATCGCGGCGACCAACAACGGCGCCGAAGTGCAATCGCTGTCCGGCTCCGGCGCGGTGCTGCTGGGCGATC